>JAZQFD010000012.1:0-11139 GCA_045539335.1 Eubacteriales bacterium
TTAGCTATTATTGGCGGGTTTGTGTTTGGAATTGTTTTCCTTATTCGGCTTTTATTAAAAATAATAAAACTAAAACAACCCCGAATAATAACATACTATGTTATTATGATACTGTGTATTTTAATAGTAGCTGCATCATGGATATTAAACATGGGTTGGTATAGGGTGATTTTGACTTGGCTTACAGTTCCGTTTGTTCATCCGATTATATTTGCCGTTATAAATGGTAAGGTACTACCAAACTTAATTTATTCTGCAAAATTAAGAGCATACACATTAACTACTTATATAACCTACGTACTTATGTATGCCTTTTTCCCGGACGGTGGTGACATAGGCTCGGCGTATGTCTTTTTTGGGTTGATTAACAACAGCACCGCCGTGCATATATTGGGTGTATTAAGCACAGTAAGCCTGGTTGCGTATATAGTTTTTACAATTCTTCAAATAATCGAAAGTGATAAAGTGAAAAAGAAACTAATGTAATACCATAAAAGCGAGGTGAAATCACCTCGCTTTTGCTATGTATCGGTCAAAATGTGCTGTTTTTCGTCAAAAATTTTTCTTTGAAAATCGCCTGAAAACCCAGTGTTTATGTGGCTTTATCGCACTTTTGTGTTATTATAACACGAGCATCGATTCTACGAACAATACCTGTTGCTTTCATATATACATTTCTCCTTAAAAACCAAATTGTGTTGTTGGTATTTGTGGAGATTTATACCGCTTGAGTTTACTTTTAAAATTAGTTTTACATAAAAAGACTAGCCAAGCATCCGCTCCATTTACTTTGTTGCTTTGCGTATTCTGTGGGAGTCATACCCGTTTGCTTTTTGAACACACGTGAAAAGTATTCCGGTGACTCAAAACCCAACCGTTCCGAGATGGTACGAAAAGACAGCTCACCTTCATCAATCAGATGCATTGCCTTTTCAATCTTCAATTTGTTGAAATAGGCTATAATTCCCATTCCAACGTTATTTTTGAATATATGCATTGCTGTATTAACACTAATTCCAAGTTCTTCCGATAAAACTGTTAAAGAAACCGTTTCCAAAAGATGCTCTGCTAAATATTGTTTTATTTCAAAGGTTATTTTTTGGTCGTTTGCCTGTGTTGCCGTTTTGCTTGTTTGTTTAAAAAGCATCCTTTCAAATTTACTGTTTTTAATATTAATTCTTAACAAAAACGTCTCCAATAGTGATACGGCGTATCGCCTTACCGATTCTAAATCCGGCTCTGCAACTCCTTCCCTATAATACTGAGTTGCGGTATAAAAAAACTGTAATAATAGCTCACTTTCGACCGTTGAAAGAATGATCGGCTTTCCGAAAGGAATTTCTTTTAAAAAAGAAATATCACCTTCAAATGTCGCAACTGAATATATAACCTCGGTAACTTTATCAAAGTCCATTGTGACATCACTACCGGGAGGGCAAATCACAATTTGACCGGAGCAAAGATGTGTTTTTTCGGAATCAATTTCAAAATTAATTGTTCCCTTAACCACCCAATGTATGGTATATGCTTTGATTGTTTCATTCCAGGGCATATTTTTTGGTTTAAGAGGATTAAAATAATATGCACTTAAAATATTGTTTATCATAGCCTTCCTCCAAGCAGAATTGTGTAGGTAATAAGTGATATAAAACATTGAATATTACAGAGAATATCGATATAATTAGCATATATTACAAGACAGTATTTGTCAATTGGAGGTTTATTATGATAAGATTAGGTATTATCGGTTGCGGCAATATGACGGGACAACATTTAAATTCTTTTGAAGTGTTGAAAGACAATTTGGAGATCACTGTGACCTGCGACCTCAATCGAGAAAGAGCAGAACGTACAAAAGAGATACTAAGTGCCAAGCGGTTTGACACCGATTATCAAAATATTTTAAATGACGTAGATGCCGTGCTCATAGCCCTTCCTCATCAGCTCCACTATCCAGTTGGAAAATTCTTTATTGAACACAAAAAGCATGTTTTGATGGAAAAGCCACTTTGCGTTAAAGAGTGGCAGTGCCTTGAGCTGACCAAATTAGCTGAAGAGCAAGGGGTAACGCTGATGACTGCCTACCCGGTTCGCTTTTGGGAAGAAACCTTAAAAATGAAAGAATATATGGACTCCGGTATGATCGGAGACGTGTTTCAGATGACAATATACACCGACCATTATAATCCGTCTCGTGATACAAGAGGAACCTGGATGACCTGCTCGGGTCTTGGTGGTGGTCAGACCTTCAGCCACGGATGCCACTATATTGATATTATGCTGTGGTTCCTCGGTAACCCCGTTAAAGGAACTCATTTGGGCACGAACCATGGAACACCTTGGATGGATAGAGAAGGAACCAGTCATACTGTTGTTCGTTTTGAAAATGGTGCGGTAGGATATCATACAGGCACCTGGGGTGCAAGAGGAACCACACATCCTTACAAAATGGAAATCTACGGAACAGACGGAACTCTTTCTTATTCCACCGGTGGTGAAAACAGCGGAAAAATTATGCTTATTAAAAGATATGGTTACGATGATGAAAAACGGTTGAACTCGGTTTTGTGGGAAAAGAGTAACTCTTCGGGAAAACGTACTGACGGAGAAATTGCACACTTTGTTTCTTGCATTTTAAGTGGAGAAACTCCCGTAACCAACGGCCGCACTTCCACCACGGGCCTCAGAGTAATTTGGAAACTTTACGATGCAGAAATAAAGGATAAAGTTGCAGATTTAAGAGGTCTAGGTTTTAATCTACCTTTTATTGAAGAACCGATTTGTGATTTTGATTGCGATAGCGAAGCAGCTTTAGCTGATTATAAGTTCTAATCGGGAGCATATTGTATATGAAACAGATATTATTAATCGGCGATTCGATACGAATGGGGTATTGTGAATATGTTAAGGATTTATTGAAAGACCGTGCAGAAGTAATTTAGCCATCGGAGACCTCCAGATCAAGTCAAAATATTATTATAAATTTGTTAAATTGATCCCATCTTTGCAATAAAGAAAAGACCGTTTTCAAAAATACAAATAACGACAAAAGCGAGGTGAAATTCACCTCGCTTTTTGCTATGTATAAAACCGCCGAAAACCTGTTTTGACACCCTTGTGTTCAATAGGGCACTCCTCTATTCTACGAACAATTCCAGTTGCTTTCACATATACATTTCTCCTTAAAAACCAAATTGTGATACTATTATTTGTAATTGGGGGGGATTTATACTGAACGAATTTACTTTTGAAATTAAATATGATATAATAAATTAAAGGCGGTGAAATTATGGACTTTCAATTATCCGGACTACTGATAAAAGCAATTGGCATTTTTATTCTGTTAGCTATTATAGGCGGGTTTGTATTTGGCGTTATTTGTCTTGTCCGTCTTTTATTGAGGCTGATAAAACTGAAACAGCCCCAAACAATAGTATATTATGTTACGATGATACTGTGTATTTTAATAGTAGCCGCATCATGGATATTCAACATGGGTTGGTATAGAGTACTTTTGACTTGGCTTACAGTCCCGTTTGTTCATCCTGTTATATTTGCCGCTACAAACGCAATAGCGCTACCGAACTTAATTTATTCTGCAAAATTAAGAGCATACACTTCGATTACATATATAACCTATGTGCTGATGTATGCCTTTTTCCCGGACGGGGGCGACGTGGGCCCGGCGTATGTCTTTTTTGGGTTGATTAACAACAGCACCGCCGTGCATATATTGGGTATATTAAGCACAGTAAGCCTAGTTGTATATATAATTTTCACAATTCTTCAAATAATCGAAAGTTGTAAAGTGAAAAAGAAACTGATATAAAACTATAAAACCGAGGGGAACTTCCCCACGCTTTTGCTATGTATAGGTCAAAACACGCCGTTTTTTGTCAAAATTTTTCTTTAAAAATTACCCAAAAGCTCAGTGTTTATAAGGGTTTATCACACTATTTGTAGAAACCATGAGTAGATTTTCCAATTGTTTTAAATTTTTAAATTGATATATGAAGAGGGCGATGACTTAATTTGTCATCGCCCCTTTCAAAAAACAAATCTTTTTTCAAAACAGATTATTTTTCAATGAACTTAACCGCTGTACCGTATGCAATCACTTCGGCTGCGCCTTGCAAAATAGCAGATGAGGCATAGCGAATATTAACAATAGCATCTGCACCCAGTTCTTCAGCTTCTGCGACCATTCTCTTGGTAGCAAGAGCACGTGCTTCGTTCATCATTTCATTATAGGATTTAAGTTCTCCGCCGACTAAGGTCTTAAAGCTTTGGGAGATATCCTTTCCGATATGCTTTGACTGAATAGTGCTTCCTTTTACAAGACCTAACATTTCGAGTTCTTTGCCGCTGATGTAATCAGTATTTACTAAGATCATCTTCTTCCCCTTTCTTTATTTCATTCATTCTTTCTATGCAAACTTTAAGCATAACAGCAGTAAAGGCAAGTGGGATAATACATAAAAGCCATTTCCAAATGCCATCTATCAGTGATATTAAAAAGCCAAAGTAAGCAATGTAATACAAAACCATAATAGCGGTTACTATAATCGGTGCAATCAGTTTTTTCTTATGTTCTTTCATACATTCACCGCATTATTTCAATTTTTGCAATTTTAGGGTATTAGCAATAACGATCAGCTGCATTCCTTTTTCAAGGGGGAGCGCCGGATCAACCGTTGTGTTGATCTTATCGCCGCTTCGTATTGCAACCACGTTAATGGAATACTTTTTGCGAAGGCTCAGTTCGATCAGGGTTTTTCCGACCCACTCTTCTCTTACGTCGATTTCGACCATCGATACCTCATCGGAAAGCTCGATCATTTCCGAAAAGCCGGATGTAAGCAGGTTTCTGGCAAGCCTTGTTCCCGATTCTTTTTCGGGGATGATCACCCGGTCAGCACCCACACGGCTTAAAATCTTTTGGTGCATTTCATTGCCACATTTCACAATAACGGTGGGCACACCGGATTCTTTACAAAGCGTTACCGCCATAACGCTGGCTTCAAGATTGCTTGCCATCGCAACAATAACAATGTCGATATTGGATATACCCAGTCTTTTCATTGCTTCCGGCTCGGTAATATCAGCGCATTTGCAAACGGGTATGGTTTCAATTGCATTATTGACATTGTTTTGATCAATGTCAACCGCCAACACCTCTGCACCATTCTTTACAAGCTCTTCTGCAACAGCTTTTCCGTATCTGCCGAGACCTAATACGGCATAGGTTTTATTGATGCTCATATAATTTATCCCTTCTTATCCCACACTAATTTCTTCGATGGGGTTTCTTACGATATTTTGATTATCCTTGTTTCTCTTAAAGGCAACGGCGAGCGATATCGGGCCTACTCTGCCAAGATACATCGTTATGATAATGATAAGCTTACCAACAGGACCGAGAGATCCCGTAAGATTTCTTGTAAGACCTACGGTCGCAGTAGCACTAACCGTTTCATAAACAATATCCAGTGCGTTTGCATCCGTTACCGCAGAGAGCAAAACCGTTGAAGTAAACATAATAATAAAGGACATACCGGTAACGGCAACCGCTTTGCTGACTGCCTGCCTTGTGAGCCGTCTGCCAAACACCTCGGTATCCTCTTTATTACGAATAGAGGCAATCGCTGCCAAAATAATAACAGCAAATGTCACCGTTTTGATGCCTCCGGCTGTGCCAACGGGTGAACCGCCGATAAACATCAACAGCAAACATACGATAGCACTTGCATTGGTAAGATTTTCTTGCGGCACGGTGGCAAAACCGGCAGTCCTTGTTGTAACCGATTGAAACAGGGACACTTCTATTTTTTGAAGCAAAGTATAATCTCCCATTGTTTGCGGATTGTTGTATTCAAAGGCAAAAATGAAGACTGCGCCCACAAAAATCAAAATTAACGTTGCCGCAATAGCGATTTTACTGTGCAGGGTAAGATCTCTGAAAAATTTCACCTTCTTCGTTCGTGCATTTTTCAGTACCCGGAGTACATCCCACCAAACAATATAGCCGATACCGCCCAGAATGATCAGTGCACAGGTAACGATATTGATCAGGGGATTAAGCGCATAATCGCAAAGGCTGTTTTGAGCAATAATATCAATGCCTGCATTACAAAAGGCGGAAACCGAAGTAAATACCGCTATCCATATTCCTTTTGCACCGAACTCAGGTATAAAAACCGTCATATAAAGCAGAGCACCGATCCCTTCTATGATAAGTGTTCCGCCTACAACCTTTTTTACGAACCGGACAAGCCCCGAAAGTGAATTCAGATTAAATGCATCTTGCAAAAGCAATCGGTCTCCGATCCCCATTTTCTTGTGCAAAAGGATCATCAGCCCTGACATAATGGTGATAACGCCAAGACCGCCGATCTGAATCAATATTAGAATCACAACCTGCCCGAAAACACTCCAAGAGGAAACGGTGGGCACCACCACCAAGCCCGTAACGCAGGTGGAAGTGGTTGCGGTGAAAAGCGCATCTAAAAAAGAAACCGGGTTCCCATCGGACGAGCTTATGGGGAGCCAAAGCAACAATGCGCCGAGCAATATGACAATTAAAAAACTCAGCAATATAATATGTGTTGTAGATATCCCAATCTGTTGTTTTTTCATCAGCTTATCATACACCCTAATATTACTAATATAAAGACAACCGGAACCGGCCTTCCCTTTGCCGACGATCGGTTCCATTTGCGTCTACTGTTTCAATCATTATAACATGCGTTATTATTCCGGTCAAGTTTTGCCGGAATCTTATCAATTTTCCTTTTCTATACCAAAAGGAGCTGTAAAAATCCAACGATGTTTTACAACTCCTTTTTTCGATGAAATTTATATGCTCCGCAATGCCTTTTTAAAGACACAACTGCGATTTTAAAGCGGTTGCAACCCTTTGGCCAAGCACGGCACTGGCTTCGGCGGTGAAATGACAATAGTCTTTGTAGCAGGAGCGATCCCAATCCTTTGTGAGGGCAAAAAGATCGTCGACGGCGATGTGATTCTTACTTGCCACGGCTTTTGCAATCTCGTTGTAACGGAAAATCTCCTGGTTTGACCGGGGATTGATACCCAGCTGTCCGCTGGGGTTCATCGTTGTGGTGGTGGCAAATACGATTTTAGCGTTGGGAAACGCCTGGGATATCATATCCATAATGATTTGTAAATTCCGTTCATATTCCGTTTCGCTTGTAAGGGAAAAGGCTCCCCCACGCCAATGTGCGATATCCCAATGACCGCAATTAAACTGCACCAAATCCACACGGGTCGGGTCGCTGAACATATTTACCCAGCTGTTAAGGCTTGTGATAACATATTGGGTGTTGCGGCAGTTTTCGGCAACATAAAAAACCTGGGCAACATCGGATAATGCTTCACGCACCGAAGCGCAATACCCCAAGCGAATGGAGTCGCCAATTAAAAAAACATTCTTTTTGACATCGCTGCAAATAAACTGTTTTTTTGCTTTTCCATCTTCGATATGGATCATCGGGCACCTCCCTGTCTTTTTTACAAGAGACAGTATAGCATATCCTTTTTTATCCTTCAACCTTTTTTCAAGGTTTACTTTTCCACATAAAATTGATATAATAAATAAAATTTGTACAAAACAAGGTGGATATGATGAAACATTACCACGTTGCCGTTTGCGGCGATGACGGATGATTTTTCTACTCTTGACGTTTCAAAGCTGCAAGAAAAACTAAAGAATAACGGCGTGGTTCTTCACGAAAAAGACATTTCGGAATAATCATCGATTCAAAAAAGCGAGGGGAATTCCCCCTCGCTTTTGCTATGTATAAAAACCGCCGAAACCCTTGAATAACGCATTCCTCAATTCTTCTCACAACACCTGTTGCTTTTATACCTGATACTTTACTTTCTATGTGCGAGTACTTCAACGACGCCCATTGCTCCGCCGAAGCCAATCCACCCAATAGCCAAGAGTAGCCCCCAAGGCAATTCTTTCAGCATTTCAGGAATGCTGGAAAAAAGCCCAAATGCAGCTGTTGT
This sequence comes from Eubacteriales bacterium, assembly GCA_045539335.1. GTDB lineage: Bacteria > Bacillota > Clostridia > Oscillospirales > QAKW01 > QAKW01. The sequence continues at coordinate 8,035 of JAZQFD010000012.1, forward strand.
TATTATACATAGAAGCATCATAATTAGCGTCATAGCGATGCCGAACATACCGCCGGCAATCAAAAATATCCACCAAAACATTCCCCATCCTGGAATCATTTTGCCGTGATACTCTTTTTGTTCCGCTTTAGTCAATTGAATACATTCTGCTTTTTTAACTGCAATCGAAATGGTAGTTTCTAAATGGTCTGCTTCGGTATCATCCTCCGTTTGTAATGGAATATAATGATGCACTGTATGAAACAAGCGTCTGCCTTTTGCATTAAATAAACAATCATATACATCTACATCCATTTCGGCTTCGCTTTTTTTAAAAAACGCCGTTCCGCAAAGGAATTGTATCGTCAGATAATCGTTTTCTTCAAAGGATTCATAACAATGAATATGGTATTGTGCTCTCTTTTCCATACCCACGAAATAGGTCATATTATATGAGTGTTCTAAATGGATACCATTCAAAACCCCATCCTTAACAAAATCGGGATATGTGCCAATATAGCCTTTGGACTCCATAAGAGCTTGAATATCATTGCGAACGCTTTTAAGCAAGTCTTTATCACACAAAGAATCCACTTTATTTGGATATTCGGTTTGTGATCCTGCTATTCTATTATAAATTTCTCTCCATAAAGGCTCACACTGTTTTTGGCAGAGAATCGCCATCAATTTTTTTACAGTTTTATAAAACGCATTATCACCGGGTTTTATTGTTTCCAATTTGCCGAGCAGTATTTCCGCCTTATTGTAACCATATTGGCGAGCCGATTTTTTCAGTTCGCCAAACGAAAATAACTCTTGTTCAGGAAGATCCATCCAATATTCAAGTGCAACAATCTCTTTAACAAGCGGTAACAATTCTTTTTCTTTTGCGTTGCAATAATCTCCCGGTAAATCTGCTTTCATGCCAATTGCAAAACTAATTGTGCGTAGGAAATCCCAAGGATTTTCCCAAAAGGTCATATTATGACAAGAATTATATATTTCAACTTCTGCTTCGGCATTTTCAAAAGTCAAGGCAAAGGGTATTGCCAATTCTTCAACAGGATCTTCCAATTCTCCATAAAAACAAAATCTGTTTTGCTCCTGTTTGAGAACCAGTCCAAGATTTTGACAATAGTATCCCTCTTTACCCACCGGGACTGCATCTACATTTTTAAGAGTAAGGATTCTTCTAAAAGCGGGGGTATCGTCTGTGATGATTTTTATATCGCCACCAACAGCTTTTATTTCCGGCCAAAACTCTAACTCAAACAGTTTCTTAAGCGCTGATTTTGCCGCCTTATCAACCACAGCGAAATCTACTTCGAATTTATTTTCTTTTTCTTTCGCTATTGATTTGCCTAAATCTACACACTCTTTCAATAACAGAAGCACATCTTTGTCGCTGTTTACTTTTGAAAAGACATCTGCTTCCTCCGACAGCTCGTGCACCAGGTCTATGTATTGGTTGCTTATCCACTTTCTTATTTTTCGTTGCTTCGCTTCAGAGGCTTCCATTGGTTCTGCACCAAAAACAAAAGCGGCGTGTAAGTAAGCACCGGCAAGTTTGGATATATATTCATCGTTTAATTTCGATATATCAATCAATCTTCAACCCACCATTCCAATTAGATTGTACCCTATTATACTATAAAAGAAGATTTTTAACAATAGTGTTTATGAGGCCTTTTAACTCTTAGTATTATATCATACCTCATTTCCCTATTCTACGAACGATTCCAGTTGCTTTCATAGGTGCAAAAATGATTTTAAGTTTTTTGCGATCTTGTTGTAATGGGAAATCTCCTGGTTTGACCAGGTATTGATGCCGATCTGTCCGCTGGTTTTTCAAGTGACAGTATAGCAGCTCTTTATTTTTCAATCTCCTTTCAAAGGAAAAGAGGCACGGATGAATGCGAAGGGGTGTACTTTTTCATAAGACTGTGTTTTTTCTTATTCTTTTTTGCTTTTTGCGTTCCGGACTTTTTTACAGTCCCTTTTTATTTTCCATAGGTTTTCAGGTCCCGGGGGGTGCAGCCAAAGCGTTTTTTGACCACCCGAGCAAAATATTTAGGATCGTTGAACCCGCTTTCATAGGCGGCATTTTCAATGGAAAGTCCGCCGGAGATCAGATTGCGGGCATAATCCAGCCGCAGGTCGGTAATATACTCCACCGGCGTTTTCTGATAATGCTTGCGAAACAACTGCCGAAAGACGGTGGCGCTGATCCCCGCCTGCCCGCAGATCTGATCCACGCTGAGAGGATTGCTCTTATAATTCGCATTCATAAAAGAAACTGCCTTTAAAAAGTGCTCCGGCAGATTGGTTTTGGTCTCCCTCTCCAGAAGCATTCCCAAAATGGTATAAAGCTGAGCCATGGTATAGACCTCATACCCCGGCTCCTTTTGCGCCCAAAGAGAATGGGCCCTTAAAAACCGCTTATAGATCTCCTCTCCATTTTGAAAGGGATAGATTTCGAGTTCTCCATCGTCTCCAGCGGTCACAAAATGAATGACCAGCATCTCGGTATCGGTGTACTCTGCCGCATACCCCATATTCTGGGGAAGGTACAAAATATCATTGGTGCGGATCTCATAGCAGTTTCCCTTGCTATGGATGGTGGCACTGCCCCCAATGCGAAAGGCCAGCGCCGAATACTCTCGGGGCTTCACCTGAAAGGTACCCCCGCTCCATACCATATGCTCCACCCCCGTAATGCGGAGGATGGGATTTTCCCCGTTATATAGCATTTTATCCACCTCAACATTATTATATCAGATATTTTTAGGAATTCAACCGTTAAATAATCCACCTTTTTGATTATAATTTGGGTGTTCTTTTCCCCTTTTTCGGCGCATAATGGAGAAAAAAACAACAGGAGACGTGTTATGAAAGAATTGAAGACCAAAATTCAGCAATTTGCCAAAGCAGATGGGGTGGATCTCATCGGCTTTGCCGACCGTTCCCGCTTTGCCGAGGTAGACAATCAGCACAACCCCTTTTCTATTTTCCCCGAAGCAAAAACCGTTATTTTGCTGGGCAAGCGGATCTGCAGAGGATCTTTAAGAGGCATTGAGGAAGGCACCAACTTCGGCGATTATGCCCTTTTCGGCAAAAACTGGCTGG
>JAZQFD010000013.1:0-58777 GCA_045539335.1 Eubacteriales bacterium
AATTGTAAAAAGCCATATAGCCGATGGTGGTGACGCTATTGGGGATGGTCACGGAAGTCAGACCGGTGCAATTGTAAAAAGCCCTATCGCCGATGGTGGTCGCGTTGGTGATCACTACCGTTTTCAAGGAAGCAGGAACATAATCATCATTATAAGAATAAGAGGATGCACCGAAGATATACCCAAAATGGGTATTGCCGGTTCCATTCAGGGTGTTTCCCACAAAAGGAAGGGTCATTTCGGTCAGACCGGTACAATTGTAAAAAGCCATATAGCCGATGGTGATGACGCTATTACCGATAGTCACCGAGGTCAGACCGGTACAACCCCTAAAGGCCTCCTCGCCGATGGTGGTGACGCTATCGGGGATCACATAAGCGCCGCTCTTTCCTGCAGGATAACAAATCAATGTGGTTTTACTTTTATTAAATAAAACCCCATTTTCAGATATAAAACCCGCATTATTTTCATCTACATGGATCGCAGTCAGACCTGTACAACCAGTAAAGGCCTCCTCGCCGATGGTGGTGACACCATTACCGATGGTCACCGAGGTCAGACCGGTGCAATTGTAAAAAGCCATATCGCCGATGGTGGTAACGCTATCGGGGATGGTGATAGAGGTCAGACCGGTACAACGATAAAAGGCATCCTCGCCAATGGTGGTAACGCTATTACCGATAGTCACCGAGGTCAGACCGGTGCAACCAGAAAAGGCATCCTCGCCGATGGTGGCGACGCTATTACCGATAGTCACCGAGGTCAGACCGGTGCAACCATAAAAGGCATACTCGCCAATGGTGGTGACGCTATCAGGGATGGTTACCGAGGTCAGACCGGTGCAATCCAAAAAGGCATACCTGTCGATGGTGGTGACGGGGCAGCCGCCGAGGGTGGCGGGGATCTCCAAAGCGCCGGGGGCAGAGGTATTGCAATCGATGATGGTAACTTCGCCATTGGAGATAATATAAGTCAAGCCATCTGCTGTTGCGGCGCTTGTGGAAAAAGCGCAGAGCAGCAGAGCGGACACTGCGATCACCAGGGTGATTCCGATGGATAGAAATTTCTTCATTTTTTTAAAACTCCTATATGCAGGAAAAGCCGCCATTGATGAAACGGCGGCTTTTTCTTTAATAATTGCGGAAGCGGCGGGTGTTGCGCTGGGCAGCGGCTTCCATTTTATCCAGATAATCTAAGGCTTTTCCGGTACCGATGGCAACGCAGGAAACAGCATCCTCTGCCACATAAGCTTTAATGCCGATTTTTTGAGAGATCAACACATCAAAGCCACGAATCAGAGCGCCACCGCCGGTCATGCAGACGCCGTTTTCATAGATATCGCCAACCAACTCGGGAGGAGTACGCTCCAGCACATTATGAAGGGCATCCACAATGGCGATTGCGCATTCCTGCAGAGGCTCCATAATCTCATCGGAACGAATTTCAATGGATTGAGGCAGACCGGTCAGCAGGCTTCTGCCCTTGATGGTCATGGTCTGCACCTCTTCCTGGGGATACACACAGCCGATTTCCACCTTGATGGCCTCGGCGGTACGCTCACCTACCAGCAGATTATATTTCTTTTTCAGATAGCGGATAATGGATTCATCAAACTTATCGCCTGCCATCTTGACCGAATCAGACAGCACCACATCACCCAAGGAAAGCACAGCGATATCAGCAGTACCACCGCCCACATCTACCACAATATGGCCATTGGGCTTATTGATATCGATTCCTGCACCGATGGCAGCCGCCTTAGGCTCTTCGATAAGGGAGACAAACTTAGCACCGGCATTCTTGGCTGCCTCTTCTACCGCCATCTCCTCCACCTCAGTGACACCGGAGGGAACGCAGATGATGACACGAGGCTTGAAATAGGAATTTTTCGATGCCTTGGCGATGAAATACTTGATCATCTTTTCGGTGACCTCATAATCAGAGATCACGCCATCCTTCAGCGGGCGAACGGCAACGATATTGCCGGGGGTACGACCAACCATGCGGCGAGCCTCTTCCCCAACAGCCAAAACTTTATTATGATTTTTATCGATGGCCACCACGCTGGGCTCCTTGAGCACAACGCCTTTGCCCTTAATATAGACTAAAATGGTTGCGGTACCCAGATCGATACCGATATCATGTCCTAACATTGACTTCCTCCGAATTTACAATATATTCCTAATCTTTATTATATCTTTAATTAAAATAAAATTCAACTCTTTTTTAGAGCGATACAGAAGGTGACACCATAAACCTCTTTTGCACCGGCCTCTTTGAGATGCTCTGCACAGGCGTTCAAGGTGGCGCCGGTGGTGAAAAGATCATCGATCAAGAGCACTCGACCGTATACATCTGCAGAAGGAAGGGCTTTAAAGCTGCGTCTGGCATTAGCCCAGCGGGCATTGCCGCTCAGATACTTTTGCTGCTTTCCCTTAACCCTTACCAAAGCCGAAACCACCGGCAGATTCAACTGTTCTCCCAGTTGCTCCGCCAAAAGACGAGCCGGACAATAGCCACGGCGCAGATCGCTGCGGCGGGTTTGGGGGACATAGGCGATCCCGTCAAACTGCATCTTATAACGGGCGGTAATATGATGCGCCATACGGCGGGCCATAAAAACAGCAAGCTGAGGCTTATTCCGCTCCTTAAAGGACAGCAACAGCTGCCGAGGACCTGCTTTATAGGAAAAGCAGGAAAGGTGGCGGGTAAACCCATAAAGCCGATTGGTGCATTTACAATACTCCGGAGGGGCACCGCAACGCTTGCAGATCAGATCGGTAAACTCTTCTGCCGCCTCCAGGCAAGACTCACAAGGGTAGCCGGTATGATTGATTTTTCCGCAAAAGGGGCAACGAGGCGGATAAATATAATCAAGCCATCTCATGTGAGCAGGAATTTCAAGCCGCTATAACGGCGTTTTTGCTTATTATTGGCCACCATATTATCGATAACCTGACGACTACCGATCACAACCAGCAGTTTTTTGGCACGGGTGACGGCTGTATACAGCAGATTACGATACTGCAAAAGGGGTGTGGTCTCCCCTACTACCAGCACCACCGCATCAAATTCGCTGCCCTGACTTTTATGTACGGTGATGGCATAGGCAGGTTCCAGCTCGTCCAACTGATCGTAATTATAGGTAGCGATTCGATCTTCAAACTGCACCTTCATCTGCTTTTCACGAGGATAAATCCCCACAATAATACCGATATCGCCGTTAAAGACACCGGCTTCATCCTGCCCCTCGGAGGTTACGACAGGCAGATCATAATTATTGCGGATCTGCATCACCTTATCCCCCTCACGGAAGATCTGATCCCGAAAATGAACCGTTTTTTTATCCGGCTGATCAGGATTGACCCGATCACGGATAATGGCATTTAAATGAATCGTACCGGTCAAGGTCTTGCGGGTGGGGATAATCACCTGAAGCCCGTCCATAACCGTCGACCCATAGCGCCGAGGAATACGGTTGACCACCATTTCCACCGTTGCTTCCAAGGTGGCCTGGGGGGTCTTTTTGGGGATAAAGAAGAAATCATCGCTATTCTCCAAGGCAGGGCGCTCTCCGTCATTGATCTGATGGGCCGTACGGATGATCATACTGCTTTTGGCTTGGCGGAAGATCTTCGTTAGCGCCACGGTGGGAATACGATAGCTTCGCAACAGATCCGAAAAAACATTGCCTGCCCCCACGCTGGGGAGCTGATCGGCATCCCCCACCATGATCAGGCGGGAGGTCAGCGGCAGGGCGGCCAGCAAGGCCTCAAACAACAGCGTGTCCACCATAGACATTTCATCCACGATCAGCACATCGCATTTCAAGGGATTGGAACTATTATGCACAAATTGCTTACTGCCTGATTCGATCTCCAGCAAGCGATGGATGGTTTTGGCCTTACGGTCACAAACCTGGCTCATCCGCTTGGCGGCACGGCCGGTGGGAGCGCAGAGCGCCACTCGATAATTCAAGTTTTCAAAAAGGGCGATCATGCCCCGAAGGGTGGTGGTCTTACCGGTACCGGGACCGCCGGTGAGCATCATCACACGGTTTTCCACCGCTGTGCGGATGGCTTCACGCTGACCATCATGGTACAATACCCCCAAAGCATTTTCGCTTTTTTTGATCTTATTTTCAATATCCTTAATCTCTTTGCGGGAGAACTGGAGCATTAATTTGAGTTTTTGGGCAATATTGGTCTCTGCCCGATAATAAGCCGGCAGGTAAATAACCTCCTGACCATTGATCATTGCTTGCTCTAACTGATGACGCTCGCACATATTCTCAACGGCGATCTCCACCTCTTCTTCATTGACATCCACATACTGAGCACCCAAAGGCAACAGTTTGGATTTGGGCAAAAAGCAATGACCATTTTGAAGATTATGAGTAAGAATATATTTGACACAATAGCCCACTCTTAATTCTGAGGCGGCGCCAAGACCGGCGGAAAGAGCCAGATTATCGGCATTTTGAAAGGAAAAGCCCTCTATGTCCTCCCACAGGCGATAGGGGTTTTCCCGCACAATTTGAGGAGCCAGCGCCCCATATTCTCTTGCCACTTTTACAGCAAAGGCAGGCGTAATGCCCATTTCATGGAGTTCCATCAAGGTTTCACGAGTGCCTAAGGTCAGCCGAAAGGCTTCAGAAATGCTTTTGGCTCGATCTTTGGTGATCCCCTTGATCTGCGTTAGCAGCATGGGCTCATTTTCGATCACCTCAAAGCTATCTTCCCCAAACCGCTCCACAATCTTACGGGCGGTGGCGGGGCCGATGCCCTTTACAGCGCCACTGGTGAGAAACTTCGTGATCCCATCCAGCTCGCCGGGAAAGCTTTTTTCGATCTCAGAGCAAACAAATTGGCGACCATAGGTGGCGTGCTCTGCCCAGTTTCCAACCGCATTGACCAGTTCGCCGGCAAAAATAGATACACAGGTGCCCACCGCCACCACCAAGGTACCCTCACAATCCAAGGAAAAGACCCGATAGCCGGTGCTTTCATTCTCATAAATAACCTCTTCTACAGTCCCTTCGATCTGCAATTCTTCCACGGTGAACACCTCCTTTTTACGACATAATTTGAACTATATTATTTTATCACATTCGGTAGGTTCTGTAAATATAACCCATGGATTTTTTTCGCAATATGCCCGAATATGGGCTGCGGTTTCGGCGGTCAACCCACCATCCACGATCTCCAATCCGGTTTCAATATCCCCCATATCGGCTTTTTCTGCCTTTAGGCAAAGGGTATTCAGCAAATACTCCACATTGGCCACTTCCCCCTTGAGCGTCACTTTCAAAACAGCAGATTCCGCCACATGAAAGCGTCGAAAAGAAAACCAATCCAGCAGCTCCAATACACACTCTAAAACACCGATAATTGCAAAAAGGGAGGCAACCACCCAAAAGGTATGAAACAACATAGAACACCTCAAACAAAAAGACTTCTCATAATATACTATGAGAAGTCTTTTTATTCTGTGCTTTATTCTACATATTCACGGAGCTTTTCTGCAATAGAAGTATCCTCCCAAGGCAGGTTCAGATCCTCACGGCCCATATGACCGTATGCCGCAGTATCGGCATAGATGGGACGGCGAAGATCAAAATTCTTGATGATTGCGGCAGGGCGCAGATCAAAGAAATGATGAATTGCTTCCAGGATCTTTTCCTCGGAAACGGTGGCGGTACCGAAGGTATCTACCGACACGGATACGGGGCTTGCCACGCCAATGGCATAGGCTAGTTCCACCTCACACTTTTTGGCAAGACCGGCCTTGACGACATTTTTCGCCACATGGCGAGCCGCATAAGCGGCAGAGCGATCCCCCTTGGTAGGATCCTTGCCGGAAAAAGCGCCACCGCCATGGCGACCGTAACCGCCATAGGTATCCACGATAATCTTTCTGCCGGTGAGGCCGCTATCGCCCTGAGGGCCACCCACCACAAAACGGCCGGTGGGGTTGATATAGAACTTGGTATCGATCAGCAATTCAGCAGGGATAATGGGACGAATGACCTTATCCAAAATGTCCCGACGCAGGGTTTCCAAGGGGACATCGGGGCTATGCTGAGAAGATACCACTACCGTATCCACCCGAACGGGAACGTCATTTTCATATTCAACGGTGACCTGAGTTTTGCCGTCGGGACGCAGATAATCCAAAATGCCCTCTTTGCGAACAAAGGTCAACTGCTTGGCCAGCTTATGCGCCAAAGAGATAGCCAAAGGCATCAACTCCTCCGTTTCATCGGAGGCGTAGCCAAACATCATGCCCTGATCACCGGCGCCGGTGGACATAGAGGCATCCTCATCCCCTTCTTTGGCTTCCCAAGCCTGATCCACGCCCATGGCAATATCGGGAGACTGACGATCCAAAGTCACCAGCACGCCGCAGGTGTCACAGTCGAAACCATATTTGGCACGGTCATAGCCGATGCCACGGATGGTCTCACGAACAATATTCTGATAATCCACCTGAGCGGTGGTGGTAATCTCCCCCATTACATGAACCGTGCCGGTGGTAACGGTGGTCTCGCAAGCCACACGAGCTTCGGGATCTTGAGCCAGAATGGCATCCAGAATGCTATCGGAAATACGGTCGCAAATCTTATCGGGATGGCCTTCGGTCACCGATTCAGAGGTAAATAAGTAGTTTCTTCCCATTTTAAACGATCCTTTCATAAAAAAATGCGCTCTTACAATCAAGAGCGCATTAAAGACTTATCTTTCGGAGAATTCTCCGCAGGATTTGACACCTTGCCAATGCAGGTTGTCGGGCTTCGCAGGGCCTGTTCCCTCTGCCACTCTTGATAAGAAGATATTGAATTTACTGGTATATGATACTCTATAACCAACCATTTGTCAATAGGAATTTACAGGACATTGGTAAAAATCAAAAAGAGAAGAACAAAGGTTGCCAAAACAAACAAAGCCGCCAGAGTAAAACCCAGCTGCACCGATTTTTTACTTGCGGTGCCGGTGCCCTCCGGAATCATGCGAGCTTTTCGCAGGGCGGTGGTCAAAGGCTTATACAGCAGCATGGTCAACCCCATATTGATGCCACCTTTCACCAGATTAAAGGGCAAAAATACCGTTGCCAGCATACCGGTAACAACGCTCCGATCCACCTTCATATAAAAGGGTGTGATCAAAAAGTTCCAAAGAACCATACAGCCGGTCATAAACACCACACCGGTGATCAAGCCCAAGACCGCACCCTTCATGGTACGCATCTTCTTATAAACCAGCGCTGCGGGAACCGCAAAGGAACAGGTGGAAAGAACATTCATAATCAATCCATAGATCCCCGTTGAGGAAATGGTAACCATTTCAATAAATGAAACGATGACAGAGACGATCACAGAGGTTATGGGGCCATAGATAAATCCGGCAATAACCACAATGGCATCCTTTGGATCATAGCTTAAAAAGCCTGCCACATCGGGAATCAATCGTCCCAACAACACCATCAAAAAGGAAACGGCACTGAGCATCGCCAGCATGGAAATTTTTCGAGCATTCAAACTTTTCATATATACTCCTAAAAAAATATGCTCCATAGGCGAACCTATGGAGCATATCATTGCTAAATACAACATTCTTTTCACATCCGGACTATACCGTCGGTTCAGGAATTTCACCTGATCGTGCGCCAAAGGCGCTTGCGGACTTTACCGCCGGTGGGGAATCACACCCCGCCCCAAAGAATCGTATCTAATTATAAATCTTACTCGTTGATAGCGGTAACAACGCCGGAACCAACAGTACGGCCACCCTCACGGATAGCGAAGCGCAGACCCTCTTCGATAGCGATGGGGGTGATCAGCTCAACGTCCATAACAACGTTGTCGCCAGGCTTGCACATATCTACGCCTTCGGGCAGAGTGATAACACCGGTAACGTCGGTAGTTCTGAAATAGAACTGAGGACGATAGTTGGTGAAGAAGGGGCTATGACGGCCACCTTCGTCCTTGGTCAGAACGTAAACCTGACCTCTGAACTTGGTGTGGGGGTTGATGGAGCCGGGCTTAGCCAGAACCTGACCACGCTTGATGTCAGTTCTGTTTACACCACGAAGCAGAGCACCAACGTTATCACCAGCCTCAGCATAATCCAGCAGCTTGCGGAACATCTCGATACCGGTAACAACAGTCTTGCGAGCCTCGTCAGCCAAACCAACGATCTCGATTTCCTCATTGAGCTTCAGCTGGCCACGCTCAACACGGCCGGTAGCAACAGTACCACGACCGGTGATGGTGAACACGTCCTCAACGGGCATCAAGAAGGGCTGATCAGCCTTTCTCTCAGGGGTGGGGATATACTCGTCAACGTTGTTCATCAGTTCAAGGATGGGAGCATAAGCGGGATCGTTGATATCGTTGCTTGCACACTCGATAGCACCCAGAGCGGTACCACGGATGATGGGAATATCATCACCGGGGAACTCGTACTCGTTCAGCAGATCACGGATCTCCATCTCAACCAGATCCAGCAACTCTTCGTCGTCAACCTGATCGCATTTGTTCATGAAAACAACGATGTTGGGCACGCCTACCTGACGGGAGAGCAGGATGTGCTCACGGGTCTGGGGCATGGGGCCATCAGCAGCGGATACAACCAGGATAGCACCGTCCATCTGAGCAGCACCGGTGATCATGTTCTTAACGTAGTCAGCATGTCCCGGGCAGTCAACGTGAGCATAGTGACGAGAGTCGGTCTCATACTCAACGTGAGCAGTATTAATGGTAATACCTCTTTCTCTCTCTTCGGGAGCCTTATCGATATCACCATACTCGGAATAACAAGCCTGACCTCTGAAAGACAGCACCTTGGTGATAGCAGCGGTCAGAGTGGTCTTACCATGGTCAACGTGACCGATGGTACCAATGTTTACATGGGGTTTGTTTCTCTCAAATTTAGCCTTTGCCATTTTGAGTTTCCTCCTTAATTTTGTTAATTGATAAGCCTATTTTAATATAAATTAATAGATATTGCAAGAGTTTTTTAATAATTATTCACTCTTTTGACGGGAAGTGATAATCTTCTCAGCAATATTCTTGGGAACCTCCAAATAAGAGTGGGGCTGCATGGTATATTGACCACGGCCCTGGGTCTTACTACGCAGGTCGGTTGCATAACCGAACATCTCGCTCAGAGGAACCAAAGCATCGATCTGGCGGGCACCGGGGATGGCTTCCATACCCTGCACCTGACCACGGCGGCTGTTTAAGTCGCCAATAACGTCGCCCATGTACTCCTCGGGAGTAACAACAACGACAGACATGATGGGCTCCATCAGGACGGGGTTACCCTTCTTCATCGCATCCTTAATAGCCATAGAACCGGCAATCTTAAATGCCATTTCAGAGGAGTCGACCTCATGATAAGAACCATCATACAGGGTAACCTTCAGGTCCACAACAGGGAATCCTGCCATGATACCGGCCTGCATAGCACCCTGAATACCTGCATCGACTGCGGGGATATATTCCTTGGGAATAGCACCACCCACCACTTCGTTGAGGAATTCGTAACCCTTACCGGATTCGTTGGGCTCAACACGGATCTTAACGTGACCGTACTGACCCTTACCACCGGACTGACGAGCATACTTCATATCGGAAGCACAAGCAGCACGAATGGTCTCTTTATAAGCAACCTGAGGAGCACCGACATTGGCCTCAACCTTAAACTCACGCAACAGACGGTCTACGATGATCTCCAAGTGGAGCTCACCCATACCGGCAATGATGGTTTGTCCGGTTTCTTCATCGGTCCAGGTACGGAAGGTGGGATCTTCCTCTGCCAATTTGGCAAGAGCAACGGCCATCTTCTCCTGGGAAGCCTTGGTCTTGGGCTCGATTGCAACACGGATAACGGGATCGGGGAATTCCATAGACTCCAAGATTACGGGACGGGACTCGTCGCACAGAGTGTCACCGGTGGTGACATTCTTCAGACCAACAGCAGCAGCGATATCACCGGTGAATACCTCGGTGATCTCCTGACGGTTGTTGGCGTGCATAGCAACGATACGGCCAATACGCTCTTTAGAGGCTTTGGTGGAATTGTAAATATGGCTACCGGCATTCAGCATACCGGAATAAACACGGAAGAAGCAGAGCTTACCAACAAAGGGATCCGTCATGATCTTAAATGCCAGAGCAGCAAAGGGCTCTTTATCATCTGCATGACACTCGATTTCTTCTTCATTCTCATCGATACCCTTAATAGCAGGGATATCCAAAGGAGAAGGCATATAGGCAACGATATTGTCCAGCAGCATCTGAACACCCTTATTACGATAAGCGGTACCGCAACAAACGGGAACCATGGTGTTGTCGATGGTAGCTTTACGGATCGCAGCACGGATCTCATCCTTGGTGATCTCCTCGCCTTCCAGGTATTTCATCATGAGCTCCTCATCGGTCTCAGCAACAGCCTCAACCAAAGCATCATGATACTCCTGAGCCTTATCCTTCATATCTTCAGGGATGGGCTCCTCACGGAAATCCTTACCCTGATCGTCATAATAGACCTCAGCGTTCATCTCGATCAGGTCAACGATACCACAGAAGGTATCTTCAAAACCGATGGGGAGCTGAACGGGAACAGCATTACACTTCAGACGGTCCTTCATCATGCCGACAACACGATAGAAATCAGCACCCATGATGTCCATCTTATTGATGAATGCCATACGGGGAACACGATACTTATCCGCCTGACGCCATACGGTCTCAGACTGGGGCTCAACGCCGCCCTTAGCGCAAAGAACGGTCACAGAACCGTCCAACACACGCAGGGAACGCTCTACCTCAACGGTAAAGTCCACGTGACCCGGGGTATCGATGATGTTCAGACGATGACCCTTCCAATGGCAGGTGGTAGCAGCGGAGGTAATGGTAATACCACGCTCCTGCTCTTGCTCCATCCAGTCCATGGTAGCATCGCCATCGTGTGTTTCACCGATCTTATGGCTTCTGCCGGTGTAGAAAAGGATACGCTCAGTAGTAGTCGTTTTACCGGCATCGATGTGTGCCATGATACCGATATTACGATACTTATCCAGTGTAAATTCTCTAGGCATAAGTTCTCCTTTCTTACGCTGCGATTACCATCTGTAATGGGCAAATGCTCTGTTAGCCTCTGCCATTTTATGAGTATCGTCACGCTTCTTAACAGCGCCGCCGGTCTCATTGATAGCATCCATGATTTCGCCGGCCAAACGCTCGCTCATATACTTCTCATTTCTCTTTCTGGAGTACTCGGTGAGCCAACGCAGACCAAGGGTCTGACGACGCTCGGGACGTACTTCCATAGGAACCTGATAGTTTGCACCACCAACACGGCGGGCCTTAACTTCCAGCTTGGGCATGATGTTCTCCAAAGCTTCGGAGAAAGCATCCAGGGGCTCCTTGCCGGTCTTTTCTTTCACGATGTCGAATGCATCGTAAACAATTTTCTGTGCAACACCCTTTTTGCCGTCATACATGATGTTGTTGATCAGTTTTGCAACAACGATGCTTCCGTATACGGGATCGGGCAGCACTTCTCTTTTGGGGACAAAGCCTCTTCTGGGCATGTTCTTCCCTCCTTCATAAATATGATATCATTGGTACTCGAAGAAATTTTCATCTCCGTCCAGCCGTTTTAAGAAACTTTATCCTATTTATATAAAAAAACAAAACAAAGTTTTATAAAATCAACTGAAAATCACAGGCTGTACCTTATTTTTTGCCTGCTTTAGCCTTTTTCGCACCATACTTGGAGCGAGCCTGATTACGGTTGGCAACACCCTGGGTATCCAAAGTACCACGAATAATATGGTAACGAACACCGGGGAGGTCCTTTACACGTCCGCCACGGATCAGAACCACGCTATGCTCTTGCAGGTTATGACCGATGCCGGGGATGTAGGAAGTAACCTCAACGCCATTGGTCAGACGTACTCTTGCGATCTTACGCAGTGCAGAGTTCGGCTTTTTGGGAGTGGCAGTCTTAACAGCAGTGCAAACGCCACGCTTCTGAGGGCTTGCGGTATCAGTGGGCTGATTCTTCAGCGTGTTGAAACCTCTGTTCAGAGCGGGAGCGGTAGACTTCTTAACACTAACCTCTCTGCCTTTACGAACCAACTGGTTAAAGGTGGGCATGGAAACAACTCCTTTCATCATTATTTTATTAAAATACCCATCTCTGGGCCTTTTAACCAATAAATCTCAGGTCTTTAGCGGGGTTTCATGCAGTTTGCCGAAAAGGCAACACAAAAAACACCCGAGCGGGACCATTCTAAATGATACCACACGGGTGCTTTATTTGTCAAGAAGAAATTTTAGATTTTATGCGGAGTTTAGCCCACAACTTCTTCTACGATTTCATCGGCAGAATCTTCGGTCTCCAATTCCAGATTCCGATAGATCTCCATACCGGTACCGGCAGGTACCAGACGGCCGATGATAACGTTTTCCTTCAAGCCAACCAAAGGATCGATCTTGCCACGGATGGCGGCATCGGTCAAGACCTTGGTGGTCTCCTGGAAGGAAGCGGCAGACAGGAAGCTATCGGTAGCCAAAGATGCTTTGGTAATACCCAGCAACACAGGAGAAGCAACGATCAACTGAACGCCTTCCTCACCGGCATCAATGCGGGCCTGCAGCTCTTTATTCCGATCTTCCACATCATAGCGATCCACCAGAGTGCCCAGCAACATATCGGGCTGGGGATTCTCCTCGATGCGGACCTTACGGATCATCTGACGGACGATGACTTCGATATGCTTATCGTTGATGTCAACACCCTGCAGACGGTATACATTTTGCACTTCCTTAATCAAATAGTCCTGAGCGGCGATATCACCCAACAGACGAAGAACGTCGTGGGGGTTAATAACACCGTCGGTAATGATCTGGCCCTTTTCCACACGAGTACCCTGCAGGTTCTCACGGAATTTCAGACCGAAGGGAATGCTGATATGCTTCTCTTCCCCATCATCGGTGGTGATGATAACGGGAGTGCAATTATCCTTTGCATCACGCTCGCTGTGGTCTCTGGTAATGATACCGGTAGCCTCAGCCAGCACAGCAGCCTTCTTGGGACGACGAGCCTCAAACAGCTCCTCGACACGAGGAAGACCCTGGGTGATATCTCCACCGGACGCAACACCGCCCGTATGGAAGGTTCTCATGGTCAACTGAGTACCCGGCTCACCGATAGACTGAGCAGAGATGATACCGACAGCCTCACCGGCATTTACAGGCTGACCATTGGCCAGGTTTGCACCGTAGCACTTGCCGCAGACACCATGGTGAGAACGGCAGGTCAGAGCAGAGCGGATCTCCAGAGCCTCAATGCCCTTGGCTTCGATAACATCCACATCGGCATCGTTCATCATCCGATCGTTGGGAACCAGCACTTCACCGGTAGCCTCATCCACCAAGGGATTGACCAGATAACGACCGATCAGACGGTCACGCAGCTTCTCGATAACGGTATCGCCCTCGGCGATCTTGGAAACCACGATACCCTCGGTGGTACCGCAATCCTGCTCACGGATGATAACATCCTGCGCAACGTCTACCAGACGGCGGGTCAGATAACCGGAGTCTGCTGTACGCAGAGCGGTATCGGCCATACCCTTACGGGCACCTCTGGAAGAAATGAAATACTCCAGAACATTCAGGCCTTCACGGAAGTTTGCACGAATGGGGATCTCAATGGCTTTACCGGAGGTATTGGCCATCAAGCCACGCATACCGGCCAGCTGACGGATCTGGTTCATGCTACCACGAGCACCGGAGTTTGCCATCATATAGATGGGATTGAACTCATCCAGATAGTTTTTCAACTCATCGGTAACCAGCTTGGTGGTCTCATCCCATGTGGAGATGACCAGCTGATAACGCTCGTCTTCCGACAGAAGACCTCTACGGTAGCTATTGGTGATCTTGGTGATCTTTTCTTCGGCCTCTTTGATCAGATCGTACTTCTTGGGAGGCACGGTCATATCGCTGGCGGCAACAGTGATGGAGCCACGGGTGGAATACTTAAAGCCCTGGTTCTTTACCATATCCAGCATCTCAGCGGTAACAGTGCTGCCTTTGGTCTTGATGGCACGATAGATGATCTTATCCAAGGTCTTCTTGGTAACAGTTTCTTGAATCTCAAGATCAAAGATCTTGGCGGGATCGGAACGATCCACAAAGCCCAGATCCTGAGGAATGGCATGGTTGAAGATCAACTGACCAACGGTACACTCAATGATACGGCTTTCCATCTTCCCATTCCACTCGCCGGTACGGCGAACACGGATGGGAGAATGGAGACCGATCACCCCATTGTCATAAGCCACGATGGCTTCCTCTTCATTCTTAAATGCCTTGCCCTTACCGGGTTCGTCGTCCTTCACGATGGTCAAATAATAGGAACCCAATACCATATCCTGAGTAGGAACGGTAACAGGATGACCATCCTGAGGCTTCAACAGGTTGTTGGCAGACAGCATCAGCAAGCGAGCTTCTGCTTGAGCCTCTGCAGACAAAGGTACGTGAACGGCCATCTGGTCACCGTCGAAGTCGGCGTTAAATGCAGTACATACCAGAGGATGCAGTTTCAGGGCACGACCCTCTACCAGCACCGGCTCGAAGGCCTGAATACCCAGACGGTGAAGGGTCGGTGCACGGTTGAGCAGCACAGGATGATCTTTGATAACGCTTTCCAGCGCATCCCAAACCTCTTTGCGCATCCGCTCTACCATCTTCTTGGCAGATTTTACGTTGGTTGCCAGACCGTCTGCCACCAGCTTCTTCATCACGAAGGGCTTAAACAGCTCGATGGCCATTTCCTTAGGCAGACCGCACTGATAGATCTTCAGTTCGGGGCCTACAACGATAACGGAACGACCGGAATAGTCTACACGCTTACCCAACAGGTTCTGACGGAAGCGGCCCTGCTTACCCTTGAGCATATCGGACAAGGACTTGAGGGGACGGTTGTTCTGACCGGTCACAGGACGGCCACGGCGGCCATTATCGATCAGAGCATCCACAGCCTGCTGCAGAATACGCTTCTCATTGCGGATAATGACTTCGGGAGCGCCCAGCTCCAGCAATCTCTTCAAACGATTGTTACGGTTGATAACCCGACGATACAGATCGTTCAGATCGGAGGTGGCAAAACGGCCGCCATCCAACTGAACCATGGGACGGATTTCGGGAGGAATAACAGGGATCACATCCATGATCATCCACTCGGGGCGGTTGCCGGAGAGACGGAAGGCTTCTGCCACTTCCATTCTCTTAACAAGGCGGCTCTTCTTCTGACCGGAAGCCGTTTCCAGTTCTTCCTTGAGTTCTGCAACCAACTCCTCCAGATCGATTTCGGAGAGCAGCATTTTGATGGCTTCAGCGCCCATCAGAGCGGTGAAATCATCTTCATAACGCTCTTTATACTGAGCGTATTCGGTATCATTGAGAATCTGCTTCTTCACCAAGGGGGTAGCACCGGGATCTACCACGATATAAGAATCGAAATAGAGCACCTTTTCCAGATCCTTGGGAGAAACATCCAGCATCAAACCCATACGGGCGGGGATGCCCTTAAAGTACCAGATATGAGATACGGGGGCTGCCAGTTCAATATGGCCCATCCGCTCACGGCGCACCTTGGCCTTGGTGACCTCAACGCCGCACTTTTCGCAGATCTTGCCCTTGAACTTGATGCGCTTATACTTACCGCAATGACACTCCCAATCCTTGGTAGGCCCAAAGATCTTTTCGCAGAACAGACCGTCCTTTTCGGGCTTCAGGGTGCGGTAGTTGATGGTTTCGGGTTTGGTCACCTCACCGTAGGACCATTCACGGATCTTTTCGGGAGATGCCAGGCCGATTTTCACGGCATTAAACATATTATATTCCATTTAAGATTATTAACTCCTTTCGAACTTGATCCTGACGGTGATTATTCGTTGTCCTCAGAGGATTCAAAATCCTCATCGGCATCATCATCGTCCAGCAGGGTGACCTGCTCATCATCAGACCAGTCACTGTCCTCCGACTCATCCTCAGTATCGGGGATGCTGCCGGCAGAGTCGTCATCATCGAACATACTTTCCATATCAGCGCCGTCCTTGGCCTTTTCACGGAAGCGTGCTTCGTAGACATCGTTATCATCGTCTTCAAAGGTATCACGCAGGTCGATCTCTTCCATGTTGTTGTCCAAGCACTTGAAGTCCAGACCCAAAGACTGCAGCTCTTTCACCAAAACCTTAAAGGATTCGGGAATGCCGGGCTCGGGGATATTCTGACCCTTCACAATGGCCTCGAAGGCCTTCACACGGCCTACCACGTCATCGGACTTCACGGTAAGGATTTCCTGCAAGGTAGAAGCAGCACCATAAGCCTCCAGTGCCCAAACTTCCATCTCACCGAAACGCTGACCGCCGAACTGAGCTTTACCACCCAAAGGCTGCTGGGTAACCAAACTGTACGGACCGGTGGAACGAGCGTGAATCTTATCGTCAACCAGATGGTGGAGTTTCAAGAAGTACATATAACCGACGGTAACCGGATTATCAAAGGGCAAACCGGTACGTCCATCATAAAGAATGGTCTTACCGTCTTCCCGCTTGCCGGCCTTCTGCAGGCATTCACGAATATCGCTTTCCACTGCACCGTCGAACACGGGGGTCATTACCTTCCAGCCCAAGGCCTTCGCAGCATAACCCAAATGCACTTCCAATACCTGACCGATATTCATACGGGAAGGCACGCCCAAGGGGTTGAGGACGATATCCAGAGGAGTACCGTCGGGCAGGAAGGGCATATCCTCCTGAGGCAGGATGCGGGAAATAACACCCTTATTACCATGGCGGCCTGCCATCTTATCGCCCACGCTGATCTTACGCTTCTGAGCGATATAAACACGAACCACCTTATTAACACCGGGAGACAGCTCATCACTGTTTTCCTGAGTGAAGATCTTTACATCAACGATAGTACCATACTCACCATGGGGAACACGCAGGGAGGTATCACGAACCTCTCTTGCCTTCTCACCGAAGATGGCACGGAGCAGTTTTTCTTCTGCGGTCAGCTCGGTTTCACCCTTAGGAGTCACACGGCCTACCAGAATATCGCCGGAACGCACCTCGGCACCGATGCGGATAATACCGCTGGCATCCAGATCCTTCAAGGCATCCTCACCCACATTGGGAATATCACGGGTGATCTCTTCGGGACCCAGCTTGGTGCTTCTGGCTTCGATTTCATATTCTTCAATATGAATAGAAGTATAAATGTCTTCTTTCACAAGGCGCTCATTCAAGAGAACAGCATCCTCATAGTTATAACCTTCCCAGGTCATAAAGCCGATGAGCATATTCCGACCCAAGGCGATTTCACCATTCTGGGTGGAGGGGCCATCTGCAATGATCTGATCGGCTTCGATCATCTCGCCAACGCTGACAATGGGCTTCTGATTGATACAGGTGCCCTGGTTGGAACGCAGGAACTTGGTGAGTTCATACTCATCCTTTTCCCCGCCGCCTACATTGATAACGATCTTATCGGCAGAGACATATTCAACGGTACCGGCACGCTTGGAAACCACGCAGACGCCGCTATCGTGAGCAATTTTATACTCCATACCGGTACCCACAACAGGGGCCTCGGGACGCAGGAGGGGCACTGCCTGACGCTGCATGTTCGCACCCATCAGAGCACGGTTTGCGTCGTCGTTCTCCAAGAAGGGAATCATGGCAGTAGCAGAGGAAACCATCATACGGGGAGATACGTCAACAAAGTCGATGTATTTACCCTCGATTTCGATGATCTCATCCCGACGACGAGCGGTTACACGCTCACGGATGAAGCGGCCCTTCTCATCCAAAGGCTCATTGGCCTGAGCAATGGTATAGGCATCCTCTACATCGGCGGGCATATAAACGATCTCATCGGTAACAACGCCGGTTTCTTTATCCACACGGCGATAGGGGGCTTCAATAAAGCCATACTCATTGATACGGGCATAGGAGGCCAGATAGGAGATCAGACCGATATTGGGGCCTTCAGGAGTCTCAATGGGGCACATTCTGCCGTAATGAGTATAGTGAATATCACGAACTTCGAAGCCTGCACGGTCACGGCTCAAACCGCCGGGGCCCAGAGCAGACAAACGTCTCTTATGAGTCAGCTCGGCCAGAGGGTTATTCTGATCCATGAACTGAGACAAGGGAGAAGAACCGAAGAATTCTTTAATGGCGGCAACCACAGGGCGCACATTAATCAGGGCCTGAGGAGTCACCGACTCGGTATCCTGCAAAGACATACGCTCTTTAATGGTACGCTCCATACGGGCAAAGCCGATGCGGAACTGATTCTGCAGCAGCTCGCCAACGCCACGAATACGACGGTTGCCCAAATGGTCGATATCATCAAAGGTACCAACACCATGGGTCAAGCCAATCAAATAGCTGACGGTAGCCAGCATATCATCCACGATAATGTGTTTGGGGATCAGCTCCAAGCGGCGCAGAGCGCACTGCTCTTTGATCTGCTCCTCGGTCTCGCAGGATTCCAGGATCTCTTTGAGAACGGTGAAACGGACCCGTTCATTGAGACCGCACTCAGCGGGATCGAAGGACAGGAACTTGGAGGCATCAACCATGCCGTTGGAGAATACATTGATAACGGTATCCCCTACCTGCAGTTTTACATTGAAAACGCCGGCATCTTCAATGGCCTCAGCCAAAGCACGATCGATCTTCACACCGGCATCGGCCAGCACTTCGCCGGTCATGGGGGCGATTACAGGCTCTGCGGTGACATGATGAACCAGACGCTCAGCAAGCGCCATCTTCATATTATATTTATAAATGCCCACACGGGACTGATCATAACGCTTATCATCGAAGAACAGGTTGGTCAGGTGGGTCACAGCGCTTTCAACGGCAGCAGGCTCACCGGGACGCAGCTTCTTATAAACCTCGATCAAACCGTCGTTGATATCCTGAGCAGTATCCTTCTCCAAGGTCTTGGCAATGAAGGGGCCATTTCCAAACAAATCGGTAATGGTAGCATTATTACCCAGATCCATGGTGCGGAAGGGGCTATACTGATCACGGGCAGCAAAATAACCCAAAGCACGGATGAAGGTGGTGATGGGGAGCTTACGGTTCTTATCGATGCGGGTATAGATCACATCAAAAGAGTCGGTCTCATACTCCAGCCAAGCGCCACGGTTGGGGATTACCTGCGTCTTATACAGGGGGTTACCGCCCTTATCCAGCTCCTTGGCATAATAGATACCGGGAGAACGAACCAACTGAGAAACCACAACACGCTCTGCACCGTTGATCACAAAGGTGCCGCTTTCGGTCATCAGCGGGAAATCGCCCATATAAATTTCCTGCTCCTTCAGCTCGCCGGTCTCATTATTGGTCAAACGAACCAAGGCGGTGATGGGGGCAGCATAGGTCGTATCACGGGATTTACACTCAATCACGCTATACTTCGGGGGCTCATTCATGCTGAAATCCAAAAAGTCCAACACCAAATTGCCGGAATAGTCGGTAATGGGAGATACGTCTTCAAAGACCTCCTTCAAACCTACATCCAAGAACCATTGGTAGGAATTCTTCTGGATCTCGATCAGATTGGGCATCTCCAAAATCTCATCGATTTTGTTGAAGCTCATTCTTGTGTTTTTGCCCAAGATTTTTTCTCTCGGCATCCATCAATCACTCCGTTTCTTTTATAATTGAAAGAATTTCTCTGTTTTGCACGATAAAAGGACGAAATTTCTTGGAAATTTCTACATATCCGATGGTCATCAGGCGATATTTTTCCATTATGATGCAGTTTAATATTGTATCATTTATCAATAGGCTTGTCAAGAAGAATTTGGAAAGTTTTTAGGAAACGAAAAAGGAGCCGTCCCCCTGCGGGACGACTCCTCTCATTTATTTCGTTTCTGTACAGAAGATATAGTTGGCGGTACCGCCTGCCCAGCTTACGCCGACCTCGTATAGATAAGAGCCCTCCTGAACCGGCAGAGAATAGGAAAAGATTTCTTTCTCCTCTTCCCCGTTCAGGATGATTTGTTTTACTTCCAACTGCTCGGCGGGAGCCTCCATATTACCAAAGCATTCCGAATCCCATCGCTTAACAGTGAGGCTCTTGGGACGATGATGGAATCGAAGGGTCACCTCTACCGCTTCTGCAGGATCCACGATAACGGTATCGATTAACTCTCGTTCTGCCTGCAAAGGGTGAAGCGTCTGGGAATGGGTGCTTACCACAGAGCCGTCTTGATACTCCACTTCCCAAAGTGCGGCGCTGCCGGAGATCCGAATCATCTCCCCTCCATACCACAGTTCCATCCTCGGTGGACTTTTCAAAGCCCCTTCCACCGGCTGATTTTCCCCCCCGCATCCGCAGAGCGAAAAAATCAAAATAATAAGCACAAGAATTAATGTTTTCTTCATTTGACCACTCCTTGTACATCCATTTTAGCACAAATATCGTCTCCTGTAAACCTGGCGGGGGACAAAAGAAAAAAGGCTGTTCCAAAGGAGCAGCCTTTTTACTTGTTTGATTAAACCTTTTGCTTAACGCGGGCAGCCTTACCAACACGATCACGCAGGTAATACAGCTTCGCACGGCGAACTTTACCGCTACGAATCAACTCTACCTTTGCAACGTTGGGGGAATGAACCAGGAAGGTTCTCTCCACGCCGCAACCATAAGCTACACGGCGAACGGTGAAGGTAGAAGAAATGCCGTTGTTGTGCTTGGAAATGATGGTACCCTCAAATGCCTGGATACGCTCTTTGTTGCCCTCTTTGATCTTAACGCTGACACGAACGGTATCACCGATATTCAAAGCGGGAACTTCATTCTTTAATTGCTCATTAGTCACTGCTTTTAACAAATCCATTTTACAGTTCCTCCTTAATATCATCGGACATTCGTGCGAGCAATGTGCAGAGGACTATCCGTTTTTATGCCATAATATCATAGCACAAGGTTTTTCAAAATGCAAGAGTTTTTTAAATTTTTTTCTTTACATTAATTTATAATAAGAAAATTACATCTTTTCCGGTGCATCAATTCCCATGATAGCAAGTACGTTTGCAATGGTATTTTTGGCGGCCACGCAGAGAGTCAAGCGGGCATCCCGCACCGCTTCTTCTTCCCCTTTAATGCGGCAAGCGTTATAGAAAGTATGGAAGCAAGACGCCACATTCATTACATAATGGGTCAGACGAGAGGTTTCCAGCGCATCGGCGCAGGCCACGATCTCCTCGGGGAAATTGGCTACTGCCCGAATGAGGGCACGCTCCTCATTGGAGGCATACAAAGCAGGGTCGATGGTGCGATCGGAATATGTGACCCCCAGCTCCTCCATGGTGCGAATAATAGAGCAGATGCGAGCATGGGCATACTGCACATAATAGAGGGGGTTCTCGTT
The DNA here is from genome assembly GCA_045539335.1 of Eubacteriales bacterium. Lineage (GTDB taxonomy): Bacteria > Bacillota > Clostridia > Oscillospirales > QAKW01 > QAKW01. The sequence goes on from JAZQFD010000013.1 coordinate 21,480, forward strand.
ATCCTGCTTCAGTGCAAGACCTAAATCGAAATCCATGGCGCTATCGCAACGGTTCATATTAAAGAAGAAGCGAGCGGCATCGGCAGGAATCTCATCCAGCAGGTCGGAGAGGGTGATGCTCTTGCCGGTACGCTTGGACATTCGAACGATCTCCCCATCCTTCATCAGACGAACCAACTGCATCAACACAAACTGCAGTTTTTCCTGATCCTGACCGATGGCGGCCATAGCAGCCTTAAACCGCAGGGTATGACCATGATGATCGGCACCGAACACGTCGATACAACGGTCAAACTGACGCTTTTCAAACTTATTGCGATGATAAGCAATATCCACGGCATAGTAGGTATAGAAGCCATTGGCCTTGACCAACACTTCATCCTTCTCACAGCCAAACTCGGTGGCACGGAACCACTTGGCCCCCTCCTGCTCATACAGCCAGCCACGATCCTCCAGCAGTTTTACGGTCTCTGCCACATAGCCGCTTTCATGGAGGGTAGACTCCAGGAACCACTCATCATAATGAATCTTATATTTAGCAAGGTCGCTCTTCATGCGAGCAATATTCCGCTCCAGACCAAAAGCAACCATTTTGGGGGTCAGGTCTTCTTCGGACTCTTGGGCAGCTTCGGGATGCTCCTCTAAATAGGCGGTTGCCAATGCTCGAATATCATCCCCATGGTAGCCATTTTCGGGGAATTCCACCGAATCCTCTCCATGAAGCAGCTGCTGCAGGCGGGTATAGAGGGACAGGCCAAAGAGAGACACCTGATTGCCGGCATTATTTACATAGAACTCTTTATGCACATTGGCACCTGCCCAGCGAAGCACATTGGCAAGGCTATCCCCTACCACGCCGCCACGGGCATTTCCCATATGCATGGGGCCGGTAGGATTGGCGGAAACAAACTCCACCATAATCTTCTCCCCGCCCAAACGGTCGGTTTTCCCGTATTCAGCGCCCAAAGCGGCGGCTGTCTTTGCTACCTCGGCAAAATAAGTACCGCTGAGATAAAAGTTTAAGAAACCGGGGCCTGCCACCTCTGCCCGCTCAATTTCGGGGCAAGCAGGAAGGTGCTCCACCAATAGATTGCCGATCATCTGAGGGGCTTTTTTCAGCAGGCGAACATTTTTCATGGCAAAGTTGCTGGAAAAATCACCATTCTGAGCATCACGAGGCTGCTCAATATCAAAGGGTGCCAGCTCCACCTGAGGCAGGCTTCCCTCTGCTACGCAAGCGGCATAGCTTTCCAGCAGCAACGCCTTGATTTTATTCATCATCTCATTGATCGGGTTTTTCATTCTTAATCTCCTTCATTTCTATGGTCATTTCATTCATACTGACCCGTTGACCTTCCACTAAAATATTATAGCGGATATTCAGATATAATTTTTCACGGTCCCAGCGAATGCGATGGGTGTGAATGGTTAACAACATTGTACCATAAGGGGTATCATAGCGGGTATCCCGCTCTTCCCCGTCCACAAACCAAAGGTCTCCCGAAAGCTCCCCTAAGCGGTGGATATGAACCAGCTTGTCTCCAATCCGAAGGTGGGTTTTGGTTCCTTGCTCCTCATAGATCAAATGAACCGCACCCTCTTTCAACCAAAGGGTGCCCTCCATGGAGGCGGTTTGAGTCTCTCGTTCTCCCTCTACTTTTTGAGAGGTGGTCAGCAGAATGGATACCGTTTTACTCTCCTGCATGGGCCTGCTCCACCTTTCCTCTAAGATCCTTGCCCATAAACAGGCTGCCCAGACGGGCAAAGGATTCCACATCTCCGCTAACCAAATAGCGGGTGGTTCCCTCTCCTTGGGTTTTCAATAAATCATTGGCTTCCAAAGCCTCTTTCAGCGAGCGGACACTCTCCTTGCCGGAATTAATCAAAATCAAATCACTTTGGGCTCGAATGGCCTCCTCCAGCAAGGGATAATGGGTACAACCCAGAATCAGCACCTCCGCCTCTTTGACCGGCGCCAAATACTCGGCAACGGCGGCTTGGGTTTCGGGATAATCAGGCGCCGTTTTTCCGCTCTCAATCAGCGGCACCAATTTAGGGCAGGCCACGGAAGCAACCACAGAGCCGCCCCGCTTTTCCACCTCTTTGGCATAAGCGCCGGAGCCGATAGAGGCGGCGGTGCCCCAGATGGCTACCCGCTTGCCTGCACAGACGGCGGCTTCGGCGGCACTGTTGACCACCCCTACCATGGGGAGATCATAATCCCCCTTGATTTCTTCCAGCAACACGGAAGAAAGGGTGCCGCAGGCAACCAGAATGGCCTTAACGCCAAAGGAGCGCAGCAATGCAATATCGCTTTTGGCAAAGCGGCGAAGGGTTTCCTTATCCCGCCCGCCATAAGGCACCCGAGCGGTATCGCCGAAATAGATGAAATTTTCATGTGGCAGGTCTTTTTGAAGGCAACGCAGAGCGGTAAGCCCGCCCAAGCCGCTATCAAAGACCCCGATCGGTGCATTACGGTTCATAATCAATCTCTTTCGATGGCATATCGAATCATGCGATCCAGCAATTCTTCGCCGCCGATGCCGGTGGCTTCCATCAATTTAGGGTACATACTAATATTGGTAAAGCCGGGGATGGTATTCAGTTCGTTGAAGACCACCTGACCGTTTTCTTTTAAGAAAAAGTCCACCCGAGCAAAGCCCACACACTCCATGGCAGAGAATACGGCCTTAGCGGTATGGCGAAGAAGATCACTTTCCTCTTGGCTGATACGGGCGGGAATAAAGAGCAGAGAGTTGGCATCATTATATTTAGCATCGTAATCATAAAACTCTGCGGCAGGTGCGATCTCCCCCACCACCGAAGCGATCAGCTCCTGATTGCCCAATACGGCGATCTCTACCTCACGGCCTACCACCGTTTCCTCCAGCACGATCTTAAAATCATGCTCGGCGGCAAGGCGCAAGCCTTCCAGCAGTTCTTCCCGATTGTGGCATTTGCTGATGCCCACGCTGCTGCCGGCACTGGCAGGCTTCACAAAAATGGGATAAGGCAACGCTTTCTCGATTTTGGCGATCACCGCTTGGGGATCGGACAGTTCACGGCTATACACAAAGGTCCATGCCGCCTGAGGAATGCCCGCCTGTTCACAAATCAATTTGGTCAGCGCCTTATCCATAGAATTGGCGGCGCTGGTCATGGTGGTGGTCACCTGAGGGATGCCCGCCAATTGGAAGAGAGCGGCGATAGTACCATCCTCTCCATTCTTTCCATGGAGCACGGGATAGGCCACATCCACCGGCAAAATCTCACCATCGGCGGTATAGATGCCCTTTACCGAAGGATCGGGCAGGATCCAAGCCTTCACATTATCGGAACGCTTTTCCCAAGTACCGCTCTTGATCTCCTCATGGGTAGCATGGGTTAAAAACCAAGCGCCCTCCTTGGTGATGCCAATGGTATAAACGGTATATTTATCATTTTTCAAGCAATTCAGCACATTACACACCGAATTACGGGAAACTTCATGTTCAGAGGACTTTCCGCCAAATAAAACTGCTACGTTCATCCATCTCTCCTCCTTTATTGTCAATTAGATATCATAACAAATTTTATTTATAAAGTAAAGAGATTTGTAAAAAATTCCTTTACATTTTATGCTTCTTTGTATTAAGATAAAAGCGGAGATGATAATATGGATGAAAAATATATGAAAGAGGCCCTGCGGCTTGCCAAAAAGGCCGCCGACATGGGCGAAGTGCCGGTGGGAGCGGTGGTGGTGCAGGGTGATCGGATCATCGCCCGAGGCTACAATCGGCGGGAGATGGATCAAAACGGCCTTTCCCATGCAGAGCTGACCGCCATGCTGCGTGCCTGCAAAAAGCTAAAGTCTTGGCGCTTGGAGGATTGCACCCTTTATGTGACCTTAGAGCCCTGCCCCATGTGTGCGGGAGCCATCATCAATACCCGTATCAAGCGGGTGGTGATCGGCACAAAAGATCCCAAGGGCGGCGCCATGGGCGGGGTGATGGATTTAAATCAATATCCTTGGAACCATCATCCTCAGGTGGATTTTGGCGTGATGGAGCAAGAATGCGGTGGCATTCTCAAAGACTTTTTTAAAACCTTGCGGGCGCAGAAAAAGGCGCAAAAAGAAGAAAGAAATCGAAATTCATAATCTATTCCCTTTTTGTTGAAAATATGTTCACAGTTTCCTAACATATTTTCGTTTTGGGTGTGGTATACTACGGACAGATGAGAGAGATCTCATCGAAATCCCCCTCCTATTTTTAATGCAAACGGAAGTGGCTGCGATCTTCGGGTCGCAGCCACTTTCGTTTTGATATTTCTTGACTAAACCGTGAAATAGGGATATAATTTTTATATATGATTTATTGGAGGTACCATCCTATGGATTTTTTTGATCAAATCAGCCAAGAAGTACAAAAAGCCGGTGAATTCTTAGTGGAAAAAGCAACGGTGGCCAAAGACTATACCGTTGCTACCTGGAATGCCGCCGAGTTGAAAAATAAAATTAACGGTCTCTATAAAGCCATTGGTGTTGCGGTTTATAAGGCCCACACCGAGGAAACCGACACCGCCGAGGAGATCAACGGTTATATCGCCGAGATCGACGCTTTGAAGGCGGCGCTTTTAGAAAAAGAAGAGATCCGCACCGATCTGAAGAATCAGAAGGCCTGCCCTGTTTGCATGAAGGGTGTGGCCAAAAACAGCGCCTATTGCCCTCATTGCGGCGCAAAAATGGAATAAGGCGGTGCAGTTTTGGCTAAAGCACAAAAGAACTTTCTGAACGGAGCCATGATCCTGACGGTGGCCAGCGTTGCCGTGAAGGTCATTGGCGCCATTTATAAGATTCCTCTGGCTCGTTGGCTGGGAACCACCGGCATGAACTATTACAACGATGCCTATCAGATTTATTCCCTGCTCTTTATCTTATCCACCGCCGGTGTGCCGGTGGCCATTGCCAAAATGGTCAGCGAATCGCTGGTTGCCGGTCGATTGCAGGAGCCGAAAAAGATCTTAAAGATCTCCACCAGCATCTTCGCCACCATCGGCATCGTTCTCTCGGCGTTGATGATCATTTTTGTGGAGCCCCTTTCGGGACTGCTCTTCAGCGAAACGGCCAATCATTGCCTTTCTCTGATTGCACCCTCCATCTTTTTGGTCTCGGTTTCCTCCACCATCAAGGGGTATTTCCAAGGCTATAAGTGCATGACGCCCACCGCCGTGTTCCAGACCATCGAGGCCAGCTTTAAGCTGGTGGGACTGCTGGTGGTGTTTATCATGCTGCAGCAAGGGGTTACCGATCCCATGACCTTGGCCTGCGGCGGCATCTTAGGAGTGACCTTCGGTTCCTTTGCGGCGGCGGTCTTTATGGTGATTCGGTATCTGAGCGAAAAGGATCTTGGAAAAGATACTGCCGGCACCCTGCCCAGCCACAGCGGGCGCTCTATTTCTAAACTGGTACTGACCCTTGCTATTCCCATTTCCCTGAGCAATGCGGTAATGAGCGTCACCTCCACCTTGGATATGATTTTAGTGAAATGGAACCTGAGCGAATACGGGCTGAGCGCCGAGGCGGTAAAGGATGTATACGGCGCTTATGTAGGCTCCACCAACTCTTTATTTAACCTGCCCCCCACCATCACCCTAACCTTCGGAGTGGCAGTATTGCCCTTTTTAACCTCTGCTTTGGCAGCGGGAAATGCAGAAGAGGCCGCTAAAAATATGCGCTCCTCCTCCAAAATGGTGGCTCTTATTGCCATGCCCTGCGCTTTGGGCATGAGCGTTATGAGCGAGCCCATCATTAAACTGCTCTATACCGAGGATTTCTATGAAGTGGGCATTCCCTGCATGCAGGCGCTGGCCATTTCCATCTTCTTTGTGGCCTTTGTGTCCCTGACCGGCGTGTTTTTACAGGCGGCCGGCAAGGTCAAAACCTCCCTGATGACCATGGGGATCGGCGCTGTTATGAAACTGACCGTCAATATTTTGGCGGTTCGGACCATCGGTATCATCGGTGCTCCTTTGGGCACCTTTGCCTGCTACGGTTCCATCACCGCCCTGAATCTCTTTTTCATCTATAAATATTGCAAGTTTCGCTTTCCCATCAAAGCCACCTTCTTCAAGCCTTTTATCTGCACCGCCCTTTGCTGCGGAGCAGCCTATGGCAGCTGGAAGCTCCTTTGCTGGGCCGGGCTTTCCTTGAAGCTGGCACTCTTCCCTGCTTTGGGCATCGCTGTGGCAGTTTATGCGGCGGCGGTCTTGCTTTTGAAGGTTTTGACCAAGGAAGATTTGATCTTCCTGCCCAAACGGATCAGCACCATCTTAGAGCGAAAGGGCTGGGTTCATGAATAAAGAAGCCTTTAAGAATCAAGAGCACTACGATTATCACGATTTTTTGGAACTGCTGCGAGTACTGCGGGCGCCGGACGGCTGCCCTTGGGACAGCACACAGACCCATCAATCGGTGCGGCGGGGCGTGATTGAAGAAGCCTATGAAGTGGCAGAGGCCATTGACCGCAACGATTCTGCCATGATGATCGAAGAATTAGGGGACCTGATGATGCAGGTCCTCTTCCATATCTGCATCGGCGAAGAGGAAGGGGCCTTTACAGAGCAGGAGGTTTACGATCGGGTTTGCAAAAAGCTGATCTTCCGCCATCCCCGCATTTTTGCCGATGCGCCCGACGACCACGGTTCCACCGAGGAAGGCTGGGAGGAACTCAAGCGCAAAGAAAAGGGGCAAAAAAGCCTTTATGAGGATCTGGACGGCATTGCCAAAAGCCTGCCTTCCCTGACCCGTGCCGAGAAAATGGCCGGAAAAATATATGGCAAGGAAGACCCCGAAAACCTCTATGATCTTTTGAAAAATCAAGTGGATGTTTTCGCCCAAAAGGGGGATGAAAAAGCCTTGGGAGAGCTACTTTTTACCGTTGCTCGCATCGCCAAATCCAAAAAAATTGATCCCGAATATGCTTTATATATGGAAAACGAGGAAAAATTGAGGCAAAATCGCTAATTTTGATGCCTTTTTTTGAAAAAACACTTGCAATTTTCTTAAAATTGAGGCATAATGTATACAACAAAGTTATCACCGTTCATTCGATGATATAAAAAATTTTTTGGAGGAAATTCAAAATGAACAAAGCAGAATTGGTTGCTGCCGTTGCAGCAAAAGCAAATGTATCCCAGAAGGTTGCCGGCGATGTAGTTGCCGCCGTTCTTTCCGAAATTAAAGATGCTCTGAAGAAGGGCGAAAAGGTTCAGCTGGTTGGCTTCGGTTCCTTCGAGGTTCGTGCTAAGGCTGCTCGCACCGGTAAGAATCCTCAGACCGGCGAGACCATCAACATCCCTGCTTCCAAGGCTCCCGCTTTCAAAGCTGGTAACGCTTTCAAGGCTGAGATCAACAAGTAATTTTGTATGATTTCGAAGGCGACCCTTTATGGGTCGCCTTTTATCATTTACACGGAGACAGTTTATGCGTATTGATAAGTATCTTAAAGTAAGCCGCTTGATCAAACGGCGGACCGTTGCCACCGATGCCTGCAGCAGCGGACGGATCACCATTAATGATAAGGTGGTAAAGCCCTCTGCTGAAGTAAAAGAGGGCGATATCATCACCATCGGCTTTGGCGGAAAGCAAACCAAGGTGCGGGTGAAAAAGGTGGTTGAGTTTATTAAGGCGGAAGAAGCCGAAACCATGTATGAGGCGGTGGATTGACCCTACCCATCAAAAGATCCCTGTAAAGTAACTCTTAAGGGGATCTTTTTGCTTTTCTATCTGTCAAAAAAAGACCAATAAAATATAAAATTTTTATATATTTTATCATTGAAATTTTTATGAATAGTGATATAATTAAGGGCGTAATAAAGAAGGTGATCAAATATGCTTCAATCTGATTGGTTCGGTGCCGGCTTGGCCTTTTTGATCGGTGTTGCTTTGGCAACGCTGAATTATGCCATCTCCCGCCGAATCCTAATGAAAAATCCCGCTCAATTCGCCACGGGCACCATCCTGCGCCAAATGATTCAAATTTTTTATTTGGTGGCGCTGTATTTTTTAGGAAGATACGCTCCTTGGGATCCGTTCTATCTTTTGATTGGCGGGGTCTTAGGGATCACACTCCCCATGTTTTGGTTCACCTATCGCTTACTAAAACTAAACGCTTCCCTTCAGGAAGCCGACGGAAAGGAGGAATCCTCGGATGGGGGAACAATCTAAAGTATTGATCAAGCTTTTCGGCGTTTTGGATGTGACCGGCGAGGTGGTCACTATGTGGATCATTCTGGCCTTGGTTGCCATCCTTTCGCTGATTGTGAAACACAATCTCAAAGAAAAGCCCGGCAAATTTCAGAATATGATCGAAACCGGCGTGGAATATCTGGACAACTTTTTCACCGATCTTTTAGGCAAGAAAAAGGCTCGGCAGAATTTCACCTTTTTAGGTTCTCTTTTCATCTTCATTATCTTTGCCAACTACTCAGGGCTTTTCCCCGGAGTGGGCATGACCGATTATGTGAAAGCGCCCACCGCCTCCCTTTCCACCACCATCGGATTGGGTATTATAACCTTCTGCTTTTTGCAATTTTCCGGTTTGCGCATGGGGGCCAAGCATTATTTCACCCGCTTCATTAAGCCCATCTTTATTATGCTGCCCCTTTTGGTTCTTGATGAATTCATCAAGCCCGCCTCGCTGGCTCTGCGTTTGTACGGCAACGTATTTGGTGAAGAAATGGTTACCCATGAACTTTACCATATCTTGCCCATCGGCGCACCCATCATTATGATGGTACTTTCCATTTTGTTCTGCGCACTGCAGGCAATGGTATTCACCATGCTGACCTCCATTTACCTCGATGAGGTAACGGAAGAAGAATAAAATTTTAAATTTAAAGGAGATATTACAATGAGTTCTGCTATTATTGCTATTGCTGCCGCTTTGGCCATTGGTCTGAGCACCATCGCCCCCGCTATTGCACAGGGCAAAACCGCCGCTGCCGCCATGGAAAGCATCGCCCGCCAGCCGGACGCTGCCAAGGACATTCGTTCTACCCTGATCATTGCTCTGGCTCTGATGGAGGCGCTGACCATCTATGGTTTGCTGATTGCCTTCATGCTGATTGCTAAGATCTGAGGCCCTCAATGAGTATTCAAGTATCCATCATTGTTTGGACCATCATCTGCTTTATCCTTTTGATGGTGATCCTCCATAATTGGCTGTTCAAGCCGGTTCTCTCGGTTATGGACAAGCGCCGCTCCCGCATTGAAGCGGCTCAAGCCAAAAAAGCGGATGAAGCTCGCATGATCGAGGAGCATCAGGCTTTACTGGAGGAGCAAAAACTTGCCTTTATTAAGGAGCAAAAAGCCAACCTGAAGAAGGAAGCGGAGCAGATCCAGGCCGACAGTAAAAAAGCCATTGTTGAGGCACGGCACGCCCGACTGCAGGAAATGGACGACTATCGCCAGCGCATGGAGCAGGAGGAGCAAGAGATCCTCTCGGCGGTAGGGGCTCATTCCAAGAGTTTTGCTGCCCTTTTTGCCTCTCGAATCATTTCGAAGTAAAGGCGGAAATATGGAAATTCAATATGTCATTATAAACTTTTTAATCTTAATCGGCATCCTCTTCCTGTTCTGCCGGAAAATGATCGTGAAGATCTTCCGCACCCGTCGGGAGACCATCGAACAGCAGCTGAAGGAAGCCGAGGAGATCGAAGCCAGACCGGCTCCGATTCTCCCTGAAAACGCTCCTATGGAGGAACTCCACATCGATCGAACCGAAGTGGAGGAGGCCAAGGAGAATGTGGATGCCAAGCTGCAGCAGATTCAGGCATTCGGACAAAGAGAATGTCGAGAAATTCACCGCCATATGATCAAGAAGGTACGGCGGGAATTATTTGAAAAACTGAAAATTGAAGTGGCACACCTCTTTACGGAGCAGCCTTATTATAATGCGATCCGTAAAAAAGAGCGGGCCACCATCGAAACCATTCTGGGAATGATCAAGTTGACCCCCGGTGACATTGCCTATTTAAAACGTTCCGATGTTCTTTATGTGACTTTAACCTCCGCCTTCCCCTTAGAGAAGGAATTGGTGGATTTGGTAGATAAAGCCACTACCGAGCTTTTGAACGCCGTAAACGGCAAAACCTCCCTTTGGGTTTTGGAGGATCCCTCCTTTATCGGCGGTCTGCGCCTGCGCATCGGCGACACGGTTTATGACGGAACTGTAATTGAGGAACTTTATCATTTTGAAAAGAGCCTCAAGCAGGATTCCATCGCTAGCGATGATGCAGAAAAAGAACTGTATGAGGAGTTTTTCGAGAAGGTCAACACCTTTGATCCCCATATCCATACCTACCAATTAGGCCGTGTTATGAGCGTATCCGACGGTATTTGCTGGATGGACGGTCTTGCCGATATTATGTACGGCGAGGTAGTCGAATTTGATTGCGGCGAGCGAGGCATGGTGCTGGATATTCAGCAGGATCGCATCGGCTGCGTAATCTTCGGCAGTTATGAAAACATTGAAAGCGGAAGCAAGGTACGCCGGGTTGGCCGCATTGCTTCTGTTCCCTGCGGCGAGACTCTTTTGGGTCGTGTTGTGGATGCAGTGGGAAATCCCATCGACGGAGACGGTCATCTCCCCCATTCCGCACGCCGTCCCATCGAATGCAGCGCACCTGCCATTTTGGATCGTGCGCCGGTACAAAAGCCCTTGCACACCGGCTTGAAAGCCATCGATGCGTTGGTCCCCATCGGCCGTGGTCAGCGTGAGTTGATCATTGGCGACCGTCAAACCGGTAAGACCGCAATTGCGCTGGATGCCATTTTGAACCAAAAGGGCAAGGATACCGTTTGTATCTACGTAGCCATCGGTCAAAAAGAAACTTTAATCTCCGAGATCAAGGATCGCTTGGAAAAGCATGGTGCCATGGAGTATACCACCATTGTGGCAGCCCCTGCCTCCGGCTCAGCGGCTCTCCAATACATTGCCCCCTTCTCCGGCACCGCCATGGCGGAATACTTTATGTATGCCGGCAAGGATGTTCTGATTATCTATGATGATCTTTCCAAGCATGCAGTAGCTTATCGTGAGCTTTCCTTGCTGCTGCACCGTCCCTCCGGCCGTGAAGCCTATCCCGGTGATATTTTCTATCTCCACTCCAGATTGCTGGAGCGGTCTGCCCACCTCTCCGATGAATTAGGTGGCGGTTCCATTACCGCTCTGCCCATTATCGAGACCCAGGCCGGCGATATTTCGGCTTATATTCCCACCAACGTAATCTCTATTACCGACGGTCAGATCTTCCTGGAGGCGGAGCTCTTCCATGAGGGTCAGCGCCCTGCCATCAATGTGGGTCTTTCGGTTTCCCGTGTGGGCGGCGCCGCCCAGACTAAGCTGATGAAGCAGGTGGCCTCTCACCTGAGAACCACCTTAGCACAGTATCGGGAATTGGCCGACTTTACCCAATTCGGCACCGACGTGGATGACACCACCAAAAAGACCTTGGCTTCCGGCCAACGGTTGATGGAGGCCTTAAAACAGGAGCGCTATCGCCCCTTGGAGGACTGGATGCAGGCTCTTCTGCTCTTTGCCGTATCAGAAGGCTTTGCCGATGCCATTCCTCCCGAAGCCATTGCCGATTTTGAGAAAGAGCTCTTCCCCTATTTTGAAGCCAATCATCCTGCTATTACAGAGCAGTTGAAAACCGGCAAAAAGATGGATTCTGCCCTCATCGCCCAAGTAAAAGAGGCGCTTTCCGCCTTTGCAGCGAGGGTTTAAACCATGGCTGCATTGCAACAATTAAAGAAAAAACTGCGAGGCATCCGCTCCACCCAAAAGCTGACCAAGGCTATGAAAACCATTTCTGCCGTGAAATTTTCCAAACTGAGCGGCATCTACAATGAGTTTTCAAGCTACGGTCGCCAATGTGCCTCTCTTTATCAAGCATATAAAGAAGAGCTGGTCTCCTACTTCCCTGCAGAAGATCCCGAGGCGCCCCTTTGCGTGGTGGTGCTTGCCGCCAATAAAGGCTTATGCGGCAGCTTCAATGCGGATCTTTTAAACTTTGCCCGCACGGAATTATTCAAGCTGGATCGCCCCTATCGCTTAGTGGCCTGCGGCAAGCAAGCCATCAGCTTTTTCAAAGAAAAGCGCATTCCCATTGATCATGAGCTGGTCTTTGACGATGTGCCCACCTATGAAGACGGCGGCACCCTTTTAAACCTACTCACCGATTGGCGGGCAGAAAAAAAGATCTCCGCCATTAAGGTGATCTATCCCCATTATTTCAACATGGTCAAACAAAAGCCTTGCGTGGAAACCCTTTTCGAAGCTGAAGAGTTCGGAAAGAACAAGAGCGGCGAGAACATTTTATTTGTGCCCGACCGCCCCACCATCATCGAGAAAACGGCAAATAATATTTTCCGTTCTCTGATGTATGAGGTCGTGTTGGAAACGGCGCTGGGCGCCCAAGCGGCAACGCTGATGACCATGCGTTCCGCTTATGATACCGCCACCGAATACAGCCAACAGCTGGAGACTCAGATCAATCGCCAGCGGCAAAGTGCGGTAACGGCGGATGTTTTGGAAACATCCGGAAAGGAGTAATCATTTATGGCTAAAGGTTCTGTTGGAATGGTCCTTCGGATCACCGGCCCTGTGGTCGACGTTTTATTTGAACAGAATGAACTGCCCGATATTTTTCATGCCCTAAACGTTGAAAAGGACGGCGAGACCTTTGTGGTGGAGGTTTCTCAGCATTTGGGAAACGGTGAAGTGCGTTGCATCTCCATGCACCCTACCGACGGTCTTTCCCGTGGCATGAAGGTTGTGGATACCGGAAAGCCCATTTCCGTTTGCGTGGGTGAAAACACCTTGGGTCGCATGGTCAACGTCATCGGCGACCCCATTGATCAAGGAGCCCCCATCCAATCGGAGGAGCGTTGGCCCATCCATCATCCCGCCCCCCATTTTGCCGATATTGTGGCCTCCGAGGAAATTCTGGAGACCGGCATCAAGGTTATTGACCTGATGACCCCTTATGTACGAGGCGGTAAAATTGGCCTATTTGGCGGCGCAGGCGTTGGTAAAACGGTGCTGATCATGGAATTGATCCGCAATGTTGCCAATGAGCACGATGGCTATTCGGTTTTCGCCGGCGTGGGCGAGCGTTCCCGTGAGGGCAACGATCTCTGGAATGAAATGAAGCAATCGGGAGTTTTGGATAAAACCGCCTTGGTATTCGGTCAGATGAACGAGACCGCCGGCGCTCGCTTGCGGGTGCCCTTGGTTGGACTGACCATGTCGGAATACTTCCGTGAAAACTCCCATAAGGATGTTTTGCTCTTTATTGATAATATTTTCCGCTTTACCCAAGCAGGCTCTGAGGTTTCCGCCCTTTTGGGCAGAATGCCTTCGGCGGTAGGTTATCAGCCGACGCTGGCTTCGGAGATGGGTAAGCTGCAGGAGCGTATTGTTTCCACCGGTAACGGTTCCATCACCTCGGTTCAGGCAGTTTATGTGCCTGCCGACGATTTGACCGACCCTGCCCCCGCCACCACCTTCTCCCATCTGGATGCCACCACGGTGCTTTCCAGAAAAATCGTGGAGCAGGGCATCTATCCGGCGGTGGATCCCTTGGAATCTTCCTCCCGTATGCTGACCCCCGATTTTGTGGGTGAGCGGCATTATCGCTGCGCCAAGGAAGTACAGCGTATTTTGCAAAAATACAATGAACTGCAGGATATTATCGCCATTTTGGGTATGGATGAGCTTTCCCCCGAGGATAAGGTGACGGTGAACCGTGCCCGCCGCATTCAGCGGTTTATGAGCCAGCCCTTCCATGTGGCAGAAGGCTTTACCGGCTATAAGGGCGTTTATGTTCCCTTAGAGAAAACCATCGCCGGTATGGAAACGATTCTGGCCGGCGAATGCGATCATATCCCCGAGCAATATTTCTTAATGTGTGGTTCCATTGAGGATGTTTATGCCAACTATGAAGCAGGTAAAGAGGATTAAGCTATGGCAGAAAAAACCTCTTCCCTGACCTTAATGGTGGTAACCCTCGCCGGTACCGGCGAACCGTTGAAATGCGATTCCCTCCACCTGACGGTCAGCGACAATCTGGAAGGAAAAAGCGGCGGAAGCTATGGCATCCGCCCCGGCCATGTGAAGGCCTTAATTTCCCTTTCAGAAGGTCCTTTGACCGCCTATCGGAACGGAACCCCCATTCTCCAAGGAAAAGCCGGCAACGGCTTTGCAACGGTGGAGCGCAACACGGTAACGGTGGTTGTGGACACCTTCCAAAAAGTATAAAAAAAGAGCGATGCTTGAAGCATCGCTCTTTTTTTATTGATTTACGTATTCTTGATGAAAACGAGACATAATCGTTGCCACTGATGCACGATCCGCTTGATTAAGCGGTGCAAATCGGTCGGCCGATACACCATTCACAAGTCCCGCCATTTGGCATTTATACACAGCGCTCTTGGCCCAAGAAGAAATCTCACGATCATCACTAAATGTTTGCTTCGCATTTTTTTCTTCCAAAGTCAGATCCAGATAGTTTTCTACATAGCGAACCATCATGGTGCACATCTGCTCCCGAGTAATCTTCGCATTAGGAGAGAATTTTCCGCCTCCTGTACCATTCACAACTGCGTTTTCACTTGCCCATTTGACTGCAGGCGCATACCACGCCCCCGATTTTACATCTTTAAAGCCGGCATTTACCTTTTTATTAGATGTATTAACACCCGCCAAATTTGACAACACTTGAACAAATTCTGCTCGAGTCATGATTCGGTTGGGTTCCATTTTCCCGTTTCCAGTTCCATTAATGATCCCATAACTCACTGCATAGTCGATATAAGGTTTATACCACGCCTTTGCTTTGATATCGGAAAACAATTTGGATGTATCAACCAATTCTTTTTCCAGTTTTGTCCCTTCGGCGACGATCGTCTCTTTCTTGCCACACACAGTACAAGTGCGTGTTTTGGTTCCGTCTGACGATTCGGTTGCATCTTTATTGTAAACATATTCACCATATTTGTGACCGGTTGCTGCAATCAATGTTTTCCCCGTCTCCAGCTTGCACCATTCACAAACTTTATAAGCCGAATGTCCTGATTCCGTACAAGATGCATCTTTTTTAGCCACGGACAAAAAATGATGGTTTTCAGGATTTACAGAACCTGCAACAAAGGTTTCGGTCCCTTGTTTTCCACAAATAGAACAGCTCTTATAATACACTGATTTTGCCACACATGTAGCGGGTGATTTCATGTATTTTGGAGCAACTGTTTCCACAAAATTGCAAATTTCAAGAGTTCCATAACTCTTCTGGCAAACTACGCACACTCTTTTTGATTGACAGGTTGCCGTACCACCAGTATGATTGCCCGCATCCTTCTTGGCACCACATTCTTTACACTCAATCCAGTGACCATTATTGTCGTTTGACCAAGCAGAATCCCAATTGTGAGTAATCGTCCTTGTATGTCCGCAAATATCACAAGTGGTGTCGCAGGCATTATCATAATTGTGAGTATCCACCTCAATTCGATGGCCACAACCACATTCTTTCCAATGTTGGTTTTCACTCACATTGACCCAATTACCATAATGATGAGAAGGAACGCTTCCGGTAAGTGCCTCAAGAGTAGTTTCAACTTTCTCTTCGGTGAAATACTTTTCACATAAGGAGCATTGATAATGGGCAGAAACTGCAGGACTCAGTTCATCGCTTGTGTGCTTTTCTGAAACAGCAGGGATTAATACACCGTAGTTATGAGCACCATAGTACTCAGCATCAGAGCCTTCGGTTACAACATTGCAATCAAAGCACTTACTATATGCATCATGTCCTAAATGCACACAAGTGGCAGGATCAGCAGGAACCAATTGTATTCCCTTATGATTCTCTTCATCAATTGGAGTAACCGGAATCTCGCCGATCTCCGTTGTTCCATTTTCAGAAAACAGTTGCCCACACTCCAAACAAGTGTTATAGGCATCCCATCCGCCTTCGCTACAAGTTGCACTTTTAGCAGCCGTAAAGCCTTTATTCAAATGTGCACAATCAACATATACCGTACAAGTATCTGTAAATCCGCCATCAACAGTGCTTACCGTTATCGTTGCAACGCCTTTTTTTAAAGCGGTTATCCGACCGGTTGCATCGACAATTGCTACTGTTTCGTCACTGCTTTCCCAAAGAACATTATTATTGTATACCCGATCCGGTATGACCGTCGCATAAAGCTGTTCGCTTTGTTCTGTTTTTAATTTAACAGTGGATTTGTTTATTGAAACGCCGCTAACAGCTCTTCCAATATACGCTTCCCCTTCCTCAACAAGGTATTCGATCGGTTCATAATCTTCATTCAACATGTCTTCAGCAAGACAAGTTATCGCAAGAGGATAATCACCGGTAGCTGTATCAGAAAATTTAAACTTTATTGACAAAAGAGTGCCATCGCCATATAGATTCTCAACAGAATACCAAAGAAATGTCAGGGTCTTTGAATCCGGATTCACTTGCTCTGAAAGTGTTCCATCGGTCAATACATCCCCTTTTTCTAAAGAAACAAATGTAAGTGCATTTGTATCATAGGTGATTCTGAAACGAAAAGTAGAAATACCGGGATTGTTTTTGATTGAAAGGGGGATCACAACTTCTTCCCCTGCTCTGCCCATAGTTTTCCCGAAGACAAACTCGGTCACGCCCGTGGCATACACGGGCGCTGTGCCGAGCATTGTAAACAATAAAAGGAAAACCAAAACAAAGCATTGCAGGCGGCAAAAAACTTTTTTGATTTTCATTTATACCACCTTTTACATATCAGCCACTAATAGCCACTGATTCAGCATAACAACATCGTGAATATCAATAGTGCCGTCTTCATTTACATCTGCAGAAAGCTTTTGCTTTTCGGTCAAATCCATTGCCTTTCCGGAGACATACTGGGCGAGTTGTAAAAGATCAACCATTTCAAACTTGCGATCTCCATCCAGATCACCGAGCCAGTAAGAGAGGACTTCTACGCTACCGTTTATTGTGTCAAATATAACATTCTCCCCAGAAATATTACCATTATCATTAGTGTCAAAGGAGATGGCAATTTCGGAATTACCATCCTGTGCCGTTTCAAGAATCTCAAAGGCAAGATTATAAACAATACCATCGCCCTTGACATCGTTGTTGCCAAACCACAGAATCGTAACTGCTCCCTCGTTTGCTTTATCCTTATTCACAACAAGCGTTCCATCTGCATAATCGCCTTCTGCATTCGCAGAGACAAATTTAAGTGCGGTTTCATCAAATGTAATTGTGTGTGTAAAGCCGGCAATACCGGTATTCTTCGTGACATTTACAGGAACAACTACCGTTTCACCAAGGCGACCGGTAAGATTGCCAACAATCATATTACCGCCAGTTTCAATAACCGAACGTTCTTGTACGACAACTACAAAGCTACGAGAAATGCCGCCATAGGTAACCGTAATCGTTTTTGCTCCGGGAGCAGAGCTGCTAAACTCGGTCATTTGATAATCATCAACGATAATCTCTTGGCCGTTGTTATAACAAGCAGTCACAACCATACCGGTTGTATCAAATTCTTCCCCAATGGAATAAATCACTTTGTTGGGAACTTTTACCCTAACATCTTCCAATACTCTGGGAATCACATTGATTTCAAAAGACTTTACAAAGCCTTCATAGGCAATAGTGATGGTGTGTGTTCCGGGATTGGAAGAAAACCCTGCCAACTGATAGTCTTTGATTTCTTCGGTTACGCCATCGTTATAAGTAGCCTCAACCTTCAACCCTGTAGCATCAAATGCTTCATATTCGATATAATCAAGTTTAGAGGGTGCGGATACCAGCCTGAAATCGATAATAACTCGTGCAATTACCTTAGCAGGGAAAGACACGCTCTGTCCGTCCAAAGAGACAACGATCGTCTTAATTCCAGGTGTATTGTCAAAACCACTGACGGTATAACTATCAGCAACTTCGACATCACCGTTGTCGTAGGTAGCTACCAACTGCATACCGGCATCATCAAACTCTTGCCCCGAAATATATTCCAGCTTATCCGGCAAGGTGTTAAGGGCCAAAGAAACCAAGGTTCTATTCGCTACAGTTACTTCAAATGTAGCCGTTTTTTCAAGATAAGTAACGGTGACCGTGTAAGTTCCGGGTTGAGACGAATAACCGCTTACGGTATAGCCCGTTGCCACTGTGCTTTCGATTCCGTTATTCATCACAGCGGTAACGACCATACCAGTCAAATCAAGTTCCTGACCCTCTAAGTATGCAAGTCTTTCGGGAAGTTCGGTGAGCACAATCTTCTCCAATGTAACGCCGACGACTTCTACCTCAAAAACTGCGCTCTTGCCACCAAAAGTATAGGTGATAGTCTGTTTTCCTACATGGTTGATATTACCACCGGTTGTTGCTTCCACAGTAATATCCTTATACTCCGTTACGCCTCCGACATAGGAGATCTTCGCTTTCGCTCCAGAAAAATCGAAGGCGGTTCCAACGGCAAACACCTTTGTATCCGGCTCTAAGATAATTGAAACACCACTTACAACCGGTCGCTCTTTCACATCAATGGTATAAGTATCACTTGCTCCGGCAACCGTGACCGTCACTTGCTGCTCTCCGGCGACGCTCATATCAAATCCCGAAACAATATCATCCGTAATGTCAATGATCTCTTCTTTACCGGAAACATAAACCACTTTCACCATAGAACCGGTAAAATCAAGGGTATCCCCGGTGAAATATTCGGTCTTGGTAGGCAGAGTAATGATGCTCACCAATTCTGCCGATTCGTTCAAATCTTGAATGTTGCTTTGGAGCTGAGGATAAGGATAATTTGCATACTTATTAAGAACCCATAAGTTTTCAAAATCAAAACCCTTATACATAGATTGGATTTTCATTTGAGTTTCAGTAAGTGCAGTTGATCCAGTGTTAGAAAAGCCACTTCCCGAGAGATAATAACAATTAGTTGAACTACCCGCTCCAATTGCGTAATCATCTACTAACCCCGTATTATAAGATTGAGAAACACTACAAGAACCACTTCCAACAATTCCGCATGCATGGGCATAATCATATGAAAAAGTGATTGTAACATCTCCAGCATTGTAACATGCTACAACTTCAGTTGAAGATGATTCACCACAGCCGATTATACCGCCTGCAAAAACGCCACCGTTTTTCCCTATTTTACCTCCAGTAACGGTCCCTGTATTATAGCATTGTGTTTGTCTGCCACTACTATATCCGCTGATTCCTCCTACACGAGCATACGCATAACAGTGAACATTTGATCCATAATTTGTTGTACTATAAAACATTCCAACACCAGTCACATTTCCTGAATTGGATGAACGATGTATCGTTCCGGCGTTGTATCCCACTATTCCTCCAGAATGCACCTCTTTGGACGTGGTTGTTGTACTACTGTATCCCACATTAACAGAAACGCTGTTACTAATGTTTTCAATCTTCGCAGAAGCCGTCGTTACTCCGCAGACGCCTCCTGCATATACACCAACATTTTTCCTGCCATATATGCTACCGGTTAAATTTAAATTGCACACGGTTCCACTCACTTTGGCAAATAAACCCAAATGTATTGAAGAACCAATCCCTGATGGCATTTGAGAAATATAAATTCTCATTCCAGTAATGCTGTATCCATTACCATCAAATACTCCAGTAAAGGCACCATCACCATAAACATCTCCGCTTCCGATAGGATTCCAACCATTGCCCATGAAATCCCAATCGCCGCCTTCGGCAGTAGCTTCGGTTAAATCAATATCATTCATAAGAATATAGTTTGCTGTTAGATTGTCACGAATGTTATAGAGATCCTCAATCGTGCTGACCTCAATATAACCGTCGCTGTTTGTGGTGACAGCAGTGGTGCTCAACGGCATCGCCGAGAGCATCATCACTACTGCAAGCAGCAAGGCAAACAAACGTTGACCTTTTTTACTCATTTGTTTTGTCATTCTAAATACCCCTTTCCATTTTAGAAGCTTTTAATCATACTGAGATTTTTACTATCAGTGAATATAAAAGCCGGTAATTTTACATCTAAGTCTTTTGGTGAAGGCATCAATTGCTCTTCATAATGAAAATAAAAATCCGCAAATTTTGCTTCCGGTATCAAACAGACTTTTTCGTATACATGAGGTTCATCATTATACACACCTGCATCTAAGTAAATTGCTCCACCCCATATGCATCGCTTAATGTGATTGCGAATATCAAAAATTATTACACCCTCTGTTTGTTTTCGTATATGGGGAGCAATATTCCATGCAATAAAAAAATGTTTTTCTTTATTGTAACTCACGAATACTTTGGCATCTAAAAGCCGATTTAAACAGATTCGATTAACAGAAACAGATTGACTGAAGATAAAATCATTATTGGGATTATTTTGTACAATCTCTTTCGCATCGTCTGGCCAAGCGCTCATTCTTTGCAGACCATCAAATACCATACATTATCCTCCTTTCATCAAATCAAGATAAAACAATAAAATTCTTATCTTTAACACAATTTTAATTCGAATATATGTTAATGTCAAGATAAATTCTTATCTTTCGCACAAAATGTATTTGAGGTGTGTTATGAAAATTTATGATTATCAGGGCAAGAAAAACATTTGCGGAAAACGAATTCACGAAGCAAGACAACGTATGAAATTAACCCAAAGTGATCTTGCAGCTCGGCTACAAATCGCCGGGATTATTATTGAACGGGACAGCATTTCCCGCATTGAGATCGGCACTCGTTTTGTTGCCGATTATGAGCTGCGTGAATTATCCAAAATATTAAACGTACCTGTCAATTGGCTCTTAGGAATATAAAAAAGAGCGATGCTTGAAGCATCGCTCTTTTTTTATCTTTTTTGAATAAGGCGGAGATAGAATTCCACCGTTTTGCCGATGGTCTCCAAGGGGATCCGCTCATCATTGCCATGGATGGTGGCACGTTCCTCTTTGGAAAGTGCCATGGCGGAGAAGCGATAAACATGATCGCTGATTCTGCCATAATGGCGGGAGTCGCTGCAGGCCAGCATCAAATAGGGCGATACCAAAGCCCCCTGCCAGGTGCCGGCAATGGCCTCCTCCAGCTGCTTCCATTGGTCACAATCGGTAACGGAAACGGCAGAGGGGTCATTGCCCTCCATGCAGTTGATCTCGATGTTGGGATCATTGACAGTCTTACGAACATAGTCAAGGGTGCTCTCTACCGTTTCCCCACTGATGATCCGCATATTGGCGGTCATGCGGGCATAGGGTGGCATCACATTAAGGCCCTTACTGCCTTCCATGGTGGTAAAGGCGCAGGTGGTACGCATGAGGGCATTGAGCTCGCCACCGCTCTTTTTACAGATCATATCCAAAAGGGGCATAAAGCACCAAAGATTGGCAAAGATCATCCGATAGAGGAAGGTAGAATGGCGACCCAGCACATTAAACATTTCACCGATCGGCTTGGTAAAGCGGCGAGGAGCGGGGTGATTCTCCAACTGCACACAAGCATTGGAGAGCATTCCCACCGCCGTGTGGCGAGGGGGTGCAGAAGCGTGACCGCCCTGACCGTTGACCTCAAAGGAGACGTTCATCATGCCCTTTTCGGCGGTACCCACCACCGCACAGGCACGCTTAACACCGGGAAATACATTTTCCACCACAGCGCCTCCTTCATCCACCACCATCGCCGGGCGGATGGAGCGCTCATCAAACCATTTCACAATGGAGGGAGCGCCGTTGCCGTTGATCTCCTCATCGCCGCCAAAGGCAAGGTAGATATCCTTTTGGGGCACAAAGCCCTTGGCGATCAGAGTTTCGGCGGCTTGGAGCACCCCATTGAAGGTGCCTTTGGTATCCAGCGTTCCTCTGCCCCAAAGAACCCCCTCTTCAATAATGCCTTCAAAGGCCGGTTTTTTCCAGTTTTCTTCCACCACCGATACTACATCATAATGGGCCATCAGCACGGTGGGAGCGCCCTCTTCCCTGCCCTTCCAATGATAGAGCAATGCCCGACGGTCGGGACGGTAAAGGGTACAGGTCTCATAAATATGGGGAAACATCTGCGGCAAAAGGTTCAAAAGCTTTTCAAATTCCGCCTCATCCTCTTTGGCAGGATCCTTATCGGACACAGTGCGGCAACGGATCATAGCCTGAAGATCCTTCACCGCTTTTTCGGCATCATACTCCACCGAAGAAGCATCTGCCTTAGGTTCGGGCAGCGGGGTAAAAAGCAGGGTGCGGATCAGCACCACCGCTAAGAATAAACCCAGCAGTCCCAATAAAATCCAAAAAACCATCATTCGAGTTTTCCTTTCTTATACAACACACGGGCAACGGCGATGGCGATCAGCGCACCAACGGGAACGAAGATGCCCACCAGACCGTCCAACCCCTGCACACCCAGCATGGGCAGGATGATATAGATGGCCAGCATCACCGAAACGGGAGCAATGGCCAGCTTCCAGTTGCGAGAGATATACACCACGCCCAGCGCACCAAAGAGAGCGGGCAGGATATTATCAAAAGCGGGGGTCAGGGTTTCACTTTCCAGAATCGGAGTTAAGGGAACGATCATCAACACGCCCAGCGCAATGATCAGAATGGTGACAATGGAGGAGGTGGCCACCGCAATGGTGGAGATGATCTCCCCTTCCTTGGAGCCGGGCTTTACCTCAGCATTTTCCATGGCGTTCATAGCGCAAGGGGCTTTTAGGTTGGTGATATTACCGGTCACAAAAGCCAGATAAGAGCTACCGGCGCCCAGCATGGGAATATAGGTGAACACTTCAATAAGGCCAACGGTCCAGAAAATGGGTGCAACACCGATCAAGCCCTTGAGAACCACGCCCCAATCGGGCTTTAACTGATAGATCAGCGCCACCAGCAGAGGGAATGCGGCGATGGCAACGCCGGCAATGGCGCCCCAAACACGACCGTCGATATGGATTTGCTCTTCATAAGGTCTCTTTTTCATTGCGTTCTACCTCCTTAAACAATCCAATTGGTAATGGGAATGGCGGCGGCCATACCCACCAACATACAAATAGGCAGGGCATAATCATTCAGCCATTGCCATTTGGTAACCTTCATCAAAAGTCCCATCAGCGCCATGCAAACGGCGGAAACCAGCATCACAAACACCTTGATCCAGCCGGAAAGACCGACGCTGATATCGCAGAAGATCAGACCTAAAAAGGCGCTGATCATGCCCATAAACAGGGCATTGGTCACGATCTCGCCCCATTTGGTATCTTTTTTCTTCATATTATCCATTCCGCCCTGAATTCGCTTGCAAAGGATGGGAACCAACACCAGACCCACAATAATGCCCAGAGTCATCACGATGACCACATTGAGGAACTGACCGCCATCAATAACGGTGGTGGATTCCTCCAGAGAGGTTCCTGCCGCCTGACAAGCCTGCTCGGCGGCGGTGAGTTCATATGTAAGAGCGCCGATCACCGAAAGACGCAGCCAAGGCAAAGCCAATCCCAGCTTCTTGGACAACACAATCACGCCCATCAAAATGGAAACGGCGGGAGCGATGGTAAAGATCGCAGAGGAAATCACCGTTTTGCGCAGTTTGCTTTTGGAAATCCCCATCTCCACGCCGGCCTTCCAGGCACGCACCAAGAAGAATACCGATTGAGCGGTGACCAACAGCAAAATGGCTCCGACGATCACAAATAAAATCGGGCTGTTTAAACTAAATTCCATGGTTTTCACTCCTAACACTTAAAATATTGATAGAATTGACATTCTAAAGTACCGTTATAAAGCTTGCGCCGCTTATCGGCGGGACGGCCAAAGAGCTTTTCAAACTCCTTATCGGGAGAGATGACAAAATAACGCCAGCCGGGCTTTTTGGGGAACACCTTTCCCATCACTCGGTAAAGCTCTCTTGCCTGCTCCAGATCTAAAAGACGCTCTCCATAAGGAGGATTGGTTACCACCATTCCCCGAGGAGTATCGGGAGCAAAGGTTCGCACATCTGCTGCCTCAAAGGTCAGGCAATCAGCCACTCCTGCCCGCTTGGCATTATCCAGCGCCATGGCCGCCATTTTAGGCTCAATATCAAAACCCATGCCACGGAACGGGATATCCTTTTTCGCCTGCGCTTTGGCGGCGGCTCGCCGCTCCTGCCAAAGGGCACGGGGCAAGGCCTCCCAATTCTCGGCGGCAAAGCCACGGGAAAGACCCGGCGCCATATTGCGGGCATAAAGGGCACCCTCGATCAGCAGAGTGCCACTGCCGCAAAAAGGATCATACAGCACCGTATCGGGATAGGGGCGTGCCAAGGAAACCAGCGCCGCACCCAAGGTTTCCCGAATGGGAGCCGGCTGAGCGGCAGGGCGATAGCCTCTTTTATGAAGGGCAAGACCCGAGGTATCCAGCATCAGCACCGCCTGATCCTTGAAGATGGAAAAGCGAACGCTGTATAAAGCACCGTTTTCGGGGAACACCGACCGGTGATACACTCCCTCCAGCCGACGGACAATGGCTTTTTTCACAATGGATTGGCAATCAGGCACACTATGAAGCTTGGAATTAAGGGCATGTCCCTTCACCGGAAACCGCCCCTCCATGGGGATCCAATCCTCCCAAGGAAGCTTACGAACCCCTTCAAACAGCTCTTCAAAGCTACGAGCCGGAAACCGCCCCAGCACGATCTCCACTCGCTGACCGGTGCGCAACCATAAATTCGCATCGATCACCGTTTCTTTGGTGCCGGAGAAAAAGACCCGACCGTTTTCGGTCACCACCTCTTGGGCACCGATATTTTTCAGTTCGTTGGCTGCGATGGATTCCAGCCCGAAAAGGCAGGGAACGCAGCATTGAATTTTAGACATAATAACACCTCGAATAGTATTCTAACACATTCTCGGTAAAAAGGGAACTTAAAACTTGAAGTTTTCCCGTAAAAACTTTATAATATGAGTATGAAGATTTACACATTTAACCAACATTGCCTTGATACCTACGGAGAAAAGCTTTATAAACTTTCTTTGGATGGGGGCTTCTCCTGCCCCAACCGAAAAAGCCGCCAAGAGGGCGGCTGCGCTTTTTGCGCCGGCGGCAGTGGCTTTTTTAATCCCCAGGGAACCATGGAGGAGCAGATCGAAAAAGCCAAGAAGCAGGTGGATAAAAAATTTAAAGGGGAGCGGTATATTGCTTATTTTCAAAGCTATACCAATACCTATGCTCCCCCAAAGACCCTTCGCTCCCTTTATCTGCCCATTTTAGAAAAGAAAGAGATCGCCGCCCTTTCCATCGGTACTCGTCCCGATTGCCTGCCGGCGGAGACGGTGGCGCTTTTGGGAAAGCTCTCTCAAATCAAGCCTCTTTATGTGGAACTGGGTTTGCAAACCATCCACGATAAAACCGCCGATGATTTTGGCAGGGGCTACCCCACCTCCCGCTTTTTTGAGGCGGTGGAGGCCCTCAAAAAATATCCCAACATTCATATTGTTGCCCATTTAATGATCGGCCTGCCGGAAGAAGGAAAAAAAGAGCTTTTGGAAACGGTGGAGGCCATCAATCGGGCGGGCGTTCATGGGGTAAAATTGCACCTTTTGCATATTTTGGAAGGAACCCCCTATGCCGATCGCTATCGGCAAGGGAAGATTACCCCTCTTACCATGGAAGAATACGCAGACCTCTTAATCGCCGCCTTAAAAGCGCTGGATCCGAAAATCGTGGTCCATCGGTTTACGGGAGATGGCCCCAAGGCCTTACTTTTAGCCCCTCTTTGGAGCGGGGATAAAAAGCGGGTGCTCAATTATTTGAATAAAAAAATCCAAGAAACGCCGTAAAGCAAAAACGCTTTACGGCGTTGGTTTTATTTAAACATCCGAGCAGCACAGACCGCTGTTTTCCAGCGTGCCATCAAGGATTGCGCCTCTTGGGCGGTGACGGTGGGAGTCCAGCGATTGCTCAATTGATTCTTCTTTTTCAGTTCCTCCTCCCCCTTCCAGAAGCCGGTGGCAAGACCGGCCAAAAAGGCGGCACCCAAGGCGGTGGTTTCGCTGATCATGGGGCGCAAGACCTCTGCTTGCAAAAGATCGGCCTGAAATTGCATCAGAATGGGATTAGCGGTGGCACCGCCATCCACCCGCAGATCGGAGATGGGGCGACCTAAGCAATCCTCCATTACCTTCAATACATCGGCGGTCTGATAAGCAATGGATTCCAAGCAGGCTCGAATCAGATGGTTTCGATTGGTGCCACGGGTCATGCCGAATATCGATCCTCGGGCTTCGCTATCCCAATAGGGCGCACCCAGACCGGTAAAGGCAGGCACCACGATCACTCCGCCGCTATCGGGAACTTTGGCGGCAAAATAGGCGCTATCGGCAGATTCATTAATCAGCTTCAATTCATCCCGCAACCATTGCACCACTGCACCGCCTATGAAAACGCTGCCTTCCAAGCAATAGCAAGGCTCCTTGCCGGAGGTGGCACCCAAGGTAACCAAAAGGCCGCTCTCTTTGGCATCGGGAGCGCTTTTGCCCATATTCATCAGAGCAAAACAGCCGGTGCCATAGGTGGATTTCAGACTTCCCTCAGAGAATCCGCATTGACCAAACAGAGCGGATTGCTGATCCCCCGCCACGCCGGTAATGGGCACTTCTACCCCCAGCACATCGGCTTTGCCGAAATCGCCGCAGGAGGGACGCACCTCCGGCAGCATACAGGCAGGGATTTTCAAAACTTCCAATAAATGAGCGTCCCAGCAACGCCGATGAATATCATAAAGCATGGTACGAGAGGCGTTGGTATAATCGGTGGCATGCACGGCACCGCCGGTCAGCTTCCAGATCAGATAGGTATCCACCGTACCAAACAGCAGTTCCCCTCGCTCTGCCCGCTCACGGGCGCCCTCCACATGCTCCAAAATCCAATGAAGCTTGGTGGCGGAGAAATAAGGATCAGCCAGCAGACCGGTATGGGCTCGGATATACTCCCCTTCCTCCTGCTCCAGCTTTTTGCAAAGTTCTGCCGTACGGCGGCACTGCCACACAATAGCATTGCAGATCGGCTCTCCGGTATTTTTATCCCACACAATGGTGGTTTCCCGCTGATTGGTGATGCCGATGCCGGCAATCTCGGCAGGATCGATTCCGGCGGAGAGAACCGCCTCCGTCAGCACCCCATATTGGGAGACCCAAATATCCAAAGGGCGCTGCTCTACCCAGCCCGCCTGAGGATAAAAGATCTGAAATTCCTTTTGGGCGACGGACATAATATTGAGATCTCGATCGAAGATAATACAACGGGAACTGGTGGTTCCCTGATCCAAAGCAACCACATACTTTTTGCTCATTGCGGCGACCTCCACATTTTATACTAAATTCAGTATAACATTGAATGAAGTTTTGTTCAATTCCTTTCTTGACTTTCCATGAAAAATTTGTTACTATTAAGTCAAGATAGATGAAGCCTTTGAAGCTCTGACGGAATTGGGTGAATATACACAGTGAGTTCAAAGGTCATAAACGCCGACCGTCTGGGCAGGATACGCTTTATCTGAAGTGTATGCTGTCCTTTTTTTATTTTTCAGGAGGAATGAAGGATGGATCAATGGAAGGGATTTCATGCCGGCAAATGGCAAGATGAGATCAATGTGCGAGATTTTATTCAATGCAACTATACTCCTTATGAGGGCAATGAAGATTTTCTTGCCCCTGCCACTCCCCGCACCCAAAAGCTGCTTTCCAAGGTGGAAGAATTATTCGCCCAAGAGCAGGCAAAGGGCGGGGTATTGGATATTGATACCGAAACGGTCAGTTCTCTGACCAGCTATAAGCCCGGTTATATTGATCAAGAACTGGAACTGATCGTGGGCTTGCAGACCGACGCCCCTTTAAAAAGAGGCATTAATCCCTTTGGGGGCATTAACATGACCCGCAAGGCCTGCAAGGCTTATGGCTATACCCTCTCTCCCAAGGTGGAGGAGGAGTTTACCTACCGCACCACCCATAATGACGGAGTATTCCGTGTGTATAACCAAGCCATTCGTGCCGCACGGCATAATGGTATTATTACCGGCCTGCCCGATGCCTACGGCAGAGGGCGGATCATCGGAGACTATCGGCGGATCGCTCTCTACGGCATTGACCGCCTGATCGAAGAAAAAACCAAGGATAAGGCGGCTTTATCGGAATGCGCCTTTGACGCCGATACCATTCGCCGCTTGGAAGAGCTTTATCAGCAGATCGCCTTTTTAGGGAAGTTAAAGGAAATGGCCGCCATGTACGGTTGTGACATTTCCACTCCTGCCTCCAATGCCAAAGAAGCGGTGCAATGGCTTTATTTTGGCTATCTTGCCGCCAATAAAGAGCAAAACGGCGCCGCCATGAGCTTGGGCAGAACGGCCACCTTCCTGGACATTTACATCACTCGAGATCTGGAACAAGGAATCCTCACCGAGGCACAAGCCCAGGAATTGATTGACGATTTTGTGCTGAAACTGCGGTGCGCTCGCCATTTGAGAACGCCGGAATATAATGAACTCTTTGCCGGCGATCCCATGTGGATCACCGAGGCCTTAGGCGGCATGGGAGAGGACGGCCGAACGCTGGTTACCAAAAACACCTTCCGTTTCCTGCACACCCTCTATAATTTGAAGCCCTCTGCCGAGCCCAACCTTACGGTACTTTGGTCCAAAGATCTTCCCCTTGCCTTTAAACTATATTGCGCCAAAGTTTCGGAGGAGACCTGCTCTATTCAATATGAAAATGATGATCTGATGCGTGGCTGCTATGGGGACGATTATGCCATTGCCTGCTGTGTGTCCGCCATGCGGGTGGGCAAGGATATGCAATTCTTTGGCGCTCGGGCGAATTTGGCCAAGCTCTTGCTTTACAGCCTCAACGGCGGTCGGGATGAAAAAACCGGCGAGCAGGTAGCACCCGCTCATCCTGCTTATGAGGGAGATCTGCTGGAATACGATAAGGTTCTGGCTCTTTTGGATCTGTATCGTCCGTGGCTGGCCAAAACCTATGTCAGCGCCATGAACATGATCCATTATATGCACGATAAGTATGCCTATGAGAAAACCCAGATGGCGCTTCATGACACCGAGGTTCACCGCTACATGGCCTTTGGTGCGGCCGGTCTCTCGGTGGTTGCTGATTCCCTTTCTGCCATCAAATATGCCAAGGTGCGCCCCCTTCGGGACGAGCGTGGGTTGATCACCGACTTTACCATTGAAGGAGACTTCCCCACCTACGGCAACAACGACGATCGGGTGGACACCATTGCCACCCAGCAGGTTAAGGCCTTTTATGAGGAACTGAAAAAGAATCCCACCTATCGGGATGCGGAGCATACCCACTCCATTTTGACGATTCCCTCCAATTTGGTATACGGCAAAAAGACCGGCGCCACCCCCGACGGTCGCAAGGCCGGCGAGCCCTTTGCTCCCGGTGCCAATCCCATGCACGGCAGAGAAAAGAACGGAGCTCTGGCCTCGCTAAATTCAGTGGCCAAGATTTCCTATGACTACTGTAAGGACGGAATTTCCAACACCTTCTCGGTGATTCCCGCCGCACTGGGCAACACCCTTCCTCAGCGGCAGGAAAATCTTTCCGCCATTATCGATGGATATTTCGGGCAAAAGGCACAGCATCTGAATGTGAACGTACTCAGTCGGGAGACCCTTCTTGATGCTAAAGCCCATCCCGAGCAATATCCCAATCTGACCATTCGGGTATCAGGCTATGCGGTGAATTTCCATAAGCTCTCCCCTGCTCAGCAGGATGAGGTGATCGCCCGCACCTTCCATGAGGCCCTTTGATGAAGGGGCGCATTCATTCCTTTGAATCCATGGCCTGTGCCGATGGGCCGGGGGTACGATTTGCCGTTTTCTTTCAAGGCTGTCCCCTCCACTGCGCCTATTGCCATAATCCGGACACGCAGTCACTCACAGGCGGCACCGAGTATACGGCAGAGGATATCATTCAAAAGGTGCTTCCTTATCGGCCGTATTTTGGCCAAAAAGGTGGCATCACCCTCACAGGGGGAGAACCCTTACTGCAAGAAAAATTCACGGCAGAGGTGCTAAAAAAAGCAAAAGAGGCAGGGCTACACACCGTTTTAGACACCTCCGCCTCCTGCGGAGAGTCCTGTTGGGAGGAAATCCTCTCATTTACCGACCTTGCCTTGGTGGATTTGAAATTTTGCTCCGAAGAGAATTACCGCACCTATGCAGGCGGCTCTTTAAAAAAAGTGCTCTCCTTCATAAAAGCCGCAGAGAATGCCGGAGTGCCCATTTGGATCCGTCATGTGGTGGTGCCTCACTTGACCGATGAAGATTTAAATCAACTGTTGGCGCTGGTGGCTCCTTTCAACAACATTGAAAAAATAGAGCTTTTACCTTTTCGCACCCTTTGCAAGGGAAAATATCAGCAGCTGGGCCTTCCCTTTCCCTTGGACGGCACTCCCGACTGCAGTAAAGACCTGCTGGAGAGTTTGCAACAGCAAATTCCGACGCAATATCAATAAAAGCCTTTATAAAATCAAATCTTTATGGTATGATAATACTACAAAGGAGGTTAAAGCACATGGATTGTATTCATTTAACAGCCCAAGATTTTGAGGCGGTGACCAAGGAAGGTACCGTTCTTTTGGATTTTTTTGCCACTTGGTGCGGGCCCTGCAAAATGGTAGCGCCAATCTTGGATCAACTGGCGGCAGAGAATCCCGATAAAAAGATCTGCAAGATCGATGTGGATAAGGAGCCTGCTCTAGCACAGCAATTCGGCGTGATGAGCATTCCCACCTTGGTTTTGATGAAGGACGGGGTTGTTCTCCATAAAATGGTAGGCGCCGGCTCCAAAAAGAAACTGGAAGAATTTTTAAATCAATGAAAAAGGGCCCGAAGAACAAATTCGTTCTTCGGGCCCTTTTAAAAAGAGAGAGGACCAATTAATCCAGATAGGCATCCAAGAATCGGTTGATCTGCTCAAAGACCTGATCTTCCAACTGCGCAGAGTACCCTCTTACGCCACCAATCCATACCATGCCGGTTTTAGTGTCATAAAAAAAGCAATAATCGCCATAGCCGATGCAAACATCGGTTGCATAATCAACGGAGTCGGTTTTCCAATCGCCGGCATTCAACAGTTTCACAATATCTTTTGCCACAGCAGGAGGAATTTCTACCGGTTGAGGAATCTCGCCGTTATTTTTCCATGCAGTCATCCGTAGAATCTCACGAATGCTAAAGGACTCCTCATCCTCGCCGATATAAGGCTTCAGCATGGCTTCAAATGGGGGATATTCTTCAAGAGAAAGCGAAGCGTAGCGACCGTCTTCCGTATAAAGGCCGCCGCCCATCAGATAATGATAGGTTTGCCCTTGGAAAAAAAGGCGCAACGCCGGCCGAGGGCAAATTGCCACCTTCTGCCAAGTCAAGGATGCAAATTGCTGCTCCACCTTTTGACGATCTTCCTCCCCAAGCAACACCGGGTCTTTTTTTATAGGGTTCACAACCTGAAGATACATCCAAGAGGGGTCTTTTTCCACCGTTTTCTTCTCATAAGTCAGATAGGGCTTCACTGCTTCATAGCTTTCTCCAAAGGAGATGGGCAGTTCAAAAGAGAGCAATTGCTGACCAACCGAAAGATATGTGCGGGTAAAATTGAAGTGTTTTTGAAAAACGGTGCCATCTTCCATCTGTTCCTCTGCGGACGGATGAACCACAGCCGTAATAGCATCCTCCCCTTCTTGCAGTTGCAGATTATAACGATACTGAACCTCTACACTTTCTTCGCCGCAAGTATAACGATAGTGAATACAGTATTCCGAAAAATGTATGAACTCCAATTGATAACCTTCAAACACCGCAGAAGGTACGAAAAAGTTATTCAATCGAAGAAATGCGCCTTGATCCACATCGCTGGTATCGGCCTTCAAATAGTCTACCGGGTTTTGAAGGGCCTGCACAAAGGTCTCCATAGAATCAAAGGTCATATCGACAGGCCAGGAATCCAGATATACGATCTCTACCTTCTCTTCATCATCGGAAGGGGATTCATTCATCGCAGGTTCTTCCGGCTTTGACTCTTCATCCATCGGCTCTTCTTTTTTTTCAGCCAAGGGAGCAGAGTCTTCCCGGGAAGGGCTCTCTTGCAATTCCGGTTGGTTTGTGATTGGAAGATCGGTCTGAGCGTTTTGCTCTACGTCTATGGCATTGCAACCGGTGGCAACCAGCATCAGCAAAACCAACAAGCAACATAACCATTTTTTCAAAACAACCCCTCCCTTCCGTTTTCTACTTCCATTTTAGCAAAAAATCTCCCACATTTCCACAAAATCGGCTAAATGTAACGCAAATGTAACATTCCATAGTGATATTGCACAAAATGGCGTTTTAATTTTTGGTAAATGGAATATTTTGTTGCTTTTTACAAAAGCTTCATAAATAAAAGGATCCGAAGCAGATTGCTTTGGATCCTTTTTTATGTTTTTAATAGAACGTACGGGCGATCAACTGAGCCATTTCAGCACGAGTAGCCTGATTGGCGGGATTGAAGTTGCCCAAATCGTCCCCTTGGAACAAACCGGTCTCCTTCGCCCATTCAACGGCATCTTTGGCCCACTTGGCAACCGTTGCTTCATCTTTATAAGAATCCACGGAATCGCCGAAGGTGACCTCTTCAAACAGTTCACCGAAGAACGCCTTACAGAACCGCTGCAGCATCACAGCCAGTTCCTGACGGGTGATCAGTTTGCCGCCATTGAAGTTGCCGTTCTCATCCCCTTGAATCACACCCAGCGCAGAAAGAATCTGGGCATGGCGATAATAGTAGGAACTCTTCTTGGCATCAGGAATGGTAACCAATTCGCCGGTACCGAAAAACTCGGCTAACTCCTTGAGAACTTCCTCAAACTCTTGATCCGTTGCTTCCTTGATGAATTCTTCAGAGAAGATTTGGCGAGCAAAAACCACCATTACTTCCCCACGGGTAATATTGCGAAGGGGATTGAAGTTGCCTTTTTCATCCCCAATAAAGATTTCCAGTTCTTTACAGGTATACACCGCATCATAGTACCATGCTTTGGTATTAACGATATCTTTGAAGGGATGGACGATCTGCTGGTCGCAATCATCGCAGATCAGGTCTTTATCCGCATCATTGTGGCGCTCATAACCCATATAATTGCCGCAGACACAGACCAGATCGTGTCCGTAATCATAGCCTTCATAGTAATCAAGGGCTTCATGCTCGATCTCAGTCCAGACATAGTTGCTGCGGACACTGCCCTTATCATTGGAAATAATACAATAGTAGGAGCTTGCATTGGCGCAATCATATACACCGTTTTCGGGATCATAGACCGACTCAATGGTGAGCGTAGCGGAGGTTTCGCCCTCGAGGGGCTCATCCCAACCATAATACCACTGATAAGTCAGATCGGTACCGGTGGCCTCGACTTTAATCACGATATCTTCGCCGTTTTTGGTGTTGGTATCCTCCGGATTCACCGTAATAACAGGGGCGCCGGCTTCCTCAAAATCAAAGTCGCAGGTATCGCAGAGTTTATCGCCATTTCGATCCGAGTGAACCTCATTGACCAACTCTTCACCGCACACACAATACTGAATGTGGTGATGAGGAGTGATCTCCCAATCCTCCGAAGAGTGATCATGGTCGATATAAACATAAACGCTCATGTTGTATTCACTTTCGCTATTGCTTGCGACGCAGTAAAAACTACGATTGGAAAGCTCACACATTGTGGGATATGCTTTCACGGTAAGGGTATCGGTATCGGCACCCTCTACGGTAAGTCCTTCTACCTCATCGATGGGAACATCATCCAGGTACCATTGATAGGAAAGATCCATACCGTATGCCGCCACACTCAAAACCAGATCTTCATTGGTATTGCCGAAATAGTCCCACTTATACTCACCGGGAATGATCATGGGGCAAACCACGGGGTTGGCGGAATCAAAGCCGCAATCGTCGCAAACGGTATCGTTGCCATAATTATGGGGTAAAATCCCGCCGTTTTGCTCCCCGCAAAAAGTGCAAACCTCCAGATGATCTTCACGGGTATAAGCAAAGGTAAGATTTTCATGGGCTACATTCAGCTCCACAACATCAGAAAGAGCTTTACCCTCTTCATTGATGACGTGGCAATGTAAATATGTATTAGCGCTGCAATCGACATTGTGAAGGGTCAGCGTATTGGTGGAAGCACCGGAAACAAAACCCTCGAAATCTTCGATCAAGGAGTGATCTCCCCGCTCACTATCGCCATACAGATAATACCACTCGTAGGTCAGATCCTCGCCGGTGGCCGTTAGAGTAAAGACCGCATCGCCGCTCTCGGTCAGCGTTACATCTACCGGTTGCTTGGTGATCACCGGTGCCCCCGCAGCAGAAGCTACCACAGAAAGCATGCTGATCAGCATGGCTGCACACAGCAGAACGCTCCAAACTTTTCTCATTTTATTCATCATAAAAACCTCCTTTTCGATGAATTCTTCTACCTTTATTGTAGCATAGAGTAGAAAGATTTACAATCCAAAATTCCGCCTCATAATTTGTTTATATTTCACAACATTTATGACAATTTTTAGCAGAATCCATTTCCCCCAAACCGGCGCAGACCGACATAAAAAACGCCTCCCTATTAGAGGGAGGCGTTCCTTATTTATGTCGGTCTGCGCCTATTTCAGCGGGATTAGACCACACCTTGAGCCTTCATGGCCTCTGCTACCTTCAAGAAGCCGGCAATATTAGCACCTGCGATCAAGTCGCCCTTCATGCCGTATTTCTCAGCAGCTTCGGAGGAAGCCTTGAAGATATTGGCCATAATCTGATAGAGCTTGGCATCTACTTCTTCAGCAGTCCAGCTATAACGCATAGAGTTTTGGCTCATTTCCAGACCGGAAACGGCAACGCCGCCGGCATTGACTGCCTTGGAGGGAGCGATAATGACGCCATTTTCCTTCAGATAGGAAACTGCCTCGGCAGTGGTGGGCATATTGGAAACCTCGATGTAATACTTCACACCGTTGGCAACAATGTTTTTAGCATCGGCAACATCCACCTCATTCTGGGTGGCGCAAGGCATCACGATATCCACCTTTTGCTCCCAAGGACGCTTGCCTGCAAAGAAGGGAACGCCGAACTTATCGGCATAATCCTGCACCTTATTGCGACCGGAGGCACGCATTTCCAAAAGATAATTGATCTTTTCTTCGGTAGCAACGCCATCGGCATCATAAACATAGCCATCGGGGCCGGAGATGGTAACCACCTTACCGCCCAACTCATGGACCTTACGAACAGTACCCCAAGCCACATTACCGAAGCCGGACACGGCGAAGGTCTTGCCCTTTACCTCTTCGCCCAAGGATTTGAGCAATTCAACCACATAATAAACAGCACCGAAACCGGTTGCTTCAGGACGGATGAGAGAGCCGCCGAAGGGAATGCCCTTACCGGTGAGAACACCGGTGAACTCATTGCGGAGTCTCTTATACTGACCAAACATATAGCCTACTTCACGAGCACCTACGCCGATATCACCGGCAGGAACGTCGGTATCAGCGCCGATATGACGCTCCAGTTCGGTCATAAAGCTCTGGCAGAAGCGCATGATCTCACCATCGCTCTTACCGGTGGGATCAAAATCAGCACCGCCCTTACCGCCGCCCATAGGCAGGCTGGTGAGGCTGTTCTTAAAGGTCTGCTCGAAGCCTAAGAACTTCATAATAGACCAGTTCACAGTGGGATGGAAACGAATACCGCCCTTATAAGGGCCGATGGCGGAATTAAACTGGATGCGATAGCCACGATTAACCTGCACCTTGCCATTATCATCTACCCAGGGCACACGGAAGCCGATTTGACGCTCGGGCTCTACCATCCGCTCAAACACACCGGCCTCGATCAGATCGGGGCGCTGCTCGGCAACAGGCTCCAAGGACTCCAGAACCTCAAATACTGCCTGCAAAAACTCCTTTTCACCGGGGTTCCGCTGCTCAACACGAGCATAAAGATCATTCAGATAGGCATTTTTAATTGCCATAATGTATCAACTCCTATAATAGAATAAAAAAATTATATCATCCCATTTTTTCTCAGTCAATAAAAATTTCGCCAAAATTCTCTTCATTTTTGATTCAATTTATGGTAGAATTTCCATATGAAAAGATTGACGAAAGCAAATTGGATATGGATTGGCGGATCCGGAGCGGTTCTTCTCCTAGTGATCATCGCAGGCTTGGGGCTTTTTTTCAAGAAAGAGCCGAACCCTTACGCACTTTTGCCAAAGGCAGAGGGGCGGATTGCCCAAAACCTTTGTCGACTTGCCATCTTGGAAGAAGATCCTCTCAATGAAGAGGTGCAAAGAGCGCTTTTAATGGAATATCAGCAGCATGCCGACCCGCTCACTCTCCACTCTGCCCTGCAAAAGGCCGAGGAGGCTTTGGGACACCCCATCATCCTGCCGGAAGGGCTTGCTTCTGCTCCCTCCCCCTCAAAGCCGCTGGCAGAGGGTGGAGACATTGCTCAAAAGGGAGTCTGCCTCAAAAAATTCAAAACAGCAGAAAGCCTTGCCTCCGATGGAACGATTACTTATCTATCTTATGAAAACGGGATCTATGCTCATTATAAGGGCTTAAAGATCAAAATATTCCACGGCAAAGTGCAACACATGCTTGCCGCCGAGGAAGGTCTCTATTTCATTTCTCTTCCGGAGCGAAGGGTGCAATACCTTGCAGGGGATGGAAGTTCCATTACCACCCTTTCCACTAAAGAAGCCGCCGATTTTGCCTATTGGGAAGATACCCTTTATCTTTTGGATGGCGAGGGGCGCCTTTGGCAGGAGGATACTCAAAAAGATGCACCTTTGCTGACCGAGCTTTGCACCTTAGGCGATACCCTTTACGGATGTGGCAAAGAAGGTCTCTACCGCATTCAAAAAGATGCACCTGCAGAGCAAATCACCCCTTCTTCTCTTTCCAATCTAACCGCAGGGGAAGACGGTAAGCTTTACTATCTCAATGAATATGGATATCCCTGCCTTTATGATCCCGCCACTAAAACCGCACAGATCCTAAAAGAAAAAGAAGGAATCTCCATAGGACAAACGCTGAAAAAGGTTTATTATTTAGACCCAAAAGGAAAAATACGAACCATTTAAAAAAATCTCTGCAGCACCCATGTGGTGGGGAGGGGTTTTATTTTATTAAAAAAAAAAAAAAGA
>JAZQFD010000014.1:0-3919 GCA_045539335.1 Eubacteriales bacterium
TCGACCTCAAAGCAAGGACATTTCGAGGGATTTTTGCTCTATCTTTTATGCAGATCGGCTGGCGCCGATCAAATAAAAATAAGTGAAAAGCACCGAAATGCCCTGCTTTGAGGCAGGTTCGGATTACTCTTGTCACCTTAAGTGAAAGAGGCTCTGTGGAGAGAATGAGGATGAAATTAGGAATCGAAGAAATAAGAGCCATTACCCTTGGAGCAGAGGAGCTTTGGGAAGAGGACGGGGCGATCCGCTTTTCCAGATTCACCCGAGAACAGCATGAACTGTATCAAAAGTCCGGACTGAAGCGAGGCAGCGACTTTTACGGTCGATGCAGCACCACCGCCGGAATCAAAATCTGCTTTAAGACGGACAGTGCCACTCTGCATCTGGCCGTAGAGGTACGAAAGGGCTGTGCCCGAACCTATTTTTCCTTTGACGTTTTTGTGAACGGTCAGCCTATCGGGTATCTGGAGAATTATTCCCAATGGGAACTGCCCCGCCATTACACGGTGGTAGATCTGCCTTTGGGGAACTTTTCCAAGGAGTTTCAACTGGGGGACGGGGAAAAGACGGTTTGTATTTATTTCCCTTGGGCGGTCTGCCCGCTCCTTCAAGAGTTGGTGCTGGACGATGGCGCATTTGTAGAGCCGGTCAAGCCCTCCAAGAAACTGTTGGCCTTTGGGGACTCCATTACCCAAGGGTATGATGCCCTTTGTTCCTCCAGCCGCTATGTTGCAGGCTTGGCGGATCGGTTGGGCGCCGAGGAATTCAATAAGGGGATCGGCGGAGAAATCTTTTTCCCGGAATTGGCGGGAACCAAGGAGAGCTTTGTGCCCGACTATATTACGGTGGCCTATGGCACCAATCATTTTGGCAAGAAAACGGCGCATGATTTTATGAATCGATGCAAAAAATTCTATGAGACGCTCAGCGCCAATTATCCCCAATCCAAGATCTTTGCTATTACCCCCATTTGGCGAAAAGAAAGCCAGGGCATCCGAGCAATCGGCCCCTTTGAGCGGATAGAGGAGGGGATTCGAGAGGCTGTGAAGGATCTGCCCAATGTAACGGTGATCAGGGGCTTTGATCTGGTGCCCAAAAGCCAGGATTACTTTGCCGATCTGCGGCTTCATCCCAATGATCAGGGATTTCGGCATTACGCTGAGAACCTGTATCAGGCCATCCAAAAAGAGTTAGAAAAAGCATAAATAAAAAAAGAGCTGTAAAAGTTTTTACAGCTCTTTTAAATTTTTAGTAAAAAGACGGAAAGGATACCGAGAACCAGCCCCACCGATTGGGCGACGGTCAGTTTCTCCTTGAAGAACACAATGCCTACGATCCACACCGCCACAATATTGGCCACCGAAACAACCGGAAACAGCACCGATGCGTTCTCTGTGGCGGATAAATACAGCACAATATAGTTGGCTGCGCCGTTCAATATCCCCGATAAAAGCCCCAGGCCGCAAAAGTGAAAGGGCTCTTTTTTCGTTCGGTTCAACCGGCGAGTAGCCCATAAAAGAAGCCACACACTTAGAAGAGCGGCCACCATGAATTCATTGCGATAAAGGGCGGGGAACTGCATTTGATGGTATTTTTGGATCACCGAGCAGGCGCCGTTGGTCAGCAGGGTGGCCAAGGCATATAAAAACCACCTCAAGGAGAGGCCCGTTGCCTTTTTGCCGTTGATCAAGACGATGGACAGCAACAGCAAAAGAATACCGCAACCGCCAAAGACGGTAAGAGGCTCCTTCCAAAAGAAGATGCCGAAGAAAAAGGGAACCAACAGGGAAAAGGCGGCCAAAATGCTGGTCAGCGCCATGGGTCCCAGAGCCAAGGCCCGAAAGCCGGTGTGCATGGAGATGCACAAAAAGAAGCCGTAGCACAGCCCCAGGGCCAGGGTGGGGCCGTGGAGAGAAAAGCCCTGCACCAGGCCCCACACCAAAAAGAGGGCAAGGCCCGAGAGGGTCTTGTTCAGATTAAAAATCGTGGCGCCGGTGTTGGTCTTGGCTGATTGCTTTTCAAGGGCGGAGCGTCCTGTGGCGCAAGCCACATTCAAAAAGTAAAGAAGAACCGTCATTTTATAACTCGATCTGCTCCTTTGCCCAGCCGCAGTCGGCATAGGAATTGCCTTCAAAGCTGACCTTGCGGAGAATGGTGGCGGTTTCCTCCCGAGGGCCGCTGAATGAGGACCAAGGGAAGGTGGAGGCACCGCATTCCTTGGCGCAGGTGAGAATGCAGGCCATCTGCTCCTTAAGAGCCTGCCAAGTGGTCATCATAATGCCGAAGAAATCGTTTTCGGCGATGGTTTCCACAAAGGCGGCGGAATTGCCTTTTTCATACCAAGGAGCACCCATGGCGTCCCGAATATTGCCTTTCAGGCTCAAAAGGGTCTCAATGGGGCCCTGCAACACATTATATTGCCAATCCACCATCACCGTTTTGGGGTTTAAGGCCTCTTGCATGGCGTCTACCTCGTCGGGAGCGCAGGTGGCATAAACCCGAGTTCCTTTGTGGTATTTATCCCGCTCCAGCAGCATATCCATCCAGACCATGGGGCGGCGCCCCTCTGCCACCACCTCATCGGTGAGATCCTTTAAGTAAGCGGGCAGTTGGCGGCGCTCCTCGTCACAACGGGTGTAGTAGTAGGCTTCGTCACAGCCCACATGGATAAATTCCCCTTCCCCAAACAGGTCATAAAGCTCCTTGCGCACCTTTTTCAGCAGGGTGCGGGTCTCTTGGGAGTGAATGTTCCAAGCCCAACCGTCGGGGGTAAAGAGGTGCTGAAGGGTGGGGTTTTGATCCAATACCACATGCTTGCCGTATTTGATGCGGCAGGCGGTGGCATGACCCAACTGGTTAAACATGGGAATGGGCTCTATCCCCAACTCTCGGCATTCCCGAATCAGCTCCTTGGCTTGGGCTTTGGTAAAGGCATGGGGCCAAGCCAGTTCCTTTAAGCAATCGTATTGGAGCATTCCCCAAAATTCTATAACGATATGGGTATACTGGCATACCGCCGCCAAGCGGATCAGCTTTTGAATATAGTAATAATCATTTTCGGGGAAAACGCAGAGATGGAGCATGCGGT
This sequence comes from Eubacteriales bacterium, assembly GCA_045539335.1. Taxonomy (GTDB): domain Bacteria; phylum Bacillota; class Clostridia; order Oscillospirales; family QAKW01; genus QAKW01. The sequence goes on from JAZQFD010000014.1 coordinate 3,089, forward strand.
TTTTCAGCCGATAGTTGCCGGTTTCCTCCAAGGGGTTTATAAACAGGGCCTTGCCGTCGTATTCCACCTTCATTAAAAGGGACATAAAGCCCCGCATCAGCCCGCCATAGTCCTTGCCGATAACGGCGGCACCCTTTTTACTGACCGAAAGGGCATATTCTTTTCCTTCGGGCAGGGCGGGCAAAGGCTCCTCTCCCAAGCGGAAGGTATTCTCCTCCCCTTGCTCAAAGGCGAGCTCCCCAAGGGTCAGGCTAAAGCTATGCCATAGTTTTTGAACCGTTTCATTGTTCATTTTCGGATCGGCGACCGCCGTAAGGCGGTTCGGGATCAAAAAAGCGTCACTCATTGTTTTGTTCGTCCTTTCGGGCAGGTTTTTCGTATTCGTTTTGGCGAATGCCGGGGTAGTGCTCATCCAGATAGGCCTCCCGGTAGGGGTTGACCCCGGTAGAGGGCTTTTCCGGGTGCAGGGGCAGGGACCAGCATTCCTTTTTATAATAGGGGTTTTGGAAGGTCTGCTCGATCCGACCCGATTTTTCCATAATGTTATTGCAGGCTCGGATGCATCCCTTGGCACCGCAGATGGCAAAATAGCCGGTATGCTCAATGATCTGATTGTAATAATCCATCACCGCATGGTTGCCCGGCTTTCTGCCCCATTTGGCACCCGCCAGGGAGTAGCATAACATATAGGCCTCCTCCTCGGTCATTTGGGAGGAGCGCACATCAAATGCCATATTGGGAAATTCTTTCTTCAAGAAGGGGGAGCATTCGTTGTTCATTCCGTGGTGAGAGAGGGTGCACCGACCCATCTGCACATCCCCGAACCAAACC
>JAZQFD010000015.1:0-43325 GCA_045539335.1 Eubacteriales bacterium
CGAAGATTTTAAAAAGAGCGGATTTTTGTTCAATCAAGGCATAAAACGCAGCCAATGCTGCCGCATTGGCGAGTATTTTAACGAAGGGTGAGCAGAAATCCGCCTTTTTAAAACAAGGTTCGGATTATTCTTGTCACCTTAACAATGCCACGGCTGTTGATCACCGTGCCGCCGGTAATAGGCAGTACCGCCGATAAAGATTCCAAGGTTTTTTCTTTTAATTTCGGATTCAATACGGCACCACCTTTCTTTTATAATATATTTATGATACCATTTTCCCAAAATGAATGCAAGGGACAAAAAGAAAACGGAGTGTAAACACTCCGTTTTTCTTTATGCTTGTGTGTAGCCCTTTGCCAAGGCGGTGATTCCTTCAAAATCTCCTGCCTCGATCATGGCTTTATTAACAATGCCGGAGCCCACACCAACGCCGCAAGCACCTGCCGCATAATAATCGCTCATATTCTCGGCGGTAATGCCGTTGACCGCCAAAAGGCGAGCATTGGAGAGGGGGGCTTTTAAGGTTTTAATATAATCGGGGCCAAAAAGGTTGATGGGGAAAACCTTCACAAAATCCGCTCCGGCCTTCACGGCACCTGCCACCTCGGTGGGAGTCAGCGCACCGGGGATGGAAACCAGCCCACACTCCTTGGTGCAGGCAATGACCTTCTCATCGGTATCGGGAGAGATGATAAATTTGCCCCCTGCCTGAGCGGTGAGCCGCACCTGCTTTTCGGTGAGCACCGTGCCGGCGCCGATCAGCATTTTTCCTTCAAAATGCTCTGTCAGCATTTGAATGCGGGAGGCGATCTCCTCATCGGAAATAGCACCCTTGGCATCATAGGTGCATTCCACCAAGCGGATGCCCCCCTGATACATGGCCTCTACCAAGGGGATGAGATTTTCTCTGGCCACGCCCCGCACAATTACGATTACCTTATTCTCTTCAATGATTTTAATCCATTCTTTCATTGTTCTTTCTCCACCATTTCATTATATTTTTCTTGACATTTATCCAAAAAACGCACCCACTCGGCAGGATCCACAAAAGCATCCGTTTCTCCTTGTGCCATACGGCGCAACTTGCCTTCGGTATCGTTTTGCCCCACATGGTTGCCCAGCGTAATATCCACCTGTTCCCCCCGAACCTTCTTTAGACTGGCAACATATTTTTCCCGACAGTCATAAGGCAGACCGGTGCGATCCAGAAACTCTTTGCAGAGGGTATTGAGCCCCACGCCGCCGTGCATTCCCGCCCGAAGGGTACGCACCCCGTCGGTCACAGGGAAGAAATAGGACATGGTTCCGTCCGTATGGCCGGGAGTGGAAATACATTTGACCACCGTATTCCCCAAGGGGATCTCCTGCCCATCCTCCAGCAACACATCCGGCGTAAAGGGGCGGAAGGGGGAATGGAAGATCTCCCCCTTCAATAGGGGCAGATCTCCTTTTGGAAAATAGACCTTGGCGCCGCTCATGCGCACCAACGCCTCGGTGGCGTCGGTATGGTCATGATGGCAATGGGTCAACAGAATATAACGAATATTTTTAGGGTCAAAGCCCAACTCCCAAATATTTTGGATCACCAGATACAGGCTCTCCTGATAACCGGGGTCCAGAAGCATCAGCCCATCGCCGGTATCCACCAGATGAGTAGAGGCGGGATGGGTGCCCACAAAATACAGGTTTCCGAATATTTTAGAGGGTTTGATATACCCCTCCCAAGGATCTTTTTTCAACATACGTCAAACCTCCTCATTCACAGGAATGGAGCAAACCTGTTCCATGGTCAAAATGGCGCCCTGCTCCAGCAAAATCCCTCTCAATTTTTCCACATCAACGGCTTCGGGATCGCATTCTCCATCCAGCGCCATGGCAGCGGCAATTCCTGCCGCCTGACCCATGGACATGCAATGGGGCATCACCCGCACCGCCGCCAGCGCCGCCGCATCCATGGACGCACAGCGACCGGCGATCATTAAATTGGGCACCTCGGCACTGACCATACAGCCATAAGGAATGCCGAAGGGCTCCTCCACCGTCTTAAAGATGGTGTTGCGGTCGGTGCCGGAATGGATATCGATTTTATAGCCGCCCAAGCCGATGGTATCGGCAGGGATCTCTCCATCCAGCAGCATCTGCCCCGTCAGCTCCCGAATGCCCTTAAAGCGGCGGGTCTCCCGCACCCCTAAGGTAGGGGCAATGGAGGAGATAAAGCACTCCTCAAAGCCGGGAACGTTTTCTTGCAGTACCTTGGTGAGAGCGGCGGCCTGCAACTGCCCATCCAACTCCGCCTTGGTCAGATCATAAAGATCGGTGGCATCGGTATTCAAAAGGCGGGTGCTGTTTACATACACCTCTCCGGGATGAACGCTTTTAATGTAAATGAGGGTGTTGCGCTCTACCGGACAGTTCCCCTCTTCCCGCAGGCGGGCAAAAATCTTGGAAAGACCCACAAACACATGATTGGGGCTCTTACGAAAATAATCGGCATCATAGCCGGGACGATGATCGATGGAGGCGCTATAGGTCATCTCCTCGGGATGGGCTTCGATATAATCAAAAAGCTTGGCGGTGTTCACCTGCTCCAAGGTATACATCACCGTGGGCGGCTGAAGAACGCCGGTGCCCGGCTGACCCGATTCAAAGGAGCAATCGGCAAGATAGGCCACATCCCCATCGCCGGTACAATCGATGAAAAGCTCTGCTTCCACCGCCACTTGGGTGCCTTTGCCGAAAAAGAGCACCCGCTTGATGCGCTCCCCTTCCTTTTCCACCCCGCAGGCCTCCAGATGGAGCAAAATCTCCACTCCGGCCTCACGGCACAGCTCAATAGCCAGCACCTTAAAGCCCTCGGGATCGATATTGGTCACCGAATTATGCTTGGGGCAGACCCGATGGCCAAAGGCTTGACCCCGAGCCGTCAGGCGGTTGACATACTCCTGGGCGATGCCGCCCACAATCCGCCGCCCCTTCAGGTCTAAAAAGCCCAAAAGAGGCAGACCCAAGGTGGCGTTGCCGCCCAAGTAGCCGTTCTTTTCCAAAAGCAATACCTTTTTGTCCATGCGGGCGGCGGTAATGGCGGCAGAAAGCCCCGCAGGGCCTGCACCGATCACCGCAATTTCCGTTTTTAATTCTACTTTTTTCATCATACAGATTCCTCCAAGCCTTGGCGGATTCTACAGATCAAATCCTCCACATCCACCTTTTCGGGGTAGGTGGCATCCACTTCGATCCAAGGACAATGCAGGCGAAATTCCGCCATTCCTTGGGTCTCAAACACCTCATAGAAATCCTGACGGGTCATCTTCACCGAAAGATCATCCTCCGGCTGAGGGGGATACCGCTTAATAAAGCTATGACCCATATGGCGGGCATGATTGGCATCCCGCTCCACGTAGCGGGCATAAAATACATCATTGTCGCCCCCCAGAAACACCGTAACGCAGCGACAGCCCCATTCTTCGATCCGCTTTTGCATCTCCCCGGCCATACGGGCGGGAAAATTATTGACCAGCACCAAGGAATGCCCACTTCTCAGAATGGAATCGGTGCACCGCAGTACCGAAGCGGTGGCGGCAACATCCAGCTTGCGCTTTTCCACCCGATCGGCATAGCCGATGGTATCGAATAATTCTTCCTTGATGTCATCTTTTTCTAAAATAGGAACCCCAAAAGCTTTGGCCACCTTTTTGGCCAAGGTGCTTTTTCCTGCCGCCGGCATTCCCGCAATGATAATCAGATCCATCGCCGTTATCTCCTTGCCCATAAATATTCTAAGCCTGCCTGCAGGCGGGTGAGTTCCTCCGGATTGGTCTCATCAATGGCGCTGCCGCCCTTGAGCTTTTCAAAATAAGCCTGTTGGACCTCTTTTGTAGGCTCAAGACCGATCTCCGGCAAACTACTGGGCATTCCGTATTGCTTCATGGTGGAGAGCAAAAAGTCGTTGTTCTCGGTCTCCCCATTAAAATGGTTTTGGAGTAAAAGCCCCACCCCCACGATCTCGCCGTGAAGATAACTGCGGCTTTGCTCAAAATACATAGCACGGGCGCCTTCATAGAATTTATGCGCAAGGGCGGTCTGATTAGAGCCTCGGGCAATACCGCTGATGACACCGGTCACCGCAATGGTGATAAAGAACAACCGCTCTACCCGATCGGTGATTTTCCCTTCCTTTAAATCAGCAAGGCACCCTTCGGTTTTTTCCACCAATTCTGCAAAGGAGCGCTTGGCCATCAGATACGCCCAGTCCAGACCCAGAGGATAATCCTCCACCGTTTCATCAAAGCGCTGCTTGATCTCCACAAACTTGGCCAATGCATCAAAGACCCCTGCCAAAAGCAGGCGAGTAGGTTGCTGGGCCAGCACCTTGGTATCGGCCAAAACCGCCGAAACCTCATAGCTAAAATGCTTGGTGCCCACCGTCCGCCCCTCGGGAGTATAGCAAACGCTCAAGGGAGTATAGGCGGCACAGGTCGCCGAGGAAGTAGGAATATTGATGACCGGCAGCTTAACATTGTCTCCGACCAGCTTGGCAAAATCCATCAGCACACCGCCGCCGACCCCAACGATCACATCAAATTCCCCTTGGGCGGCAAAGGCGGCCAGTTCCTGCGCACGCTCCTCATTGCAAGAGCCTCGATGCTCAAGGAATAAATAGCGGGAGCAAACCGCTCTGACACTTTCTTCGATGGTAGCACGGGTACGCTCCAAGGCGGTTTTTCCGCCGATGATCAGGGGCGCCTTTCCCAAGCGCAAAACTTCCTCACCGGTTTCCTTTAAAAGATCGGGCTTTTGCCGATACCGTCCGCATCCGATACGGAAGGATTCTTCTCTGATAGGCATAGGGCTTTCTCCTTTTCATAAAACTCTTGTCTTTCTTTCATTTTAGTGCTATAATTGAGAAAAATCAAGGGGATATATTGATAAAAACTTTAGAAATATTGCGGAGTTGTCATGATTTATAATGCTTATGCCGATCAATCGGATACCATGGAGGGGATGACCCTCATCAGTTGCGGTCATATTTTTGCCAAGCCGGGGCGGGAGATCCTGCGCCCCCAAGGGCGGGAGGACTGGCTGCTCTTTTATATTGCCAAGGGAAGCGAGACCTTTTATCTGCCCCATGAAGCGGAAGGGAAAGCAGGGTCTTTTATCCTTTTTGCCCCGGGAGAGGTTCAGCATCATATTTATCAAGGAACGGAGACCGCCGAATTCTATTACGTACACTTTAATTGCGCCGCCCTGCCGGTGCCTCTGACCCTTCAAAGCTCCCGCCTTTATGACCTGCAGCCCCACCGCCGCTTTTGCGATCTTTTTGAGACCATGCTGGAGGAGCTGCAGCAAAAAGCCCCTTGCCATGAGCGGCTTTGCCTTTGCCATTTTTGGACGCTGCTGACCCTTCTGGAGCGGGAGATCGTTCATCGCACCCATCCCCAAAAGGAGCACCTGGATCGGATCGGGCGAGCCATTCAACATATCAACCGCTTTTACGACAGTGACCTGACTTTGGAGGACTATGCCGCCATGTGCCATATGAGCAAATTCCATTTTCTGCGAGTCTTTCGGGAAATCGCCGGCAATACTCCCTTGGACTATCGCAATCGCATCCGCTTGGAGCACGCCGCCGATCTTTTGGAAAATGAGCACCTTTCGGTGGAAGAAATTGCCATGCAAACCGGCTTTTCCTCGGCCGCCTATTTCAGTTCCGCATTTAAGAAGAAATTCGGCCTCTCTCCCAAGCAATACCGCAAACAAAAACAAGCGCTGTTGGCCGACAGTTCCTCTTGCACCCCTCTGTTTTTCTGAGATACAACTGCTTTTTGTTTGATTTTTTTTACTTCGGTGTTATAATATCCTTATATCAGTTCCAAATAGGAGGAACCCAACCATGTTTGACGCCAAGCGAATCAAAGAAGAATGTATTGAATGGATCCGAGCCTTTTTTGAAGAAAACGGCAAGGATTGCAACGCCGTTGTCGGCATTTCCGGCGGAAAGGACAGTTCCATCGCCGCCGCCCTTTGCGTGGAAGCCTTGGGGAAGGAGCGGGTCATCGGCGTATTGATGCCTCAAGGGCAGCAGCATGATATTGATATGGCTTACCTTTTGGTGCACCATCTGGGGATCAAGCATTATGTGGTCAATATTGAGGATACGGTGGATGCGCTGGTGGCGGCCCTGCCTCAAGAGCTTGCCCTCTCTGCCCAAAGCCGCACCAATCTGCCCCCTCGCATTCGGATGTCCACCCTTTATGCCATCAGCCAATCGGTAAACGGGCGGGTGGTCAATACCTGCAATCTTTCGGAAGATTGGGTGGGCTATTCCACCCGCTACGGCGATGCCGCCGGAGATTTTTCGCCCCTCTCTCATCTGACGGTAACCGAAATCAAAGAGATCGGCTATCTTTTGGGTCTGCCCAAGGAATTGGTGGATAAAACCCCCATCGACGGACTTTGCGGCAAAACCGACGAGGAGAATTTAGGCTTCACCTATGCCGAGCTGGACATTTATATCCGCACCGGCGAAATTGCCGACGCCGCCAAAAAAGCGCTGATCGATCAAAAGCATAAAGCCAACCTCTTTAAACTCCAATTAATGCCTGCCTTTGAGCCGGAATTATAAGAAAAACACCCCGCAAACGGAGACACTTCGTAAAGAAGTTGTCTCCGTTTTTTCTATGCAAAAATAAAATGACACTTTCAAAAGTTGAAAGTGTCATAGTGGGTTATATACTTTAAGAAAGGTTATACTTGCCGAAAATAAAGAATATCTTATTCGGCAGGTACAGTGATATTGCAAACTAAAAGTTTGCAGTTATATTTGACCTGCGGTCAAGTTATATGAAAGCCTTGCGGCTTTCGTTATATTATATTCGCCAGAAAACTGTCCGAAGGACAATACAACTTGGTAAAAGCCAAATATAACTGCGAAGCAATATAACTCGCCGTAAGGCGAATATAACTGAGGCACGCTTCCTTACGGAGTGTGCCTCAAGCGGGGTGTTTTTTTATGTCAAATCAAAGAATGGGGTATGCAGCTTGGTAGGCATAAGACATGGCCAGAATTCGCAATAGGTACACCAATTCCTCCGGGCAGTTGGCCGCCATCATAGCAGTTGCCAGCGGCTCCACATCGGCTCCCCGCCACCAAGTTTGCGCATCCTCGGTTGCATTCTCCGGCAGAGCGATCTTTTCGCTTTGCCGTGAAGCAGTCTTCAAGGTCACGGTGGCAGCCACCGTCTCCTCAGCGCTCTCAATGGAGTGTAGGGTGGCTTCAACCAGCCCGTTGCCCGAGCCAAGATCCAGCTTCAGCTCCAAAGAATATCCTTTGGTAGAAGGATCCACCGAAAGCGTATTGGTGCTGAACGCTCGGTAAAACTCGGCAGTGGGGGTCAGCCGCAGGGTTCCGCTGAATCCATCGCCTTCTTGAAGCCTCTTCAGGTTCAGTTTTTCCACCGTCAGTTCCAGCAGCGCTTCGTCCTCAGGACCCAGCGTATAAGCGCCGTTAAATACTCCGCCTTTCACCGTACCGGAGCCCTGCAGGAAGATATCCTCTTTCGCATCCAAAAGATCTTTGCTGAGCATCAGTTCCATGGCCAGCGTTTTTCCCTTGCGCAGATTAATTAAAGAGAAAAGGTCCTCTCCGTTTATGGCCAGCGCACGGCCCATCACCCGATGGGCATAATCTACATAGGTGGTCAGGATCAGTTCCTCTTCGTTGACTAAGGTTTCTTTCTTTTCTTTCAGATCGTCCAGCATCTCGGCGATCTCTTTTTGAAAAGAGTCATAGAGATCGGACTCCACGCTCAGGGCCTCTTTCTCGATCAGCAGATCTTCCACCTTTCGAATCAGCCCCTTCACATCCTCATCGGTTTGCAGCGCTTCCAATACGCTCTGGGCAATCCGAAGAGCTGTTTCTTCATCGATGGTCACCGTCAGCTCGGTGCACTTTTGCTCCACATCTCCCACCATCAAAGTCCCTTGGGATTGCTCTGCTTGATGGCACTGGCCCATAATGATAGACCAATATCGATTAAGCAAACGCTCATAAACTTCGCCGGAATCCATCAGAAGCGCCCGAACCTCCCCATCGCTGAGCACGATCTTCCCCGAATCGGCTTGTTCGGATTGCTCCTTCTGCGTCTTCAAATAAGCTTCATTCAATGGAGTAGCCGAGATATAAGTTTCGTTGGCATCGGAAATCATATCCAGCATCAGCAGGCTGGTTTCATTAATGGAGATTCCTATTTTCGACTGTTCCAGACCGCCGTTACGAATCACGGTATAGGGGATGGTAGCGCTGCTGATCCATTCAAAATCCGACTCGGTCAGCTCGCTCAGCGCCGTTGCCACGCCATTGCTTAAGGTAAAGGACAGCTCGCCTTCCACCGATTGATCCCCCAGCATCGCCAGATTTTCCTCGGCATCCTCAGCGGTCTGGGCAACCCCTTGGGCAAAGGAGGCCATGGCCTTCTCTTCCACATAGTTCATATAAGCCTCGTCGGAGCCAAACCATTTAATGGCATAGCCCACAATGGCATTTCCGAACACCAAGCCCACGGCAGCCACGACCACGGCCGCCCCAAAAATCGGCAATCCGATCTTCCAAAACTTGCTCTTTTTCTTAGGTGCCTTGCCCTTTTGAGCGGGCGACTCTTCTTTTTTGGGCGCTAAGGGATTATAATAAGCCGCCTCCTCTTGAACGGGGGCTTTTAATTCATGGTCCTCCGGCATCACAAACACCGGCGCCTCCGCAGGGCGAGGCACCTGGGCACTGCCGGCGGCGACCGCCGTGCCGCAAACGGCGCAAAACTGCGCTCCCTCCGGCAATGAATTTCCGCATCGATTACAGGTCATAGTATTTATCCTTTCTTTGGGACTCTGAACGCTTCTTCAAGGTTCATTTCTATCATAGCATATTTCCTCCCTCTTGTAAAGAACCTCATACTTACCACACATATTAATGTTTTAAATATTGCAATTGTTTTTTTTACATGTTATAATGATGATGAATATATATAATATAATCGAGTATTATGACCTTTTATCCCTATTTTACCAAAAAAAGGAGCGCTTATGACCATTCAGGTTTTAGTGGCGGCCATGCATCAGACCGATCATTCGCTGCCGGAAAAAATGAATATTCAGTCCGATTGCATCGTGGGAAACCAGTGTGACCGCAATGAGATCGAGCACTTTGAATGGCAAGGACATCAGGTGACCTACCTGAACTTCGCCGAGCGAGGCGTTGGCCTCAATCGCAATAACGCTCTGATGCGTGCCACAGCGGATGTTTGTATGTTTTCAGACGATGATGTGGTATTCTACAATGGATATGACAAGATCATTCGGGAAACCTATGAAGAGCACCCCGAAGCTGATGTGATCATCTTCAATATGCGTCGAATTTATGACCAAGGCGCTCGGATAGAAGATAAGGTAAAGAAAGATGGTTTTGTGGGCAAGCGAGGCGCCGCCAGCTACGGCACTGCCCATGTGAGTATCCGCACAGAAAGCATCAAAAAGAAAAACATCTGCTTCCACCGTATGTTTGGCGGCGGCACCGAGTACTCCAACGGGGAGGACACCATCTTTTTGCAAGACTGCTGCAAAAAGGGGTTGAAGGTCTATCTTTGCTCCAAAACCTTGGGCGAGGTTTATCACAATGACTCCACTTGGTTTACCGGTTATAACGATAAATACTTTTTCGATCGGGGCGTCCTTTTTGGCTATCTCTATCCCCTGCCGGCAAGAGCGCTGGCGATATACCATGTGGTTCGCCATCGAAAGAAGTATCGGGAATACGGACTTAAAAATGCCATCCTCATGATGTGGAAGGGGATTAAACACGGCGTCTAAGCCACAAATACTTTTTCAAAAGGAATGACCCATGACCAACGCAAAAGCATCTAAAAAATCCATCTTGTCCGCCTTTTTATACGGGGCGTTCATTTGCGTTATCTTTTTCCTTTGCAGCCGCTCTTTTTCGATCCCCTTTATTCAAAATAACCCCCTGATCCGCAGTCTCTATACCAATCTTTCTCGGGTTGCGGCGCTGGCCATTTTGATCGCCTTCGCTTTCTCTTTTAAAAAGATGCCCAAAAAACTATACCTTTGCCTTTGGGTACTCTATGGCTTGCTGCTGTTCTCCACCATCCTGGAGGGCGGCAACCTGCGCCGATGGTTGGGCACCAGCTATCCTATTTTGGCCATGAATGCCTTTGTGATCCTAGAATGCAACACCACCGCCGGAATCAAACGGTTCACCAAAGTTTTATCCGGCTTCTTCACCGTGCTTATCACGTTGAATTTTCTGCAAATGGTTTTCCTTCCCACGGTGTTTGGCGTTACGGCCAGCACCAGCGGAAAGATCTTCCTTCTTGCTCAGGAAAATCAATTGATTTACCCCCTAACCATCGGTCTTTTATTTGTGTTGCTCAGCGATTATTTTAATCAAGACCGTGCACAGTTGCAGTTCTACTCTTTAATCTATTTTTTGACGGTTGTTTTAAACTTTTCCGTCGGAAGTCTCATGGGCGCTACCGTACTGCTCGTCTATCTCCTGTTCCCCTCGGTTCGATCCTTTTTTGCCAAGAAACCATTTACTGCATTTCTCTGCCTGTTCCTTTTCATCTTCATCCTTTTGGTGTTCTTCTTCGAACCTATTGCCTCCTTCCCGCCCATTCGGTTTGTGATTGAAAACATTCTGCATAAAGATGTTACGTTGACCCATCGAACCAAAATCTGGAGAATTGCTTTCCAAGAGATTTTGAAGAAACCGCTGTTTGGTCAAGGATATGGCGATACCGATAATTTCTTCACCGTCATTGCATGGGGAAAACCTAAAATTTTCAGCGCCCATAACCAATATATTCAAACATGGTATATCGGCGGCACTGCGGCCATTGCAACCGTTGTCGGCTATTTGCTGATAGGGAATTCCCTCCTCCAAAAAATGCCCGATAAAAATTTGAGCGGTAAAATCAAAGCAATTGCAGCTGCACTCATGATTATGCTGCTGGTAGAGGCTCCTACCTTTAACACCCTCTTATTTACCATCAACTTGGGAGCCGTAATTGCACTCACTCTTCAAAAGGAGAACCATCACATGACGGCCATCAACCATCCTCTAACTCCCTTGCGAGAAGAATTGATCTCTGTGGTCATCCCGGTTTACAATGTGGAGCGCTATCTAAAGGATTGTTTAGACAGTGTGTTGAAGCAATCCTTCCAAAATCTTGAAATCATTTTGGTAGACGACGGATCTACCGACAATTCCTGCGCCATCTGCAAAGCCTATGCGGCAAAAGATCCCCGCATTAAGCTGATCACCCAAGAAAACGGCGGACTTTCTGCCGCCCGCAACACCGGCATTGCCGCAGCAACGGGACAGTATATCACCTTTGTGGATAGTGACGACGCCATTGCATTGGATATGATCCAACAACTCTATGACATGATGATTCAACACGGAGCAGATCTAACCGCTTGTCAAAAAGAATTTATTGACGAGCAGGGCAACGTCATCCCCTCCGAGTCCTACTATCCCGATCGCATTTTGACCGGCAGCAAAGATGCAATGAACGCTTTCTTTCAAGACAACGGGTTGGATACGACCGCTTGGGGAAAACTTTATAAGACGACGCATTTTTCGGAAATTCGCTATCCGGTAGGAAAGTACCACGAGGATGTTTATACCACCTATCAACTGGTTGCGCTAAGTCAAAAAACCGTGGTCACCGCCCGGCGGCTGTATCTCTATCGCCAGCGTGCCAACAGTATTATTCATGAATCCTTCTCCCCCAAGCATTTGGATGCGGTGGAAGGAAGCCTTTTACGTGCCGAATATGTAGCAAAGCATTTTCCAAAAGAGGCTTCGGTTGCCCGCTCCAAGATCGTTTATGCCGCCAACTCTTGTGTTGTGAAGCTGATGCGCTCCAAACAGAGAGATAAAAAAACCATCACCTATCTGCAAAAACAATATCGCACCTATGAGTGGGATTTCCTCAAAGGCAACAGCAAGGCAACTGCCAAACTCTTTTCTGTTTTTGCTTATATTAATCTTCCCGCTGTATTGAAAGCGACAGACCTATTATTCAAATTAAGGAGAATGCACAGCAAATGATCCCCAAAAAAATCCATTACTGCTGGTTTGGCAAGAATCCCTTGCCGGAGCTTGCTCAAAACTGCATCGCCAGTTGGAAAAAGTACTGCCCCGACTATGAAATCATCGAATGGAACGAAGAAACCTTCGATATCGAATCCAACGCTTATGTAAAAGAAGCCTATGAAGCAAAAAAATGGGCCTTTGTGTCGGACTTTGTGCGGCTGTATGCGCTGGTACAGCAAGGCGGCGTTTATATGGATACCGATGTGGAATTATTGAAGCCCATTGATGGCTTTTTAAGCTGTGCCGCCTTCTCCGGTTTTGAGGCAGCAGATCGAATCCCCACCGGCATTATGGCCTGCGAGCAGGGGCACCCCCTGTTCACCGAGCTGCTGCAGGACTATGATCATCGGCATTTCCTTTTGGATAATGGAGAATACGATACCACCACCAATGTAACCACCATTACCAACCTTTGTTTAAAACACGGCTTGGAGCTGAACAATCAGCTGCAAACCGTTTGCGGCTTTACTCTCTATCCTTTTGAGTTCTTCTGCCCCAAGGATTCCACCACCAAGCTGGTGCATCTGACGGAGAATACCCATTGCATCCATCATTTCGATGGATCTTGGCTCACGCCGGAGGAGCAACTCTTTAATGATCTGAGAAGGAAGCATCATAAATGGCTGCCCCTTCGCCCTGCCGGCTATCTGGCAAAGGCACAGGCGGCGCTGAAGTTCCGAGGCATCTCGGGGCTTTGGAAAGAAATTCGTCAATTTTTCAGCCGTGGCTGATTGGAAATGTACTAAAAGAGGAATGTGTGTCTTATGAACAATTTAGTATCGATCATCATGCCTACATATAATTGTGGGGACTATATCGCAGAGTCGATCCGCTCGGTTTTGGAGCAGACCTACCCTCATTGGGAACTGATCATCATTGATGATTGCTCCACCGACAATACCAAAGAGGTGGTGGCCCCCTTTACCGAGGACAAGCGGGTACGCTATGTCTGCCTAGAGCAAAACAGCGGCACCGCCGCCGCCCGCTCCAAGGGCCTTTCCTTGGTACAAGGAGATTTTGTTGCCTTTTTGGACAGCGATGATCTTTGGGTCCCCCAAAAGCTGGAAAAGCAACTGGGCTTTATGGAGGAAAAAAACCAAAAGGGCATCCCCTGCTATTTTACTGCCACCGCCTATCGGCATGTGGATGACCGGGGCGAGAATCTGCCCATGGTCTGCACCCCGCCCAAAAAGACCGGCTATTGGAAGATGCTCTTTTTAAGTGATCCCATCGGCAACTCCACCGCTCTCTATGACCGCCGCCACTATGGCGACCAGGCCATTCCCGATATTCGCAAGCGCAACGATTTTGCCCTCTGGCTGCAGATGCTGCGGGACGGTAGCGCCTGCTACGGTATTTCGGAGCAACTGGTGCGCTATCGCATCCGTTCTGACTCCCTTTCCTTTAAGAAACTGCCTCTTTATAAGTATCATTGGCATCTTTACCGCAATATTGAGAAGCTTCCGATGATCACCTCCCTCTTTGCCCTCTTCTGCTGGGCGTTTGTCAAAGGCACACACATCGGATTGAACCGCAAGAAAGTAAAGGATTGATTTTATGGGCATTTTACGCACCACTTTATCCCTGCTGGCATTAAGAGCCATCCCCATTCGCAAGAATCGGGTGCTTTTTACCAGCTTTGGGGGTCATTATTCCGACAATCCCAAATACATTTCCCAAGCCATGCATCGCTTGGACCCCTCCAAGGAGCAAATCTGGCTGGTGAAAAAGCAATACCTGCCTCTTTTGCCCGATTATGTGACCGGCGTGGATATTGACAGCCCTGAGGCCCGCATGGCAAGAGGCTCTGCCGCCGCCATTGTGGATAATGTTTACGGCGAAAAGGGGGATTTTTTAGACGGAACCTCCTTCAAAAAGCGCCTGCGCTTTAAAATCGTGGGTCTTTTGAAAAACAAAAAAGGCCAACATGTTTACTCCACCATGCACGGCACACCCTTAAAGCGGATGGCAGCCGATCAGGTAGGCAGCACGGTCATTGATTTTTCCTGCCCCCGCACCACCATGCTTTTGGGCAATCAGTTCACTCTGGATGTTCTGCGGCGGCTGACCTATGATCGCATTAAATTTGAATTGATCGGCAGTCCCCGCAATGATCTTTTATTTAAAAAGGGTCAGCAACAGGCCATGAAGAAAAAATTAGGCCTGCCTGCCGATAAAAAGGTGCTTCTTTTTGCCCCTACCTTCCGCAACGACGGAAATCGCATTCAAGACACCAACCTGCGCCGCAGCGGCCTGGATCAGCTGGACGCTATGGACTTTGACCGCCTCTTTCAAACCCTTTCCCAAAAATTCGGGGGGGATTGGGTGCTGGTCTGCCGCTTCCACTACCATGTGGAGCAGCAAGTGGATTGGACCAAAATGGAAGAAGCCTATCCCGGGCGGATCATCAACGGCAATTTCCATGATGACATGGCCGAGTATCTGGCGGCCGCCGATCTTCTTTTGACTGACGCCAGCTCCTCCATGTTTGACTTTGCGCTGACCGGCCGGCCTTGCCTGCTCTTTTTCCCCGATATGGACTATTACTGCAATACCGAGCGGGGCTTTTATATCCCCTTAGAGGAACTGCCCTTCCCGGCTTCTGCAGATTTTGAAGGACTGCTGAGCAATATTTGTGCCTTTGATCCCGAGCCCTATAATGCCAAGGTCGAAGAGCTGCTGAAGTCGCTCACTGTTGTGGACGATGAACATTCATCCGAACGGGTCGCCAACTATATTTTAGCAAGGATCTGAACACATGAATAAACTACTTGGAAAGTGGCGTGCCATGCCGGCCTCGGCAAAAGCCTCCGCCGCCTTCATTCTTTCTTCCTTTATATTAAAGGGAATGAGTTTCCTCACCACCCCCATCTTCACCCGTATGATGGACACCAGCCAATACGGCGTCATCTCCCTGTATACCTCTTGGCTCTCCATCATCGAGGTGTTTGCCTTGCTGGGGCTGACCTCGGCCGGGGTTTTCAATGTGGGGCTCCATGACTATAAAGACAGCCGCAATCAATACATTTCTTCCATTCTGACCCTCTGTAATCTGTCTACCGTAGTCGTCTTTACCGGCCTTTTTATTGCCAAGGCCTTTTTGGGCGAAGAGTTTCTTTTGCCCACCAATCTGCTGATCCTAATGTTTGTGCACCTGATCTTCAGTCCCGCTCAGATCTTCTGGATCACCCGCCAGCGCTATGAATATAAGTATAAGCTGGCCTTTTTGCTCACCGTAGGCATGGCGGTGCTCTCCCAGCTTTTATCCATGCTGTTTGTTTATCTCAATAATACCGTGCCCGACGGATACATTAAACTCTGGAGCACAGAGGCCGGTGCACTCTTTGTGTATATTCCTCTGTATCTTCTGTTATTGGTCCGTGGCAAGGTCTTTGTGGACACCAAGCGCTGGAAGCAGATCCTCATTTTTGCCCTGCCCTTGCTCCCTCATTACCTTGCTCAGCATGTCATGTCCGGATCCGACCGCATTATGGTGGCGGAGCTGGTTTCGGAAGCCGATGCAGGCATTTATTCGGTGGTGGCGCAGATCAGCATGGTAGCCACCATTGTTTGGAACGCCATCAACGCCACCTTAATCGCCTATACCTACGAACATTTGGAGCAGAAAAACTATAAAAAGATCCGCTCCACCGTGACCATGATCCTCATGGGCTTTGGGCTCATCTGTCTGGCCGTGTGCCTCATCGCCCCCGAGATTTTAAAGATCTTGGCCCCTGCAGAGTATTATTCCGGCATTTATGCCGTCCCGCCCATTGCCGGCGTCTCCTTTTTGGCAGCCTTCTATAATGTCTTTGCCAATCTGGAGTTTTTCCATAAAAAATCCTCCTATATCACCCTCTCCACCATTGTGGCAACGGTGGTCAATCTGGCGCTGAACTTCATCTTTATTCCCAAGTTCAGCTTTTATGCCGCCTCGTATACCACCCTTGCTTCCTATGTGGTGCTGGTGATCATGCATTATATCGGCTACCGCCGATGCTGCAAGGAGCCCATCTATAACGGCAAGACCATGCTGCTGATCGCCGCCGGCTTCATCGGCGCCTTTATCAGCTGCTCTCTGCTTTATTCCAATTCCATCGTTCGCTATGGAATCATCGGAATCTTGCTGGTTCTCGCTCTCTGGAAGCATAAATTCATTCTCAAACAAATCAAGGCCTTGCGCCAAAAATAAATTCAAACGAAGGGATACCCTTTATGTTCAATAATCTGAAATATGTATTCGTTAAATATAACTTTTTGCTGCGGCAGTTAGTATCCCGAGACTTTAAGGTCAAATATAAGCGCAGCGTATTGGGCATTTTATGGAGCCTGCTCTATCCGGTGCTGACCATGGCGGTGATGGCCATTGTGTTTACCAACTTCTTTAAGTTCAGCACCCCGGGGGTCAACTATCTGGTGTACCTGATGAGCGGGTTGATCATCTTCAACTACTTCAGCGAGGCCTCCAACCTTTCCATGAGCTCGGTGGTGGCCAACTTCAGCCTCATCAATAAGGTCTATATGCCCAAGTACATCTTTCCCGTTTCCAAATGCTTATTTGTGGGTATCAACTTCCTTTTGACGCTGATTCCCCTATATGTGATCATCTTCGCCACGGGAACCGGCATCAATCTTTATCATTTACTCCTGCCCTATGGCTTTCTGTGCCTATTTCTTTTTACGCTGGGCTTCAGCCTGATTCTTTCCACGGTGGCCGTGTTCCTGCGGGATATGTTTTACATTTACGGTGTTGTGGTAACCCTTTGGACCTACATGACCCCCATAATGTATGACATTTCGATTGTTGATCACCCTGTTTTGATCGCACTCTTAAAATGCAATCCCCTTTATTGGTTTATTTATTTCACCCGCCGCATTATTCTTTACGGCACCATCCCCGAGCCCAATGCATGGCTCTATTGCGGACTGTTTGGTCTTGGCTTTTTCCTCTTAGGCCTGCTGGTCTTTAAAAAGAACCAAGACAAGTTCATTTATTATGTGTAACGAGGTGAGCAAAATGGAGCAAACTCAATATATGGTGGAAGTAGACAATGTTTCCATGCGCTTCAACCTGGGCATCGAAAAGGGCTTTTCCCTGAAGCAATGGTTTGTGGATATCGGCCATGGGAAAAAGCATGAAAAGAAAGAGTTTTGGGCGCTGACCGACCTGACCTTTAAGGTTAAAAAAGGGGAAGTGATCGGCTTTATCGGCAGTAACGGCGCCGGAAAATCCACCCTTTTAAAGGTGGTTGCCGGAGTGATGAAGCCCACCAAGGGCGAAGTTAAAACCTATGGAACCGTCTGCCCCATGATCGAGCTGGGCGCCGGCTTTGACTATCAGCTGACCGCTCGGGAAAATATCTACCTCAACGGTGCCATTATGGGCTATTCCAAGGAGCTGATCGACTCCAAATTCCAAGAAATCGTGGACTTTTCGGAGCTTCATGACTTTTTGGATGTGCCGGTGCAGAATTTTTCTTCCGGCATGATCGCCCGCCTTGCGTTCAGCGTGGCAACCATTGTGGATCCGGAGATCCTGATTGTGGATGAGATCCTCTCGGTAGGGGATATGGCCTTTCAGGCCAAGAGCGAAAATAAAATGCTCTCCATGATCGGCGGCGGTACTACCGTGCTGTTTGTTTCCCATTCCATCGAGCAGATCCGCAAAATGTGTGACACGGTGGTGTGGATCGAACACGGTCATGTACAAAAGATCGGCGGCAAAGAAATTTGCGACGATTACATTAAGTTTATGAATGAAAAGCAGGGCTAAACGACATGAAACTATTATCCATTGTAATCCCCGTCTATAATACCGAGCACTATATTCGTCGGTGTCTCGACTCCATTTTGGTGCCGGAAACCTTGGAGGCCATTGAGGTCTTAGTGATCAACGACGGCAGTAAAGACAAATCCGCCTCTATTGCCAAAGAGTATGAGGCCAAATACCCCAACACCGTAAAGGTCATCGACAAGGAAAACGGCGGACACGGCTCCACCATCAATAAAGGCTTAGAGCTGGCCACCGGCAGCTATTTTCGGGTGTTGGACAGCGACGATTGGTTTGACACGTTGGCCTTCATCCGCTATTTAGATAAACTCAAGGATTGCACCGAGGACATTGTGTTGACGCCGTATTATCAAGAATATGTGTACAACGGTATGCAGATCCTCTATGAATATCCCGGCTTTGAATTTGATCGTACCTATACCTTTGCCGATGTGACCTTGGAAAAGCTGAACGACTTTTATTTTGTGCTGGCCTCCTCTTCCTATAAAACCGAAGTATTGCGCAGCGCCGGCGTGCAGTTGTTTGAAAAGACCTTCTATGTGGATATGCAATATAATATCATGGCAGTGAAGGACATTAAAACTATCCGCTTCTTAAACGATAATATTTATCGGTATTTTATCGGAAGACCCACCCAAAGCATGAGCATTGCCAGCATGATCCGCAATATGCCTCACCATGAGCGGGTGCTGAAATTCTTGGTGGAGTATTATCGGGATCATAAGGCAGAGGTAGAGCCCGAAAAACGAATCTATATGGCCAACATGATCAAGCTGATGACCAATACCCATTTTCACTTGATCAGCGATCTTTGGAAAAACCGCTGGGAGGCCTATCAGCTTTCTAAAGGCTTTATGAAATATCTGAAAAAGACCGATAAAGAGCTCTATCAGGCAGCCATGGACTATCCCTATATCCGCCTCGGTCAGAAATTGGGATATCTGAATGTACTGCTTTGCAACAAACTATATCTGAAGGCGCTGGGATTCGGCGTAAAATTAAAGGGGAGATTGGGACGATGAAGAAAATACTTGTAATCAGTTGGTTTTATCCGCCCATCAACTCCTCAGAGGGTCTGGTAACCTATAAACTAATCAACAATTCGCAATATACTTATGACGTATTTACCCAAAAGGGGAATACCCTTTGGTCTTACGGCAACAACATGGACTTCAAAAACCATGAAAATGTGCGCTCCATCTTTGCCCAGGCAGACGATCTGAACGGTTGGGTAGAGGAGGCTGTGGCTTACTTTACCGCCCATGCGGAGGAATACGACATTGTTATGACCCGCTCCATGCCCCAAGAATCCCATATTGCCGGCCGACGGATCAAGGAAAAATTTCCTCACATTAAGTGGATTGCCGGTTTTGGCGATCCGGTGGACAATAACCCCTATCTGCACATTTCATGTATTTCCTACGGACTGAATTCCACCAAAAACCTCATTAACCGTAACTTTACGCTGCGGCAAAAGCTGAACCCCAAGCGCTGGCTGAAAAACCAACTTTGGAATTTAAGAAGCCGTCGAGCCATCAAAGAACGGGAAACCTTAAAAAAGATCGAATACTCTACCTTCAAATTGGCGGATAAGATCATTCTCAACAATGAGTCCCAAAAGAAATTCATGCTGCGGGGAAAAGAGCAGTATTACGATAAGGTTCTGGTTATTCCCCATAGCTTTGATGAAACCTTCTATGAAAAGACGGAGCCGGTCAAGCACGATAAGATGCGATTTGTTTTTGTGGGCCATTTGGATGAGATCCGCAATGTGAACCCCCTCTTAAAAGCCTTAGCCGCCCTGAAAGAGGAGTTGCCCGATCTGGAAAAGAAAGCAGAATTTCTCTTCTATGGCGATATGGGCCCCACCGATAAGCTCACCATTATGGACCATGAACTATTCCATATGGTTCACTTGAAAAAGCCGATATCTTACACCGAAAGCCTCAAAGTGATGCAGGACGCCGACTGGCTGATCCATGCCGACGGCAACATCCAGCAGGCGGTGGATGAAAACATCTTTTTTGCCGCAAAAATCGCCGATTATTTTGGCTCCGGCAGCCCCATTCTCGCCATAACCATGCAAGAAGGCGCCATTATCGACATTTTAAGAGCCTCCAATTCGCTGGTTCTCTCTTATAGTGCCGAAGAAATCAAGAATTATCTTTATCTGATTCTGGAGCAGGGCTTTACTCTGCCTCGCAACGAAGCGTTCATTGCCGCCTTTGAATCCAAGCGGGCGGCTGCAGAATTCGATCAATGCATCCCCGAATTACTTTCATAAAAAGGAGCAACCCATGCAGGTCAAACATTTAATCATTGGTGCCGGAATCTCCGGCCTGACCTTCGCCAATTACAGCAACGATTATCTGATTCTGGAAAAAGAGAACGAGGTGGGCGGTTACTGCCGCACCATCAAGCAAAACGGATTCATTTGGGATTATGCCGGTCACTTTTTTCACTTTAAAACGGAAGAATTTAAAAAACGGTTTGTGGATGAGGTGCCCGCCGACCAGATCATCGTGCAAGACAAATGCACCAAGATCTATTATGACGGAGCGTTGATCGACTATCCCTTCCAAACTCATATTCATCAGTTGCCTAAAGAAGAGCTAATCGATTGTTTATATGATCTGTTCCAAAAAACCGAAAAAGAGCAATATGAGAACTTTTTGGATATGCTTTACGGGAAATTCGGCAAAAGCATTACCGAAAAATTCTTAAAGCCCTATAATGAAAAACTCTATGCCACCGACCTTGCCACCTTGGATACCGACGCCATGGGTCGATTCTTTCCCTATGCCGATAAAGAAGCCATTATCGCCAATATGAAAGCAGGGAAGGACACCTCTTATAATAATCATTTTCTCTATCCCAAGGGCGGAGCCGACACCTTCATTAAGATTTTGAAAGATAATTTGGATCCCGATCGCATTCGCCTGGGCGACGGTCTGGCTTCGCTGGATCTTGCTCATCGAATCGCCACCACCGAAAGCGGCCTTGAGATCCGCTTTGAAACCTTGATCAACACCATGCCCCTGAATCTGCTGTTGCCCATGCTGGGCGAGCAAGCGCTGGCAGAGGAGCTTTCCTATAATCAGGTATTGGTGTTCAACTTAGGCTTCAATCAAAAATCCCCGCTCACCAAAGAGCACTGGCTGTATATCCCCCATAAGGACTGCAATTATTATCGCATCGGGTTTTATGACAATATCCTCTCCCAAGATCGGCTGAGTATGTATGTGGAAATCGGCTATCCCAAAGATGCGGTGATTACCCAAGAGGAGATCAACCGTCAGCGGATGCTGACTCTGGAAAACCTCAAAAAGCAAGGAATCGTCACCGATGGAATGGAGCTGACGGACCATGTGACCTTAATTATGAATCCGGCCTATGTGCATATCAACGGAGAAACCGATGCCAAGATCAAGGCCCTCTTCCGGAAACTGAAGGATCAGAATGTATATTCCATCGGCCGCTATGGCGGATGGACCTACTGCTCCATGGAAGACTGTATGTTAGAAGCACGGGATCTGGCCAATCAATTATAACCCATTGGGAGGAACCATGAATAGTAAGTTATCCAAGCTTTCAAATGTATATAAAAAATACGGCTTTGTCGTTTTTTGGAAAAAGCTTTGGGCATACGGAAAAGCCAATTATTTAGATAAACTGAGCTTTTCGGTCTTTATGAACCGTGCGGCCTACCGCAAGCGGATCCGCAAGATTCTCAACGATCGGGAAATTCATCGGATCGTTTTATGGCGGAGCAGCTTTGGGTATCATGTACCCCTCTTCCAGCGCCCTCAGCATATTGCCAACAATTTGGCCAAAAGTCGCTGTCTGGTTCTCTATGAAGTAACCTCCATGACCGATCATGTTAAGACCTTAAAAAAGCATAGCGACAACCTTTACCTGATCAACTATAATAATCTGCTCTTGAATAAGATCCTCATGGAAGAGCTGGCCAAGGTGGATAAACCCAAGTATATCCAGCTTTATTCTACCGACTGGAAGCTTTCGGTGGGGGATATCAAGCATTACATCAACAACGGCTTCGGCTTTATCTACGAATACATTGATGATATTTCTCCGGAGCTGGCAGGCACCAAGGAGGTGCCCCAGAATATTCTGGATAAATACAATTACATCATGGAAAACGACGATGTGTATGTGGTGGTCACCGCCGATCTGCTCAAGGAGAATGTGGAGCAACGGCGAGGAAGCAAGAACCTGACCATGAGTTCCAACGGTGTGGACTACAGTTTCTTTGAATATTTTGATGAAAACTATGTCTTTGAGCCGGAATTTCAGCAGATCCTCCATGCCGGAAAGCCGGTGCTTTGCTACTATGGCGCTCTTGCCAAATGGTTTGATTATGATCTTCTGAAGGCCATTGCCGCCACCGACAAATATTCCATCGTTCTTTTCGGCATTAAATACGATGAGTCCTTTGACGAAAACCTCAGCAACGAGAAAAACATCTACTTTTTAGGCGCTCGGGACTATACGGTGCTGAAAAACTATGCCCGCAAATGCGATCTTTTGATGATCCCCTTTAAAATCAATAATATCACCAAGGCCACCAGCCCGGTGAAGATTTTTGAGTATATGGCGCTGCATAAGCCCATTGTCACCACCGATATGCATGAATGCCGCAAATATGAAAGCGTTCACATCGGCAAAGATCCCAAAGATTTTATTCAAAAAATTGATGAGGCCCTTGAAAAGGCCAACGACCCCGCTTATCTGGCGCTTTTGGACAAAGAAGCCCGTGAAAACGATTGGTCCATGAAGGCCAAAGCCATTATCGATCTTATAGCAAAGGATGAAAAACAATGAACCTGACCTATTCCCAAATCAAAGACCTGATTTTAGGCGCCGAAGAGGTGGTAGAAACCGAGCTGGGTCTTTGCCCTTATCGGTTCAACGAAGAAGAAATCGCCGCCTATACCGACCCGGAGCGATTGGGCAATAAATGCTTTTCCTCCGCCGGCATCCGTATCGCCATGAAAACCGATGCCTCCGCCCTGACCTTAGGGGTGCATCTGGAGAGCGGCTCTTCCCGTGGCTTTTTTGCCATTGAACTTTTTGAAGATGGAGAGCGAAGCGGCGTACTGAAAAACTATACGGATGAAATGGACTTTGAAGCACGCAAAGCCTGCACCGGTCAAGGGGAATACGAGAAAACCTTCCCCTTAAAAGCGGGGGAGAAGCAGGTGGAGGTCTATCTGCCCTGGACCTTCTCCACCACCATTACCCACTTGGAATTAGAGGACGCCACCCTGGTTGCTCCCATTCAAAGAGAGAAGCTTCTTTTGATGTATGGCGATTCCATCACCCAAGGCTATGATGCCTACCTGCCTTCTCACAGTTATTCCAACTGCTTGGCAGATGCCCTTGGAATGCAGGTCATCAATAAAGCCATCGGCGGCGAGGTCTATTACCCCCGCTTGGCCGGCTGCACCCCCACCCAAGCCCCCGATCTGATCACGGTGGCCTACGGTACCAATGATTTTTCCAAATCTCCTTATGAGACCTTCCTTGCCGACAGCCGTGCCTTTTATGAAACCTTGGCCCGGCAACATCCCGATACCACCATTTTGGCCATTTCTCCCATTTGGCGCAAGGATTGGGAGTCCGATCGCAAGATTGCTTCCTTTTTTGATGTGGAAAAGCAGCTTCTTGCCTTGGCAGAGGAAATTCCTCAGCTTCATGTGATCCCCGGCTTTGAGTTGATTCCTCAGGATACGGCCCTTTATTCCGATCTGCGCCTCCATCCCAACGATGATGGCTTTGCATATTACGCCGAAAATTTGATCCCTGCCGTTAAAAAATATTTATAAAAAGAGGGTTTTTATGAAAAGAATCATTCCATTGCTTCTTGCGCTGGTTTTGCTCCTGATCCCCCTTCATGCCCTTGGGGCAACAGATGAATTCACCGACGTTTCGGTGACCCACTGGGCTTATGACGCTATTTATTGGGCCAAAGAAGAAGGTCTGATGAACGGCACCGGCGATGGCTCTACCTTTGAGCCTGCCACCTCAGTCAGCCGTGCCATGCTGGTGACCATCCTTTATCGGTTGGAAAACAGCCCGGCCGTAACCGGTCAAAACCCCTTCCCCGATGTGAAGAATCAGCAGTGGTATACAAACGCCGTTCTTTGGGCGGCGAAAAACCGCATTGTCACCGGTTATGATACCGGCAACTTCGGACCCAACGATCTGGTGACCCGTGAGCAAGCCGCTACCATGTTCCTTCGCTATGCCGACTATAAAAAACTTGACACCACCAAGCGAGCCGACCTTACCGTCTTTCCCGACAGCACCGCTGTTTCAAGCTGGGCAAAGGACGGTCTTTCCTGGGCCAACGCCGAAGGGCTGATTACCGGCGCCGCCACTCAAGCAGGCACCATCCTCAACCCCAAGGGCAAAGCCGGTCGGGCGGAGTTGGTGACCATCCTGCGGCGGTTTTATGATTTTGCCAATCCCCCTCATAAAACCCATGTCTATGATCACGCTTGCGACACCACCTGCAATGTTTGCGGTGCCACCCGCACCACTTCCCCCCATGTATACAGCAATGGGTGCGATTCTGCTTGCAATATCTGTGGCGCCACCCGCACGGTGCCTGCCCATCTTTACGACAATCAGTGTGACACCACCTGCAATGAATGCGGCACCACCCGCACCATTTCTCATACCTTTGATAACCCTTGCGACGCCACCTGCAATATATGCGGGAATACTCGTACCGTAGGCGGCCATGTCTATGATCACGCTTGCGACACCACCTGCAACCAATGCGGCAAACCTCGCACCACGGCTCATACTTATAATAACGCCTGCGATGCAACTTGTAATATTTGCGGGGAGCCTCGCACCGTTGGCGCACATCTCTATACCAACGCTTGCGATGAGACCTGTAATGAATGCGGCGTTACCCGCCTCATTACCCATACCTACGATCACGCTTGTGACACCACCTGCAACGAGTGCGGCAATGAGCGTTCGGTGTTGCCTCATGTTTATGATGGTGATACCGATCCTGATTGCAATATATGCGGCCAGAGCCGTCCGCTTCCCCATCCGCAACATCGCTATGAAAACGATTGCGACACCACCTGCGACGATTGCGGCGAAACCCGCACCATTACCCATACCTATACCAATGGCTGCGATGCCGAGTGTAACATCTGCGGCAACATCCGCACCGTGGGAGGCCATACTTATACCAACTCCTGTGATGAAACTTGTGATGAATGCGGCGAAATTCGCTCCATCACCCATACCCACGATAACGCCTGCGATCCCACCTGCAATATTTGCGGCGCCACTCGCCCCGTGGGCAATCATGCTTATGATCATGCCTGCGATGAAACCTGCAATGAATGCGGCGCCACCCGCCCCATCACCCATATCTATGATAACGCCTGCGATGCCGAGTGCAACATCTGCTTCGATCTCCGCACAGCAGCCGATCATTATTATATGGATGAATGCGATGAGGATTGCGAGGAATGCTTTGAAATCCGTGAGGCTCCTCATATGTTTACCAGCGACTGTGACACGGAATGTGATTACTGTGGCTTAACAAGAGAAGCAGCCGCCCATACATATGATGATGATGCAGATATGGATTGCAATGAGTGCGGAGCGCTCCGCCAAGCCTCCGCCCCGGAGGACTCACAAGGCATTACCTACGAAGAATTCATGGCCCTTTCTGCCAAAGAAAAAATCTTATTTAAGAAAGAGCACTTTGCCACTTCTGCAGAATTCAATGCATGGTTTGCTCAATTGGAGGCTGATTACAAAGCTTCTCAAGGAGGCATTATCATCGACGGCGGTTCAGTGGATCTTGGCGATTATATCAATAAAAACTAATTTTTTGGAGGCGAATTGTTTTTGTGAAAAGACTAATCTCATTATTGCTGGCAGCCATCTTACTGCTGTCCATGCCCTTTGCCGCCTTTGCGGCCGAAGGAGGCTTTACCGATGTTTCCAAAAAGCATTGGGCTTATGAGGCCATTCAATGGGCCCAAGAGGAAGGGCTGATGACCGGCACCGGCAACGGAGCTTTTTCCCCCAACGGTGTGGTCTCCCGAGCCCAGTTGGTCACTGTTCTTTGGCGGATGGAAGGAGAACCTGCGCCCACAAAGGCCAATCCCTTTAAGGATCTGACCCAATCTTGGTATAAAAAGGCCGTCATCTGGGCCAATGAGGCAGGGGTAGTCAAGGGCACCGGCGATGGTACCACCTTCACCCCCAACGGCACCCTTACTCGGGAAACTGCCGCCACCATGTTCCGCCGCTATTCCGAATATAAAGGCTATGATATTTCCGATTCCGCCGATCTTTCCTCCTTTGCCGATGGTAAAAAGGTCAGCAAATGGGCCAAAGACGGTCTGGCCTGGGCCAATGCCGAAGGGCTGATCACCGGCGTGAAGGAAAATGGAGTGCTCTACTTAAAGCCTCAAGGAGAGGCAGGCAGAGCCCAGCTTGCCACCATCCTGCAGCGGTATGACACCAATATCGTGGAGGAGCCGGTCGAAAAGCCACAGCCCGAACCTAAGCCTGAACCCAAACCCGAACCCATTGTGCCCATCACCGAAGGTTACTACTATCAAAACCTCACTGCCAAGCAACAGGCAGCCTACAAGAAGCTGGAAGAAGCCGTTAAAAACTGGGACTACCAGGTCAATCTGGGTGGCAACTTCCAAGAAGATGCCTTTGTGATCTATTGCGCCTTTATGGGCGACCATCCCGAGCACTTCTTCTTGGGCAGAACGGCAGGAATCAGCGATGGCAACAACACCGTTTTGTTCTTGTGCTATTCCGACGGGATCAACGATAACCTCCAGAAAGAACATGGAGTGGCGGTTGGCATCAACGCCCCTTCGGAAAAGTTGATGCGTAATATACGGACCAAAAAAGAAGCCTTTGACCAAGAAGTCAACAAGATCGTAAACATGATCTCGCCCTCCCTTTCTGCTGTGGAGCGGCAAAAATGGATCCATGATTATATCATCAAAAATGCCACCTATGATATGAGCGCCGCACTTTTACCCGATCTTTTGAATCTCGGCGCCCCCGATCAATGGACGGCCTATGGCGTTTTGATGAACCGCAAGGGTGTTTGCGAATCCTATGCCGAAGCCTTCCAGCTTTTGTGCCATCGGGTTGGCATTCAATGCACCGGCGTGGTGGGAACGGCCTTCTTCGATTATCAGGCAGGTCCTCACAAGTGGAACGCTGTATTGCTGGATGGAGAATGGTATCTTTGCGACCTGACCTATGATGATCCCTATCAGATCCTCAACGGCAAACCTCAAAATCATCTTCGCTATGATGCCTTCAACCGTACCGATGCGCAGATGAGCCAAACTCATAAGCCCGATGCCGCCGCTCTGCAGAACCTTCCTGCTCAGCCCACCTGCACCGGCACCAAGTATTCCTACGAAAATTGCTTCAATAAATAAATTCCAAAAGCCGCAGACTTTGGGCGTCCAAAGTCTGCGGTTTTTATTGCAAAAAAGAGCCGGTCTTGCTATAATGAAAGGTAGAGAGTTTGCATTTTGTTCGAGGAGGCGAATGTTCCTATGAAACGAATACTATCGCTGCTTTTAGCGGCTATGATGTTACTGTCCATGCCCTTTGCTGCCTTTGCAGCCGAAGGGGGCTTTACCGATGTTTCCAAAAAGCATTGGGCTTATGAGGCCATTATGTGGGCTCAAGAAGAAGGACTGATGACCGGCACCGGCAATGGAGCCTTTTCCCCCAACGGTGTGGTCTCTCGAGCCCAATTGGTCACCGTTCTTTGGCGGATGGAAGGGGAGCCCGCTCCCACAAAGGCCAACCCCTTTAAAGACCTGACCCAATCTTGGTATAAAAAGGCCGTCATCTGGGCCAATGAGGCAGGAGTGGTCAAGGGCACCGGCGACGGTACCACCTTCACCCCCAACGGCACCCTTACTCGGGAAACTGCCGCCACTATGTTCCGCCGCTATTCCGAATATAAAGGCTATGATATTTCCGATTCCGCCGATCTTTCCTCCTTTGCCGATGGCAAGAAGGTCAGCAAATGGGCCAAAGACGGTCTGGCCTGGGCCAATGCCGAAGGGCTGATCACCGGCGTGAAGGAAAATGGTGTGCTCTACTTAAAGCCTCAAGGAGAGGCAGGCAGAGCCCAGCTTGCCACCATCCTGCAGCGGTATGACACCAATATTGTGGAGGAGCCGGCCGAAAAGCCTCAGCCCCAGCCTAAGCCTGAGCCCAAGCCGGATCCTGATTGTCCCCATACTTTCGACAATGAATGCGATGCTGTTTGCGATTCCTGTGGTGCCAAGCGCACCCCTTCGCCCCATCTCTATTTGAATAATTGCGACCCCGATTGCGAGTACTGCGGCGCCAAGCGTACCCCTGCCGATCATGTTTATTCCTATCCCTGCGATGATATATGCGATAGCTGTGGCATAGTGCGAGTTGCGGCACCCCATGTCTACGACAATGCTTGCGATAAGGAGTGTAACCTCTGCGGCCAGTGGCGCCAGGCTTCCGCTTGCGTCTTTAAAGGGGCTTGCGGCACCATCTGCACCGTCTGTGGTGCAAAGGGAAACGACTGGGGAAACCATACCTACGATAATCGATGCGATGCCATCTGCAATGTTTGCGGGGAATCCCGAACCGTTGACCCTCATGTTTTCAGCGACCATGCCGATGCTACCTGCAATTATTGCGGCTATGTGCGCCCCCTTACTCAGCCGGACCATGTGTTCGACAATCCTTGCGATACCACCTGCAATTTATGCGATTATCGCCGCACCGTTCCCCATGTTTTTTCCAATGCTTGCGATGCCGACTGCAACCTCTGCGGCGAGCCTCGTGAACCCTCTGACCATCAATACGACAATGCGTGCGATTTTGTTTGCAACGTCTGCGGCTATGAGCGCATGCATCAGCCCCACCACTATAAAGATCCTTGCACCCATTATTGCACCTTCTGCGGCGCCTATCGGGAAGAGGCTCATCGGTATTCCTCCGATTGCGATGCCATCTGCAACTATTGCGAGGAGGAGCGTACCGCTTCGGGCGCTCATGTGTATCGCAACAACTGCGATCCCGATTGCGACGATTGCGGTCACATCCGCACCAATCTGATTCACACCTTCAGCTACGATTGCGATGCCACCTGCAACCACTGCTCCTTCACTCGGGCGGCCACCCATATCTATTCCTACCCTTGCGACCACGATTGCAACATCTGCTTCCAATGGCGCCAAGGCGCTCCCTGCACCTTTGATAATGCCTGCGACACCGAATGCAACGTTTGCGGATCGCCCCGCTCCTTCAACGGCCATGTCTATGATGCCATCTGCGATGACACCTGCAATGAATGCGGCTATGTGCGGGTCGCCTTCCCTCATCAATATGAGAACGATTGCGATACCGACTGCAACTATTGCGGTTTGACCCGCACCGTCTTCCATACCTACAGCAATTCCTTCGACCCCAGCTGCAATGTCTGCGGAGCGGTGCGAGAGGTGAATGTCACCCCCGAATACGGCACCCATCCCTCGATCCCCACCACTCAGCGGTATTATTATAATACCCTGACCCCCAGCCAGCAGGCGATTTATATGGAGATCCACGAGGCCGTGCAAAACCGAGAGCATCAGATCTATATCGGCACCAATGCATCCAGCCTTGCCGGACTGCTGCTGAACGCTTATAAATCCGATCACCCCGAGTGCTTCTATGTTTCCGGCTCTTATGGAATCCGAACCGTAGGCGGCACCGAAACCTATCTGCTGCTTTCTTATACCGACGGAGTGGTCAGCAGCGACTTCCGTGATGCCCCTCCGGCCTATGTACTCTCCGCCATCGGCCGAAAA
Organism: Eubacteriales bacterium; assembly: GCA_045539335.1. Lineage (GTDB taxonomy): Bacteria > Bacillota > Clostridia > Oscillospirales > QAKW01 > QAKW01. Next base: position 29,852 of record JAZQFD010000015.1, read on the forward strand.
CAAGAGCGCCTTGAGGCGGCGGTGGCAGAAATCTTGGCCACCATCCCCACCAACATTTTGCCGGCAGAAAAAGAAAAGATGATCTATGATTATCTTCAGGAGAATGCCTGCTATCATCGGGATGCGGTGAATAATCCAAGCGATTATGACAGTTCTATTCATGATAGCTGGACCCTCTGCGGCGTTTTGCTCAATGGTACCGGCGTTTGTGAATCCTATGCCGAAAGCTTCCAGTATCTCTGCTTATCGGTGGGCATCAATGCCACCACCATCAGCGGCTATGCCGGCGGCGCCCATAAATGGGCGGCGGTGGAGCTGGAGGGTGAATGGTATTTCTGCGATCCCACCTTTGATGATCCCATCTATATCGATGGAGCAGGGAATGTGCTGGATGTTTATATTCCCTCTTATGAATATTTCAACCGCACCACCGCCGAAATGACTTCCCACGAAGCCACCCAAACCGACGCTCCCATCTGCACCGGCACCAAGTATTCCTACGAAAATTATTTCCAAGTATAAGAAAAAAGGATCCCCTATGAAAAAATTTCTTTCCATTCTGATCATCCTGCTTCTTTTAAGCGGCTGCCATCAGCCCTCTGCGCCGGCAGGCGGGGAAGAGCCTCCTCTTTCCAAGCAGGTCACCGTCTTAATGTATCATCATTTTGAAGACACCTTTAATAATTATGAAATTGTGGCCAAGGATCGGTTTCGGGATCAACTGACCACTCTGAAGCAAGAGGGCTATGAATCGGTGACGCTCTCTCAGCTCATCGCCTTTGTGGAAGAGCGGGCGCCCTTGCCGGAAAAACCCCTGCTCATTACCATGGACGATGGATACACCAGCAACCTGACCCTTGCCGCCCCTATTTTGGAGGAGCTTTCCATGAGCGCCACCGTCTTTGTGATCGGCATCAATGAAGGCAAGACCCATTATGTTCATTCCGGCGAACCCTTAAGTCCGCCTCGCTTTTCTTATGAAGAAGCCCGCCCCTGGGTAGAAAAAGGGGTTATTGAGGTGCAAAGCCATACCTATGATCTTCATCAGCGAGAAAACTATGGCTACAGCGGCAGGGAAGGGGTACTGCCTCTTGCAAAAGAGGATGCCGCCACTCATAAAGCCGCCCTATTAGCGGATTGCAAGCAATTCAGAGAGGCAAGAGCGGCCAAGATCGAAACCGCCCTCACCGCCATCGCCTATCCCTTTGGCTTCCACACTCCCGAAATCGATGCCACCTTAAGTTCGGAATTCAAAGTATCCTTTACCACCCAGCCTCATCTCAATACCATCACCCAAGGCGACCCCTCTACCTTAAGAATGCTGGGCAGAGTCAACGCCTCGGGGGAATACGATGGAGAAGCACTCCTTGAAAAAATCTCATCGGTGCCCAAATCACGCTAATATCTACGGAGGTTTATGATGTTTAAACGCATTCTTTCGATCCTACTGGCGCTTTTGCTCTTTTGCTCCGCCCTTCCTTTGGCCACCGCAGCGGTGGACTATCGGCTGGAAGAGAATTCCCAAACTCTGATCCTCTCCGGCAGTGGCCCCATTGCCTCCTATACCCAAACGCCTTGGGCAGCCCATAACGGCACCATCACCAAGGTGGTGATCGAAGAAGGCATTACCGCCATTCCCGCAGGGTCTTTTTCCGCCTTGACGGCCTTGGAATCGGTGGAGATGGCCAAAAGTGTCACCTTCATTGACGAGGGTGCTTTCCCCGCCACCCCCTTTACCCTTTTGGGCTGGCTGAACCATGCAGGCGGCCGCTATGCCGAGTCTCATGCCAATGTGACCCTTTCTTTAAAGGAACTGCGGATCCTCTCCTTTGGCAACAGCCATACCGATGATTACAGCTGGTGGTTTACCAAAACCATCTTTCCCGATCTGAATGCCGCCACCGGCATTACATTTACCTTTCAAAAGGTCACCTCCGGTGCCCGCCGGATGTATAATCAAGCCAATCCCGGCGCTCACTATCTGATCGCCAACGATCCCACCCATAGCGAGTACAATAAATATCAAAACGCTCTGGCCAAAACGTGGGATTATGTGGTGATTCAAGACTATCATGAATCCACCTATGCCAATATCGGCGGCGAAAACTTTGCCGATGATGTGGCCACCACCGTTGGCTGGCTGCGGGAGGATGCTCCCGGCGCCAAGATTGCTTGGTATGCGGATGTAGTGGAGTATCAAGCCCGAGACGCTTCTCTTTCTGCCGGGGATTATTACGCCCGCAGTGTGGCGGCCATGGAGGCGGTGGCGGCCTTAAGCCAAACCCGCCCCGATTTGATCATCCCCGCCTCTACGGTGCTGGAAAATGCCTACACCTCTTATTTCGGCACCACCCAGAATCGAGCAGACGTTTCTCCCGACTATGAGGTGCCCGCCGGCACCACTCTGCCCTTGGTGGAGCGGGATTCAGCCCATTTGAGCCATCTTTTGGGGCGGCCGCTTTTTGGACACGCCGTTATGTATGGCATTATGAAGGATCTGATGCCCTCCTTTGATTATTTTGATGCCATGGTTACCAAGCCCACCTCTGCCAAAAGCCAGTATACCTGGAAGGGTGAATTTTTGGAGGAATATTGGCCGATTTTTAAAGAGCTGGTCACCCATGCCTACGCTCAGCCCTATGCCATTACCCCCTCTCAATATAAGGACGATCCCTTTGATGCCAAATTTGAGCAGGTAAAAACCATCATTGCTCAGGCGGCACAAACCGCTCCCGCTCAGCCGACCCTCCAGACCTTGGAGACCCATTTCCGCTCCGCCGCTCTGCTGGCAGAGCTTTCCTCCTTGGGTCTTGGTACCATTGAGGCTGAGGATGTGACCGTTTCTCTGCAAACGGTAGACCATTCCTTTTCTGTTTCGGTGGATTGCCACTATGGCTTGACCTTCTCCATGAAACCGGCCTATGGCAACAGCGAAAGCGGCATGTCTCTGGTGGCCATCGGCAAGCTTCCCACCCCCTTGGGGGAGGGCGAATCCACCCTTTATCAGATTTATCTCAATGAGGATGGGCTTACCCACACCGTTTATATCACCAACCCTTCTTATACCGCCGCCACCCCCGATTATGAGGGCACCAACGGCGCCGATGCAGAGCATCCCAATCTGCTGACCCTCCCTTGGCATACATCCCCTTACGCCAATACCGTTTCCACCATTATTGTAGATGAATCCATCAACTATATCGGAAAATACTTCTTCTGCGCCAACTATGCCAAGGCGTTGACTGATATTTACATGGAAAACCCCAATGTTGGACTTCATAATAACCTGTTTTATTGCAACCGAGCCGATACCGGCATAACGGTTCATTTGAATTCCGCCATTGATTATAGTGGCTTGGATCGCATCGCTTATTTCCATTTTTCCTATCTGGAAGCCGAGGACCTTGCCCAAAACAATGCCGACCTGTGGGCGCTGAGCGCCGATCTGCAAACGGTGTTTGCCCACGAAGAGGCCCTACGGACGTTGGTTGCCGCCTACGACGGGCTCCCTGCCAAGGCCAAGGGCCAGCTGGCCGCCACCACCCTTGAGCAAACAACGGAAACCTATGGCAATAAAGTCCAGGCTTTCCGCACCGCCCTGACCCACACCCACCAAACCAGCTTCCCACAGTTTGACTATAACGACGAGCAGCATTGGACCGTCTGTGAGTGCGGCTACACCTCCACCCCCGTCAACCATATTTTAGGTCAAACCTCCGACATTTCTCATCATTGGAAGCTCTGCACCTGCGGCTATAAAACGCCTGCGGTGCCCCACGATTTCAAAACCCTATACGATAAATACGGTCATTGGACCGCTTGCTACTGTGAGCTTAGATCCAACGTTTATGACCACGTTTTTACCCAACGCACCACCGAGACCGAGCATTGGAAGGAGTGTACCTGCGGGTATAAAATCGAAGAGGGTACCCACACCTTTACTTGGGTGGTGGATCAGCCGGCCTCTGAAACCGCAACCGGTCTTCAGCATGAGGCCTGCACCTGCAGCGCCACCCGCAATCCGAATACTCCCATTGAAAAACTGCCCCATACCCACGATTGGAACGGCTGGATCTTCAAAAATGAACAAAGTCATATCCGCTACTGCGGCAAAGATATCACCCACACCGAGACCGCCGCTCATACTTATGCAAACAGCGCCGTTTGCACCGTCTGCGGCTATAATGCCATGAACTTCACCGATGTTAAGGCAAAGCATTGGTACTATGATGCCGTATCCTTTGTTTATGCCAAGGGACTGATGAAGGGCACCGGCGACGGTAGTAAATTCGAGCCCAACACCCCCACCAGCCGTGCCATGCTGGTCACCATTCTCTATCGCTTGGAGGGAAGCCCCGCCGTTGGCGGCAGCAATCCCTTCCCCGATGTGAAAAATAAGCAATGGTATACCGATGCAGTGCTCTGGGCGGCCAAGGAGGGTATTGTTACCGGCTACGATACCGGCAAATTCGGACCCAACGATTTGGTAACCCGAGAACAGATGGCCACCATTCTCTATCGCTATGGGGAGTATCGGGGGGAGGATGTCAGCGCTCGTGCTGACCTTTCTTCCTATCCCGATCAGAAGAAGGTGGGCGGATGGGCAAAGGCCGCCTTCTGCTGGGCCAATGCCGAGGGCTTCATCACCGGCGCCAATCTCGAGGGTCAGGTCTTGCTCAATCCCAAGGGCAAGGCCACCCGTGCCGAGCTGGCAACGGTGCTGCAGCGGTTTTGTACCAAATAACCCTTGTACCATCAAAATTCCTGTGTTATAATATCTACGATGGAATTAAAACAACCTTTTAGGAGGGTTTCCCATGAAAAAAATTCTTTGCATTTTGCTGGCATTGCTCTTATTGTGCACCACCGGCTGTCAAGCTGCAAACCCCGATTTTGAAGACGAAGCCTTGGGCGATACCGTTTTGGACGTCCAGCCCAACGATGATGAAAAGGACGATGAGGACCCCGCCCCCTCGGAGGATTCCAAAACTCCCGATGATCATACCCACACTTGGGAAGAGGCTACCTGCCTGAAGCCCAAGACCTGCTCCGATTGTGGTGAGACCCAAGGCAAAGCCCTTGGTCATGATTTTAAGGGCACCTCTTGCACCGCTGATGGTAAATGCTCTCGCTGCGATGAAATCGAAAAGGCCACCGGCCATCAGTATAAAGACGGCGTTTGCAAGACCTGCGGCGATAAAAAGAAAGAAGACAGTAACGCCCCCGAAGCCCACACCCACACTTGGGTAGAAGCAACCTGTCTGGCTCCCAAGACCTGCAGCGAATGCGGAGAGACCACCGGCAAGACCGTTGATCATACCAAAGTGCCCGCCACCTGTGCGGTAGGGGAGATCTGCACTGTTTGTAAGACCACCTTCTCCGAGCCTTTGGGTCATGAGTTTGTGAATGATACCTGCAAAAAGTGCAAGGAAAAGATCACCATGCCCCTGACCGTGGAATACACCGAGGAGTTGGAATTCAGCGGCGTGAAATTCACCATCCTCCAATGCGATGTTATGGATGTTGATCGCCTGTCAGAAGGAGAGGCTCGCTTGGAGGTCTTCTCTCGGAGCATCTCCGGTGGTGAAAACCGCTTCCGTGTGGTCTTTACCGATGCCAAAGGCATTATCATTTCGGATGTGAATTTGGGAAGCACCTCGGTTCCCGGTGATACTCAGCTGAATAAATGCCCCATCCCTGCCAACACCGCCAAAATCACCGTTACTTTTGCATAAAATAGACCCTGCCTGTCATAAAACAGGCAGGGCTTCTTCATTCCAATAAATAAGGAGCCTTTCCATGATTGTTTTTGATAAACTTTGGATCGTTATGAAAGAGCGAGGCGTTTCCACCTATTGGCTTCGTGAAAAATGCGGAATCGACAGCAAGACCATCCGCCGACTTCGTGCCAATGAAAACATGGAAACTAAAACCCTCAACAAACTGTGTGCTGCGCTGGATTGTAGGCTGGAAGAAATTGCTGAATATATTGAAGATTAAAACCGCCCCTTGACAACGCCGACCCCTTATGTTATGATAATCACGCAAACATTGCGCTTATTTTGCAAATGATTGAATTTTCCCTAAGGGAGAATTCTGCCCATTTGCAGGATAGGCTTTTTTTATTGCCTTCTTGTATGAAAATCGAATATAGGAGGTAAAAACAATGGGTTATTATTATTCCGACCCCACCGCCGCAAAGGCCATGGGAAACATCAACCGGGAGTTTTCCAAGCTGGAGAAGCAGGCCAAGACCCTGCGCAAGCTTCTTAAAGAGGGAAAAATCTCTCCCCAAGCGGTGGAGCGTGCCCAATCCCAATACAAAGGGATCTATAAGCAGGTCTTCACCAACATCCTCAACGAGGGAAAATAGCAAACCGCCCCGCCGAATCGGCGGGGCGGCATTCTTTATTCGGTTTCTTTGAGAAAATCATTCAACAAGCGCTCTTGAAGTTTTTTAATCAGTTCCGGTGCCTTATTGCCTACCGGCTTTCCGTCCACTTGGTCTGCCACCATACAAAGGGCGCCTGCCGAGGAGACCAACACCTCATCGGCAGCATATAAATCTTCCAAATAATAAGGTTCTTCCCGCACGGGAATCCCCAAATCACGGCAAGCGGCAATAATATGCTTTCGAGCAATGCCGGGCAAAATTAAATGATCGGTGGGGGCGGTGATCAGGGCGCCGTCTTTCATGATATGCACATTGCTGTGGGCACATTCGGTGACTCTGCCGTTGCGATGAAAAACCGTTTCAAAGCACCCCGCCTCTTTGGCTCGCTGAGAGGCAATGACCGCCGGAATCAAATTCAGGGTCTTAATGTTGCAATGGAGAAACCGAGTATCCTCCATGGTGATCAACTGCACCTTTTTATGAATATCCTGAATCTCTTTATGGTAAATATTGATCCAAATGTTGGCGCCACCCTCGGGGAACACATGATTGCGAACGGAGGCACTGCCCCGAGTGGCTTGAAAATAAACAAAGTTTTCGCCGGTATCCATTTTCTCAACCATCTCTTGAAGAAGGGCCTTCATCTCCTCTTTTTCATAAGGGAGGGCGATCTCCAATAAAGCGGCACTATTATAAAAACGGTCCACATGCTCCTCTAAAGAAAAGATCTTATAATGACGGCTGTAGGTGGCATCATAGATTCCATCGCCAAAAAAGCAGACACGATCGCTCATGGGGATGAAAACCTTCTCGATCTCATCCACCTTTCCGTTATAAAAGCCTAAATTTTTCATTTTTTTAATAATACCTTTCCTGCAAGTCGGGGGAGATGCACGGCATTTTCCACCGCAACTTCTCCATTTACCAAAACATACGCAAGACCCTTGGCCCGCTTATGACAATCCATATAATCAGCACCATCCATTATCTGCTCGGGATCGAAGATGCAAAGATCAGCGTCATACCCTTCGGCAAGAAGCCCCTTCTTTTCCAATCCGTAAACAGTGGCAGGCAGAGAAGTCATCTTTCGAATCATTTCCGGCAGAGTGGTCACCCCTCGCTCCCGCACATACCGCCCCAGCACACGGGGAAAGCTTCCCCGCAGTCGAGGGTGATACACGCCTTGCCCTTTATAAGAGGCCGAATCGGTGCAGATCATCGCCCGCTCATAGCGGAGCACCGCCTCCACATCCTCCTCACACATGGAGAAAAAGACGCCGTTACACTGATTTTTGCTGATGCGAAGCAGATGCAAAATCGCCTCATGCACCTCAACCCCCAGCATGGCCGCAATTTCCGGCAACCGTTTTCCTTCATATTCCGATCCGTTGGCACATTTAGCAATCAGCACCCATTCCAGATCGGTTCCCCAGCGCTCTTGATTCTTCTCTTTGATTCTCCGGCACCATTGGGGATCCTCCAGATACTCCTGCAGCTGATCGTTGCAGTATTCTTTGGGAATAAACCGAGCCGAAAGGGTGGTAGAGGAGGCGGTATAGGGATACACATCGCAGTACACATCGGCGCCCTTTTCATTTGCCTCTCGGATCATCTGAAGGGTCTTTTGCACCTTGCCGTGGTTTTGAGAAAACATGGCCTTATGATGAGAAACCACCCCACGCACACCGGCGCTTTGAACCACCGCCAAGAACTCTTCCACCGCTTCCTCCACATGATCGGCTTCATTGCGAATATGAGCGGAGAGCACCCGCCCGTCAAATTCCGCCAGCACCTTGGCCAATTCCTTTAATTCGTCGGTCTCGGCATAGCAGCTGGGGGTATAGATCAATCCGAAGGAAAGACCAAAAGCACCCTGGGTCAAAGCATCCCGCAAGAGGTCCTTCATCTGCTCCAGCTCCTCGGGGGTGGGCTTGCGATTTTCCATCCCCATCACCGCTTTTCGCAAGGCCCGATGCCCCACAAAAAGGGCAATATTAGAGCCCTGCTTCATATGCTCTGCTTCGGCCAGAAAACGGCCCATGGTCTCATCCAAGCTTTTGGGATATGCCGATGCCCCGCATTGCCCTGCCACCGAGGTGGTGATGCCCTGCTCTGCTTTTTCCGCCTGCAACGGCACCAAAAGCATGGTGGAATCGGAATGGCTATGAGAATCAATAAAGCCGGGGGTGACCACCAAGCCTCGGGCATCGATCACCCGTGCGCCTTCTTCCTTCAGCGCTCCGATTGCCGCAATCTTTCCTTGGCGAATGCCAACATCGCCCCGATATGCAGGAGCACCGCTTCCGTCCAGAAGGACTCCGTTTTGAATAATGATATCGTACATCGCTATCTCCCTATATTGTATAGGTTTATTCTTCATCCGGTTGCTGCCCATCGTGGGCAAGCCACTTACATTCCGTTAGCTCCATTTGCGTGAAGGTGGCTTTAAAGGAGGATTCTTCCGGACTGCAGGCATAAAGCCCAAAGCGAATGGCTCCTTTGCCCTCCCAAAGATGGCAGATCCGCATTTGGCGGAAGGTCTCTCCATCCTCTGAGCATTCCATGCAATAATCATCCTCCCGCCGACTCAGCCGATACCACATGCTTTTGATACCGGCATCGATCTCGGTGGTGGCCCAATCGGAATAGCCATGGTTGGTTACCACGCTCCCCAAATGCTGATAGGTCTCATTTTCATATTCCACCGAGGCTTTGAGCCAATTCTCGCTGTCCAGATACAGCACCACCCCGCATTGATCAAAGCGATTGCTGCTTTGGAACTCTGTTTTCACCGTAAAGGAAAAGAAGGGCTCTTCTGTTTCCATCTGCAAAACCGGGGCATTATCGTTGCGAAAATGATAATAGGTTCTCTGCCATAAATCTGTGTGGGGCAGCGTCACCATCTCAATTCGATCCGGCGATATGCTATAGCTTTTCGGCGCTCTTGTCCAGTTTAGTTGGCAAACATCAAATTTCATAAAAGCCTCTCATTTGTTTTTTAAAAATTATATCATTGTTTTTTGAAAATGTATAGTAAAAATCCGCCCGAGTTTCCTCAGGCGGATTTGTTTTACTTTATGAAATATTCTTATTTCATATCCTTGATTGCAGCCTGTATTACCATTCACAAACCACACCAATCAGAATACCGATTTTAATTCATAACACATGTGCAAGTTTTTCAGCTGTTTGATAGCGCTCATCGGGATTTACGCTTGTGCATTTGCGGACAATTCTGCCGGCTTTTCCTTTTGCTAATTTTTCGCTCGGATGTTTGCCGGTGATCATAACATTAAGTAAAACGCCGAGTGCATAGATATCTGTTCGAGCATCACTTTGCGTTACCCCTAACTGTTCAGGAGAAGCGTAGCCTACGGTCCCCATAATCACGGTATCTTTACTTGCGTTTGATATTTGGCGTGCGGCATTAAGGTCAATTAAAACCACCCTGCCTTCTTTAGCTATCATAACGTTTTCAGGTTTTATATCTCGGTGGACAATACCTCGTTCGTGAAGCACAGTTAAGGCACGACAGACGGATTGCAAAACCTTACGAGTACCGGTATAGCGGTATTTTCCGCTTTCCATAACCTCTGCTATGGTAACGCCTTCGATAAACTCCTCTAATACTATCTGCCCATCATCTAAATTGATAACGTCATAAATAAGTGGCAGATTTGCGCAGTTTATAGAATAAAGTTCTTCATATGCGCTAATTGATTTAGGGAAACTTCGCGCAACAATATATTTGTTATGATCTTTGTTTTTAAGTTTTAGTACCTTGCACTCGTTTTTATTACTCAGCACAGATACCAAAGAATATGCCTTGAAAATTTCGGTTAAATACTGTTCTCTTGTCATAACTTTAACCGTTCCATTCTTCATAGAGGATAGAATAATCTCCTAAAGTGTCATTAAGATAGTTCGTTATATAACTTTTGTAAGTTCTAAATTCTCTATCTGAACAATCTGCCGAACAATGAATGGTTATTGCTCCGTTTCGCTTGGAAGCTTCGGGGAAAGCTTGGGATTCGGTATAAATCGAGTTGCCACAGAAGTATATATCGGTCAAATTATAACAATTAGCAAAAGCATTATTCCAAATAGTTTTAACCGTTGAAGGAACGATAACGGCTTTGACGGTACTGCTGATATTGTCATCAAAAAAAGCTAATGCCATAATTGCTACAACTTTTTTGCCGTCTAATGTTTCGGGAATTATGTATTTGCCATCCGCAGCGGTCGTTTTTACACCTGTTATGACAACTGCATTTTCCAGATTTGCACGGACAGAAAAATCATCGCCATACTTAGCATCACGGTACATATAAGTAACCGTTGTGGTCTGTGAAGGTGTAGTTGTTGTAGATGTTGAGGAGCTAGTATTTGAACTTTCGGTTTTGTTACTGCTTGATGTGGAATCTGTCGACGTGCTATTTGACGAACTATTGGTAGTATTATTTGTGTTGCTGTTTTCTGAATTGCTACTCGTAGTTGAGTTGTTGGTAGTTGTATTATTTGTGTTGCTATTTTCTGAATTGCTACTCGTAGTTGAGTTGTTGGTAGTTGTATTATTTGTGTTGCTGTTTTGTGAACTGCTGCTTGTAGATGAGTTAGTAGTCGTTGTGTTTCCAGAGCTATTATTAGTAGTGTTGCCCTCGTTTTTTGACGGGGTTTGTGTTTGATTACTGCTTGTGGGAGTAGATGTTTCATTGCCTTGTGACTCACTATTTTGCTGTTCAGATGATGTAGTGTTGTCGTCAGAAGTATCCAAATTGCTACTAACAGACGAACTTGTCGAATTATCAGTTCCTTCGTTATTTGGCCTATCCTTTTGAGTTAATAAGAAGATGCCGACAATAATAAAAACAAGCACCAAAACGGCGGCAATGATAAGCAGCCACCGTTTGTTATTTTCTTTAGGAGTTTCAATGGTTTGTTTTCCCTCGAACGAGGTCATACAGTAAAGGCAAAATCGAGCTTCTTCTTGAATCTCCGCTTTACACTTCGGACATTTTTTCATCTTTAACTACCCCAAGGTTTCCAACCCGTATTCATAAAGTATTTCATTAATTTCAACTACCGATAACTTTTTGCAAATACCGTATAACAAAATGCTATCAAAAGGCAATTTAACATAGAGAGTGGGATATCCAGCCGATTTTAACAGAGTTTGCACCTCACCAAGCGGTAATTCCATAGCGACAGCAATACACAAAAGCTTCTTGCGTTCGGGAACTCTAAGGCCCGAAAAAATTTGATAAGCATAAACCTCGCTCATCTCTGCCGCACGAATAATCTGTGATTTTTTTAGGTTGTATTTTTTGATAAGTTTATCCAAAAGAGTGGATAAATCCTCTTTAACCATATAGTCCTTGTTTTCGCTATAAAAAGTTTTAAAATCGGGGCAAACGTTTAATTCTTCAACTATTTTTGTAGTATCCTTCACCATGCAAAAACACCTAATTCCCACACTTTTCTTATGCTTCATTATAATAAACAAGCCGTACTTTGTCAACTTGCGACAAAGTACGGCTTTTTTCTTTTTAGTATGCTGACAGCATAAGACTTTTGAAAATTAGTATTTTAAACTAATTTAAGATAAGGAGGCGTATCAATGGAAAACATCTTAAACAAATTGTTTTCGGACTACCTCGGGGTGCAAAGCGTAGCATCGAAACCCGATTATTCCGCTCTCGCAAAAAGAGCATTAGAAAAGGAAAAAGAATTAAGAACTATTTTAAGCGAAGAACAAACACGGTGTTTTGAAGAACTATTTGAACTAACTTCTCAAATACATTTTTTAGAGGTTAGGGATGCATTTTTTAGCGCTTGCAAGTTAGGTGCCAAAGCCTCAAAAGAATTTATTACTTAAGTTCTTGTTCGAGTTCTTTATATTCGGGCGTATCAAAGAATTCCATCACTGTGATCTCGAGGCCATCGCAAATCTTTTTAAGGGTTACGATACCGGGATTCTTACTCTCACCATTCAAAATGCTTTTAATAGTAGCTTGTGGAATTCCGCACATATAACTAAGCGCATTTGGTGTAATCTTACGCTCTCGACAAAGCTCATAAATTCTGTTCACTGTAAATTCGCAAATACCCATACATATCACCTACATTGTTAGTATTTCCACATATAGATGATATATCACTATGAAAATATTTGTTAGTTATTTATCACTAATAGTCGTTGACTTATCTTGTCGAACAATGTATAATTAGTGATATATAACTAACGATAAGTCGCATTACGGAGGAATCGCTATGTCAAAAATAGCTGACATAATAAAATACGAAGGCGATAACACCACATTTGTCTGGAAGCATCCCTGTGAGGGTTTCAATAGTTTAACTCAACTTGTCGTTCATGAAACCCAAGAAGCTATATTCTTTATGAACGGTCAAGCACTCGACCTTTTTGGTCCCGGTCGTTATACGCTTGAAACACAAAATATTCCTTTAATCGGGAAAGCACTGAATCGTACCACAGGTGATGAAACACCTTTTCATTGTGAAGTTTATTTCATCAACAAAACCGAGCAGATGGCTGTTAAGTGGGGTACCGATTCCAAGGTTCAGTATGTCGAACCAACTTATGGTTTTCCTATTTCAATCGGTGCATCCGGAGATATGGCATTAAGAGTATCTGACAGCCGTAAGTTGCTAGTTAAATTGGTGGGTACTGAAAACCTACTTACACAAAACAAACTACTGTCTTATTTCCGTTCGATTCTTATGACGAGAGTAAAAACCCATATTGCTCAAGTTATGAAATCTAACGCCATTAACATTTTTGAAATTGACCAAAATCTCACTTCTTTTTCAGAGTCAATAAAACAACTTCTTGTTCCTAACTTTGAAGATTACGGCATAGTTCTGGAAAAGTTTTTCGTTACAACAATTGTTAAGCCGGACGGCGAAAGACAATACGAGAAATTCAAAGAACTACACTTCCGTCAATATGCAGATATAGCCGAAGCAAAGCTTCGCCAACAGGTTGACATTATTGAGGCAGAAACCGAAGCTAAGAAAAAGATTATAGAATCCAAGGCGCTTGCCGAAAAGCGTGCAACC
>JAZQFD010000016.1:0-48860 GCA_045539335.1 Eubacteriales bacterium
AATACTGCCGTATTACAAATGATGAGACGAGAAAAAACGAAAAAATTTATTTTGTCAGGCGTGGTGTGTTCAACTCTCCACGCATTAAGGTGACAAGAATAATCCGAACCTGCCTCAAAGCGGCATATTTCGGTGCTTTTCACTTATTTTTATTTGATCGGCGGCAGCCGATCTTCATAAAAGATCGAGCAAAAATCTCTCGAAATCTCCTCACTTTGAGGTCGAAGATTTTAAAAAGAGCGGATTTTTGTTCAATCAAGGCATAAAACGCAGCCAATGCTGCCGCATTGGCGAGTATTTTAACGAAGGGTGAGCGAAAATCCGCCTTTTTAAAACAAGGTTCGGTTTATTCTTGTCACCTTAAGAGGATAAAGTATGAAACGAGAAGATTTAAGAAATATTGCAATCATTGCCCACGTTGACCATGGCAAAACCACCTTGGTGGATGAAATGCTCAAGCAAGGCGGCGTATTCCGTGATAATCAGGCGGTGGCCGATCGGGTGATGGATAGCAACGATCTGGAGCGGGAGCGTGGTATTACCATTTTGGCTAAAAATACCGCCGCCCATTGGAAAGGCACCAAGATCAATATTGTGGACACTCCGGGACACGCCGATTTCAGCGGCGAGGTGGAGCGAATCCTGAAGATGGTCAATGGCGTTCTTCTTTTGGTGGATGCTTTTGAGGGTGCCATGCCCCAGACTCGCTTTGTGTTGGAAAAGGCATTGGAAATGGGCCATCAGATCATTGTGGTGGTCAATAAGGTAGACCGTCCCGACGCCCGCCCCTTGGAAGTGGTGGATGAGGTGTTGGAGCTGCTGATCGAGCTGGGCGCCAGCGACGAGCAGTTGGACAGCCCCATTTTATTCTGCTCCGGCCGAGAGGGTACCGCCTCTTTGAGCCCTGACGTGAAGGGTACCGATCTGGCGCCTCTTTTCGATAAGATTTTTGATCAGATTCCTGCGCCCGAAGGAGAAGAGGATCAGCCCTTGCAGATGCTGGTCTCTTCCATCGACTATAATGACTTTGTGGGCCGGATTGGTATCGGCCGTGTGGAGCGTGGCGTGATCCGCCAAAATGAAGAGGTGGCCATTTGCAATTATCATGCCCCCGAAACCGTTCGCAAAGGCCGTGTGCAGGCGCTTTTTGCCATTGAAGGCTTGAATCGGGTGCCGGTCAGCGAAGCAAGGGTGGGCGATATTGTTTGCTTTTCCGGCATTGAGGGAGTCACCATCGGAGAGACTCTTTGCAGCACCGATTGCCATGAGCCCCTGCCCTTTGTGAAGATCAGCGAGCCTACCTTGGAAATGAATTTTATGGTGAACAACAGTCCCTTTGCCGGTCGGGAGGGTAAATTCGTGACCTCTCGCCATATCCGTGACCGCCTGATGCGGGAACTCTTAAAAGACGTTTCTCTGCGGGTGGAAGAAGGGGAGACTGCCGATACCTTTAAGGTGGCAGGCCGAGGGGAGATGCACCTTTCCATTTTGATTGAAACCATGCGGCGGGAGGGCTATGAATTTGCCGTTTCCATGCCCCATGTGCTGTATAAAGAAATCGACGGTGTGAAGTGCGAGCCCATTGAGCATGTCTTTATCGACGTGCCGGAAGAATGCGTGGGCGCTGTGGTAGAGCGTTTGGGTTCCCGCAAGGGTGAGATGCTTTCTATGGAGCCCAATGGCTCCCGCATGAAACTGCAATATTTGGTACCCGCTCGTGGTCTTATTGGTTATAAGAGCGACTTTTTGACCGCTACCCGTGGGGAAGGCATTATGAACAGCATTTTCCATGGCTATGAGCCTTATAAGGGAGAGATTCCCGGTCGTTCCTCCGGTTCTTTGATTGCCTTTGAAACCGGTGAGGCGGTGACCTACGGTCTCTTTAACGCTCAGGAGCGTGGCGCCCTCTTTATTGAGGCGGGTACTCCCGTTTATGAGGGCATGGTTGTGGGCATGAATCCCAAGGGCGATGATATTGCGGTCAACGTTTGCAAGCGCAAGCATGTAACCAATATGCGTGCCAGCGGTTCCGATGAAGCCCTGCGCTTGATTCCCCCCAAGAAGATGAGCTTAGAGGAGTCCATTGAGTTTATCGCTCCCGATGAATATATTGAGGTGACGCCTACCAATATTCGCTTGAGAAAGCAGATTCTTTCCAATACCCAGCGCATGAAAGAACTTTCCAAATTGAAATAAAAAATGCGACCCGTGAGGGTCGCATTTTTTTATGCTTTGGTTTTCTTAAAGGAGCGTCTCCATGCCTGAGGGCTGAAGAGCAGGAGAAGGGGAAATAATTCCAAGCGTCCTGCCAGCATATCGAAAGACATAACCCATTTAGATAGGTCGCTGAAGCCGTCGTAAGTACCCATTGGGCCTACCGCACCTAAGCCGGGGCCAATGTTATTAATGGTGGCGGCAACGGCGGTAAAGTTGGTTATGCCATCAAATCGATCCAGCGAGACAAGCAACACCGAGCCGGTAAAGATCAGGAAAAAGGTGGCTAAATAAATCAGTACCGACCGTGCGATGGTGGAATCCACCACTTTTCCTTCCAATCGGATCTTCCGCACCGAGCGGGGATGAAGGATCTGATGAATCTCATTAATGACCGATTTGCCCAGAATCACAATGCGGGAAACCTTGATACCGCCGCCGGTACTGCCGGCGCAGGCACCGCAAAACATTAAGAGCACCAAAATGCCTTTGGAAAATTCAGGAAATAAATTAAAATCGGTGATAGCATAACCGGTAGTGGTAATGATACTGCCTACTTGGAATAAAACGTGGCGGAAGGTTTCCTCCACCGTGTCAAATAAGTGCAGTGTGTTGATGCAGATCAGACCGGTGGACACGGCGATGATCCCCATATACCAGCGGACCTCTTCGCAACGAAAAGCGTCCTTAAAGTGCTTGCGGATCATGAGGAAATACACATTAAAGTTTACCCCGAAAAGGATCA
Source organism: Eubacteriales bacterium (assembly GCA_045539335.1). Lineage (GTDB taxonomy): Bacteria > Bacillota > Clostridia > Oscillospirales > QAKW01 > QAKW01. The sequence goes on from JAZQFD010000016.1 coordinate 2,960, forward strand.
TAAAGATGGCGATCACATATTGGCAAAAGACCGAATACTCCGCCATGCCGGAGCCTCTTGCCGAAAAGCCGCCGGTGCCGGCGGTGCCAAAAGAAATAGTCACGGCATCAAAGGCGGGCATTCCGCCGCACAATAAAAGGATGATCTCAACCACCGTCATAACGGTATAAATTACATAAAGAATGGTAGAGGTTCCCCGAATTTTGGGCACCATCTTGCCCACTTGGGGTCCGGGGCTTTCCGCCCGCATCAAGTGCATGGTGGAACCACCGGTCAGGGGCAATACCGAGAGGATGAATACCAAGATTCCCATGCCGCCGATCCAATGGGAGAAACTTTTCCAAAACACCGAGCAGCGGGAAAGAGCATCTAATTGGTCGCCGGTGAGAATACTGGCACCGGTGGTGGTGAAGCCGCTGACCATCTCAAAAAAGGCATTGGCAAAATGGGGAATATCGCCGCTGAGCATAAAGGGAATGCAACCAAAAAGGCTGAGCACGATCCAACTGAGTGCCACCGAGATAAAGCCCTCTTTGGCATAAAAGACCTGATTTTTCGGCTTTTTTGCGGTAGCAAGCAGCCCCACCAACAAAATGGCAGTGGCAACGATCAGATAGCTCCATGCTGCCCGCTCTTTATAGAGGAAGCCCACCAGTGTGGGAATATACATCAAAAGACCTTCGATCTTCAGTACATAGCCCACCACATAAGAAATGATTCGAAAATTCATATTATTTCAAAATGTCCTTAAAATCATTGAGTTTTTTCTGACCGGTTACCACAATCACCCGATCCCCCACCTCGATGGTGGTATCGCCGCCGGGGAGGATGAACTCCCGCTCTCGCACAATGCCGCAAATGATGAGGTTTTCTTTGAGTGAAAGATCTTTTAAGGGAATGCCGATCAGATGAGGAACCTGCTCTTGAATATTGAATTCCAAGGCTTCCACCGCATCGCCAACCAATTTATATAGAGTTTCGATGTTATTGCCCATGGCATTTTGCCGAGCACGCACATACTGCAGAATGCTCTCGGCGGTGATGCTGATGGGATGGATCACGCTATCCAAATTCAGATTGGCGATCAACTCATGGAAGATGGGACGTCCCACTTTTGTGATGATTTTAGCGTTGGCAATCTCCTTGGCATAAAGGGAGAGGAGCACGTTCTCCTCGTCAAACCCCGTCAGCGCCACAAAGGCATCGGTGGTGGCGATTCCTTCTTCTGCCAAAAGATTCTTATCAGATGCATCGCCGCAGATGATGGAGGCTGCCGGCAACCGCTCGGCTAACTCCTCGCAGCGGGCTGCATTTTCTTCGATGATCTTTACCGAAATACGGGCATTCAGCAGCATTTTAGCAAGATAATAAGCAATGGTACCGCCGCCGATGATCATTACATTCTTCACGCTTTGGGTATCCAGCTTGATTTGCTTGAAGAAGTGATGGGCAACCTTGGGTTGAATGAAGATGGAGGCTTTATCGCCGGCCTTCAGCTCAAAGGTACCGGAGGGGATGGTGCAGACCCCGCCTCGCTCCACACTGCAAAACAGCACCGGAACATCCAGCTTGGAGCGTACCTCCGTCAGGGTCTTTCCGTCCAGCAGGGAGCCTTCGGGGATCTTAAAGGTCAGCACCTCGGCCTGTCCTTTGGAGAAGGAGTTAATATCAATGGCAGAGGGGAACCGCAACAGGCGGGAAATTTCCATAGCCGCCGCATATTCAGGGTTGATCGCCATGGAAAGGCCGATCTGCTCCTTAATAAATTCCGTTTCATTGATAAAAAGCGGGTTGCGGATGCGGGCAATGGTAGCGCATTTGCCGCCCTTTCTTGCAAAAAGGCAAGAGAGGAGGTTTTGCTCATCGGAGCCGGTAACGGCGATCAAAAGATCCGCTTGGTCGATGCCGGCCTCAAAGAGGGCGGAATAGTTCATGCCGTTGCCCACCAGACCCATTACATCGCTGTTGTCGCAAATCAAATTGACCCGCTCGTTGCTTTGGTCCATAATGGTAACATCATGGCCCTCCTCGGTAAGAGAATGAGCCAAAGTGGCGCCGGTTTTGCCGCCGCCCACAATAATGATCTTCATGGTTGTACCTCGATTGGTAAATATAGATGAAGGTATTCTACCACATTCTATTAAAAATAGCAAGAGGCGCACTCATGAGTGCGCCTCTTTGCGATCTTTTAAGATGCACCAAAGGGTAACGGTGATCATCACGATCCCACCGCCCACCAGCGAAAGGGGAGAGGGGTATTCCTGCTGAAAGAGGGCCACCCATAAAGGATTCAAAAGGGGCTCTGCCGCCGAGATCAGAGAGCAGGCAAGGGGCGGGCAATGCTCCGAGGCCAATGCCAGCAAAATATAGGGAATGCCCAGCTGTACCACTCCCAAAAGACCGGCGTAGAAGAAGGCCTCGCCGGTAAAGACCGGACGGGTGATAAAAATAAAAGGGATGGCAACCAAAAAGGTCAGCAAATGACCGAAAAAGAGGCCGCTCATTCGCTCATTACCCTTGGATTCCCCAACAGCCACAAACATCCCCGCAAAAAAGAGACCGGAGAATAGGCCGATAATATTGCCCGCCAACTGACCGGCGCCGATTCCGTCGATCATAAAAAGGGAGATGCCGCCTAAGGTGATCATCACCGTCAGCACGTCGGCCAAAGGGAATTTCTGCTTGCGGAATAAAACCGAGAAAAGCAGAATGAAGATGGGGGCCGTAAACTGCAGCATAATGGCATTGGCGGCAGTGGTCATTTTATTGGCGGCCACAAAGCATAAAAAGGTGGCGGCCAAAAGGAAGGCCGATTTGGCGATCTGCTTATTGAAGATCAGCCGTTGCTTGGTAAAGGCCATATAGACCACCACCGTTCCCGCTGCAAAAAGAGAGCGAAATCCGGCAATGACAATGGGATTCCATTGGATCTTTTTGATAAATAAGCCGGCTATGCTCCAAAGGCAGGCGCAAAGAAGCATTTCCAGCATAGCAATGTGTTTTTGTTTCATAAACGCTCCAAAGAATTATTTTTTGGAGATTCTATCATATTTTTACAGAAATTGCAAACATAAAAGGATTTTAACTTGTTTCTTATCGAAAACTATAGTATGATAAAAATCGAGGGAGATTTTTGCATTATGAAAAATATGTTTATCAAGATGGACTATGAGAAGGTCATGGCTCTGCCTGCGCCCAAGCTCGTAAAGCCCAAAAAGCCCAATTTATTCTGGCGCACCCTGCTGAAGATTTTATCCGGCGGAGTCCTTAAAAAAGAAGGGTTTACCTTTACCAAAGAAGGGATGGAGCAGGTGGAGAAGGAGCCTTGCCTGATCCTTATGAACCATTGCAGCTTTATGGATATGGAAATGGCGGAATATATGCTGTATCCCAAGCCGGTGGGGATTGTTTGCACCGCCGATGCTTTTATTGGAAAGGATTTTTTAATGCGGTGGATCGGCTGTTTCCCTACTAAGAAATTCGTTAGCGATCCCCATCTGATTTCCGATATCCGCTATTGTTTGGATACCTTGAAAATAAATGTGCTGATGTATCCCGAGGCCTGCTATTCCTTTGACGGTACGGCCTCGGCCCTGCCCCGCAGAATGGGCGTTTTGCTCAAGCGCTTGGGGGTGCCGGTGGTGATGATTCAGACCTACGGCGCTTTCTCCCGCCAGCCCCTTTATAATTGTCTTCGCAAGCGGAATGTGCCGGTCAGTGCCAAAATGTCCTGCCTGTTGACCAAGGAGCAGATCAAAGAGAAAAGTGTGGAAGAGTTGGATGCGGTTATCGATGAGGCCTTCTCCTTTGACTATTTCCGCTGGCAGCAGGAAAACCGAGTGAAGATCGAGGATCCCCAGCGTGCCGAGGGCTTGGAGCGGATTCTCTATAAATGCCCTCATTGCGGCGCCGAAGGGAAAACGGTAGGCAAGGGCGTGACCCTGACCTGCACCGCCTGCGGAAAGGTTTACGAATTGGACGAATTCGGATGGCTAAGAGCTGAGAACGGCAAATTTGATCATATTCCCCAATGGTTTGCTTGGCAGCGGGAGGAGGTTCGAAAGGAACTGCTGGAGGGCACTTATGGGCTGAAAACCGATGTGCGCATTATGATGCTTCGGGATCATAAGGCGATCTATGAGGTAGGCAACGGAACCCTGACCCATGATGAAAACGGCTTTGTTCTCACCGGCTGTGAGGGAAAGCTTCATTATACCCATTCGCCCCTGGCATATCATACCCTTTATGCCGATTATTTTTGGTATGAGCAGGGAGATATTATCGGCCTTGGTAATCAAGAGGCTTTATATTTTTGCTTCCCTGAGGAGGGGGTGCCGGTGGTGAAGGCTCGCCTTGCCGTCGAGGAACTTTATAAGATAAAAAAGAAGAAATAAAAAACGCCCTTAAGGGCGTTTTTTTATTTGTTGATTTATGAATTGACTTTTGGGGCTTGTTCTTATAAAATGTAGAAAGAGGAGTTGATATCATGCAAGTTTTATTGGATAATAAGAAGAATTTTTATAAGGCAAATCTTCATTGCCACAGCACTTATTCCGACGGAAAGTTGACCGTGCAGGAACTGAAAGAAAGATTCATGGAGAAGGGCTATTCCATCATCGCCTTTACCGACCATGAGCATATTGTGGATAATTCCCATTTGACCGATGAAAATTTCTTGGCGCTCACCGCTTGTGAGCTGGCTATTAAGGAATTTCCAAAAGAATCTGCCACTAAGAATATGAACATGCGGGTCTGCCATCTGAATTTTTATGCCTTAGACCCTCATAATAATGTAACTCCTTGCTACAGTAAGGTTTATGATCATTTCGGTAATCCTGAAGAACTCAAGGATCTCATTCATTATGAAGGAGAGTATGAGCGGGTTTATTCTGCCGAAGGGATCAATGATATGATCCGCAAGGGAAAGGAAGCCGGCTTTATTGTTTCCTATAACCATCCTCGTTGGTCTTTGGAAAATGCCGTGGACTACCTGCATTACGATGGGATGTTTGCCGTGGAGATCTATAACCATGCCGTTGCCACCGAGGGCGGCACCGACTATTATCCTCAGGCCTTTGAGGATCTGCTGCGGGCAGGCAAAAAGGTTTATTGCACCATGACCGATGATTGCCATAATCATCCCCGTGGCATTCCCGATAATGATATGTTTGGTGGATTTGTGATGATCAATGCCGAAAAACTGGAGTATTCCACCGTGATGGATTGCCTGCAAAAGGGTGAATTTTATGCCTCCAACGGTCCGCTGATTCATAGCATTGTGCGGGAGGGCAATAAAGTGATTATTGAAACCTCCGAGGCCGTGCAGATCTCTTATACCACTCGGGGCAGACGGGCCAAGGGAGTCAATGCTCTGCCCGATGCACCGCTTACCCGTGCGGAATTTGAGATCAAAGAATCGGATGAGTTTTTCCGCATTACCGTGAAGGATAAGGAAGGCCGCTACGCCCATACCCAAGCATATAATGTATAAGAAAAATCCCCGACAGCGTCGGGGATTTTTTTATTTATACCACCACAACCGTGACGGTATCAGGCAGGGTTTCGGCTTTGCAATCGGAGGAGCAGACCAAAAGATTGAGGGCGGGGCAGGTTTTTAATATGGAAGCATCGGTGACCTTGGTATCGGAAATATCCAGGGTGATCAAATGGGGGTGTCCTGCCAGAAAATCAATGCGGCTGATCTGGGTGCCGGAGGCCTCCAAAACCATAAGCTCGCTGCGTCCCTCCAAGGGGGAAAAGTCTACCAAAGGATTGCGGTTGAGATAAAGCTCGGTGACCGACTTATTGAAGGTGGCCAGCGAGGAAATCTGATTATCGTCTGCCACCAAGACCTGCAGAGCGGGGAAATCGTTTACAACGCTCAAAGAAGTCAGCCCGCAAGAGGAAATATCCAAGGAAATCAGGGTGGGGATCTCGGCCAATTTCTTGATGTTGGAGGGGGTGTTTCCCGCAATGGAAAGCTGCACCAGCTTTGGCAATTCCGCCAAGGGGGAAAGGTCTGTAATGCGGTTGTTGGCCGCATAAAGCACCGTCAGCTCCTTCAAATTGCGCACTGCCTCCAGATCCGAAAGATCATTATTGGAAAGATCCAGATAATTCAGCAGAGGGAATTCGGTCAAGGTGGCGGCGGTGATCAATTTATTATGAGAGATATTGAGGTATTCCAGATAGGCTAGATTGCGAATGGGCTCCAAGATGGTGATGTGATTATGGGTCAGGGTCAGCTCGGTTAGTTTATTGCAGGCGGAGAGGGTTTGAAGATCACCGTCGGAAAGACCGCAATCGGAAAGGGTCAGATTGGTCAATTGAGGCAACGCCGCCAGAGGGCTGTAGTCGGTGATCAATAATTCATTATCAATATAAACCGACTGTAGGGCGGGCAGGTATTCCAAATCTTTCAGGCTGCGGATCTGACCGTCGATCCCCTCGTTGGAGAGGGCGGTCACCGAGGCCAGACGGGCAGCATAAAGAGCGCCGGAGGGCTGATTCAGGGCTGCCCGCACCATTTTTTCTACCTTTTCGTCGATGAATTCAATGGCTTCATTAGCATTATCGATTTCATAAGTCAGCTGTAACTTGGGAGAAACCAATCCCTTTTGATCCAGTGCCAGCGCCGTGAAGGTGGTAGTGGAACTGATGGTGATGGGCTCGGTATAAACCGAAGAGGCGGTGGTGGGGGTTTCGCCGTTAAGGGTGTAATAAACGGTGGTTCCCTCGGGAACCTGCAGGGTGATTTTTTGCGCCTTTCCGTATCGACCCTGTGCAGGGGTAAAGGTGATATTTCCGGGTCGCAGATCCTGCAGATCTTTTTGAATATAGGAATTAGAAATGTTATCTAAAAAGGCAGAAGCCTCGCCCGGCCGCCCTTGGGCAGTATAAATTTGAGCCTTGGCGATATAAAGCTCCACAGCCCCGCCTAAGCGCTCAATCCCCCGATCCAAAATGCGCTGAGCCCCCTCATAGTCCCGCAGGGCTGCCAATCCATGGGCATAGCCGATATAAATGGTTTCATCGGTTTTCTTCAGGCTCAGGGCAATGGAGTAGCGGTTGACCGCTTTTTCATAATCGCCGCCGGTATATGCCCGCTCTCCCTGAGAGGCAAAAAGGGCGGCAAAGGGGCCTCGCAGGAAGAGAAAAAAGATCAAAAGGATCAGCGCCAGCGAGGCTGCGGCGGAAAGGGCAAATAAAACCCATTTATTTTTAATTTTCTCGAATAACCGATCAAACATAGCAGTGCTCCTTATAGGTGGTTTTCTCATTAATACATTATCATAATTTTCATTCATTTTCAAGGGGTTATAAATGCGGGAAAAACGGAATAAATATGGAAAAAGCCGCCAACAATAAAAGGGAGGTGATGATCCATGAAGAAAAAGGAAATGACTCCCCGTGAAGAGATGCTCATTTTAAAAGAAAAGATGGAAAACTTGGAGGCCAAATTATCCCTGATCCATGAACCCTTGCTGATGGATGCGCTGGCCTATGAACTTTTGGGGCTTCGATCTCGCTTAAGTTTCTTGATCGCCCGGGAAAAAGAGCATGCAATTACAAAATGATGCACAAAATTTTTGCCAAAAAATTGTGAAATTTTACTAATTTGAAAAAATTGCTTGAACTGCCTATTTTGATATGCTATACTATGAGTGATATATTATATATATCTTTTTAGTATTCGTTCAGGAGGTATTCAAATGAAACTCAGAAAGATCCTGGCTGCTGTTATGATTGTGATCATGGTTGTGACCCTCGCCGGTTGTAACTATGTTGATCGTCCCAACGGCGCCGGTAACCACACATCCGACCTCAGCAGCAAGCTTGCCGGTTTGCTGGAAAAAACGGATTATGAATATGAAAAGCCCCCGGTAAAGGAGCCTGAAGACGAGAATAAGGATGATCAGCCGGATGAGCCCATCGATGAGCCGGATGATCCCATCGATCAGCCGGATGAGCCTATCGTAGAGCCCGATCCGATCCTCACGCCCTTTACCTCCACCTATGATCCCACCACCTTGCTGGAGAAGATTGATTCTTTGATCGCAAAGGTGCAGGCTCATCATGGTGTGGCAACCAGTGCCACCGGTGTCAGCGATAAGCTGCTCTCCGGCCGTACCGTTAAGATCTTGGTTCCCGATGATTTCCCCATCGCCGATGAGGATGAGGCAGTAAAGGCTTTGTCTGCTCAATATAACTGCTCTATTATCGTGAAGCGGATGGGTCTTGGAGCTGAGTATACCGCCAACTGCCGTCGTGCCGCTCTGCTGGGCGAGAAGGCAGATCTGATGTATGTGGATAACTCTAACTGGGGCGATGTCCATCAGTTTACTCAAGCACTTGAGAACTATATTGATCTGAACCTGGGCGATGAACTGAATACCTTTACCTCCTCCTATACTGAAAAGTTTTATGTACCGGATGCTTTCGATAATACCCTGCATCATCTTTATGTTGCAGCCGGTATGGGTGCACCTTATGTGTTGGCTTATAATAAAGAAAGCATTAAGCCTGCTACTTTGGCCGAGTCTTCCTATGTGAATGAAGATGGTGAGACCGTAACTCTGCGTGCAATCAATGTGACGGATCCGGTTGAGATGTATAACAACCGTACTTGGGGTGTCAAGGCTCTGACTGCTCTGCTGCAGGCAAGCACCACCACCACCAATGTGGGTATTGCTTCTGAGCTGGGTGCTTTGGAAGGCCTGGACATCTGGTATGGCATGGAAGATGCCGCCGGCATGGTGATTGACGCCACTTCCACCAAAGCCACCTTCGGCATGGATGCCGGTGTGAACCTGGGCATCGATGTGATTCAAGACTGGTATTGGAACACCACCGATGCCACCGGCACCAATTATGTGGGTGATTTTGTTGATCCTGCTGAATGGGATGCCGAGGCCGGCACTGTTTTCTCCAAGTTGTTTAATGCTTATGAGGGCAGTGATCCCACCAAATCTTATTCCTTCGTGGCTTGTGAGGTTTCTGATCTGGTAAATGTGATCGCTGCTGCTGATAAGGCAGGCGCTCAGTGGGATTTTGTTGCTTATCCCTATGGTGAGACTCATGAGAAGAATTATCGTTCTTTGAGCGAAATCGAGTTTGCCGATATGGTTACTGCCGATGAAGAAGGCGATCCCAACGATCCCACCTTTGTGAAGCAGGTTCATACTCCTGTTGCCGGTTGGGTCGGCGGATTTGCTGTATTGAAGAATTGCGAGAATCCCGGTGTTGCTCTCCGCATTGGCGAGGAATACACCAAGATCTGGAAGAAAGCCTATGAAGCTCCTGCTTTGTCTCAGATGAATGAGACTCAGCTGGAAAGATATGAAGATATGAAAGAAAACATCGGTGTATCCTTTGTCCGTGGTTGGGTTGAGAAGGCCGCCAATGTTTACACTGCTTATCCCGACATTACCCGCTACTTCCATGACAACCAGATGAACGATGTAAGCTATGCCACTTTGATCGCTAATGGTTTTGATCCCGAGGCTTATATCAAGGATCGTGGTTGCGTGATCGCTCTGGAGCGGTTCACCGGTAAGGCTGATATGGTTGTGGCTCCCATGTATTATAAGGATGCTGAAAACGGTCTGTACAGCCCGTTGCTGCAGGAAAAATGGAGCGATTGGGCCGAGGGTACTCCCAGTGATGTATCTGAGGTTGCTCAGGATACGGTTAGCATTATGCGGATTCTGAATGCTTCCTTGCTGCCCAGCACCATTTTGTTTAACTGGTAAAACAAAAATATCAAGAGGATGTGCAAATTTTGCACATCCTCTTTTTTGTTGCATTTTGGCGGGGTTAAAAGCCATATTATGATATATGTTGACTCATTATATAAGGAAGGGAGTTTTTTTATGGGCCTCCGTCGGCAAGGGCAAAAAAACAGAGGCATTCTCTATGGAGTGATGTGTCTTTTGGTTTTCTTCGTGGGTCTGCTGCTGGTGTTTGGCGGAATTTGGCTTTTTCGGGAGCGAGGGGATTTTTATTCGGCCTTTCGGGGGCAGTTAAGCCGAGGGTTTTACCTTTCTGCTATCTTGGTTCTTTTATTCTCTTCGGTGCTTTATACCCCCTTTTCCTATGGGGTGTCTTTTTATTTTCTCTCGGCTTTTAAAGGGGATGCTCGCTTTTGTGATCTCTTTTTTCTTTTTCGTCGGCCTCTTTTATTGGGAAAAGCCATTATGGTTTCAGGGGTCAAAAAGGTGCTGATTTGGTGGGAACGCTTATTGGTTCTTTTGGTGGCGGCCATGGGGGAGGTGGGCTTATTCTTTCTCTTCATGGTGGTTTCGGGGGAGGATGTTTTTACCGTTAGCGGCAATCCGTTTACCATGGCGGCGGAATTTATGCTCCGCTCTCCTTGGCTGATCGGATTGTCGGTGGCGCTTTGGAGCGTGGTTTTGTTTTTATTTCTTCTTATTTATTTAAGGTATATTTTATGCAAGTATGTCTTGCTGGAATACCCCGATGCTTCGGTTTTTCAGGCCATACAGGTGGGAAAAGGGGCTTTGAGAGGGCACCTTTGGCGAACGCTTCTGTTTTATTTACGCTATGGGGCTTTTTGTTGCCTGAAGATTTTGAGTTTTGGCCTGTATCGAGAGGAGAAGCCTTTTGGCTTTTCGGTTTACGGAGCAGGTCTTGCCAGAGAGGGCTGGCGGAATTATTGCCGCAAGCGGAGCCTGCGATAGAAAATGAACTTTTCGCCGAAAGACTTGAATTATATTGAAATATTTGATACAATTTAAAGTGATATAGAATGTTAGAAAAGGAGTCGCTTTATTTTGGAAAAATTAAAAGCACTTTTCAATAAAATAGGATCCTTTTTCAAGCATCTTTTTAAAAAGGATCCCAATAAGGAAAAGAAAAAGTGGTTTTCCGGCTGGCCTTGGTGGCTGAAGAAAACCGTTTGGGGCGTGTTCCTCACCGGCGTGTTAACGGTGGTGTTTGTGATGGCCGCCTTTGGTTGGTATGCCTTCATTTATCTGGATGATGAGTTTGACCTTTCCATGGTGGATAGTTCTTTGAACTATACGTCTGTGGTCTATGGGGTGAAAGACGGTGCCTTTGTGGAGGCAGAAACCCTCCATACCAGCGAAAATCGTATTTGGGCCGATATTGAGACCATTCCCAAGAATCTGCAGGATGCCTTTGTGGCTATCGAGGATCAGCGCTTTTATCAGCATAGCGGTGTGGATATTAAGCGAACTCTTCATGCGGTGTTGAATTTTCTTAACCCCGGCAGTGATTCTTCCTTTGGCGGTTCCACCATCACCCAGCAAGTGATTAAAAACTTATCCGGCGATGATGAGCAAACGGTTGCCCGCAAGGTGCAGGAGATCCGCCGTGCTTGGTATCTGGAGCGAGAGTATAAAAAAGATCAGATCTTAGAGGTTTATCTCAATACCATTTATCTGTCGCAAGGCTGCTATGGCGTGCAGACGGCTGCTGAGGTTTATTTCAATAAGAGCCTAAATGAGCTCTCTATTTTGGAATGTGCCAGCATTGCCTCCATCACCAAGCTTCCTACCTATTATGATCCCATCCAAAATCCTGAAAACAATCTAAAGCGTGCCAAGGATGTTGTGAATAAAATGGTGGAGCTTGGCTTTATCACCAAGGAAGAGGGGGAGGCCGCCAAGGCTCAGACCCTGCAGCTTCATGTTGGGGAGGGAGACGACGAGGCTTCCTCCGCTGAAATCAACAGTTACTTCGTGGATCGGGTAATTCTGGATGTTATCGATGCCTTGGTCAATGATAAGGGCTATAGCGAAGCCTATGCCCGCACCTTGGTTTACGGTGGCGGTATTCAGATTTATTCCACCATGGATCTGGATATTCAGAGCGCTGTAGATGCCGTTTATACCGATCCTTCCAAATTTCCCAAAATCACCTCTCCCAAATATGGAGAAGCGCCTCAAAGCGCCATGGTGATCATTGATAATGCCACCGGTGCGGTGGTAGGCATGGCAGGCGGTATCGGGCCTAAGACCGTGGCTCGTGGCCTTAACCGTGCCACCCAATCCTATCTGCAACCCGGTTCCTGCATGAAGCCCATCGGCACCTATGCACCGGCCATTGAATATCAGGTGGAGATCGATGGGGTGCGAGTTGCCCCCGGCATGTTATTGCTGGATAAGGGGGTTCGCCAAGACTCCAAAGGAAACTGGTGGCCGAAAAACTATAATGTGGTCACCGAGAAGATGATGAGCGTTCAGGCGGCGGTGAACCAGTCTACCAATACGGTGGCGGTTCGGGTCAATGAAGCCTTGGGCGTAAAGAGTGCATTTAATTTCTTAAAAAATAATCTGGCCGTATCTACCATGGTACCCGGAGTCAGCAATGATGAAAACTCCCAAGCCTTGGCATTGGGCGGTCTTACCAAGGGAATCAGCGTGCTGGAGATTACCGCCGCTTATTCCACCTTCCCCAATGGCGGAACCTATACCAAGCCCTATACCTTCACGAAAATTTGCGATCAAAACGGTCGTGTGATTCTGGAAAACCGAGTGGAATCTCATACCGCCATGGAAAAGAACACCGCCGATCTGATGACCCAAATGTTGGAACAGGCGGCCAATGTGGGTACCGGCACCTCGGCGAATTTCCGGTCGATGCCCATGGGCGGTAAGACCGGCACTACCGATGATGATAAGGATCGCTGGTTTGTTGGCTTTACCGGCTATTATACCGCCGGTGTTTGGTTTGGATATGATAAGCCCGACACGGTGTATTACGGCGGCGCAAACCCTGCGGCTGTTGCATGGAAGAATGTTATGTCCTCTGTGCATCAGGGGTTGCCGAAAAAGGATTTTGACGATCCTACCGGCTTAGCAGTAGTTGCTGTGTGCGCTGAAACCGGCAAGCTCCTTAATGAAAAATGTCCGGCAAAGATCGAAGGCTTGTTCTTTGCCGAGAGTAAGCCCACCGCAACCTGCGATTATTGCGGTGTTCCCGGGGTGGATCCCAATGTGCCGTTAGTGCCGGAAACGCCTGATAAGCCCGACACTCCTGCAAATCCCACGGATCCTTCCGCCAAGCCTTCTACCGATCCATCCACCAAGCCTTCCACGGATCCGACCACCAAGCCCTCCACCACCCCCGACACATCAAAGCCGGAGGAGGATAAGGAAGAAGAGAAGAAGCCGGAGACTCAGCAAAAGCCTGAGGGTGAGGAAGAAAAAAAGCCGAATCCCCAACCGGCAGAAGAAGCATAAAAAAATTGCGTGTCGATTCAGACACGCAATTTTTAATTTGAAAGAATTTATGCACCTAAAAGGGCGGCACCGATAATACCGGCATCATTGCCCAGCTTGGCGATTTTAATTTGGGTATACTCGGTATGGAAGCGAGAGAACATCTCCTTCATCACATACTCTCTTACGGGAACCAGCAGATAATCTCCCTCTTTGGAGATTCCACCGCCGATGCAAAGGATTTCAGGCTGCAGCATATTGCAAAGATTGACCACTCCGCAAGCCACCGAATCCAGATATTCTGTGACCACCTTTTTGCCTTCTTCATCGCCTTTGCGCATGGCTTCAAAGGAGGTCAGACCGTTGACCCGATCCAAAGAGCCGGCGATTTTCCACATGAGAGAATCGGGATTCTTTTCCATATGCTCCTTGGTGGTAGCGATCAAGCCCGAAACAGAGGCATAGGCCTCCCAGCAGCCTTTGCGACCGCAGCTGCAGGGTCTGCCGTTTTCCACAATCACCGCATGACCCAACTCACCGCCCAGATGATTAAAGCCGCTGTAAAGCTGGCCGTTGATGATCATGCCGCCGCCGACGCCGGTGCCTAAGGTAACGGTAATGCTGTTTTTAGCCCCTTGAGCGGCGCCACACTTGGCTTCTGCCCAAGCAGCAACGTTGGCATCGTTTTCCACTCTTACGGGGATATTGGGAAATCTAGCCCCCATCAGCTCGGCAAGAGGGGTATGCTTAAAGCCGAGATTTGCCGCATAGATCACCACGCCCGTTTCGGGGATAACAGCGCCGGGAGTACCGATGCCGATGCTTTTGATCTGGCTCCAATCCACCTTGCTGCCCTTAACCGCCAGTTTTGCCACCTCAGCCATTCGGTCGATCACATGATCGGGCCCCATTTTGGCTTCGGTGGGAATGCTGGTCTTATAGATCAGCTTCATTTCTTCATTCACAATACCGGCGGCAATATTGGTACCGCCCAAATCAATTCCTAAATAATACATCAGTGTTCCTCCATGCCTGCCAGCAACATTTGATTCAATTCCTCTGCCGCATTATAGCCCAACCGCTTTTGGCGGTTGTTCATGGCGGCAACCTCAATAATAATGGCCAGATTTCGACCGGGACGCACCGGGATGGTTAAAGAAGGCACATCCACATCCAGAATCTTATTATAATAAGTATCCATGCCCAAGCGGTCATAGACCTTATTTTGATCCCAGTTCTCCAGATGGATCTCCATATCGATATTGGCCTCTTCTTTTACGGCACCGATACCGAAGATGCGGCGAACATTAATAATTCCGATGCCCCGCAGTTCAATAAAATACTGAATGTTAGAGGGAGAGGTTCCCTTTAGGGCGGTAGAGGTGATGCGCTTGATGACCACTGCATCGTCTGCAATCAGGCGATGGCCACGCTTCACCAGCTCAATGGCCGTCTCGCTTTTACCAACACCGCTTTCGCCGGTCAGCAAAATACCTTCGCCATAAACCTCAACCAGCACGCCATGCATAGTCAATTGCGGCCCAAGGCGCTCATTGAGAAAATAGATGGAACTGCTGACAAATTGCGCCGTGTGCATGTTGGTTTTTAAGATGGCAATTTTATATTTTTCCGCAAGCTCCAGCATTTCAGGATAGCCGGAGAGGCCACGGGTGACCACCAAAGCGGGGAATTCAAACTTAAAAAACTCTTCAAAAATCTCTCTGCGACGCTCGGCATCAAATTGATCCAGATAGGTATGCTCCACCTTGCCCATGATCTGAATGCGGGTGTTATCAAAATAATCAAAAAAGCCCACAAGCTGCAATGCCGCACGGTTAATATCGGTGGAAGTGATCTCCCGATCTAATCCGCCGATGGGCATATACATAGCCTCCAGCCCCATCTCTTTCATCAAGTCTTTTAAATATAATTTCTTTTCTTGAGACATCCTTTGCGCCTCCTTATGATGTTATCTATCATCATTATAACAGACAACCATAGGGGACGCAAATAAAATGTTTCTTTTTTTACAAAAAAAAGACTTGCAATTCTCCATTTGCTATGGTACAATAACTTTTGCGTAATAAGGAGGTGTTCATCATGGCCAAATGTGAAGTATGCGGCAAAGGCGTTACCTTTGGTATTAAGGTTTCCCATTCCCACCGTCGCACCAATAAGGCGTTCAAGCCCAATGTTAAGCGTATCAAAGCAGTCGTAAATGGCACGCCGAAGCGTGTTTACGTTTGCTCCAGATGTCTCCGCTCCGGTAAGGTTGAGAGAGCATAAGTTCAGCTTTAACATACAATAAGAGAATTCCAAAAGGGAATTCTCTTTTTTGTTTGCCCCCAAAAACAGCCCTTGGAAGGAGGGATTTTAGGGGTCAAAAAATTTTTAAAAATTTTTATAAAAATTGCTTGACTTTTAAAAGAAGTTCCTGTATAATAACATTCGTCGCTTGAGAGAGCGATCATAAATGCGGGTGTAGCTCATCTGGTAGAGCGCAACCTTGCCAAGGTTGAGGTAGCGAGTTCGAGCCTCGTCACCCGCTCCACAAAAAGAGGACATTTGTCTAACAGACAAATGTGGTCTTTTTGAATGATGTTTGCCTTCGGCAAATGATGTCGCTTTACTAATGAGGGCGCTAACGCTAATGATGACGCTTCGCTAATACTTTAGGGCAAACATCGCATCGTTGCGAGTGAAACGAGAAACATCATTATGCGAAGCATAACATCATATCGCCGTAAGGCGATGCATCATTGGAATTCGTTGAATTTTGTGATATTATCGATAGAAAAGGAGGCGATTGTCGTGAAAGAGAACAAACTTGCAGACCTTTCAATGGAGTTTTCTGTGGATATAATCAACCTTGTCAAGCATTTGAAAGCAAGCCACGAATCCATCATTTCCAACCAGATTGGCAGAAGTGGCACAAGTATCGGTGCAAATATCCACGAAGCGCAATATGCACAAGGTAAGAAAGATTTCATCTCTAAACTCGAAATTGCCTTAAAGGAGGCAAGCGAAACCGGATATTGGCTTGAATTGCTACGCAAAACAAACTACATAGACGAACAATCGTACAAAGCACTTTCTGCCAAATGTGCTTCTTTACGTGTAATGCTGATCGCATCTTGCCGAACTGCAAAGAAAAATGAAGAATACCAATAAAAAACGGGCTGCCCTTGCAGTCCGTTTTTTGATTTATTTTTCCAGTTTGATGACCGGCGTGATTTCGGCGAGGTTTTTCTCATCATAGGTGAAGGTGACGGTATCGCCCACATTTAAAATCACCGCACGCTGATCGGTGGCCACGCTCAGAGCAAAGGTGGTTTCAGTCATGGCATCCAGCTGATAATAATAGCAGGTGTTGCCGCCTACCACCGCACTGCGAATGGCGGTAATGGCGCCGGTCACGGTTTTATGACCGGTCAGATCCTCAGGGGCTTCGGTGATGAGGCCGCCGTCGGAAAGGCGCTGTACATAAAGGCGCTCGCATTCTTCCACCGTGTCGGCAGCCACCACGATCTGATACTGCCGTACATTGACCATGGCATACATTTTCACCAATTCTGCTGCATCCTTCAGCGCCACAAAATAGGTGGGCTCATCGGCAATGTTCAGCAGCAGGGGGAAGGTGGCGGTGTAGCGCATCTCCTGCACCTGCCCTTGGGCAGAGTTCATAGCGGAGTATTCCTCAGCGCCCGGAACGGCATAGAACTTGGTTTCTTTGGTACGCTGATTGCAGAGGATGAAACCGATGTTGGATTCGTCTGCTGCCAGACTGGTGACGCCGGTATACATATAAACGTCATCCCCTTGAGCCATATAATTATAACCGTCGGTGGTGACACGGCAATCCTTTTGCGCAAAAACAGAGTTCCAGAAGCCGTTGATCAGGGTGCCGTAGTAATCATACTGCTCGATGATCAGCTCAGCGGTGTACACACGGTCCACCCAGCTGGGAATGTCTTTTACATCATAATAAACGCTTTCGCCGGTCACAGCATTGACCAGCACCGCACCGTCAATATCCCGACCGCCATACAGACCGATGGTATAGGTATAGGTGGGGCAGATCCAATAGGGAGTGCCGCTTTCATCCACTTCAAAATTATGGGCGGCAAAAATCTTGGTGGGATATTGGAACCGCAGATGCCGCTCCAGATTTTTAGAAAAATGCTCGGCGGTGGAATACTTCATGCCTTCTTCCAAGCGAATCAATTCCACATGCTGGGTTACCATGTCGATCATCAGATAACCGGGCACACCCTCTTTGGTGTTGGAAATCCACTTAAAAACATCGGCATAGGCAAGGGGAGTTACCCGTACCGGCCGCCCTTTATAGTTGATTTGAGTGTAATTATCCATGACATCAAACTGGCTGACCATATCGGAAAGCTCGCCCATCTTCCGATCACCCAATTTTTTGGCGGATGCGGAGTCCAGGCGGGGAATATTGTCATAAGTGATCTGGGAAACATCTTCGGTGAAATTACCGTCGCTGACCGTCAGCAATTCCCGATAGCGGGCGGCATTGAAGATCTGAGCCCCCACCAAGGAGCCGATGAGACCGATCACAATGCAGGCGGCCACAATCAGCACCAAAACCTTTACGGTGCCGGAGATCTTCATTTTCTTTTCAAATTTGATCTCCACCACATTGGTGGGACGCACCAGACAAAGGAAATAAAGAATTCCATAGGCCACGCAAAGAGAAATAATAAAGCCTAAGAGGCCGGCGGAATGGAAATTAAGTGCCGGCAGGGTGAAGTAAAAGTTTACGGCGCCGAAAAGCAAAGTGCCGATGGCGCAGATCAAATGGGTCTTAAAGGTTGCTTTTTTCATAGGTTATCCCTCCACGATTTCGATTCGTTCCATGCAACGGTCCACCAGACCGTCAATGTCTAATTTTTCTTCCTCTTTCAAAATATCCCGAAGCACCGGCTTGGTGCGAGGATGCTTGGGAGTAAAGACGGTACAACAATCCTCATAGGGCTGGATGGAGGTCTCAAAGGTGCCGATCTTGCGGGAGATCTGCACAATCTCATCCTTATCCATGCCGATCAGCGGGCGCAAAACCAAAGCGTCGGTGACGCCATCGGTCAAATGCAAAGCGTCCATGGTCTGGGAGGCCACCTGCCCCAAGCTTTCGCCGGTGATCAGGGCGCCGCAATGGCGCTTATAGGCAATCCGCTCTGCTACCCGCATCATCATCCGCCGCATGATCACGGTGAAGAATTCCTCCTTGCAATGATCCCGGATGGCTTCTTGGGCTTCGGTAAAATGAACCACCGCCACCTTCATGCCGGGGCAGTAATTGCGCATGATATCCGCCAGCTCCAATACTTTTTGCTTGGCACGCTCGCCGGTATAGGGCGGGCTGAAAAAGTGGATCCCCAGCAGCTTCACGCCACGCTTAGCCATCATATAGCCTGCTACCGGACTATCAATTCCGCCGGAGAGCAGCAGGGCAGCGCTGCCATTGGAGCAATAGGGCATTCCACCGGCACCGGGCTCCCGCACCGCATGAATGTAGGCGCCGAAATCCCGCACCTCCACCGTGACGGTGATCTCCGGATGATGAACATCTACCGACAGGTGAGGGAAGGTCTCTAAAAGCACCCCACCGATTTCATTGCAGATTTCGGGAGATTTTAAGGGGAAGCGCTTATCGCTGCGCTTGGCTTCTACCTTAAAGGTATTCACTTCCTCCAATACATCGACCAAGCACTCCTTGGCCAAGGCCTCAATGGATTCCATGTTTTTTTCGCACATATAGGCCTTGCAGACCGCCGCCAGGCCAAACACCCGCTTGACACGCTCATAGGCCTCATCCATATCAGCGTCCTCTAAGGTTTGAATATAGATGGTGGATTGGGCAAGGCGAATATCAAAGGAGCCAAGCCCTTTTAAGGAGTCCTTAATATTTTTCAGTAAGATCTGATCAAAATGGCTGCGGTTTAATCCTTTTAATACGATTTCGCCGCATTTTGCCAAAATCATTTGTTTCATCGCTTTTCATACATCCTTTGAATTTTATTGGGCACCTGCGCCAAAGCATCCATCAGGGCATCGACTTCTTCTATGGTGTTTTCGATGCCGAAGCTGATGCGAAGAGCGCCCATGACTGTTTGCTCGTTGTGTCCTAATCTTCCCAATACGGAGTGACTGCGGGCCTTTTTAGAGGAGCAGGCCGAGCCTTGGGATACATAGATCTCTTTTTCCTCCAAAAAATGCAGGACATTCTCTCCCAAGTAACCGATGGTGGAAAGGTTGAGAATATAGGGCACTCCATCTTCGGGGGAGTTGATCTGCAGGAAGGGAAGCTCTGCGGCACGCTCTAAAAGGCGGGCTTTGAGCGCATCAAAATGGGTTCGATCCTCTTTTTCGTAAAGTTCGATGGCCTTGGCAAAGCCGGCGGCAGCGGGGCTGTTGTAGGTGCCGGGAACCAATCCCTTTTCCTGATCGCCGCCTACTAAGATATTTTTTAATCGCACTCCTTTTTTTAGGTAAAGAGCGCCGATCCCCTTAGGACCTTTGATCTTATGGGAGGAGATGGAGAAGCTATCGCATTTCAGCGCCGCTACCGATGTGGGAATTTTGCAGAAGGCTTGTACGCCGTCGATATGAAAATGAGCGGGGGCTTTTTTGCGGCGGATCACCGAGGCGATCCGATCCACAGGCAAGCGTTGGCCGGTTTCGTTATTCACCATCATAACGGCCACCGTCACCGTTTTTTCATTGATGGCATCGGTAATGCTCTCTAAGGTGGGGTCGGCATAAACCACATCGAAGCCTTGCTCTTCCAAAACGCTGCCGCAGGCATATACGCTGGGGTGCTCCACCTTGGTCAAAACCACTCGGTTGCCCATTCGCTTGCGGGCAAGGGCACTGCCCAATACCGCAAAGTTATTGGAATAGGTGCCGCCGGTGGTAATGAGAATTTCATCGGCGGTGCAGTGCAGAACTTTTGCCACCGCCCCTTTGGCGGCCTTGATCCCTTCTTCGGCAAAAAGGGCGGGCTTATAAAGAGCAGAAGCATTGGCAAAATGGGTCTGCTCTTCTTGGGCGATCAGCGCCGTTACCGCTTCATAAGGGCGGGTGGTGGCGCTGTTGTCTAAGTAAATCATAGGAAACCTCTGTATCTATAATATAATAACATTATAGTACAAAATTTTCCTATTATCAAGCCCCATTCCAAAGGTCGATCATGGCTTTGGCGGTCAGCTCGCCGCCATAGATGGCTTGTTCCAAGGTGTTGGCAGCGCTGCCCACCTCCAAGAGGAGGGTATAATCGGTAAAGTGGGTATTGAAGCGATCTTTTCTTAAATTCACCGGTCGGGAAAGCTGACCGTAGAGACTACCCATTCGGCGGGAGAGGGCGAGCCCGTAGATAAAATTGTTGCGCCAGTTGGGGTGAGAAAGACCCTTGGAATCGGTGCCGCAAACCACCATGACCTGAGCGGCCTCCTTGCCGTTTACTTTGGTGACCGGATAATAATCAACGCCATTGCTGCTGATGGCATCCCGATGCACATCCAATACCACCTGAATGGTCGGGTACTTTTCCAATACCTGCTCTACTGCCTTGCGGGAGGTGGAATAGGCGTTGCTGAAATCGTCGTTATAGATATCGGTCAGGTGGATGGTTTCATATCCGGCCTTCCGAAAGACCTCAGCCATCGCCTCTCCTACTGCCACCACATTTTTACTCCCGTCTCGGGTGTTGCTGATCCCTTCGGCGTTTCGATAGCATTCGGTGGTGTGGGTATGATAGATTAAAACTGCTGGTTTGCCGGGCGTAAAGGCCGGCATCTTTACAGTGTCATTCAAGTTGGCAGTTACATCATAATCGGTGGCGTTGGCTACCGCTGTGCCGTTGACTTGGTGGTAGGTGCCGGATAGGGCGGAGAGATTGGCGGCTTTAATGGCATCGCTTTCGGGAAAGATGGTAGGCTCTTGGCTCTCGGTTTTATCGGCGGCAAAATAAAGAAAGTATTCGTCGGCCGCTTCGGCATATTCCGGCGTCATATAGCGACCGATATGGTGCATCAGCGGGTCGGTGCCTTTTAATAAAAAAAGGGTCAATCGACGGGCGGAATAGCCTCCTGCCGATTGCAGCGCTGTTTGGGCAACGGCGGGAATCCAATGCTTCCAATAGATTCCTCCCATGAGGCAAAGGGCAATGATCAGCCCGATGCTTATCCATTTTTTCAAGAGGGTTCACATCCTTTCTATAAAGGATATGAGCCCACCTCAATATAAATACTTTAAGATTTCCTCGGTGGAAAGATTTCCGTGTAAAGCCTTATTGATGGAAAAGGCAATGATCTTGGCGCCCATATCGGTGGCCGCCTCCATTTGGCGAGGGGTGGCAATGAGACTTTCTTCGTAAGGGTGTAATTTTACACCGTAGTTTTCCCACTCCTCCGCCAACACATGACGCAATAAAACCCTGCAATCTACCACCGTTGGCATGCCGATGGAGAGCACCGGCACCCCTAAGGTGGCGGCGGTGATCTCCTTGCGGGAATTATCCACTCCTCCGCCGGGGATGAGCCCCGAATCAGCCAGTTGAATGGTTTTGCAAAGACGATGGAGGCTTCCTGTTGCCATGGCATCAATTAAAATGACCGCCTCCGGCTGCAGCACCTTGGTGAGACCTTGGGCCATCTCAGCGCTCTCCACCCCGCTGATGCCAAAAACCGGTGCCGAAAGGGCACTGACGGCGGTGTATTCTTGGGGCAGTGGAGAAAGGGGACGGGTCACCATCAGCCGCTCCACCGTTTTACTGCCCAGACTGTCGGGGGTGATATTGGGGTTTCCGATGCCTAAGATGAGAATGCGCTTTTTTTCTCCCAAAAGGGAGCAGAGGGTTTTTGCTAAAAGATCGGCGATTTCCTCAAAGGCCGGCTCTCCGATTTCATAGGTTTTTTCCGTTTCAATGGTGATATACCGCCCGATTTCCCGCCCGATGGCCGCCGCTCCCTCTTGATCTTCCACCCGCACCTCGGTGAGGGTGCAGTAGGTGAGCTCCTGTATTTCGCTGCAGATCCCCTTGATGGGACCCATGGATGCCATCTCCAATTGCTCGATCATCAAATCCGAAGGAATCTTCAAAAAAATCATCTCCTTTGGTATAGTTTGTCCAAAAGATAAAAAATAAACGCTTGTCCTTCGACAAGCGTTTATCTCAAGACTGTCAAAAAAGTCCCCGACCGCAGAAAAAAGAAAAAAATCATAGAAACGATATTAGTACCACCCCATAAGAAGAACTTAAAAATAGTGCTGTGTCTCCTCGGGGAATAATGAAAAAATGCGGCTCAATGCCGCATTTTATTTGAATTTTTCTGCTATCTGCCAAACCGCTCTCTACCGTACCTATGTACGCCGACGAGAACGGTTTGACAAATTCGGAGCCATTTTTGAGAGTCTCCCAGCGTGTCAAAAATAAATCAACCGTGTTTTTGACACGCTGAAAATAAACGCTTGTCCCAAGACAAGCGTTTATCTATCTATCTATTTATTTATCTTATTTTTCCAAAAGATCGGCAACCTTTTCCAAGTGGTCGAATTCATGGAGCTCGATCATGCCCTTATCGCAAAGGGAGGCAAGCTCGGGATCCAAAGGCAGCTTCGCCAAGACTTCCAAGCCGTTTTCTTTGGCCACTTCATCCACATGGCTTTCTCCGAATACAGCGATCTTTTTGCCGCAATCGGGGCAGGAAAGGTAGCTATAGTTTTCCACAATACCCAAAATGGGGATGTTCATCATTTTGGCCATCTTGACCGCCTTGGTCACAATCATGGAGACCAGATCCTGAGGAGAGGTGACCACGATGATGCCGTCTACCGGCAGAGATTGAAAGACGGTAAGGGGAACATCACCGGTGCCGGGAGGCATATCCACGAACATATAGTCCACATCATTCCACACCACATCGGTCCAGAATTGCTTCACGGCCCCTGCGATCACAGGCCCACGCCACACAACAGGAGCATTTTCCTCCTCCAGCAGCAGATTCAAGGACATGATCTGAGTGCCCATTTTAGATTGAACGGGGTAAAGAGCCTTTCCATCACTTTCTGCCCGTTTGCCCGAAAGACCAAAAGCCTTGGGGATGGAGGGGCCGGTGATATCAGCATCTAAAATAGCGGTGGAGTAGCTGCGGCGCTGCATGGCAACGGCCATCAAGGAGGTGACCATGCTTTTGCCAACGCCGCCCTTGCCGCTGACAATGCCAATGATTTTCTTCACTGAAGTCAGCTCATGGGGCTGTTCAATCAAAGATTCTTTTTCTTTTTCATTTCCGGAGCAGTTGGAAGAGCAACTGCCGCAATCATGGGTGCATCCCATTTATAACACTTCCTTTGATATGTTTTTCTTGGATTAGTATACTCGTAATTTATGGAAAAGTCAATCTTCAGATAATTTTTCTGCGAGGCTCTTTTCATTTTCGGAGTTTTATGATAGAATACTGAAAAAGGAAGTGATTTGAGTGGCAAGACCCATGAAAAAGCGGCAGCCCCATCAGGCGGCAGATCGATTTTATGATTATTTAATGAAAAACCGTTCGCAGGTGCTGCGCTATGCGGTGGCGGCGCTGGTGACCGGCTTGATTCAATTTTTTGCCAGCCGCATGCTCCCCTTGGAGAGCGGGGTTTTGCTGATGTTTCTGGCTCGGATCTTTTTATTGTTTTACGCCTGTAAGTATTGGGTTTACAAAGAGCGGGAGACCGGCTTTTATTATACGGCCCGCCAGTTGATGCTGGCGGTGATGCTAACGGTTCTTTTGGTCTGGCTGGTCAATCAGCTGATCCTTACGCTGGGCAATGGAAAGATTGTTGGCTATGGGCTGATGGCGGTGCAGGAAGTGGTGATTTTCCTGCTTCATCAATTCTTAATTTTTCGCAAAGCCGATTGATTTTTTTGGCGAACTGTGTTAGACTAATAAAAGAAAGTCTGAAAGGGGAATTGGCAATGAAAAAGAATCAGATTATTGTGTTGGTTTCGGTGATCGTTGGTGTGGCTGCAGCTGTGGCAGCAGTGATCTTGGTGCTGAAGCATCTGGAAAAGAAAAAGGCCGAAATCGCTCCCGCCAATTTGGCATTTGAAACCGATTTTACCGAAGAGCCCGCCGAATAAACGCTACTCTCAAGCCCCGCTGCAAGCTTTGCAGCGGGGCTTTTTCTATATAAAAATAAGGAAAAAACTCGGATTTTTCAAACGGTTTACATAACTATATCTTGTGTTTGCCTGAAAATTGTAACAAAATATATTGTGTTTATCTATTGACTTTCCCCTAAATATTGTGTAGAATAGTATCTGCACCGCCATGGGCAAGGTGACAAGAATAATCCGAACCTGCCTCAATGCGGCATATTTCGGTGCTTTTCACTTATTTTTATTTGATCGGCTTTGTGCATTGGCGAGTATTTTAACGAAGGGTGAGCGGGAATCCGCCTTTTTAAAACAAGATTCGGATGATTCTTGTCACCTTGGGGAAGGGGAGTTGAAAAGTGACCATAGCCGGCCTGCAAAAGCTCACGTTGCTGGATTTTCCCGGCAAGACCGCCTGTACGGTCTTTTTGAACGGTTGTAATTTTCGTTGCCCCTTCTGCCATAATTTCGCCTTGGCTAAAGGCTTGGCAGAGCCGCTGATGGATGAGGCGGAGCTGCTGACCTTTCTGGAGAGCCGCAAGGGGCTTTTGGATGGGGTTGCTTTCACCGGCGGGGAACCGCTGATGCAAAGAGAACTGCCCGATCTGATCCGTAAGATCAAAGCCTTGGGTTATGCCGTGAAGCTGGATACCAACGGCTGCTTCCCCGATCGCCTGAAGGCTCTGGTGGAGGAAGGCCTCCTTGATTATGTGGCCATGGATGTAAAAAATGCGCCCAAACGCTATGGAGAAACGGTCGGTTTTTTAAAATTGGAGATCGATCGCATCGAGGAGAGTATTGCCTTCTTGAAAGAAGGACATGTGGACTATGAGTTCCGCACCACGGTGGTTAAAGAATTGCACACCGCCGAGGATCTTTTAGAGATCGCCCACTGGCTAAAAGGAGCCAAGGCTTGGTACTTGCAGCAGTTTCGCCAAAGCGAGCAGGTGCCCAATGAGGCGCTTTCTGCACCGAGCACCGGTGAGATGCATGCGTATCTGGATTTGGTGCAAGAGGTTTTCCCAAAAGCCCAATTACGGGGCGTAGATTAAATGTGTTGAAAAATAAATGAGATAGAGAGGATTAGGACGTATGTATAGTGTAGTAAAAAGAGACGGTTCTGAAGCGGAGTTTAATATTTCCAAGATCAGCGTTGCCATTCAGAAGGCATTCGACGCTCAGAACAAAGCATCCCATCCCAGCATCATCGACCTGCTGGCTTTGAAGGTAACTGCCCATTTCGAGCCCAAGGTCAAAGACGGCAAGATTGCCGTGGAAGACATTCAGGATAGTGTAGAGGAAGTATTGAGCGAATCCGGCTATGCCGATGTTGCCAAGGCTTATATCCTCTATCGTAAGCAAAGAGAAAAGGTTCGTAACCTGAAATCCACCTTCCTGGATTATAAGTCCTTGGTGGATAGTTATGTAAACGTGACCGACTGGCGTGTGAAGGAGAACTCCACCGTGACCTATTCAGTAGGTGGTTTGATCCTGTCCAACAGCGGCGCCATCACCGCAAACTATTGGCTCAGCGAGATCTATGATAATGAGATCGCCGATGCCCATCGCAATGCTGATATCCATATTCATGACCTGTCTATGCTGACCGGTTATTGCGCCGGCTGGTCCTTGAAGCAGTTGATTAAGGAGGGCCTTGGCGGCGTTCCCGGCAAGATCACTTCTGCTCCCGCTAAGCATTTGGTTTCTCTTTGCAATCAGATGGTAAACTTCTTGGGCATTATGCAGAATGAATGGGCCGGTGCGCAAGCCTTCTCCTCTTTTGATACCTATCTGGCTCCCTTTGTGCGGGTGGATAACCTGACCTATTGGGAGGTTAAAAACTGCATCCAATCCTTTGTATATGGCGTGAACACCCCCAGCCGTTGGGGTACCCAGGCTCCCTTCTCCAATATTACCTTGGACTGGACCGTTCCTGCGGACCTGAAGGATCTGCCTGCTATCGTGGGCGGCAAAGAGATGGACTTCACCTATGGGGATTGCAAGAAGGAAATGGATATGATCAACCGTGCCTTCATCGAGACCATGATCGAAGGCGATGCCAATGGTCGTGGCTTCCAGTATCCCATTCCCACCTATTCCATCACCCGTGACTTTGACTGGTCTGAGACGGAGAACAATAAGCTGCTCTTTGAGATGACCGCCAAATACGGTACTCCCTATTTCTCCAACTATGTAAACAGCGATATGGAGCCCAGCGATGTGCGCAGTATGTGCTGCCGCCTGCGTCTGGATCTGCGTGAGCTGCGTAAAAAGTCCGGCGGCTTCTTCGGCTCCGGTGAATCTACCGGTTCTGTGGGCGTTGTGACCATCAACCTGCCTCGCATTGCTTATCAGTCTGCTTCCGAGGAAGAGTTCTATGCTCGTCTGGATAAGCTGCTGGATATCTCTGCCCGCTCTCTGAAGATCAAGAGAACGGTCATCACCAAGTTCTTGAACGAAGGCCTCTATCCCTATACCAAGCGGTATCTGGGCTCCTTCGACAACCACTTCTCCACCATCGGTCTTGTGGGTATGAATGAAACCGCCCTCAATGCTTGCTGGCTGAAGAAGAATCTGACCACCGCCGAGGGTCAGCAGTTTGCCAAGGATGTGCTCAATCATATGAGAGAGCGTCTGTCCGACTATCAGGAGGAATACGGCGATCTGTATAACCTGGAGGCTACTCCTGCTGAGTCTACCTCCTATCGTTTGGCTAAGCATGATGTCAGCCGTTTCCCCAACATCATCACCGCCAATATGAATGGCACTCCCTACTATACCAACTCCTCTCATCTGCCTGTTGGCTACACCGAGGATATCTTCACCGCTCTGGATCTGCAGGATGAACTGCATACCCTTTATACCTCCGGTACGGTATTCCATGCTTATATGGGCGAAAAACTGCCCGATTGGAAGGCTGCCGCCAACCTGGTGAAGAAGATTGCAGACAATTATCGCCTGCCCTATTATTCCATGTCTCCCACCTACTCTGTATGTAAGGATCACGGTTATATCACCGGCGAGCAGTATACCTGCCCCCATTGCGGTGAAAACACCGAGGTGTACAGCCGTATTACCGGCTACTATCGTCCCGTTCAGAACTGGAACGATGGTAAGGCGCAGGAATTCAAGGATCGTAAACTCTACGATCAGACCATTGCTCAGATCAAAACACCCACCAATCATGCTTGCGGCTGTGGTTGCGGCGATGCAGAGCCTGAAGTGGTCGGCGGCAACCGTGTGTTGCTGTTCACCACCAAGACCTGCCCCAACTGTAAGATGGCAACCGCTATGCTGGATCAAGCCGGCATCGCTTATGTGAAACTGGATGCGGAGGATCCTGCCAACCGTGAACTGGTGGACGGCTATCAGGTTACCAAAGCGCCCACCCTTATTGTGGAGAGCGACGGCGGCATCGAGAAGATGACCAACGCTTCAGAGATCCGTGCCTTCACCAAGCGGGTAAATGTCAATGGTTGATGCAGTAATTATCGGCGGCGGAACCGCCGGTATGACCGCAGCGATTTATCTGCTGCGGGCGGGAAAGAGTGCGCTGATTTTGGAATCCACCGCCTTGGGCGGTCAGATCACCGCCTCTGCCCGTATTGAAAACTTCCCCGGCCTTTATGGGGTCAGCGGAGTGGAGTATGCCGATAAATTGGCTGAGCAGGTTTATGAGTTCGGCGGAATGATCGAGCCGGTGGAGGTCAACGGTCTGGAAAAGACCGCCGAGGGCTTCACCGTCACCACTACCGACGGGGATGTGTATCAGGCCAAAAGCGTCATCCTTGCCACCGGTGCCGCCCATCGGCATCTGGGAATTGAGCGGGAGGAATCCCTTGCAGGGATTTCCTACTGCGCTGTCTGCGATGGTGCTTTTTATAAAGGAAAGAATGTTGCGGTTGTGGGCGGCGGTAATGCGGCCGTCCAATCCGCTCTTTCCTTGGCGGAGCTTTGCGGAAGTGTGACCTTGATTCACCGTCGGGATGGGTTCCGTGCGGAGCCGGTTCTTTTGGAGCGGTTGAAAAAGTATCCCAATGTTACCGTTCGCACCGGCGGTGTGATCTCCGCCCTTTTGGGGGAGGAAAAACTGACCGGTCTTGAGGTGCAGTTTGGAGATGCAAAAGAGGTTCTGCCCATGGATGGACTGTTTGTGGCCATTGGTCAGCAGCCTAATAATGAACCCTTTAAGGCTTTAGTGGCCCTGGATGAAAGCGGCTATATCGATGCAGGCGAGGATTGCAAAACCTCTTGTGAGGGCATTTTTGCCGCCGGCGATTGCCGCAAAAAGCAGGTGCGTCAGCTTGCTACTGCCGCCGGCGACGGTTGCGTCAGCGGCTTGGCGGCTGTGGCCTATTTAGATTCCCTGGAGGATTGATTTATGAAGATCATTACCATCGGTCGTGAATTTGGAAGCGGCGGCAGAGAGCTGGGCAAGCGCCTGGCAGATGAGCTGGGCTTTGACTATTATGATCAAGAGATCATGGATGCCATCGCCGAAAAGAAAGCCCATACCTCCGGCTATGTGGAGAGTGCTTTGGCTTTTCACGCTTGGCGTACCTTTCCTTTGGCCTTCCATCATTCCTTTGCCGATGAGCATGCCATCCACACCAATGAGCTGATTGCTCAAAAAGAGGTGCTGGAGGAGATTGCGGCTGCAGGAAATGATTGCATCATCATTGGTCAGGATGCGGATGTGATTCTCAAGGAGGAAAAACCTTTCCGTATTTTTGTTTGCGCTGATCTGGAGGCTCGGGTTCACCGCTGTATGGAGCGAGCCGCCGGCAGAGAAACAGAGTTTTCCGAAAAAGAAATGAAGCGGAATATCAAGAGGATCGACAAATATCGTGCCCAAACCCGTGAGCTGGTCTCCGGCAGTAAATGGGGGCAGCGAAGTGGCTATGATCTGATCATCAATTCCACCAATTGGGAGATGAAAGAACTAACCAAAGCCACCGCCGATTTTATCCGCAGTTACTATAATAAATAAGAAAAAAGCAGGATTTTTTCCTGCTTTTTTTGTTTGAATTTTATCGAAATCCCGCCGAAAAAAACGGCGGGATTTTTTTATAGATTTTTATAAAAAACTATTGATTTTTTCGATTTTTTTGCTATAATTTATATGAAGTGGCATCCAAGTGGGTGCCAAATGGTATCTAAGTGGAAGAAAATGCGAGAGGAGGTGTATACATGGCATACTTTACCGGCTACCATGAACTGTTTGTAGACGAAAAAGGCAGAGTGATCTTGCCCAAGAAATTAAAAGAGCAGACCGGAAGTGATGTGGTGCTGACCCAAGGGTTGGATGGATGCGTGTATATACTGACTCCGGAAGAATGGCATGTACTGGAAGGGAAGATCTCCCAGCTGCCCATGTCTAAGGGTTTGCAGATCAGCCATTTCTTCAATACTTATAAAACCGATGTCACCGCCGATAAGCAAGGCAGAGTGCAGATCCCTATTCACCTGCGCCGCCTGGCCGCCATTGAAGGCAATGTGATGCTGATCGGCAATGGCAACCGCATCGAGATTTGGAATCCCGATCGGTTCAATACCATGGTTCAGAAGATGGATACGGCTTCCATTATGTCCACCATGGATGAGTTGGAATTCTAATGAAGGATTTTGTGCATTACAGCGTAATGGCGGAGGAGTGCCTGACCGGCTTAAACATTAAGCCCCATGGCATTTATGTGGATGCTACTTTAGGTGGTGGCGGCCATAGCAGCCTTATCGCAGAGCGTTTGACCACCGGTCTTTTGATCGGCATTGATCAGGATCGGGATGCCTTGGAAGCGGCAGGGAAGCGGCTGGAGCCCTTCGGAGAGCGATTTCGGGCAGTAAAATCCAACTTTTCGAATTTGAAAAAGGTTTTGGCGGAGCAAGAAATCCCCGCCATCGATGGTATTTTATTTGATTTAGGCGTATCCAGCTTCCAGCTGGATGAAGAAAGCCGAGGCTTCTCCTATCGATTTGATGCCCCCTTGGATATGCGGATGGATCGAGAGAGCCCTCTGGATGCCTATCAGGTGGTCAATACCTACTCCAAAGAGCAGTTGACCGAGATCTTCTATCGCTATGGAGAGGAGCGGCAAAGCCCTCGCATTGCTGCCGCCATCTGCCGTAAGCGGCAGGAGGCGCCCATCGAAACCACCGGTCAGTTGGTGGAGATTATTGAAAAAGTATTCCCCCCCAAGGAGCGCTATGGTAATAAGCATCCCGCCAAGCGAACTTTTCAGGCTATTCGCATTGAAGTGAATGGGGAATTGAAGATTTTAGAGCAAGCCATCCGTGATGCGGTGTCGGTATTAAAGCCCGGCGGGCGGATCGCCGTGATGACCTTTCATTCCTTGGAGGATCGGATTGTGAAAACAGTCTTTTCCGATCTGGCCTCGGGATGTATATGTAATAAGAATTTACCTGTCTGCGTATGCGGCAGAAAACCGGTGGTCAAGCAGATCACCCACAAACCCATTACGGCTTCGGCGGAGGAACTGGCGGAAAACAACCGTTCCAAGCCGGCAAAACTTCGGGTTTGTGAAAAGAAGTAAGAAAGAGGAGGACTCCCCCAATGAGAAAATTTCATATGCCCGGCATTCGCTGGTCTGCAGTGCTTTGCATTGCACTTTTTCTGGCGTTGGGCGGGTATCTTTTATACAGCCACATTGCTCTCAATGAGGTATCCAGTGACCTGCTGGTCGCCAAAAAAGAGCTGAATAGTCTGGAGGGTGAGGCCGGAGCGCTTCAGGTCTCTATTGACAGTAAAAACTCCATGGATGAGATCGAGCGGATCGCCACCGAGGAACTGGGCATGGTAAAGATCGAGAATTATCAGATCCAGACCATTAACCTGCTGACCGACGACACGGTGGAGATCATCAAGGATCAGCCTACCAATGATAGCTGGTGGGATGGCGTTGTGCAAGAGTTCAACATCTTGGTGGAATATCTCAGCTGAAAAAAGGATAAGTAAAAGAGAGTGAGAATTTATTCTTGCTCTCTATTTCCGCTTATATGGCCAAGATTTTTTGGAAAAATTTGATCTTTTTTGGAAGAAAGGAGTGGTAAAAATGGGGAAGGGCCCCACCCGTTCCATGGTGCATCGCAGCACCTGGATGCTGGCGATTTTTGCTGTGGCTCTGCTGATTTGGTTGGCAGGCGTCTTGGTGAATTATCAGATCGTAAATTATACATATTATCAGACCAAGGCCATCAGCCAGCAGACCATGGATACCACGCTTTCGGCCAATCGTGGCACCATATACAGCCGTAATTATCAGGAACTGGCCATCTCCGCTCAGGTGGAGACGGTTTATATCGCTCCCAACTCCATCGATAAGGATGAGGCCAACTGCCGCTTGATCGCTCGTGGCCTTTCTGAGATTTTGGGTGTGGATGAAGAGACCATCTATCAAAAAACCCAAAAGAAGAACTATTATGAGCTGGTAAAGCGCCGGATCGAGTCGGATGTGGCTGATCAGGTTCGTACCTTTGTGAGTGATAATAAGCTCAAAGGCATTCATTTGGTGGAGGATACCAAGCGCTACTACCCCTATAACAGTCTGGCTTGCCATATTTTAGGCTTTACCGGCACCGATAATGTGGGGCTGGATGGCATCGAATCCATTTATAATGAGTATCTTCAGGGCACCACCGGCAAGATGATCACCTCCAAAAATGCCGTAGGTACCGAATTGCCCTATGAATATGAGACCTATGTGGCCGCTGAAAACGGCAAAAATGTGGTGCTGACCATTGATGAAACGGTGCAGTACTATCTGGAAAAGCACTTGCAGGAGGCTCGTCTGGAGCAAAAATGCTTAGAGGGCGCCGCCGGCATTGTGATGAATGTGAAAACCGGCGAAATCTTAGGCATGGCCTCTTTCCCCAACTATGACCCCAACCAGTATTATGAGATTACCGACAGCATGGTTCAAGAAACCCTTGCCGGTCTGGAAGGGGAGGAACTGAGCGCCGCAACCACCACCAATCGGAATAAAATGTGGCGTAATAAATGTACCGTGGATACCTACATGCCCGGCTCGACCTTTAAGATCATCACCCTTTCCATGGCGTTGGAGGAGGGGCTGATCTCTACCTCTAATACTTATAACTGCCCCGGTTATATCCGAGTGGCAGACCGCACCATTCGTTGCTGGAAGTCCGGCGGACATGGGCATCAGACCCTCTCCAAGGCCATTCAGAATTCCTGCAACCCTGCCTTTATCACCATCGGTGCGCAGGTGGGTCCCGTGACCTTCTATGAATATTTCCGCAATTTTGGCTTGATTGACCGCACCGGAGTGGATCTCAATGGTGAGGCCACCGGTATTTGGTTCTCCAAATTCCAAGAGGTGGAATTGGCCACCGCTTCCTTCGGCCAAAACTTTAAGGTCACCCCCTTGCAGATGATCTCTGCGGTGTCTGCCGCTTGCAACGGCGGAACCTTGGTGACTCCCCATGTGGTGCGGGAGATTACCGAAACCCAAGAGGATGGCACCCAAAAAGTGGTAAAAAGCTTTGAGGCTGAAACCAAGCGTCAGGTTATTTCCAAAGAGACCAGTGATTTGGTATGCACTCTTTTGGAGGAAGTGGTCAGCGTCGGTTCCGGTAAAAATGCTTATGTAAAGGGCTATCGGGTGGCCGGTAAGACCGGCACCTCCGAGAAGATCGACGATTATGTGGCAACCGGTGTGAAGAATTATATTTCCTCCTTCATCGGTTTTGCTCCTGCCGACGATCCCGAATATGCCATCTTGGTGATGCTGGATTCCCCCAGCAACGGCGAGATTTACGGTGGTATCATTGCCGCCCCCATTGCCGGCGATATTTTAAGCGATATTCTCCCTTATCTCGGCGTTCAGCCTCGGTATACCGAAGAAGAGCTGGAGACCTTGGATGTGGCCATTCCTTCCTATATCGATCAGCCTTTGGCTTCGGTGGAAGCGGCTCTTATTGATAAGGAAATCAAATATAAGGTGGTGGGCGGCGGCGATACCGTTACCGCTCAGATGCCCGAAGCAGGCACCACCATGCCCCAAAGCGGCACCATGATCCTCTATACCGGCGAGAAGAAGCCTTCTGCCAACATCATGGTTCCCGATCTGGTCAATTATTCGGTAGGCGGCGCTACCAACCGCCTTCTCTCCATGGGCCTCAATGTCCGTGTGGTGGGCAACAATAATTCCGGCTCCACCGCTTTGGTCATCTCTCAATCCCATGCGGTAGGCTCCATGGTGGCCGAAGGAACTGTTATTACAATTCGCACCAACAGCTCCGAAGGCGTATCCAGTATGTAAAAATTTCGGATCTTTTTCCTTGGATCGCCCTCGATAGGCACAAAGCCTGATCTTCGGTGATCCAAGAAAAAATCTCTCGAAATTTTATAGAAACGGATCTTTTTCCTTGGATCGTCCTCGATAGGCGAAAATCCGGATCTTTTTAGTTCATTTAAACCATCCATCTTCAAAGGAGGTAAAAGGTTATGTTATTGTCTGAGCTTTTAGCAGGAGTGAAAACCGTTAATACTTGGTCTGATCGGGAGATTCGTGGCATTGCCTTTGACTCCCGCAAGGTAGAAAAGGATTTTCTTTTCTGCGCCATTCCCGGGGAGACGGTGGATGGTCACCATTACATTGCCTCCTCGGTGCTCAAGGGTGCCACCGCCGTATTGGCGGAGCGGCATACCGATCATGGGGTGGAAGAGGTTTTGGTGGAAAACTGCCGCATGGCTTTTCAGCAGGTTTGCGCCAATTATTTCCGCCATCCCGAAAATGAAATGAAGTTCTTGGCGGTCACCGGTACCAACGGAAAGACCTCCACGACTCAGTTTGTCAAAAGTATTTTAGACGGTCTGGGTGTGAAAGCCGGACTGATCGGCACCGTTTGCAACCAAATCGGACAGGAGACCTTTCCCGCTGCTTTCACAACCCCCGAGCCCTATCAGTTGATGGAATTGCTGCGCCGTATGGCAGATGCAGGGGTGGAAACGGTAGTGATGGAGGTTTCCTCTCAGGCCATGGATCAGAAGCGGGTGGATAGCTTGCCTTTTGAGGTGGCAGGGTTTACCAATCTGACCCAAGATCATTTGGATTATCATAAAACCATGGATAATTATAAGGCCGCCAAAGCCCGCCTCTTTGAACTTTCGGGCAAGCCGGTCCTGAATCTGGACGATGCTACCGGCAAGGAATTAGCGGAGAAATATGGCGGATTGACCTATTCTGCCGAGGGGGCTGCCGACCTTACCGCCACCGACATTGCGGTGGATGTCAGCGGCGTTGCCTATACCCTTCATTATGAAGGAAAATCCATTCCTGTTCGGGTTTCCACTCCCGGTTTATTTACGGTTCATAATACCCTTTGCGCCGCCGGTGTATTGCTGGCTGCCGGATATTCTTTTGAGGAGATTGGAAAGGGACTGAATCAGATCCCTAAGGTAGCAGGCAGAGCGGAGGTCATCACCGAGGGTCAGCCTTTTACCGTGATGCTGGATTATGCCCATACCCCCGATGCGCTGGAGAATATTCTGACGACTCTTCGCACCTTTGCCAAGGGGCGGATTGTCACTCTTTTTGGTTGCGGCGGTGATCGGGATAAAACCAAGCGCCCAAAAATGGCAGAGGTCGTGGCAAAGTATAGCGATTTTGCCATTGTGACCTCCGATAATCCCCGTACCGAAGAGCCCGGTGCCATTATTCGGGATATTTTAGTGGGTCTGGAGCAAACAGATATGCCCTATGCGGTGATCAAAAACCGCAAAGAGGCCATCGGCTATGCCATTGAAACCGCTCGAGAGGGTGATTTGATTCTTTTGGCAGGCAAAGGCCATGAGGATTATCAGATCATCGGAACCACCAAAAATCATTTTGATGAAAAAGAAATCGTAAAGGAATTTTTAGAGCAGTGCTGACGGTAAAAACGGTTGCAAAAGCCTTGAATATGGCCCCTCCTCAAGAGGATTTCCCTCTTGGAAAGGTGGTCACTGATTCCCGCTGTGGGGAAGAGGGCTGTCTTTTTGTTGCCATCAAAGGCGAGCGGGTAGACGGTCATTCCTTTGTTCCCGCCTTGGATGCCCAATTTGAAAAGATTGCTTTTTTGGGCACCGCCTCCTGCCCTCAAGGGGTAAAGCATCCTTATTTTCAAGTGGAAAATATCGAGATTGCCTTGGGGCTTTTGGCAAAAGCCCATTTGAATACCCTCTCTACCAAAATCATCGGAGTCACCGGCAGTGTAGGCAAAACCACTACCAAGAATTTCATCCTCTCAGCGCTGGCTCCCTCCATGGAGGTTTCCGGCACCAAGGGGAATATGAACAATGAGTTGGGCGTTCCTCTGACCGGCCTTGCAGTGCGGGAGTCTGATGCCGCCGCTGTGGTGGAAATGGGAATGCGGGGATTGGGTCAGATCGATTATCTCACCCGGTTTATTACCCCCGATCTGGCGGTTGTGACCAATATCGGCGTGGCTCATCTGGAGCTTCTCAAGAGTCGTGAAAACATTGCCAAGGCCAAATTGGAATTGGTGGATGCCCTGCCCCAAGGGGGCGTGGCACTCTTAAACGGCGATGAGCCGCTGCTTTATGGCGCACGCCCCGAAAAGAATTGCTTTTATTTTGGGAAAGACCCGCATAATGATTATCGGGCTGAAGATATTGAGGGCAATTCCTTCACCTTATGCTATCCCCAAGGTGCCATGAAGATCACTCTTCAGGTGGAAGGGGAGCATCAGATTATGAATGCGCTGGCCGCCTTTGGCGTGGGTCATCTTTTGGGGGCAGATCCTGCTCTTTTGAAAGAAGGACTCCAACAATTCAGCGGCGATGGAACCCGCCAATTCACCGAGACGGTAGGCGGTGTGACCATTATTGATGATACTTATAATGCCTCTCCTGATTCCATGGCGGCTGCCCTGAAGGTATTGGCCGGGCGCAAGGGGCGAAAGATCGCCGTTTTGGGCGATATGCTGGAGCTTGGTGCCTATGAGCAAGAAGGCCATCGCAAGGTGGGACTTCTTTGCGGCGAACTTGGAATCGATGGCGTTTTGGTTGCGGGCACTGCGGCAAGAACCCTTTATGATGCCCTGCCTTCCTCTGTGTTGAAATTTTATACTCCCCATCGGGAAGAACTCCCTGCCCTTTTGGAGCAGGTGCTCCTGCCGGGGGATACGGTACTCTTTAAGGCCTCCAATTCCATGGGCTTTAAAGCATATGCAGACGGATTAAAAGAAAGGATGCGAACAAAATGAATTATTGGCTGATCTTAACTGCCCTTGCGGCCAGCTTTTTACTGGCGCTTTTGTTGGCACCTTGGATATTGCCTTGGCTGAGAAAGCTGAAGTTTTCTCAAAGCATTTTAGAGATCGGGCCCTCTTGGCATAAAGAGACCAAGCAGGGAACCCCTACCATCGGCGGGCTGATCTTTATTATCCCCACCCTGTTAGTGACGCTGATTCTCTCCATGGGAGAGCTTTTGCGGGGTGATTTTCGGCTGCTGATGTGCTTGGGCTTTATCGTTCTTTGCGGTTTGGTAGGCTTTTTGGACGATTACATCAAGGTGGTCAAAAAGCGTAATAAAGGTCTTTCGGTCATGCAAAAGACCCTGCCGTTGATGCTGCTGATCGCCCTTTTCTTGGGGGGCTTATATGCCACCGGCACCATCAAAGAGGCGGTGTTTATCCCCTTTATTAATCAATATTTGCATCTTCATTATTTCTACTTCTTGATTATGATTCCCTACCTGTTCTTTTTTGTCAATTCCGTGAATTTGACCGACGGATTGGACGGTTTGGTCACCGGCGTTTCTCTGCCCTATATCATTTCTTTCATTGTGGTGGGTTTTTTCCTTTCCAAGGGGCAAAATAATACCGGCATTACGGTTTTGGCCGCCGCTTTAGTGGGCGGACTGATGGCCTTTTTGATTTATAATTTCCATCCCGCCAAGGTCTTTATGGGCGATACCGGCTCTCTCTTTTTAGGAGCGGCGGTGGTGGCATTGGCCATGGCCTATGATATGCCCTATTTCATTTTGCTGGGCGGTATTATGTACTTGATCGAAGGTGTTTCGGTGGTGCTGCAAGTTGGTTTTTATAAGCTGACCCATGGTAAGCGCCTCTTTAAGATGACCCCCATTCATCATCATTTCGAACTGTGTAATTGGTCGGAGGTAAAGATCGTTTCGGTCTTTACCGCCATCAGCGCAATGGGCTGCTTGCTGGCCTTATGGGGAATGTTTTATTTTCGCTATTTTAATGTTTAATGATTGATTCTCAGAAGAAGGAGGGAAAGCCCATGGCAAAAGCAAAGAAAAAAATGAATTGGTTTGTCAAAAAGGGCGAAGCAGGCGGCATTGATTTGGTCTTTATGATTTTGGTGCTGTGCTTGCTGACCTTCGGTCTGATTATGCTGGCTTCTGCCAGCTATGTGGCAGCATTGCAAAAATACGGCGATAGTTACCACTATATCAAGCGTCAGCTGCTCTTTGCTTTGGTGGGAGTTGCGGTGATGCTCTTTGTGTCACGGTTGGACTATCATACCCTGCGCCGCTGGGCGTTGCCGCTTTTGGCGGTTTCGGTGATTATGCTGGTGTTGGTATTAATTCCCGGCATCGGCGTGAAGGTCAATGGCGCCCGCCGTTGGCTGAATCTCGGTGTGCAGTTCCAGCCCAGTGAAATTGCGAAATTCGCCGTTATTTTGATCTTTTCTTCTTATATGGCCGCCAACTATAAGCGGATGAAGGAACTGAAGGTGGGGATTATTTTACCTGCCGCCGTATTGCTCTTGGTTTGCGGCTTGGTGGCAGTTGAAACCCATGTGTCCGGTGCGATTTTGATCTTCGCCATCGGCGTTGTGATGATCTTTGTGGGCGGCGCCCATCTGGGCTGGTTCTTCAGCATCGGCGGTGTCGGTGTGGCAGGACTGGCAGGCTTTGCACTGTTTCTTCCTTATGCCAAAGGGCGTATTGAAACCTGGCTCCATCCGGAGCTGGATCCCACCGGCGATGGATTCCAGACCCTCCAATCCCTCTATGCCATCGGAAGTGGCGGCCCCTTAGGGCGAGGGCTGGGGCAGTCGGTGCAAAAGCATCTTTATATCCCCGAACCGCAAAACGATTATATCTTCGCCATTGTTTGCGAAGAATTGGGCTTTGTGGGTGCTATGATGCTGATTGTGCTGTTTGTGTTGCTGATCTGGCGAGGCTTTGTGATCGCCTATCATGCCAAGGATAAATTCGGTTCATTATTGGTGGTGGGCGTGGTGTCCCGCTTGGCCATCCAGACCATCCTTAATATTGCGGTGGTCACCAATTCCCTGCCTCCCACAGGAATCAGTTTGCCCTTTTTCAGTTATGGCGGCACCTCGCTGCTGATCCTATTGTTTGAGATGGGTGTTGTGTTGGCGGTATCCCGCCATTCCAGATTGGAGGTTACCCAATGAGAGTGATTTTAGCAGGCGGCGGCACTGCAGGTCATTGCAATCCTGCCATTGCCATTGCATCCATGATTCGAGCCAAAAATAAGCATGCCAAAATCTTATTTGTGGGCAATCGGGGCAAGATCGAAGAAACCTTGGTTGCCAAGGCGGGTTTTGATTTTTATCCCATTCAGATTCAGGGCTTTCGCCGCAGCTTGAGTCTGGATAATATCAATACGGTTCGTCTGTACATAAAGGCCAAAAAAGAATGTAAGCGCCTGATCAAAGAGTTTCAGCCGGATCTGGTGATCGGCACCGGCGGCTATGTGTCGGGTCCGGTGGTGGCGGCGGCCCAAAGCTTGGGCTATCCCACCTGCATCCATGAGCAAAACGCCTATCCCGGAATCACCAGTAAAATGCTGGCAAAGAAGGCGGATATCGTGTTTGTCAGTTTCCCCGGTAGTGAGCAATATTTCGGGAAAACCAAAAAAATGATCCTCTCGGGCAATCCTCTGCGGGAAGAGATTCTTTCTACCTCCAGAGAGGAAGCTCGGGCTAAATTGGGTCTTTCGGAAAAAGATTTTTATCTCTTATCCTTTGCCGGCAGCTTGGGTGCCTTGGTCATTAATCAGACCATGGTGGATTTTATTGCCAAGAATGCGGTGACCGGTGATTTTGTGCATACCCATGCCACCGGCGATCGGGGCTGGAAATGGATGCCGGAGAAATTGAAGGAAAAAGGTTTTGATGTGGAGCAGGAAGGCCGGATTAAAGTGGCGCCGTATCTTTATGATATGCCCCTCCATCTGGCGGCGGCCGATGCGGTGGTCAGCCGTGCAGGCGCCATCACCTTAGGGGAACTGACCGCTTTGGGTAAACCGGCGGTGCTGATCCCCTCGCCCAATGTAACCCATAATCATCAATACTACAATGCCCGCTCCCTTTCCGATCGGGGCGGTGCCATCCTCATTGAGGAAAAGGATCTTACGGCGGAAGCTCTTTATAAGCAGATTCTGAAGCTGAAGAATTCTCCCGCCCTTTGCTCCCGCTTAGGCAAAAAAGCCAAAGAATTGGCCTTGCCGGATGCGGCAGAAATGATTTATCAGGAGCTGGAGGCTCTGATTCATTAAAGGAGGTGAACCCCCTTGAATAGCGTGGAACGCTACTATCAGAAAAAGAAAAAACGCAAAAAGAGAGCAAAAGTGGTGTTTTTCGGGCTGCTTTTTGTGTTGATGATTATTACCCTTGCTATTCTTTCCATGACGGTCTTTTTCAATGCAGAAGAGATCACCGTCAGCGGAAATACCCACTATACCGCTCAGCAGTTGCTGGATCAAGGGGGATTGACCATCGGGCAAAACCTTTTTCGCTTGGATAAGTTTGAGGTTATCGATCAAATGAAGGAATTCCCCTACATAAAAGAGGTGACCATCAAGCGAAAACTGCCCAACACCTTGGTGATAACCGTGGAGGAAAATAAGCCGGTGGTTTGGATTTCCACCGTAAATGGTGCCGCACTCCTCAATGAAGAATATCGCCTACTGGAGTATGTGACCCTGCCGGCAGAAGAGCCGCCGGAAGAAGGGGAGGAGACTCAACCCATAGCCTCTCCGGTAGCGGGAGTTCCTCAACTGACCCAAGTGGTGGCGACCCTGCCGGAGATCGGCGGGATTGTGACCTTTGGCGATACGGATTATACCGGTTTTC
This sequence comes from Eubacteriales bacterium, assembly GCA_045539335.1. Taxonomy (GTDB): domain Bacteria; phylum Bacillota; class Clostridia; order Oscillospirales; family QAKW01; genus QAKW01. The sequence goes on from JAZQFD010000016.1 coordinate 43,446, forward strand.
TCAAGCGCCTATACGATGGCTTTTCCGATCAGACCGCTCTTTCTTGGGATCGGGTAACAGAGGTGCAATTCTTTGCCCGCTATGACATTAAGATGGATTATGCCGAGCATGTGACCATTGATTTCGGCACCTTGGATCAGGCAGATACTAAGATTCAACTGGCTGCCTATCTCATTGACGAAAACGGCACCGGCCAAAGCGCCATTGTGGATGTTTCCAATACCGAGCGGGTTTATTATCGCCCCAAAAAAGAGATGGCAGAACCTCTTGAAAAGCCTGCTGAAGAAGAAAAAAAGGACGAGGAATAAAAAAGAACTCCCCATAGGGGAGTTCTTTTTGGCTTTTCCATGAATTTCTTTTGAATTTTATGAAAAACACTTGCAATTAGTAGTAAATAATATTAAAATATTACTATATAGTGTGTTCCGGATCGTTCCGTTTTTAAAAATTATTGGGAGGTACAAATCAGTGGCAAGTTTTGAGTATACCGAAAGCGTAGATAACGTTGTTAATATAAAGGTAATCGGCTGCGGTGGCGGCGGTTGTAATGCAGTAAACCGCATGATCCGCTCCGGTGTGCAGGGTGTGGAATTTGTGGTGGTCAATACCGATAAGCCGGTATTGGATGCTTCCGCCGCCAGCACTAAGCTGCAGATTGGCGAAAAATTAACCAAAGGGAAGGGCGCAGGCAGCGATCCCAATGTGGGCGAGAATAGTGCTCTTGAGAATCGTGAGGAGATTGAGGCGACCCTTCGTGGCGCCGATATGGTCTTTATTGCCGCCGGTATGGGCGGCGGTACCGGTACCGGCAGTGCTCCTGTTGTGGCAGAGATCGCCAAAGATATGGGTATTCTGACCGTTGCAATCGTTACCAAGCCCTTTGGCTTTGAGGGTCGGATGAAGATGCGTACTGCTGAGCAGGGAATCGAAAAGCTGCGCAAGCATGTTGATAGCTTGATCATCATCCCCAATGAAAAACTCAAGGATGTTTCGGAAGAGCGGATCACCTTGCTCAATGCCTTCCAGGTGGCTGATGATGTGCTCCGTCAGGGTGTTCAGAGCATCTCCGATCTGATCTTGATCCCCGGTCTGGTAAATGTGGACTTTGCAGACGTACATAAGATCATGAAGGATGCCGGCAATGCTCATATGGGCGTAGGTCGTGCCTCCGGTGAGAATAAAGCAGTGAATGCTGCAAAGATGGCCATTTCCAGTCCCTTGCTGGAGACCTCCATCGAGGGTGCTACCGGCGTGATCTTCAATATCACTGCTTCCCCCGATATCGGTATGGACGAGGTGGATGAAGCCAGCCGTATGGTGGAGCAGGCCGCTCATCCCGATGCCAATATTATCTGGGGTGTGGCCCTCAATAATGATTTGCAGGATGAGATCATCGTCACAGTGATTGCCACCGGATTCCCCACCAATCAGAAGACGGCGAACGGGGTGATCGCAGAAGAGCCTCAGCTTGGTTTTTCCTCCTTCCCTGCAGAAGAAAATAAGCCGGAAGAAGCAGAGGATGAACTGAACTTTTTGGATCTCTTTGCAAACTTAGGCGAATAAAGAATAATGCAGCCGTCTCTTATAAGAGACGGCTGTTTGTTTTTAAGGAGTAATTATGGTTTGTCAATATTGCGGAACCGAATTTGATCAAGAGGTTTGCCCTCGTTGCGGAAAAAGTGCGCCTCCGATTGAGGAAAAGAAACAGGGTAAATCGCCGGCGGCAAAGCCCCGAATTCCTAAATGGATTTGGTGGGTGCTGATCGTGGGTGCTCTGCTGGCCGTAATCGGTACGGTGGCGGGAATCTATCTTTCCGATTATCGCAATAACACCTGGATGGGCGGAAAGTGGGGCGGTACCTCTTTGGAGGTGACCTTCCGTACCGAGGATCAAACCTTTGATTTGGCCATCGGAGAAGAAACTCGACTGAAAGGAAACTATGTTTATAACGATGAGGCCTTTCAGTTTACCGCAGAGGATGGCTCCATTTATGTGTATCACTACGAGCGGATGGGCGCTAATCGTCTGAGATTGTTTTTCACCGAGAATGGAGAGGAGCGCCGCATCACCTTAAAGCGGGATGCAAACATGACTTTGCCTGATCCCAATGAGCCCGCCAGTCCTGACACTCCCCAAGAGGATAGCTCCTTCCTGCCCACTCCGGAGGAAGGTCCCATTGTGGAGATTCCGCAAGAGCAACCGCAGGAAACGCCTCAAAAGCCTCAAGAAACCCCGCAAACGCCTCAGGATACCCCGGTGGTCACTCCTCAGCAGAAGCCGGTAGAGAAGCCGCAGGTAACGCCCGATAAAGAGCCGGCGAAGGAAGAGGAACCCATCTTCAGCGAAACCGATGTAGATTTTGAGCATCAGCTGAAGCTGCCTCGCCTTTATTTGCAGACCCAAGGGGGCGTGGATGTTACCGATCGGGAAAACTATGTGAAGATGACGGCTGCCCTTTCCGGCGCCGGAAAATATGATCTTTCTGCCACCTCCGGTCGGATTCGGGGCAGGGGAAACTCTACTTGGCTCCATTTTGATAAAAAGCCTTATCGGCTGAAATTCGATGAGAAGGTGGACTTTTTCGGCATGGGCGGCAATAAAGACTGGGTGCTTTTGGCCAATGCCTTTGATGAAACCATGCTGCGCTCTTATCTGGCCTTTGCCTTGGCCAAAGAGCTGAATTTGGAATATTCCAATGATTATCAGTATGTCAATGTGTTCCTGAACGGAGAGTATCGGGGCGTTTATTTGCTGACCGAGCAGATTGAGGAAGGGAACAGCCGTGTGGATGTGAATACCTCCAAAACCGGCGAGGTGGATACCGGCTATCTGATTGAAGCCATCGGTAATTTCACCAAGGTGGAGGAAGAGCGTTATTTCACCGCCCAATGGGTGGATGGGGAGCGGTTGGATCCTAAAAAGGAAGAGTTCCGTTTTTATATTAAATCCCCCACCGCCAAGCAATGCACCGACCAGCAATATACGTTTATTAAAAACTATGTGGACGATGTGAATGAAGCCATCTTCAAAAAGGATTGGGCTCGCATTGAATCGCTGGTGAATGTAGATTCCATGGCCAAAATGTTTTTGGTGGATCAGATCATGCTCAATAATGATATGGGCTATTGTTTCTATCTTTATAAGAAAAAGGGCGAGAAGCTTTCCTTTGGTCCTTGCTGGGATTATGATCAATCCTGCGGCGGCTCCTCTTGGGGCGGCACCACCTATAAGGGCTATAAGACCGGCACCTCCCATGAATGGTATCTTTCCCTGATCGAGATCCCTGAATTCAGAGCACTGGTGAAAAAGACCTATAATGAGCATGCAAGCTTTATTCATGCTATGCCCAATCTGGTGCAAAAGACCTATCAAAACAATCAGTTTGATTTTGATCGCAATAATGATATGTGGGGCAGTCTCTTCGGAGATGGCTCCAAGTGGCGTCGCTTAAAGGAACTGGTGGCGCTGAAAACCTATGATGAGCATTTGGATTATCTGAAAACCTGGCTGAACAATCGCTTAGAATGGCTGGAAAAGGATTTGGATATCTGATATTAGGAGAGTAGTATGGCCGTTTGTCAACGCTGCGGAACTGAATATGAAAATGAGCAGATCGCCTGTCCCCGCTGCGGATATGGCAAGCCCAAGGCGGCCTTCCATATGCCTAAATGGGGCTGGTGGAGCCTGCTGGCCGGTGGAGCGGCATTGTTGATCGGTTTGGTGGTCGGCCTTCAGGTGGCAGATTATTTCGGCAAGGATTGGATGGAGGGCGTATGGCTGGCACCTTCCTTTGAGCTGAGCTTCAATACCGAGGAGGGCTCCTTTGCCTTGACCACCGAGGGGGTGCAACTGAGCGGAACCTACAGCGTTACCGCCGATACCTTCCGCCTGACGGCGGCAGACGGAAATTTATATGTCTACCGTTATGATCGCCTGAGCAAAAATCGGGTAAAGCTTCTTTTCTCTCAGAATGGAAATAACACCCGCATCACGGTGAATCGCAGTGATGATGCGGCAGATTACCAGTTTTTCAGCGAAGAACGGTTGGAGCTGCCTCGGTTTTATTTAAACACCGGTCAGGTGGAGATCCTCTCCACCGAGGATTATATTAATGCCACTCTTTCGGTAAAAGGCGCTTCCAAAAAATATAATATGGAAGAGCAGATTGTGACGGTGCGGGGCAGAGGAAACTCCACTTGGCGCTATTTTGCCAAGAAACCCTATAAACTGAAGTTCACCAAAAAGATCGATCTTTTCGGCATGGGCGCCGCTAAGGAATGGGTGCTTTTGGCCAATGCCTTTGATGAGACCATGATGAGAAACTATCTGGCCTTTTCCATTGCCCAGGAATTGGGGGTAGAATATGCCAGCGAGTATCAATTTGTGAATCTTTTCCTAAATGATGATTATGTTGGGGTTTACCTCCTTTGCGAGCAAACGGAAGAAGGGGAGAACCGAGTAAATCTGGGAAATAATATTCCCGCACAGGTAGATACCGGCTACTTCATCAAAACCCGAGATACCGATGCCTCCGATGAAACGGCTCGCTATTTCCGCCTGCCGGATGTGAATGGCTTGCATCTGGGAGATCGGGGAATGTTCCGCTTCTATATCTATTCTCCGGATGAGACGGAGTGTACCGACGATCAGTTTTATTTCATCGAGGATTATGTCATGCGGGCCAATGAGGCGATCTTTACCAAGGATTGGCAGCAGATTCAAGAATTGGTAGATGTGGATTCGGCGGTCAAAATGTTCTTGGTGGATCAGATCACCCTCAATAATGATATGGGCTATTGCTTCTATCTTTATAAAAAGCCCGGCGGAAAGCTGTTTTTTGGCCCCTGCTGGGATTATGATCAATCCTGCGGCGGCTCAGCTTGGGGCGGAACCACCCATATTGGCTACGAGACCGGCAGTACCCATTATTGGTATAATACCTTGATCGAGATCCCCGAATTTAAGGCATTGGTGGCCAAGGAATATAAAGAGCATCAAGGGTTTATGGATTCGCTGACCCAATTGGTAGATGATACCTATGATGAACATCGCTATGATTTCAATATGAATAATGAACGGTGGGAAGAATTGTTTGGAAACCATCGTAAGTATCGCAAGCTGAAGGAATTGGAAGAACTGGATACTTATGAGGAGCATCTGACCTACCTGAAGGATTGGCTGACCAATCGATTGGAATGGCTGGAAGGCGATTTAGAAATTAAATAAAAAATTCCCGCAATAAGTCGGAGGCCAAGCGGTCTTAGGAAGACAAGACCTGATAACAACTCCTTGGCTCACAGAACGACATGGCTACGATCCGACTTGGAGCATCTGACCTACCTGAAGGATTGGCTGACCAATCGATTGGAATGGCTGGAAGGCGATTTAGAAATTAAATAAAAAATTCCCGCAAT
>JAZQFD010000017.1:0-9858 GCA_045539335.1 Eubacteriales bacterium
AAGACAAAAGTTTACAATCCGAAGACCTTCTTCCTTCACGCGGCGTTGCTGCGTCAGGGTTGCCCCCATTGCGCAATATTCCCCACTGCTGCCTCCCGTAGGAGTCTGGGCCGTGTCTCAGTCCCAATGTGGCCGTTCAACCTCTCAGTCCGGCTACTGATCGTCGACTTGGTGGGCCGTTACCTCACCAACTATCTAATCAGACGCGAGGCCATCTTCCAGCGATAAATCTTTGGCAGCAAAATCATGCGATCTCGCTGCATTATGCGGTATTAGCAGTCGTTTCCAACTGTTGTCCCCCTCTGGAAGGCAGGTTCCTCACGCGTTACTCACCCGTCCGCCACTAAGTAACTCCATCTTCATTCCGAAGAAATCTGACGAAGCACTCCGTTCGACTTGCATGTGTTAGGCACGCCGCCAGCGTTCGTCCTGAGCCAGGATCAAACTCTCTAAAAAAATTAATTTCAAAAAGTTAAGAATCCAGCTCATAACAACTCTTCTAAAACTGGCTTAAAAGTTTTGTTAATCGCTTTCACCAAAATTCGCTTGGAATCTTGGATTTTTCAATTAACGGGTCCTTGTAAAAAATGATGCTGTTTAATTTTCAAAGTCCGCTGCTTTCCCGCTTTTCATCAGGCTTTCAGGCTCACCGGAGCCCGCTCCTTTTTTTGCGGGTGCTCGAATATAATAACAAATTGATTATCATTTGTCAACACTTTTTTTCAAGAAATTTGCAACTTTTTTAAATATTCTTTTTTGCACAGGAAATGCACAGCAAACCCACAGGTTTTTCAACAAAATGTGCATAAGAAATCGCTCTTTTCCAACAAGAAAAGAGCGATTTCTTCATTATATATTATACACCGAGATCTTCCACATACAATTCACGAACAGCGGGTTCGGGATTGTTTCTCTTCTCCAAGAACTTGGAAGCGACCTGCGGGAACAGTGCATAACTGAGCACATCCTCATCGCATTTGGCAAGATCGCCGGCTTCGGCACGGTATTTTTCCAACTCGGGTTCCAACAAATCAGCGGGACGGCAGGTAATAACCTCTTCCTCCCCGATTGCCTTTTTGCGAACCTCTTCATTGACCTCGCCGGGCACCTGACCGTATTCACCCTTCAGAAGACCCTTGGACTCCTTGGTGACCATCTTATAGCGCTCGCCGGTCAACACATTCATTACTGCCTGCGTACCAACGATCTGGCTGGTGGGGGTTACCAACGGGGGATAACCAAAGTCTTTGCGCACACGGGGAATCTCTGCCAAAGCATCATAATACTTATCTTCTGCATTGGCCTGCTTCAACTGAGACAGCAGATTGGAAAGCATACCGCCGGGCACCTGATACAGAAGGGTTTTACCATCTACATTCAGCACCTTGGGATCCAAAATGCCTTCGCTCTTCATCTTATCGGCAACGCCACGGAAATGGGTGGCGATATCTGCCAATTTATTCAGATCCAAGCCGGTATCACGGGCGGTACCCTGCAGGGTAGCCACCATTGCCTCGGTGGAGGGCTGGGCGGTACCGTTTGCCATGGGAGACAGAGCGCAGTCCACAATATCCACCCCTGCCCAAGTGGCCATCAGGTTGGTCATATCACCGGTACCGGTGGTATTATGGGTATGCAGATGAATGGGGGCTTTCACCTCAGCCTTCAGCTTCTTCACCAAGCTATAGGCATCCATGGGCAGCAAAAGGTTTGCCATATCCTTGATACAGATCACATCGGCGCCCATTTCCTCTAAGGTTTTTGCCAGCTTTACAAAATACTCTTCATTATGCACGGGGCTAGTGGTATAGCTGATGGCCGCCTCGCAGATGCCGCCGTATTTTTTACAGCTCTTCATGGCTTGCTCAACATTACGAACATCATTAAGAGCATCAAAGATACGGATGACATCAATGCCGTTTTCAATGGATTTTGCCACAAACTGATCCACCACATCATCGGCATAATGCTTATAGCCCAAAATATTTTGGCCACGCAACAGCATCTGCAGCTTGGTTTTGGGCATATGCTTTTTCAAGATACGCAGCCGTTCCCAGGGATCTTCATTGAGGAAGCGCATACACACATCAAAGGTGGCGCCGCCCCAACACTCCAAGGACCAATAACCAATCTCATCCAACTGCTCCAAAGCAGGAAGCATATCGTTGATGCCCATGCGGGTAGCAGCCTGAGACTGATGCGCGTCTCTTAAAATCGTGTCGGTTATAAATAAAGGTTTCTTTTCCATGGATTAACCTCCAAACATTGCTATCAACAAACCGGCGGCGATGGCCGAACCGATCACGCCTGCCACATTGGGACCCATAGCGTGCATCAGCAGGAAATTGCCGGGATCTTCTTTCTGACCCACCGTTTGAGATACACGAGCCGCCATCGGCACAGCGGACACACCGGCAGAGCCAATCAGAGGATTGATCTTTTTCTTTAAGAACAGGTTCATAAACTTGGCCAACAGAACACCGCCGGCAGTACCCATACCGAATGCAACCACACCCATCACGATGATCTTGATGGTATTCCAAGAAAGGAAGGTGGTGGCGGTAGCGGTAGCACCTACGGTAACGCCCAAGAAAATGGTGACGATATTCATCAGTTCATTTTGAACAGTCTTGCTCAGACGCTCGGTAACACCGCACTCACGGAACAGGTTGCCCAGCATCAAGCAGCCCACCAAAGCGGCGGCGGAAGGAACCAGCAGCGCCACAAAAGCGGTAACTACAAAGGGAAAGATGATCTTTTCGGTCTTGCTGACGGGACGCAGCGTATCCATGCGGATCTGACGCTCCTTTTTGGTGGTCAGCAATTTCATAATGGGAGGCTGGATCACGGGAACCAGCGCCATATAGGAATAAGCGGCAACGGCAATGGGACCCAGCAGTTCCGGAGCCAGCTTCGAGGTAACAAAGATGGCGGTAGGACCATCGGCACCGCCGATGATACCGATCGAACCGGCCTGTGCCTCGGTAAAGTTCATAAAGCGAGCGGCCACAAAGGTCATAAAAATACCCAACTGAGCAGCGGCACCCAAAAGCAAACTCTTGGGATTGGCAATCAGAGGACCAAAATCGGTCATAGCGCCTACGCCCAAGAAGATTAAGCAGGGATAGATTCCCAGCTTAACGCCCAGATAAAGATAATCCAAAAGACCGGCAGTCATACTTTGAACATTTTCTGCCAGCAAGGTGGTGCCGCTATACAAAGAACCGTCTTTTACAGTGGTGCCGATCATATCGATGACGATATTGGCACTGTCTGCCAGCACATTGCCTGCGCCATCAACGACTGCACCGGCAGCATTAACGGTAGCAGTAACATCAACCGAAAGCTCCGAGAGATAACCAAATACATAAGTGCCGTATCCATCGGAAATTACCACCTCTCCCGAAGGGAGGATCTGGAACAGATCCGGCAAAGCCAGATCCACGGTATTTACAAAATCAGCGCCACCAAAAAGATCCCAATGGACATGGCCGCCGGCAAAGAGAGCCTCATGGAACATCTCTGCACCGGGGAGATTGGTGAGCAGCATACCGAAGGCAATCGGCAACAACAGCAACGGCTCGAATTTTTTAACAATCGCCAGATAAGCCAATACAAAGGAAACGGCCAACATGATCAGGCATTTCCAATTTCCGTCGGCCCCAAACATTGAAAATCCGGTCTGGCTTAGAAAATTTTGAATTGCTTCTAACATTTAAAAACCTCCAAAAGAGAGTCTTAGCCAATGGTGCAAAGAGCATCACCGGTGGAAACCGAAGCCCCTTTGGTCACGCTAACACCTGCAACGGTGCCATCACAGGGAGCCATAATTTCATTTTCCATCTTCATCGCTTCCAACACAAACAACACATCGCCCTTTTTCACAGCAGCACCGTTGGTAACATTAACAGCCAAAATGGTGCCGGGCATAGGCGCATTGATGACTTCACCGCCGGCAGGAGCAGCAACGGGAGCGGCAGCAGGAGCTGCAGGAGCAGCGGGGGCAGCGGGGGCAGCAGGAGCTGCGGCGGGAGCGGCAGGAACACCGTCCATCACTTCAATGGCAACCTCATAAACAGTACCGTTTACATTTACTTTATACATTTTCATGGTTCTAAATATCCTTTCTTAAACTTTCTTCAACGAACAGATACGAATGGCGGAAACATCGGTTCCCAATTCTTCTGCCAAAGCACAAGCAATCACCGCCACCAATTCCGAACGATTGGGAATCGCAGCAACAACGGGTGCCACAGCAGGTCCAGGGGCAGACATCGCCACAGGAGCAGGCTCTTTCTTTGCATCAGCCTTCCCTTCCAACAAGCGGACCACTTTGCCCAGTAGCACGCACAACACGACAATACAAATTAAACCAATGAACACAATCCCCCATCCCAAAAGGACTACGGTGCCGATATCCATGGTTCCTTCGGTTATTTGGAACATCTCTTTTTTCCTCCTTTCCAAAAATAACCCATATTTTCCATTGTAGATAATTTTACCATGAACGTAAAGTGCTGTCAACGGCACTTTTTACAAAATCAATTCCTATTTTTTTGGGTTTTTAGCATAAATATCAATGCTAGCATTTGCAGAGGGCAACTGAAATATTATGAAAGCATCTTCGCTTAAAAAAAGATTGATAATCCGACCCATTTATGATAAAATGTAATGACTATACTTTTAGGAGGGCCTGCAAATTGGCTTTTTTGTGGAAGACCTTTTTGGGTAAGATCCTAATGACGCTTTTGGTGTCAATGGTTCCCATCATTGAATTGAGAGGCGCCATTCCCATTGCCACGGCTCATGGACTGGAACCCTATATTTCTATTCCCATTGCCATTATCGGCAACTTGATTCCGGTGCCTTTTATTATCATCTTTATTAAAAAGATTTTTGCTTGGATTCGAAAAGTAATGCCCAAGTTGGATGGATTTGTAACCAAGCTGGAAAACCGTGCCCTTTCCAAAAAAGAAACGGTAGAAAAATATGCCTTTTGGGGATTATTCCTCTTTGTGGCTATTCCCCTACCGGGCACCGGTGCTTGGACCGGCGCATTGATCGCTGCCATGCTGGATATGAAGATGAGCCGCGCCTTTCCCTCTATTGTATTTGGGGTTTTGACGGCTGGCGCTATCGTCACCTTAGTAACCTACGGAGTGGTGGCAATCTTATGAAAAACGGAACGATTTGGCAGGATACAGAAGGTCATCCCATCCAAGCCCATGGCGGCATGATCCTGCAGCATGAGGGCGTCTGGTATTGGTATGGGGAGAATAAAAGCGGCGCCAGCCACCAAACCGCTGCCGGTAAATGGCGGGTGGATGTGGTAGGCGTTTCCTGCTATTCTTCCACCGATCTGCAAAATTGGAAAAATGAGGGGATCGTACTCAAGGCCAATCGGGAAGATCCCGAAGATCCGCTCTATTATAAAAAAGTGTGTGAGCGCCCCAAGGTGCTTTTTTGCAAAAAGACCGGCAAATTTGTGATGCTGATGCATCTGGATCATGCCGATTATACTTATGCGGCGGTGGGTATCGCCGTTGCTGACAGCCCTACCGGCCCCTTTAAAATGGTGACGGTGAAGCAGCCCAATAAACTGGATGTGCGGGATATGACGGTCTGGCAAGAGCCGGACGGGACGGCATGGTTGATCCATAGTACCCATTGGAATCGCACCCTCGCTCTCTCCCGCTTAACAGAGGATTATACCGATGTGGATGGATTTTATGTCTATGCCACTCCCGATCAAAAGCGAGAGGCTCCGGCTTTATGCTATCACAACGGCACCTATTATATGATCACCTCCGGCTGTACCGGCTGGAAGCCCAACAGCGCCCTTTATGCCACCAGCCCCTATCTGACCGGCCCTTGGCTGCTGATCGATAATCCCTGTGAAGGCCCCCACTATCGCAAAACCTTCAACGGACAAAGCACCTACATTTTTGAACACAACGGCCAAAAATATCTGATGCTGGATCACTGGAAGCCGGAGGATCTCAGCAATTCCGGGTATAGTTTCTTGCCCTTGGATATTGATGACGACGGCACCCTGACCGTTCGCTGGACAGAGGAGGTTCACTTTTAAGAGAAGATGAAAAAAATTGCAATTTTAGGCGCCGGCACCTGGGGCGTGGCACTGGCTCGCCAATTGGCGCTGGGCGGCAATGAAGTAACGATCTGGTCTGCTTTGGAAGAAGAGATTGACCAATTGAACGCCACCCGCAAACAACCAAATTTGCCCGCAATGAAAATCCCTTCGACCATCGCCTTTACCAAATCATTAAAAGAGGCGTGCACGGAGGCAGATGTTTTGCTTTTTGCGGTTCCTTCCGTCTTTGTGCGAGAAACCGCCGCCAAGGTTTGTCCTTTTACACGAGAAGGGCAGATCATTGTGGATGTAGCAAAAGGCATAGAAGCCGATACGCTACTGACCATGACTCAAGTGATCGGGCAGGAACTAAAAAAAGATCTGCCTCTGGTGGCACTCTCAGGTCCTACCCATGCCGAAGAGGTAGCGCTGGATCTGCCCACCGCTATTGTGTCTGCCTGTGAGGAACTTAACGCCGCAGAACAAGTGCAGGCGCTGTTTGCCAATACTTGCATGCGAGTTTATACCAATGAGGATATTAAAGGGGTAGAACTTTGCGGTGCCATGAAAAACATTATTGCGCTGGCCGCCGGTATTTCCGCCGGACTGCAATACGGAGATAATACCAAAGCCGCTCTAATTACCCGTGGTATGGCGGAAATCGCCCGTTTAGGGCGTGCCATGGGATGCTCCGAGCAAACCTTTGCCGGGTTGGCGGGAATCGGTGATCTGATCGTGACCGCCACCAGTACCCACAGCCGCAACAACCGTGCCGGATTTTTGATCGGGCAGGGGCGGTCTCCTCAACAAGCAATACAAGAGATCGGCATGGTCGTAGAAGGCATCAATGCTTTACCTGCAGCCGTCAAATTAGCACAATATTATCAAGTTGACATGCCCATCATTTCCGCCATCGATCAAGTAATCCACCATGGCACAGAGCCTGCCGCCGCCGTGCAAAAGCTGATGGAACGGGAACAAAAACCAGAGATCATTGCCTGAAGGGACCCCTTTTAGAGAGAATTCTGTCTGTAAAAAATTGTTGCTTTTTTTCAAAAGTGTAGTATAATGAATAAGGCTAAGCGCCCGTAGCGCAGTTGGATAGCGCGTCAGACTCCGACTCTGAAGGCCGCTGGTTCGAATCCAGTCGGGCGTACCAAATAAAAAAGCACCCCTTGCGGGTGCTTTTTTATTTGGTATGCTCATCGCAGATTGGAACCTTTTTGCCCCATGGGCAAAAAGGTTCGTTGAGGCAGTCTCAAAGCTGCGATAGGCTTTGAGAACTGCCGTGTCTCGAGCAACGCAGATTTTTCGGGCACCGCCCGTAGCGGTCGAAAAATCAAGTGGCGCAGAGCATCCAGTTTGCTTTTCACTTCATTTTTCGCCTTTACTTCTATAATCGCCCTATACCGCCGCACCATGTGCGGCTCTGACTTTTAAAAAAATCATCTGCTCTCGCAGATGATTTTTCATTCTTTTCTTACAACCGTTCCATCAAATCCTTTAGAGCAGTCTCAAACTTTACGCCGTACCAATGGGTGGGATCGTCTTGGGTGTTCTCAATACACTTTACTGTATAATCGGCGGCAATTTTGGCAGCATCATAGGCCGATTTTTCATTGAGATAAGCACCTACAAAGGCAGAAGCATACACATCGCCGGTACCGTGGCATCCCTTGGCGATCTTTTGGTGCTCATAATAAGAATAGGTGCCATTTTCATAAACCACTACGCCGGTTTTTCCCTCTCGATAAGAAACGCCGGTGAGGATCACGGTTTTAGCGCCGGCGGCGGTTAATTTTGCCAGCAATTCATTAATATAAGAACGATCATAGGTCTCTTGATAGGGGATATCGGTCAAAAAACAAGCCTCAGTAATATTGGGAAGCAAAATATCCGCCCCAAAGCAAAGCCCTTTCATGGCCTCCACATAGGCTTGGTCAAAAGCGGGATAAAGCTTACCGTTGTCGGCCATGGCAGGATCCACGATCTTCAACCCTTTTTCAGTAAGAAGGGTATCGAAAATATGCTGTACATAAGCAATCTGCTCTGTACTGCCCAAATAGCCGGTATAAACAGCACTAAATGCAATGCCTTCCTTTTCCCAATGATTGCGGATGGCGGGAATATCCTCGGTGAGATCTCTCACAGTAAAGCCGGAAAAACCGGCGGTATGGGTAGAAAGCACCGCAGAGGGCAGAATGCAAGTCTCCAGCCCGCAAGCCGACAGAATCGGCAAAGCTACGGTGAGAGAGCATTGACCCACGCAGGAAATATCCTGAATAGTCAGTATTTTTTGATAGGACATACAAAACACCTTCTTGATTAAAATCTATGCACCGATTATAAACCTTATAAAATTAAATGTAAAGAAAAATTTTTTAGAATTATTCTAAAAAGTGCTTGACTTTTCCTTTTTGATGTGATATATTGTATTTAGAATAATTCTAAAAGGAGCAATTCAAATGAAAGAGCAGAAATTTTATCTTTGTAAGCATTGTGGAAATATGGTTGGTTTAGTGCATGAGTCCGGCGTTCCCTTGGTATGCTGTGGCGAAAAGATGGCATATCTGGAGCCCAACACCACCGAAGCAGCCACCGAAAAGCATCTGCCTGTTGTTACGGTGGATGGTGCAACTGTGAAGGTTGAGGTGGGCTCTGTGGCCCATCCCATGACGGAGGAGCATAGCATCGAATGGATCTATCTGCAGACCACCAAGGGCGGTCAGCGCAAGGTCCTCGCCCCCAATGAAGCGCCGGTGGCAACCTTTGTGTTGTCGGAGGAAGAGGCTGTTGCCGTTTACGCTTATTGCAATCTTCACGGATTGTGGAAAACCGAACTTTAAAGGAGGATTTTGTGATGATGAACGCAAAAGTCCGTGAACTGTTGAATCAACAGATCAATAAGGAGCTGTATTCCGCCTATTTATATCTGGATTTTTCCAATTATTTCGAGGAGCAGGGGCTGGACGGCTTTGCCAACTGGTATCTGATTCAGGCTCAAGAGGAGCGGGACCACGCCATGCTGTTTTATCAATTCCTGCAAAACAACAATGAAAAGGTAACGCTGGAAGCCATCGCCAAGCCCGATAAGGTGCTGGATAGTCCCATGACAGTGCTGAAGGCCGGTCTGGAGCATGAGGAGTATGTTACCTCTCTTATCAATGACATCTATGCCGCCGCCTATGATGTGAAGGACTTCCGCACCATGCAGTTTTTGGATTGGTTTGTGAAGGAGCAGGGTGAAGAGGAAACCAACGCTAATGATTTGATCTCTAAGATGGAGCTTTTCGGTTCCGATCCCAAGAGCCTTTATATGCTCAACAGCGAGCTGGGCGCTCGAGTTTATTCCGCCCCCTCCTTGGTCCTTTAAGTAAAAATCCTCCGCAGTAACTCTGCGGAGGATTTCTTTTAAAAAATAATTCCGATTAGTTCTTGACAAATAAAAATGTTCCTTGTATAATAGATTAGCATTTAATGCGTTTGATCCATTAGCTCAGCTGGCAGAGCACCTGACTTTTAATCAGGTTGTCCGGAGTTCGATTCTCCGATGGACCACCAAAAAAGCAGGTACCCGTTGGGTGCTTGCTTTTTTAATTATTTTTTCGGATTCGAACTCCGGACAACTTGACCAATGGCCTGCGGTTGCCGCTTTAGCGGCGAGCAGGACGGTCATCACGGAGTGCCCGAGCAACCGCAAAGCGGTGACTCGCGCTTCGTTTCTCCGATGGATCACCAAAAAAGCAGGTACCCGTTGGGTGCTTGCT
>JAZQFD010000018.1:0-25991 GCA_045539335.1 Eubacteriales bacterium
CGAAGATTTTAAAAAGAGCGGATTTTTGTTCAATCAAGGCATAAAACGCAGCCAATGCTGCCGCATTGGCGAGTATTTTAACGAAGGGTGAGCAGAAATCCGCCTTTTTAAAACAAGGTTCGGATTATTCTTGTCACCTTATGTGGCAATTCCGGCAAACTGGGATTGGTAAAGGTTGTAGTAGGTGCCTTTTTGGGCCAGTAATGCCTCGTGGTTGCCTTCTTCCACCACTTTTCCTTGATCGATAACCACGATCTTATCGGCATCCCGAATGGTGGAAAGGCGATGGGCGATGATCAGGCTGGTGCGATTTTTCATCAGCGCCACCATCGCCTTTTGGATGCGGGTTTCGGTGCGGGTATCCACCGAAGAGGTAGCCTCGTCCAAAATCAAAATGCGGGGATCGGCCAACACGGCTCTGGCAATATTCAGCAGCTGCCGCTGTCCTTGAGAAAGGTTTTGGCCGCCTTCGGTGAGCAGGGTGTCATATCCCTTTTCCAAGCGGCGGATAAAGCGATCAGCGCCTGCCATCTGAGCGGCGGCTTCAATCTCTTCCATGGTGGCATCGGGTTTACTATAGCTGATATTGCGGGCGATGGTATCGGAGAAAAGCACCGTATCCTGCAACACAATGGCCAGCCCTTTTCTCAGTCGATCCCGAGGGATGGCTGAAAGGTCGGTGCCATCCACGGTGATGGTGCCGCTGTCGATATCGTAAAAGCGAGTCAATAGGTTCACAACGGTGGTTTTCCCCGATCCGGTAGCTCCAACAATGGCCACCTTTTGACCGGCTCCCACCTCCAGATTGAAGTGATTCAGCACCTGCTTGCCCTCTACATAAGAGAAATCCACATTGGAAAAGGAAAGGGCTCCTTTGATCTGATCGGTTTCAAAATGGGGATCACCGTCGTTGCTCTCGGGTTGACTGTCCATCACATCGAAGATCCGCTCCGCTCCCGCAATGGCGGTTTGGATGGCGGCATACTGATGGGCGATTTCATTAATGGGGCGGGAGAATTGCTTGGAATAAAGAATAAAGGCCTGAATGGTTCCCACCGTGATGTAAAGGGCATGATCGGTGGGGAGGCTGGCCAAATAACCGCCGACCAAGGTAATGAGCAAAAAGCCCACATTGGAGATAAAATTCATCATGGGGCCCATAAAACCGCCGAAGGCATTGGCGTAAATGGCGGTCTTTTTCAGCCGATCGCTGGTGGCATTAAAGTCGCTGATGGCCCGCTCTTGGCGATTATAGGCCACCACCGTACGGTAGCCGGAGACCATCTCCTCTACCTGACCGTTGACCTCGCCCAAAATTCGTTGCTGGCGCACAAAGAACCGCCGCATAAACTTGGTGATAAAGGTGGAGGTCAAAAGAGTCAGCAGAATGGTACTGGTGCTGACAAGGGCCAAAAGAGGGGAGTAGCTGATCATAATGGCGAAGCATCCCACCACCATCAGTAGACTGGAGCAAAGAGAGGCAATGGAACTGCTGATGGAGTTGGAGATATTCTCCACATCGTTGGTCATGCGGCTCATAATATCGCCGTGATTGTGGGTATCGGTATAGCGGATGGGCAAACGCACCAAGCGGGCAAAGAGATCCCGCCGCATGATCCGCACCGTTCCTTGGGAAAGCTTGGCGGATGCAATGGCCTGCAGCCAAGTAAGGCCGGCCTGCAAAAGATAAGCAAAGAGCATCAGTCCCAGCATCAGCATCAGCTTGGTAGGCAGATTGGTTTCAATGGCATCAATGGCTCGTTGCTGAAGGGCAGGGGCTAAAAGATTGGCGCCGGTAATGGAAAGGGTTACCAGCAACAGAAGCAAAAAGGTCTTCATATCTTTGCTGATATAGCCCACCAATCGCTTAAGGGTTCCCTTAAGATTCTTGGGCTTTTCCACCTTCATTAAGGGGCCTCGGCGAGGTCCGCCGCCGGGACGCATGGGCGGCATGGGGGCATTATTTTTCGGTTCAGCCATCGATCAGCCCTCCTTCCTTGGTCTGGGATTGGTAGATGTCCTGATAAACAGGGCTGGTGGCTAAAAGCTCTTCATGGGTGCCGATGGCGGCGATGCCGCCGTCCTCCAACACCACAATGCGGTCGCAATCCTTCACGCTGGCGATCCGCTGAGCAACGGTGATCAAGGTGGTTCCCTTCATTTCCTGCCGAATGGCCGCCCGCAGATTTCCTTCGGTGGCAAGATCCAGAGCGGAGGTGCTATCATCAAATATCAGCAGTTCCGGCCGGCGCACCAGCGCACGGGCGATGGAGAGCCTTTGCTTCTGCCCGCCGGAAAGGGAGGCACCTTTTTCGGCAATCACCGTTTCATAGCCCTCAGGCATCTTATCGATAAATTCCGCCGCCTGAGCGATGGTGGCGGCACGCACAATCTCTTCTTGGGTAGCTTGGGGGTTGCCCCAGCGGATATTTTCCGAAACGGTACCGCTGAAAAGCTCACTCTTTTGCATCACCAAGGCGATCTTATCCCGAAGGGCGGTCAGATCATATTCCCCAATGGGAACGCCGCCGATGCGAATCTCTCCGTCGGTCACATCATAAAAGCGGGTAATCAGATGAATCAGAGAGGATTTTCCCGAGCCGGTGGCGCCTAAAATGGCCAGATTTTCGCCGGGATGCACGGTAAGGGAAAGGTTTTGCAAAATATGTCGACCCTCAAAGCCGGGATAGTAGAAAGAAATATCATCCAGCTCAATGGCGCCCAGTTTTTCGGGTGCATATTCTCCGCCGCAGATCACCGGTCGGGTATCAAGCACCTCCTGAAGGCGCTTGCCACTGGCTCGCCCACGGGCGATGGATTGAAACATCATGCTGACCATCATCACCGAGTGCAACACTTGCGTGTTATATGTAATGGCCGCCATAATGGTGCCCACATCCATCTTCGCCGCCATGACCTGCTGACCGCCTAAATAGATCAGCGCCACAATGGAGACATTCATAATGATGGAAAGCAGGGGAGAGAGGCGGGCGATGATCAGGGCAACCTTTAAGTTCGTATGGGTCAGGTCATCATTGGCTTTATTAAAGCGGAGGGTTTCCCGCTCCTCTTGCACATAAGCCTTAACCATGCGGGCACCGTTGACATTTTCTTGCATCACATTATTAACATGATCCAGCTTTTTTTGCACCTTGGCGTAAAGGGGATTTACTGCACGAAGTACCAGCGACATAATAATCAGTTGAACAGGCAATGCCGCCAAAAGAATCAAGCCGAATTGAGACTCTAACGAAAGCATCATCACAATGCCGCCGATAAACATCATGCCGCTGCGGACAAACATTCTCAGACATTGCTCCACAAAATGCTGCATCTGGGTAATATCATTGGTCATGCGAGTAATCAGCGAGCCGGTGGTGAATTGATCGGTCTGCTGAAAGGAAAGGCTCATGGTGCGGCGAAACACATCTTTGCGAAGATCACAGCCGAAATTCTGAGAGGTCAGGCTGGCAAAGACCGAGCAGGAGGTGCCGGCAAGGCCTCCCAGCGCCACAATCAGCAGCATCCGCAGTCCCACCGAGATCAGCAGAGATTGATCGTTTTTCAAGACGCCTTCATTCACCAGAGTTTCCATTAAGCGAGGCTGCCAAAGGTCGGCTACCACCTCCCCGATCATGGTGAGAGGGGTCAGCACGGCCCAAAACCAATAGGGCTTTAAATAGCGGATGATTCTCATGCATCTTCCTCCTTTTTGGCGAGATTTCGATACATTACCTCTAAAATCGGGCGAATTTGATCAAATTCTTGCGGTGTAATATTACACAGCATTTCTTCTTCTGTCTGCCGAATGGCGCCAATGACCTTGCGATCGGCCTCATGGCCCTTTTCGGTAAGACGCACTAAAACAGCTCTTTGATCAGAAGGGTCAGCGGCACGACTGACCAGCCCCTCGCCTTCCATTTTTTGCAGGATCATGCTGATGGCGGGCTTGGAAAGATGGGTGCGCTTGGCCAACTCCAATTGAGTCAGCTGATCATTATGCGCCAGATGAAAAAGCACTCTGCGCCAACCGTCTGCCATGCCCATAGCCTCGGTTTTCTGCCGCATGCGGTCGTTGAAAAGCTTGGAAACCTCATTGATGAGCATGGAAGGGGGCGCATGGCGAATATCTCGTTTCTTCTGCAAGATAAGCACCTCCAAAAATAATTAGTTAACTAATTAACTATTATAAAGTGCCCCTTATTTTTTGTCAAGATTTACTAATTATTTTTCCTTTCCAAAAAATCGAATTGAAATCTGTGGAAATTGACGAAAGAATGTTACAGTTTCTTTACATTTATAAAAAAAGATTGAAACCTTTGCCTATATATATTATAATTATTAATTAGAAAAGTATCTTTTTACATATAAAGGAGAAGACCAAATGGAAATGCTGCAAAATGTTCAAAAAGAGCAGGAGATCTGCCAAAAGATTCTCGATGAAATGAAGAAGGTCATTGTGGGAAAAGACGCTCAGTTGCGCCTTTTGCTGGTCTGCTTGCTTTCAAAGGGTCATGTGCTGATTGAGGACGTGCCCGGTGTAGGTAAAACCACCGCCGCCTCTGCCATGGCAAAGGCCACCGGTCTTGCTGCCAAGCGTATTCAGTTCACTCCTGACGTTATGGCTACCGACATCTCCGGCTTTACAGCTCCCGATGCAGCCACCGGCGAATTTGTGTATAAGCCCGGTGTGTGTATGACCAATATTCTGATCGCCGATGAGATCAACCGTACCTCTCCCAAGACCCAGTCTGCTTTGCTGGAGGTCATGGAGGAGCGGCAGGTGACGGTGGATGGTGTGACCCATAAACTGCCGGAGCCTTTTATGGTTGTGGCCACCCAAAACCCGGTGGGTTATGTGGGTACCTATCCCTTGCCGGAGGCTCAGTTGGACCGTTTCCTGATGAAGTCTTCCATGGGTTATCCCAATCCTGCCGATGAATCCCGCATTATCGGCGAGCGTCATGGTATGAATCCTTTGGATACCGTGGTGCCCGTTTCCACTCCCGAAGAGATTGTGGAAATGCAAAAGACGGTGGAGCGGATCTTTGTGGATCCCGCTGTTCGAGATTATATTGTCAATCTGGTTTGTGCTACCCGCAGCAATGCCATGGTGAATCTGGCAGCTTCTCCTCGTGCGTCCTTGGCCTTGATGCGTGCCGCTTGTGCCAACGCTTTGTTGGACGGCAGAACCTTTGTGATCCCCAAGGATGTCAGCGATATGTATCTTTCCATTGTGGCCCACCGTATTATGCTGGCGCCGGAGGCTAAGATTGAGCGGATCACCGCCGAAGCCTTGCTGATGGATATCAAGAATACCACCAAGGTTCCTATCTTAAAGTAATAAGGAGTTTGTATGCTCATTTCTCGCCTTTTTTACATTGCGTTGCTGATTGCGGCGTTTATATTCTCTCAGGCGCTTTATGATTCCATCTCTCTGTTTACCTTGGCCATTGTGGTGGTGATCCCCGTGATCTCCTTTCTCTTTTTGCTGATCAGCTTTTTCTTGGTGAAGGTTCAGGTGGGGAAGGTGGTTTCTCGTGTGCCCCGTTTAAAGGAGTTCACCCTGCCTTTAAGTATTCGCAGTCGTACTCCCCTGATGCTGCCGATGATCAAGGTGTTTTTTACCGTCAGCAGCCCCGAAGGAGATCGCTCGGTCAGCGGATATTCCTTTGTGCAGTATAAGGCCTTTGGTACCACCACCATTGAGATCCCCATTCGATTTGATGTGCGAGGTGTATATCAGGTGGGGGTTCAGAAGGTGGTCTTTTATGACTTTTTGCGCCTCTTTAGTCTTCATAAAAAGATTAATTTAAATCAAACGGTGCTGGTGGAGCCCCGTCGGCTGAAAACCGAAATGCCGGTGGAGGTCACCAGTCAGGAGCAGGAAACCTCGGTGGTTTCCGGCGGAAAAGAAACCCGCAATTCCGGTGATATGGCCGGTATTCGGGAGTTTAATGAATACGATACCCTGCGTCAGGTCCATTGGAAGCTTTCCAGCCGATTGTCTAAGATGATCGTTAAGACCTATTGGGAAAATTCCTGCGAGAATGTGATGATCGTGGCCGACCTTTTCTCTTATGAGGAACCGCTGGTCAGCCGCCATCTGACCGATTGCGTGGTGGAGCTGACCTTGCGGTTGACCAATTTGATGTCGGAGGAGCAGATTCGCTGTGTGTTGGGATATCCCAATCCGGAGAGTATGCTCTATCAGCAGGCCATCACCACTGTGGAAGAGCAGATTCGAGCTATGGATGATTTCCGCATGACTCCCATGATGCCCGGCGGTGCTTTGGAGCAAGCGCTGACCGAGATCGATTTTACCGCCCTCAACGGCGGCGCCCTTTATTTGCTCACCACCTGTGATGCCGAGCGGGCGGAGCAGGCAATTGCTCCTTATTTAAAAGGACTAAATTGTCGGCTGCATTTGTTTGTGATTCGGCCTGAGCCGGAAAAGGAGCAAAGCAAAAATATGACGGTAATGACCCTATCGGAGTTGGAACATGACCTATTCAATCAATAAAAAACCAAAACCCATTCCCATAGAACTGCGGCAAAAGGAAACCTCCCGCAAGGGGGTCGGTGGTGTATGGATGGAGATCCTGCTGCTTTATGCAGGCATCGTCAGCTATATCTTTTGTAACACCACCGCTCTTAAAACGGGCATCCCTGCCGTTGCGGTAATTTTCATCACCCTGATTTCTTTCGGGCTGATGATTCTCTTGGCATGGTATAAGCGAGTATTTTTCAGTGTGCTGGGTGCTGTGGCGGGAATTTCGCTGATCGCCTATCCGATAACCTTTCCTATGTATAAGGCGCTGGGATACTCTTTGAGCGTTTGCTACAACTACATCATTTATCTTTTGGGCTCTCAGGAAGGGTTTTCCGGCTATCTGGATCGGATGTCTATGGATCTTACGGATCTTTTGGATAATCCATTGATCCTGCAGCGGCATTTTTATACCGCCGTGATTCTTTTGAGCCTCATCGTTTCCATCTTTTTTGCCTTGGGACTTTTTCGGCGGATTCCCATTCTGATCTCTTTTACCGCCGCCATGATCGGGCTGGTTCCCTTGTTTATGTATGGAATCGTGCCTCATTATGTGGCCTTCAGCGTCTTTTTATCGGCACTGATCGGTTGCTACGGTCAGAATGTGGTGCAGATGATCGAGCGAGGCCATGAGCGGCGGCTGAAGCGGCTGGCAGAAGGCACCGGGGCAGAAAAAGAGAAAAAACCGAAAGAAAAGAAAAAAACGCTGACCACGGCTCAGCGTTTGTCCTTTGCCGCAGGGCATGGCTCCTTCGGCGTGATTGTTGCGGTGATGATGCTGGGAATCACTCTCGGCACCGCCTCCTTGATCTATAGCCGCCCCATTGTGCAGATGGATCAGGTGCGGTCTCATTTGGATCGAGTAGCTACCGCCACCATGAATTTCTTTTTCCGCAGTAAATATGAAAAAGAATTAAATGTGGCCGGCTATCTGGAGGAAGGAGAGCATCTCTCTCTTCTGGCCCCCAGTTATCGCCATCTGAAGGTGGCCGGCGTGGCCACCAATACCGGCACCCCCGTTTACCTGCGCTTTCGCACCACCGTTGATTTGGTGGAAGATGGTTGGACGGTGATGGATGATGCCTATCTGAAAGAATATGATGCCGCCATCAGTAGCGGATTTAATGAGAATACTCAGTTTTATAATTATCTGAAGTTAACGGCGCCCGACGGCGATCCCCGAAAAGCAGGCTTGGATGGGATCGATAGCGAGGAGCAGGGCTACATGAACGATAATGTGGTCATTCATCCTTACTATAAGGTCAGTAATATTCTGGCTATGCCCAAAGGAGCCATTGAAAATGATCCGGTGGGCGAGTATTATGACCTGATGCGTCAGGGGGATACCGTCATCACTTATGAGGATGCCCCTCGAGATCGGGCGTATTCCTATCAGATTGTTTCTCCGGTGCTGACCAGTAAGGTCTTTTTGACCAACTTTGAAGCGACCCAGCAGGCCTATCTGGCGCTGGCCAAAAAGCATGCTCGGGAGAATGAGTATCTTCGTGCCGAGCGGGAATACAGCCGCTATGTGCAAGAGACCTATACCACGATTCCTACCGACCTTGCTTATGATGTACGTTCCTTGGCCAATGAGCTGACGGCGAAATATGATACCCAGCTGAAAAAGATGCAGGCCATTGAGCGGTATTTCCGCACCGAGTTCACCTATTCCTTGGATCGGGTTCGCCTGAAGAGAGATGATGGCAAGCCTGCCAGCGCTGCAGACTACATTAATTATTTCTTATTCCAGAATGAGAAAAAGACCGGCTATTGCACCCTCTTTGCCTCCTCTATGGTTTCCATGGTGCGCTCTATGGGCATTCCCGCTCGTGTGGTTTCCGGCTATTATGTTCAGCCTAAAATGAACGATGTGGACGATTATGGAGTGGTGCTCTACGATAATGATTACCATTCCTGGGTGGAGGTTTATTTCGATGGTATGGGCTGGGTTTCCTTTGAGCCCACTCCCAGCTATGGCTTAATGCGGAATTATTACCTTCTGGAGCTGATTGACGAGAATAAAGAAGCCGAGCTTCAGCCCAATGTCAATATTATCTTCGTGGAAGACGGAGAAGACAGTGACTACACCTGGTTTATCGACGAGCTTCCCGATCCCGTAACCGATCCGGAAGAGGAGCAACAAAAGCAGGAGACCCCAAAGAAGGATCCTGTGACCGAAACCATTCATTCGGTGATTCCCTTCTGGAGAAGTTGGATGACGGCGGTTCTCTATATCCTTTTGGTATTGGGGCTCATGGCCGGAATTTTAGCGGGCGGTCTTGTAGTTCATCGAAACACCTTGGGGCGTGTGCGCCGTCTTGCTCCCGATCAGGCCGTTCGGCGGGGCTATGAGCTGATGCTGCGGCTGATGCGGCTTTGGGGCATCGGACTCTTTGAAGGGGAACTGCTGGAGCAGTTTGCCCGCCGTGCCGATAACCTGCAGGTATCGAAGATTCCCTTATCTGAGGTATTACCCATCTTCCAAAAAGCCCTATATTCTCAATTGCCCATTGGGGAAGAGGAGCGTGAGAGGGTGGTTGAATACATTGAGGCATTGAATAAAGCGGCCTTCCGCAAGGCATCGCCCTTTAAGGCTCTTTGGTATCGGTGGACCCTTTGGGTGAAGCCCCGATACAAAAAAACAATTTGGCGGTTTGAATGAAACGATTTGTGATTACCCAAAACGACGCAGATCAGCGTCTGGATAAATTTGTGCAAAAGGTGGCGGGGAATTTAAGTCCCTCCCTGATGTATAAATACCTGCGAAAAAAGGCCATCAAGGTGGGTGGAAAGCGTGCCGAGGGCAATACCCGCCTGCAGGTGGGGGATGTGGTGGAAATGTACATCAATGATGAGTTTTTCACCGAAAAAAGTCAGGATTTTCGCACCATCGCCTATCGGCCTCAGTTATCCATCGTTTATGAGGATGAAAACCTTCTGCTGGTGGATAAAAAGCCGGGGGTGCCGGTCCATGCCGATACCCATGGCAGTCGGGACACCCTGATCAACCATGTACTGCTCTATCTCTATGAAAAAGGGGATTATGACCCGAAGGCTGAGGCCTCCTTTACTCCCGCCCTTTGCAATCGCTTGGATCAGAATACCGGTGGGATCGTTATAGTGGCCAAAAATGCCGCCGCCGGACGGGCGCTTTATGAGATTGTGAAGAATCGGCAGATAGAAAAGCGCTATCTGACCTTGGCGTTGGGCTCCTTGGAAAAGAAATCTGCCACCTTAAAAGGCTGGCTGAAAAAGGATCCTAAAGAGAATTTAGTGGAAATCTCCAAAACCAAAAAAGAAGGGTTTAAGGAGATCATTACCCGCTATCAAGTTTTGAAAGAGGGGCGAGGGGTCTCGCTGCTGGAGGTGGAACTGGTCACCGGCCGCACCCATCAGATCCGTGCTCATCTGGCCTCTATCGGTCATCCGGTGGTGGGCGATTTGAAATACGGGACCGGCGCTCAAAATAAGGGTTTGCCCTTTAAGCATCAGGCGCTGTATGCCTATTCGCTGGCCTTTAAGCTTCCCGAGGATCATTTTCTTTCTTATTTAAATGGAAAGGTTTTTCGGGTAGATAAGGTGTATTTTGAATCATTTATAGAAGAAAGGTAGGTTGCTATGAAAAAGAGTAGAAATATTATCTGGGGCATTGTTCTTTTAGCTCTGGGCGTGGTGTTGGCGCTGGAAGCCTTTGGCGCTGAGATCAATGTGTTTTTCAAAGGCTGGTGGACTCTTTTTATGATCGTTCCCGGTGCCATCGGTTTATTTACCGAGCGGGAAAAGACGGGGAATCTTTGCCTGCTTTTGATCGGCGTGGCTCTTTTGGCTGGCACACGGGGCTGGGTCTCCTTCGACCTGCTTTTTAAACTGCTGGGTCCTGCCGTGCTGATTCTGATCGGTATTCGTCTCATTTTTAAGGATGTATTTGGCAGAAAGGTCAAAGAGGCGGTTCAGCGGGTCAAGGCCGAGAGCGGAAAGTTGCCGGAATATGCCGGTACCTTCTCCGGCCAAAAAGTGAATTACGACGGCATGGTTTTCGATGGTGTGGATCTCACCGCCGCTTTCGGCGGAGTGGAATGTGACCTGCGAGGCGCCATTATCCAAAGAGATGTGGTGATCCATGTCAATGCCGTGTTTGGCGGTATCGATATCTTCCTGCCGCCCACAGTGAATGTGCAGACATCTACCACTGCCATTTTCGGCGGAGTCGGCAATAAGCATGTGAATCAGAATGTGGAGGGTCGTCCCACCGTTTATGTCAGCGGCAACGCTCTCTTTGGCGGGGTGGATATCAAATGAATACCGCTCAAAAATGCATAAAGTATCTTGCCTTTGGATTGGCAGGGGCGATTCTTTTGGGATTGGTCGGCGGATTGCTTCAAATGAGCCTTCAATGGATCGACTTTCCGCAGAAAGAAAAGCTGGAAGAGCCTGCAAGTTGGTCGTTCAATCAAGGGGTTTCGGCACTGGAGCTTGACATTGCCGGTCTTGAGGTGCAGATCCAAGAGGGGGCAACCTTCACGGTGGAAACCGATAGCCCTTATGTAAGCTGTACCGAGAGAAACGGAACGGTTATTATCCGAGAAAAGAAAAATGCCTTTTTTGGAAAAAGCCATGGGGGGCTTTTGAAAATCTGCTTACCTTCCGATCTGATCTTTAAAAGGGTGGATCTGGATGCAGGTGCAGGGCTCTTTGAAGTGGAACTGCTGAAGGCAGAGCGCTTGGAATTGGATCTGGGCGCCGGCAAGGTGAATCTGCAGGGATTGGAGATCACCAAAGAGGCATCCATCGACGGTGGCGCCGGTCATATCACCGTGGGGAGAAGTGTTCTTACCAATCTGGATATGGATCTGGGCGTCGGAGATCTGGAACTGACGGCGGAGGTTTTGGGTAAAAGCGAAATCGACTGCGGAGTAGGAAAGGTTTCCCTGGTGCTGTTGCCTGCCGAGGATTATAAAATTCAATTGGATAAGGGTGTTGGTTCGGCTACCTTAAACGGTTCTTTTGTAAAAAATCATACCCTCTATGGGGATGGTCCCAATTTCATTGAGATCAGCGGCGGAGTCGGAAATATCGAGATCGATCTGGCCGAGACCGATGTAATAGATGAATAATAAAAAACAGCGAAGTTGCGTAAAGCAACTTCGCTGTTTTTTTAGCGAGTATAAGAATTAGCAGATCCTGCGCTTGCAACGCCATAAGATGAGGCGGTGGGAACCGTGGTCAAAAGTTCGCCAACGCTCAGGCTGTCAAGCCCCGTTACCGTTAGGGTAAAGGCGGGGGTGGAACCGGCCAATTTATAATTGGCGTAGCGTGAAATCAATTCGGGGGTATATACATAGGTGATTTCAGTGGTGTTGCAGGTCAGCGTCACACGATAGTCAAGGCCTGCTCTTGTGGCATTGTTGTTCTGCAGCAGAGTGTAGGCATCGGCGTTGGTGAAGTTCAAGCGATAGCCCAGTTTTATCGTGTTTTCATTCACAAGAACATGACCATTGCCGGTTACCTCATAATTGAAAAGCTGATAAGCAGAGCCGTTGTAAAGGGGCAGCTGAGGATTGCCGGAGTTTAACTGCAGAGTATTCGTAATCAGTTTTCCCGCACCATCGGTGTTATCGATTACAGCACCGTCAGCAAAGAGGGCATCCACCGTCAAGGTGAAGCCGTTCAGGTCCAGCGTAATGCCGGCATCCAAGGAAAGATTCAGCGTGGCTTCGGTAGAATCGGCTTGCAGGATGATGGCATCTCCGCTTTCTGCCGCATCCACCGCATCCTGTACCGACGGATAAGAAGTATTGCCGATCAAAGCTACGGTTTTTTCCGTGTTGGTTGCGCCGCAGATGCAGGCATAGCCGTCGTCGGTTTGTTCGTTGTAGCGGTGGATGTGGGGATTCACGTGGGGTACGGTGATGTTGAATTGGCTTTCCACACGGTAAAGAGAGCCGTCCCGCACAGAGTACCAGTTGACGGTGGCTTCATCGCTATCGTAGTGGAAGGTCAGCATCGCCACAAAGCCCTTGCAACCTTCGTACTGATCAATGCCTTGGCCATCCACCAACAGGGAGGGGAATTCTACCCCGTCCAAGCGGGGATCGGTCCGTTCCACCACAACGGGGGAGTGGATATGACCGTAGGCTGACAAAGCAATGTTGTTGTGTTGAGAAAGAACGTTGTTGTAAAGGTTGGCGCCGTTGACATTCCATTCGCCGTAATAGTTCATACCGCTATGTGCGGTAAACAGCACGTTGTAGTCGGGGTATTGGGCAATGATCTCATTGACCCAGGCCATCAATGCGGCATCCTCACCGACATCGGTCTCGGCGGCATTGTCGGGGTCGCCTAAGCCGTTTTTGTTGGCGTTGGCGGCGCTGGCGGCGGACCAGCCAAGGGAGAAGACCAGATATTTGCGGTCCACGTCCTCGGTTTCAATAAACCAGTAGCTGTTGTCCAGGTAGCCTTCCTCATATACGCCCCCAAACCATTCCTGGGAGGTATAATAGTCGTAGTCAAAATATTGATTGTAGTAAGAAGAGCGGTCGTGGTTGCCCCGCATGGGAACACCGGGGATGCCGGCTTTTTCCAAGGTGGAGGCAAAGGCGGCCTGCACCGTTTCCCATTCATCGGTGGCGGTGCCGCTGTCATCCTGTACCAGGTCGCCTAAATTTACATAGGCCAGAATGTTGTATTTTTCTTGGTTATCTACGATCCATTGCAGGTAATCGTCCAGGTATTCCGACATACCGCCCATATAATCCCGGGTGATATTTTGAATATCCGGCATCAGCAAAATGGAGTAGTCGCCTTGGGCGATCTCGCTGTCAATGTTCTGGCTTTCCAGATAGGCTTGGTCATAATCCTTCAACAGCTCGCAGAAGGGGGTTACGTCGTTTCCATTGGCAGATTGGTCGGCATAAACGGTGGTCAGCACGTCGCCGTCCCCGGCAAAGCACCAGCTGCCCAAAAGGCCATTGCCGGTGGTGGGAACTGCTGTGGCATCTGCCTGCAAGGCGGCGGACTCTGCGGCAACCTCTTGGGCGGTGCGTACGGTGGACCAGATGCCGGTGTAGCCGATCTTGCCGGTGAAATAAGATGTGTTATAAGTGCTGGTATTGGCGGTGCTGTCTAAGGTAAAGAGATAGTCACCGCCGATCTTTACACGCTGATAGGGAATAGACGGTGTAACGGTGGCGTCAAAGCTGATCTCCACCAGGGAGCCGTTGATATACCAATAGACGACGTCCAGCTCCGGATCAAAGGCGGCGGTGAGCAGCAACCAGCCCTGGCTTTGAAGATCTATGCCGTGGGCATAATAGGTTTTTCTGGAATTAGAGCTAGGGGCCATCCATTGTAAAAAGGGAACGCCGTTAGCATCGACGGCCCATATAAAACGCCCGGCCCCTTCGCTGTAACTGCCGGCGCTGTATCGGTTGCCTGCTAAAATGCCTTTGTCGTCTTCATCCAGATTGATCAAGCCGGAGAAGGTTAAGGGGATTTCGGTCAGTTCTTCTTCCATCCGCAGCTGATGGGTAGAATCGGGAAATTGAATACCGGAGGCATTGGGATAGGTTACGCTATAATTAGGAGCAACGATGGGGTCCTGTCCAAACCACACGGTGGAGATGGAAAGGTCGGCGGCTCCGCTGCCGGTGGCCAGGTTGTTAAAGGTCAAGGGGTATTGCTGGTCCTGCGCAAGCTCATGGAATTCCCAGCAGCCGTACAGGTTGTTGTCCTGTAAGTGGGAAGTGGTCTTTTGATCAAACAGACAATCGTTTGCATAGCCGGCGGCAATCTCCTCGGCGGTGCGGTCGTCGCTGTACATCCGAAGCTGGTGGAGAGAGCCTTCAAACAGCAGGTTATTGTCGGTGGCACTCATCAAGGTTTCCCGCCAGTCTCTACCCAAACGGGGAGCGTCGGTGGTGGTTTTTCCGGTGGTATAGTCAAATACGTTGGTGCCGCTGGTCTTGTTGGCGGTATAGACCTTTCTGCTTTCGGCGGCAAGCTCACCGTTGATATAAACCAGGATCTTATTGTTCACCTGATCCCGTACAATGGAGATCAGCATCCATTCGCCGGTGTTGATGTAGATGGCATCGTTGTAGGTGCCGTCGAATTTACAGTATTTCATTTCCTTGCCGGCAGCTTCTTCCCACCAGCGCAGGGTTCCGCCGGCGTTCATTTCCAAAGACCAAAAGATCTCGGTAGAGCCTTTGTTGTACTTGCCGTAGCCGCCCACAATCATATTGCGGGCGGTATAGTCCTTGGGGATGTTGACCCAGACCTCCACCGTTTCGGGAATGGCGGTGCAGGCAGAGAACTGTGCATAATCCTGCCGGGCGGCAGAGAAGGTAAGGCTGTTGAGCACAGCGGGATTTAAGGTATAGGTTACGTGATTGGTGATCACCAGCCCGTCGTAATCAATGGCGGCAGTTTGGGGGCCATTGTAATAAGTGTTGGCCGCCAGCAGATCCTTTTGCTCTTGGGTAAAGGTGATCTTGCCGGTGGAGTCGGCCAAAAAGTGCAGGGTGTCGCCTTCCGTTTCAAAGGTGGCCACGTAAGCCGGAGTGGAGGTGGTGGTAACGGCGGTGTTGCTAACGCTCCAGTTCAGATAATCGCTGTCGGTCAAAGCGGCATTGCCGTTCATCAGCCCCATGGCGGTATCCACCGTCAGGTTGGAGGAGGCACCGGTATTGACCGCAGTATCACCCGAGGCTTTCGCCTTGTTTAAAGCCATGGTGACCGCCGTGTCGGTGGTGACTTCCGAAACGGTAAAGGTTTTAAGGTAGTTGTCGGCATCCACAAACAGGTTGGTCAGAGCAACGGGAGCTCCTTCGGCACTTGTTTTGGAAACGTTGCCCACGGCATAGACGTTGGTAGCAGATGCGGTGATGTTTTTGGCATTGCCAAAGGTGGCAATAATGCCCACAGCGGTGGTGTTATCGGTGATGAAGGTATTGTTGATGGAGGCAACGTTGTCCATTACGGCGGTTTTGATCACGCCGCCGTTGTCCAGGTTACCAAACAAAAAGGCAGAGCCGTCCGATGCGGCTTTAATGGTGGGCACGATCACGGTGCTGTTGGCGGCAACGCAGTTATAGGCCTTAAAATCGGTGCCGCCGAACTGTCCAACAAAAAGGCCGATGCCATTGGCCGAAGCGGCGGTGCTGGTCACCGAGGATCGATTGATGGAGCAGTTGATAAGAGTTACGTTCCGGTTGGCGTTGTTGGGATAGGGCAAAAACAGGCCGGCGGTGCTTTTGATGGTGCTTAAATGGCAGTTGTCCATATGCACATTTTCAAAAATAATGCCGCCGATCTCGGTGCCCTTGCACAAAACGGCGCTGGCATAGTAGGAGGTGCCGCCGTTGTAGCCGGCGGCAACCACCGATGCACCGGTCATCTTCAGGTTTTTGATGGTGCCCAGCATATTTCCGTAGATCAAAGGGTGGGTATCGGTAAAGCCGGAAATGGTATGATTTTGCCCGTCCAGAATAAAGGAGGGGGTGGTATACAGCTTGGAATTGTTATTAAAGCCGTCGTATACGTCGGCAAAAACTTTGCCGGTAGCCGTTTCCCAGGCGGCAATGTCCAGATCCTGGGTAATATAAATGGTGTCGTAGGTAGAAAGATCCCCCCGGTCAAAGGTGGCGGTTTCCACAAATTTTTCGTGGATGTAGCTGGATGCGGAGGTGTAGGAATCGCCGGAGATCTTAAAGGTCGTTCCAACAAAGGTGCTGGCTGCGGCGGCGATCAATTCATCCACCGAATCGATCTTATAAGCCCGGATCCCGTCGTTTTTGGCAGCGGTGCTGGCCAGGGGCAGGTTGGCGATCTCTTCTTCGGTGAGAATGCCGGTTGCGGTTTCTGCAACTAAGGGAAGGGCGGGGAACATTCCAAAAAGCAGAACGAAAGAAACTAGAGTGCAAAGAAGGCGTTTTTTCATGTTTGATCTCCTTTTTAAAAATAGAAATGCATAATAAACCCTAATGCGAATATCGGGGTTTATTATGCATCTCATACTCTCTTGCATTTTTTGTTATTATAACATAATTTTATTATAGAAGCAACAAAAAAACAAGGATATCCCTATATTTGTATAATCTAAATAAAAATAAGCGCTGTTTTTTGTGCAAACAGCGCTTATTCTTATGCGTTTTTCAGATCGTTCCAAAGGGTGTTGTAAAGTTCTAAAATCTCTTGGGGAAGGTTGGTATACACTTCCGTTTTGGCCAAGATTTCATCCTTGGGATAAGCGATCTCATTATACTTGATCTCATCGGGCAGGGCATCAAAGACCTGCTGATGGGGGGTAGAATAGGCGGTGAAATCCCGATTCCGCTCCGCAATATCCTGCCGGCAAAGGAAATTCAGGTATTGCTCCGCAGCGTCCTTATTGGGCGCATCCTTCACAATGACCGCACAATCCACAAATCGATTGGTTCCCTCCTCCGGAATGGCATAAGCCAGATTGGGATTTTCTTCCATCATGGAGATGGCATCGCCACTATATACCGGGCAGATGGCGGCGGATTCACCCTCCATCTTACTGAAGATATCATCGGAAACATAGGCTTGGAGAAGATCCTTTTGCTCAATCAGATCCAAGCAGGCTTCTTTCAATTCTTCCTCGTTGATGGTATTGAGCGAATGACCGTTTTTCAGCAGCGCCACTCCCAATGTGTCTCGAGGGTTATTGTACATAAGAATGCGATCGAAATACGCCTCATTCCAAAGAGCGTTCCAATCGGTGGGCACCTCTTGGATCACCTTGGTGTTGTAGAGGATTCCGACCGTTCCCCAAGTGTAGGGCACCGAATAGCGGTTTTCAGGATCGTATTCCAGATTTTTGAAATTATCCATGATGTATTGAGCATTGGGGATATTTTCAAAATTCAAGGGCTCCAGCATATCCTCTTCAATCATCCGCCCTACCATATAATCGGAAGGAAACACCACATCATAGGTGCCGGGAGCATTTTTGACCACCGCATACATGGATTCATTATTATCGTAGACCTTATAAACCACCTTGATGCCGGTTTCCTGCTCAAAGAGCTCATTGATCTCTTCGTCCATATATTCGCCCCAATTATAAACATAAAGAACCTTATTGGGCTCATGGGTCTTGCAGGAAGAGAGGGGCAGGGTGATCATCAGGGCGATCAAAAGAGTGGCAATGGATTTAAGATATCGGCTCATACCCGCACCTCCTTTTTGGTCTTTTCTTTTTTGGAGGGCAGATTGGCCAGAATCAGAATAATGGTCACCACAACCACCATTACTCCGCAAAGAGCGTTCATGGAAAGGTTGATGCGGGTCTTGGTGGTGGTATAGATCACCGTTGCCAAGGTTTCTACCTCCACGCCCTTTAAGAAAAAGGTCACCACAAAGTCATCCACCGAAAGGGTCAACGCCAGCATAAAGCCGGAGATGATGCCGGGCATAATCTGAGGCAAAAGTGCTTTGCGGAAAGCTTGAGTGGGAGAGGCGCCCAAATCCAGCGCCGCCTCATAAACCGAATGGTCCACCTGCCGCAGCTTGGGCATGACCGAAAGGATCACATAAGGGATATTAAAGGTGATGTGTGCCAGCAGCACGGTGCCGTATCCCAAAGAGATGCCCAGCACCGAGAAAAGCAGCATCATGGACACGCCGGTGATGATATCAGGGTTCAACACCGGAATGTAGGTCACGTTCATCACAGCACTGCGAGGCCATTTGCGCAGGTGCTGAATGCCCAGCGCCGCCATGGTGCCGATGATGGTGGCCACCACCGAAGAGATGGCAGCAATGATCAGGGTGTTCATCAAAGCACCCATGATCTGCTCGTCTTGAAATAGGTTTACATAATTTTTTAGCGAAAACCCGCTGAAAATAACCTTGGATTTTCCTTCATTAAAAGAAAAGAAGATCAGATAGGCAATGGGCAGGTAGAGAAATCCAAAGACCAATGCCATATAAGATTTTTGAATGAAATTTCTCATAGGATGCCCTCCTTGGTCTCATCGTCCAAGAAGCTGAAGATGACCATCACAATCATGATCAGCAAAAGCATCACCAAGCTGATGGCCGCACCCACGTTGGGATTATAAACGGTCAGGAACTGCTCCTGAATGATATTACCGATGAGGTTGTATTTGGCGCCGCCCAGCTTTTCCGAGATCACAAAGGTGGAAACGGTGGGCACCAGCACCATGATGATGCCGCTTCCCACACCGGGCATGGAAAGGGGCAGGATCACTCGTTGAAAGACCTGAAAGCGATTGGCACCCAGATCCTCGGCGGCTTCGATCACCTTTTTATCCAGCTTTTCCAAGGCAGTATAAATGGGAAGCACCATAAAGGGCAGATAGTTATAGATCAAGCCCAGCACCACCGCAAAGGGGGTGTTGCTGATCCGCAAGGGGATCTGTGCATCTCTTAAGAAGTTTTGCAAAAGATCCAAAAGATCCTGCATGGCCTGGGTGCGGAGCACAAAGTTGATCCACATGGGCAGCATTAGCAGAATCATTAAAACGGTTTTGGTTCGCTCCGATTGCTGTGCCATAAAATAAGCCAGCAGATAGCCCAAGATCAAGCAACAGATGGTTGCCACAACCGCATAGGCAAGGGAGCGCAAAAGCACCGGCCAGTATTTGCCGATCACCAAAACATTCTCCGTTGTAAAGGCGCCGGTTGCATCGGTGAAGGCGCAATAGACGATCATCAGCAACGGCACGATGATGAACAGCGTTGCCCACACATAGTAGGGAACTGCTATCAGTGTCTTTTTCAATTTGCGGTACCGGCCTCCTTTTTCATAATATGAATGTATTCGGGAATGATCTTCATTCCCACCTGAGTACCGGGCTCTTTGCAGGTGATGGAATGGATCTTCCAGAGATAGTCTGCAGAGCGTACCATCATTTCATAGTGTACACCCTTGAAAGTGACGCTTTCTACAGTGCCGCAAAGCATTCCGTCTTTGGGGTCCTGAATCTCAATGTCCTCGGGACGAACCACAACATCCACCGCTACCTGCTCCCCAAAGCCTTTATCCACGCAGGGGAATTGGATTCCTTCAAACTCCACCAAAAGGTCTCGGATCATGGTACCGCCGATGATATTGCTCTCGCCGATAAAGTCTGCCACAAAGGGGTTGATGGGTTCATTATAAATATCTTCGGGGGTGCCGATCTGCTGAATCACACCGTCTTTCATTACCACCACCGTGTCGCTCATGGTCAGGGCTTCTTCCTGATCATGGGTCACATAGATGAAGGTGATCCCCATCTGGCGCTGGATCCGCTTGAGTTCGTTTTGCATTCCTTTGCGAAGCTTCAGATCCAGAGCACCCAAGGGCTCGTCTAAAAGCAGAACCTTCGGGTTATTGACCAAGGCTCTTGCAATGGCCACCCGTTGCTGCTGACCGCCGGAAAGGGAAGAGATGTCTCTTTTTTCAAAGCCCTTAAGGTTCACCAACTCCAGCATTTCTTTTACACGGGGAGCAATTTCCTCTTCAGAAGTCTTGGAGATTCTCAAGCCGAAAGCAATGTTATCGTATACATTATAATGGGGGAAAAGAGCATAGCGTTGGAACACCGTATTGACCTGGCGTTTGTGGGGCGGAAGCTTGGTAATATCCTTCCCCTCAAAGAGAACCCGCCCTTTCTGGGGGCTCACAAAGCCGGCAATGGCCCGAAGGGTCGTGGTCTTTCCGCAGCCGGAAGGCCCCAGGAAGGTCACAAACTCTTTATCCCGGATATTTAAATTAAAATGATCCAGAATGACCTCGCCGTCTTCAAAGGAAACATGAATGTCCTGCAGTTCAATGATGTTTTTCAACTTTTCTTTTCAACCTCCCGTTGGCAATAATTTAACAAAATATAATATAATCACAAAAAAGCAGAATGTCAATATAAAAACGCAAAAAAAGTCATATTTTTTCATAGGATTTCGTGTGGTTTCAGCAAAAGGTCAGTTTCATTTGTTGGAAATCTTTTAAATGCTCTGTTTTCCTTTGAAATTCTCCGATTTTCTCACTTTTTAAAAAAAGATTCGACGAAAAAGAAAAAAATTTGGTTTCCTATTGACAAACAATACTTTAGCGTGTTAAAATATTAATAATTTTTTAAAAAAGAAATAAAGGAGAACAAGACAATGAAAAAGTTTATTAGAATCGCAGCTGTGCTGATGGCTCTGATGCTGGCTCTGACTTGTGTGACCGCTTGCGGCGAAAAAGAAGAGGCTACCGCTCTGAAGATCGGTATCACCGGCCCTCTGACCGGCGGTGCTGCTATCTACGGTAATGCCGTAAACAACGCTGCTAAGATCGCTGTTGACGAGATCAACGCTTTGGGTGGCATTCAGTTCGAGTTCAAGTGCGAAGACGATGTTCACGATGCAGAGAAGGCTGTTAACGCCTACAACACTCTGAAGGACTGGGGCATGCAGATCACTTTGGGTTCTGTTACCTCTGCTCCCGGTACTGCTACCTCTGCTGAGGCCAACGCAGACCATATCTTCTATCTGACTCCCTCCGCTTCCTCTACCGACGTATTGGGCGGTGTTGCCAACGCTGTAACCGGCGCTGTGGATATTGCTCGTAAAGACAATATCTTCCAGATGTGCTTCATGGATCCCAACCAGGGCGAAGCTTCTGCTCAGTACATCTTTGATCAGAAGCTGGGCACCAAGATCGCTGTGATCTATAAGAACGACGACAACTATTCCACCGGTATCTACAACAGCTTTTCCGTTAAAGCTAAAGAGCTGGGCTTGAATGTTGTTTCCACCACCACCTTCACCGAGGATACCAAGACCGACTTCTCCGTGCAGGTTGCTGCCGCTAAGGATGCCGGTGCTGATCTGGTATTCCTGCCCATGTACTATGAGTCTGCTGCTCTGATCCTCACTGAGGCAAAAGAGAACAGCTATGCTCCCAAGTTCTTTGGTGTAGACGGTATGGACGGTATTTTGGGTCTCGAGGGCTTCGACACCACTCTGGCTGAGGGTGTTATGTTGCTGACTCCCTTTAATGCAGATGCTGACGATGCCAAGACCACCGCTTTTGTTTCCAAGTATAAGGAACTGTACAATGAGGTCCCCAACCAGTTCGCTGCGGATGCTTATGACTGCATCTATGCGATCTATCAGGCTCTGGACAACGGCAATGCTCTGAAGAACGAAGACGGTACTTATAAGTACGACGCTACCGCCGAAGAGTTGTGCACTCTGCTGAAGGCTGAGTTCACCTCTGCTGACTTCGTATTCGACGGTCTGACCGGCGAAGGCATGACCTGGACTGCAGACGGTGCAGTTTCCAAGACCCCCAAGGGCATGGTTATTCAGAACGGCGTTTACGTTGGTATGTAATCCATCCACTTGTATAACCGTGAGGGCTGCCGGTCCGGCAGCCCTCATTTGGATTTTTTACTGCAATTGAAATAGGGGTGTTAAACACGTGTTAACCTTTTTAAACCATTTGATTAATGGCCTCAGCTTAGGTAGTATTTATGCCATTATCGCCTTGGGTTATACCATGGTTTACGGTATCGCCAAGATGCTGAACTTTGCCCACGGTGATGTTATTATGGTGGGTGCCTATGTCTGCTTTTTTGCCATTTCCAGCTTTAATCTGCCTCCGGTAGTGGGCATCTTGTTGGCGGTGCTGATCTGCACCGTCTTGGGTGTTATCATCGAGGGCTTGGCTTATAAGCCGCTGCGCCAATCCACTTCCTTGGCGGTATTGATCACTGCCATTGGTGTCAGCTATTTTCTTCAGAATGCGGCTCAGCTGCTCTGGACCTCCAATCCCAAGATCTTCCCCAACCTGTTTGGCGGAGCATCCATCAAGCTCTTTGATGGCGGCATGACCATTCCTGTGAGCACCTTGGTAACCATCGGTGCTTGCGTGTTGATTATGATTGCTTTGACCATCTTTACCAATCAGACCAAGATGGGAAAAGCCATGCGTGCTTGCTCGGAGGATAAGGGTGCCGCTCAACTGATGGGCATCCATGTAAACCGTACCATCTCGGTGACCTTTGCCATCGGTGCTGCCTTGGCGGCCATTGCCGGTGTGCTCCTTTGCTCCACCTATCCCTCTTTGGTGCCCACCACCGGCTCTATGCCCGGTATCAAGGCATTTACTGCAGCGGTATTTGGCGGAATCGGTTCCATTCCCGGCGCCTTGCTGGGCGGTATCCTTTTGGGTATCATTGAGATTATGGCAGGTGCTTATATCTCCACCCAGCTTTCCAATGCCATTGTGTTCTTGGTGTTGATTCTGGTGTTGCTGATCAAGCCTACCGGTCTGCTGGGTAAGCAGATTCGAGAGAAAGTGTAAGGTGAGCGATATGAAGAAATTGAATTTTAAAGGCTCCCTTAGCAACTGGCTTACTTATGCCGGTGTTGTGGCCACATTTTTGATCCTTTTTGTCATGTCGGAGAATAATGGCCTTTCCTCCACCATGAAGGGTCAGCTGGTACCCGTTTGCGCTTATATCGTTATGGCTCTTTCTTTGAACCTGACCGTTGGCGTGTTGGGCGAGCTGAGCTTGGGTCATGCAGGCTTTATGAGCGTTGGTGCGTTTTCCGGCGCTGTGGTTGCTGCTGCTCTTCAGCAGTCGGTGGCCGATGATGGAATTCGTTTACTGCTCGCCATGGTAATCGGTGCAGTATTTGCTGCTGTGGCAGGCGTGCTGATCGGCGTGCCCGTACTGCGCCTCCAGGGCGACTATCTGGCCATTGTAACCTTGGCCTTTGGAGAAATCATCAAATCGATTGTAACCAATCTTTATGTGGGCGTGGATGCCGCCGGTCTCCATGTCAGCTTTTTGAAGAACACCCTTCAGATGGAGGGTGGTAAAATGATCATGAACGGCCCTATGGGCGTTCCCGCCAATACCAAGATTTCCACCTTCTTGGCCGGCTTCTTATTGATCATGGTGGCTTTGATTGTGATCTTCAATCTGGTCAACAGCCGCTCCGGTCGTGCCATTATGGCCCTGCGGGATAATCGGATCGCCGCAGAGAGTGTGGGTATCAATGTAACCAAGTATAAGCTGATGGCCTTTGTGATCTCTGCTTCCTTGGCAGGGGCTGCCGGTGCTTTATTTGGCTTGAGCCAAAATACCATTGTGGCCACCAAGTTTGACTTCAATACCTCCATTCTGGTGCTGGTATTTGTGGTATTGGGCGGTTTGGGCAGAATGTGGGGCTCCATTATTGCAGCCGCCGCACTGACCATCTTGCCCGAGCTTCTGCGTGAATTCTCCCAGTATCGGATGCTGATCTATGCCATTGTGTTGATTTTGGTTATGCTGGCCACCAATAATCCCACCATCAAGGGCTTCTTGGCTCGCATCGGCGACACAATCAAGGCAAGCTTTAAACGGAAAGGAGCCAAAGAAGAATGAACAATCCTTTTCAGAAAGCAAAAATGGTTCCCATGCCCAGCCATTCCATTATCCCCGAGCGGGATCTCCATAAAACTCCCATTTTGGAGTGCCGCCACTTGGGCATCGATTTCGGCGGTCTGCATGCGGTCAGCGATCTGAACCTGACCATCGGCAGAACCGAGATCGCCGGCCTCATCGGCCCCAACGGTGCCGGTAAGACCACCGTATTTAACCTGCTGACCAAAGTGTATCAGCCCACCCGTGGTACCATCCTCTTAGACGGAATGGATACCGCCGGTAAAACCACGGTGCAGATCAATAAAATGGGCATTGCCCGTACCTTCCAGAATATTCGCTTGTTCTCCAATTTAAGCGTGGAAGATAACGTTAAAATCGGTCTGCATAATCAGGAAACCTATTCCACTGTTTCCGGCATTCTGCGCCTGCCCTCTTATTGGAAGAAGGAAAAAGAAGCCCATGAGCGTGCTCTGGAGCTGCTCTCCATCTTCGATATGCAGGATATGGCCAATATGAAGGCAGGCTCCCTGCCTTATGGCGCTCAGCGCCGCCTGGAGATCGTTCGTGCGCT
Source organism: Eubacteriales bacterium (assembly GCA_045539335.1). Classification (GTDB taxonomy): domain Bacteria; phylum Bacillota; class Clostridia; order Oscillospirales; family QAKW01; genus QAKW01. Next base: position 24,521 of record JAZQFD010000018.1, read on the forward strand.
GGCCACCAACCCCAGCCTCTTGCTGCTGGATGAGCCTGCTGCCGGTATGAACCCCTCCGAAACCGCTGAATTGATGGAAAATATCGTGAAGATCCGTGATACCTTCCAGATCGCCATTCTGCTCATCGAGCATGATATGAATTTGGTTATGAACATCTGCGAGGGTATCTGCGTGCTGAATTTCGGTCAGGTCATTGCCAAGGGTACTGCGGAAGAAATTCAGGCAAATCCCACCGTTATTGAAGCTTATCTTGGCAAAAAGAAGGAGGGTTGAGGATGTTAAAGGTTAATAATATCAATGTATATTATGGCAGCATCCATGCCATTAAGGATGTTTCTTTCGAAGTGCATCCCGGCGAGATCGTGACCCTCATCGGTGCCAACGGCGCCGGTAAGAGCACCATCCTCCAAACGGTTTCGGGTCTTTTGCATTCCAAGACCGGCTCGGTGGAATTCAAAGAGGAAGATCTTTCCGCTGTGCCTGCTCATAAGATCGTTTCCAAGGGCTTGGCTCATGTTCCCGAAGGTCGCCGCATCTTCTTGCAGATGACGGTAGAGGATAACCTGATCATGGGCGCTTATACCCGTCCCAACAGCGAGATTGAAGAGAGTATTGCCAATGTGTATGCGCACTTTCCCCGCTTGAAGGAGCGTCGTAAGCAGATCGCCGGTACCCTTTCCGGCGGTGAGCAGCAAATGTTGGCCATGGGTCGTGCGATGATGAGCAAGCCCACCCTTTTGATGCTGGATGAGCCCTCCATGGGTCTTTCTCCCATCTTGGTTCAGGAGATCTTCGATATCATCAAAGAGCTTCATGAAGCCGGCACCACCATTCTTCTGGTGGAGCAAAACGCTCAAATGGCTCTTTCTGTGGCCGATCGTGCCTATGTGTTGGAATCGGGCAAGGTTGTGTTGACCGGTACCGGCGCAGAGCTAAAGGAGAGCCCCGAAATCAAAAAAGCCTACCTCGGCGGCTAAAAAATGGCGCCGACCAATAAAAAACTCCCCCTTCGGGGAGTTTTTATTTTTTCCATTTTCCCGCCTCGCCGTATCGGTATACGCCTTCGTCGGGAGAAATGAAAATCTGCATCCATTTTTTAGCCGCCTTTATGAAAATGGCGCCGACCAATAAAAAACTCCCCCTTCGGGGAGTTTTTATTTTTTCCATTTTCCCGCCTCACCGTATCGGTATACGCCTTCGTCGGGAGAAATGAAAATCTGCATCCATTTTTTAGCCGCCTTTATGAAAATGACGCCGACCAATAAAAAACTCTTGCGATTCTTCTCGGTATTCATCTTTGCTTTTCCCTTTTGCAACGCCCATAAGTTCGTATTTTGAAATTACGGCCTTATGTGATGTGTGCATTCCGGTGGCTGTTTTTTTGATGGCATATTTATTGGTGCTTGTAAAATTCCTTTGGATTGGAATCGGTAGTCTTACGAAATGCACGGTAAAAGGCAGAGGAGCTTT
>JAZQFD010000019.1:0-38407 GCA_045539335.1 Eubacteriales bacterium
TGGGTATCAAATGGCCTTTCCGAAGAAGGGGAAACCCTTTCTTTTGACCTCATCAAGACGGATAAGATATCACAGATCGTACTGGTTTTTGATACAAACTTCAACTATTCAATAAAGCAAACCCAAAATTTGAAACGTCAACAGCAGCAAAGAATAGGCATTCCGCCGGAGCTGGTGAAGGATTATACCGTTACCCTTTGGCACAAGGGCAAGGCAGTTAAAGAGCATACGGTAACCGACAATTATCAACGGATGAATATTTTGGACTTTGACCCCGCTCTTTGCGATAAGGTCACTGTGACCGTTACCGCAACCAACGGTTGCCCCGATGCCCGTATTTACGAAATTCGCATTTACTAAAATCATCTGCGTTTGGTTTTTGATACAGAGCCCGGCGCTCCCCGCCCCTATATTCGCTCCAACGATCTGACCAAGGATTTCAAATTGGCAAAACGCATGATAAGGAAATAATTCTATAAAAATCCTGCGATAAGACTTGTCGCAGGATTTTATTTATGTTAAAATAAGAAAAAGGCAGGTGCTGATCATGTTTCGTGAACTGACCCGAAAAAAGCAGGCCCTCTCTCAAGAGGAGTGTATTGCTCTCCTAAAAGAGGAGCCTCGAGGCATCCTTTCGGTGCTGGGAGATCATGGGTACCCTTACGGGCTTCCCATCAACCATTGGTACTGCGAGGAGGATGGGAGAATCTATTTTCACAGCGGAAAAACCGGTCATAAGATCGACGCTTTAAATGGGTGCGAAAAAGCCTCTTTTTGCGTGTTAGACCGTGGTTTTCGCAGGGAAAATGAATGGGCACTAAACATCAAAAGCGTGATTGTTTTCGGGCGGGTGGAATGCATCCGTGAGCCTCAAAAAATCATCGAGATCTGCCGCCGTATCAGTGAAAAATTCACCAAAGATACCGCCTATATTGAAGAAGAAATCCGGCAGCATGCCGCCCATACTCTTTGCTTGGCATTGACCCCCGAGCAAATCTGCGGCAAGCTGGTTAATGAATCATAAAACAGGAGAACACCATCATGGAACGAGTAATCGAACAACTGAAATACGGCTTTAAATTCCAGAAATTTGAAGAAAACGGCAAGGTGGCCGAATACCTGCTTCCCGAATTTGACGATAGCGCTTGGGAAGAGGTTCGTGTTCCCCACGATTGGGCCATCAAAGCCGAATTTGAAAAGCTTTGCGATGCCAAAGAGGCCACCATCAAGGAGGATGGTCTGCTAAAGCCGGTGCTCCATACCGGCCGTACCGGCGCACTTCCCTCCATCGGCAAAGGGGTGTACCGCAAGTGGCTGGAGATCCCCGCCGAGGATAGTGATCGCAAGATCTTTTTAGAGTGCGACGGGATTATGTGGCGCTCGGAGATCTATCTCAACGGCATTCTCTGCGGCAAAAATCATTTTGGTTATAAATCCTTTCAGGTGGACTTGACCGACGCCGTGCGTTTCGGAGAGCAAAACCTTTTGGCCATCGTTGCTATTGTGGACACCGATTGCTCTCGCTGGTATACCGGCGGCGGCATCTACCGCAACCTGCGGCTGGTGAAAAAGCCCGCTCAGCATCTGCCCTACAACGGCATTTGGGTGCGTCAGCTTTCTGCCAGCCCCGCAGTGGCTGTTTTTGAGCTCTCTGCCGAGATCAAAGGCGGCTATCATGCTGATGTTTTCGCCCCCGACGGTACTCTGCTCCAATCCTTTGATTCCGAGAGCAATTCCATGATCTTTGAGTTGGAAAATCCCATCCTTTGGGATGTGGACAATCCGGCTTTATACACCGTGAAGGTCAGCATCAACAGCGGTGATGCCGAGACCGTCTCTTTCGGTCCCCGCTCCTCCCGCTTTACCACCGAAGGCTATTTTCTCAATGGCCGTCATATAAAACTCAACGGCGTTTGCATGCACCATGATCTGGGTTCTTTGGGCGCTGCCGTCAATCTGGCCGCCATGCGCCGCCAACTGGTGATCCTCAAGGAAATGGGGGTCAACGCCCTTCGTACCAGCCATAATCCCCCCGCCCCCGAATTGCTGACTCTTTGCGATGAGATGGGCATTTTGGTGATGGATGAATTCTTTGACGAATGGGCCACCCGCAAGGTTTCCAACGGCTACACCAAGTATTTCAAAGACCATGCAGTGGAGGATATGGCCGACGTGATCAAGCGGGACCGCAACCACCCCTGCGTCATCCTTTGGTCTACCGGCAATGAAATGCGGGAGCAATGGAGAGACGATGGCTGGAAGGTCACCAAAATGCTGACCGAGGCGGTTCATGCCATTGACCCCACTCGTCCGGTAACCGCCGGTCTTTCCGCCATGCCCCATGCCATTGAAAAGCATCAGGCTTTCTATCTGGATGTGGCAAGCTTTAACTATAAGCCTCATCTCTATAAAGAGATTCACGAGCGGTTCCCCGATCTGATCCTTTTAGGCTCCGAGACCGCTTCCTGCGTGTCCACCCGTGGCGTTTATCATCTACCGGCCGAAGTGGAGATCCCCGTGACGCCTAAGGATGATCTGGCTTGCTCCGCTTATGAACTGACCGCTCCCGGCTGGGCTTATTATGCCGAGCGGGAATTGGCCGCTCAGCGGGATTGCCCCTATGTGGCAGGAGAATTTATCTGGACGGGCTTTGACTATCTGGGCGAGCCCACTCCCTATTATTGCGATTGGCCCTCTCGTTCCTCCTATTTCGGCGTATTGGATCTGGCAGGGCTTCCCAAAAACCGATTCTACGGTTATATGGCCGCATGGACCGATAAGCCGGTGCTCCATATCTTCCCCCATTGGAACTGGGAAGGCTATGAGGGCAAAAATGTGCCGATTCATATCTATACCAACTTTCCCTGCGCCGAGCTCTTTATCAACGGCGTCTCCCAAGGGAAGCAATATTTGGATGATCAGGATGAGATCGGCCGCTTCCGCTTAATGTGGAAGGATACCGTTTACACCCCCGGCGAGGTGGTGGCGGTTGCCTATGATCAAGAGGGCAAAGAGGCCATGCGAGCCTCGGTAAAGACCGCCGGTGCCCCCCATGCCATCGCTCTTTCTGCCGACCGTACCCTGCTGGCTGCCGACGGGGAGGATCTTTCCTACATCACCGCCTCTATTGTGGACCAAGAGGGCAACCTTTGCCCCCTTGCCGCCCATCGCCTGACCTTTAAGGTAGAGGGTGCCGGAGAGTTTCTGACCACCGATGCCGGCGATCAACGGGAAACCGAAAGCTTTGCACGGCCGGATAAAAAAGCCCTCTCGGGCATGCTGGTTGCCTGCGTTCGCTCTTTGCAAAAGGCCGGTATCATCACGGTGACCTGCAGCGGAGACGGATTAAAATCCACCACCCTGAAAATTAAAACTAAATAAAAAAATGCGAGTGCATCTGCACTCGCATTTTTCTTGGTCTTAAACGATATGGCTGAGCCAATTATAAAGCACATCCCATAGAGCGTAAAAGGGCATAAAAGCCACCAGCAAAACGCCCAGATCCAGCAGGATCCCACGGATGGTAAAATTCTTATGGCGAGAGATCACATAAAAGAGTGCGATCATCACACAGGCAAAGAGCATCAAAATACCCACAATAATACTGGCCCGATAATCAATGGGACTCACTCCGGTCTCCCCGAAGCAAACCAGATTATACCAAGTCAGCAAGCAATACAGCCCCGCACTGCCGCAGGCACTCAGCGCCAAAGAAAACAAAGCGGGTAGCCCGAACTTTTTGATTTTTTTCCAATTCCAATTCTTCATGATGATCACCTCATGCTTTCATTATAAGGGATAACCACACAAAAAAGCAATCTTTTTTTGTAAAAAAATAGCCGAGCGAAATGCAACATTAAGACAAATTTCGACATCAAAATGTGGTATAGTAAACCATCCGGCTTTTCATCCCAAAGAAAAGTTTCTCCCCATTTTTGTGTCACAATAGGCATTTTTTTACAATTTGTTAATATTCTCTTGCTTATTTAATAATTTTAATATATAATATTTAAAGAGTATACGTATCTTTAAGAATACTTTGTCAAAAAATGTAGCAAACACTTTCAGATGAGAGGTTTTAATATGCGTAGCGAAGCAAGAATTCCACTTTCAACCCCCACCATGCATGGGGATGAAGTGCCTTATATTCAAGAGGCATTTGAAAAAAACTGGATCGCCCCTTTGGGCTTTAACTGCGATGGTTTTGAAGCAGAGGCCGCCGCTTATCTCAAGACTGAATGCTATCCTTTGGCACTCAGCGCCGGCACCGCCGCTTTGCATCTGGCCATCAAATTAGCCGGAATCAAAGCTGGCGATGTTGTTCTGTGCTCTGATATGACCTTTGCTGCCACCGTCAATCCGGTCTCTTATGAAGGAGGCAAGCAGGTCTTTATCGATTCCGAGCGTGAGACCTGGAATATGGACCCTGCCGCTTTGGAAAAAGCCTTTGAAAAATACCCCGATGCCAAAGCGGTGATGCTGGTTCACCTCTACGGCACGCCCGCAAAGATGGATGAAATTCTGGCCATTTGCAAAAGACACAATGCTATATTGATCGAAGATGCCGCCGAGGCGTTCTCTGCGGAATATAAGGGCCGCAAATGCGGTGTTTTGGGAAAATACGGCGTTCTTTCCTTCAACGGCAATAAGATCATTACCACCAGCGGCGGTGGCATGCTGGTTTGCGACGAGGAAGCCGCAAAGAAAAAAGCGCTGTTTTGGGCCACCCAAGCAAGAGAACCCTTCCCTTGGTATCAGCATGAGGAGATTGGCTATAACTATCGCATGTCCAATGTGGTGGCCGGCATCGGAAGAGGCCAGCTAAAGCATTTGGACGAGCATTGCGCTCTGAAAAAAGCCATCTATGATCGCTATGTCCAAGGGCTGAAGGATCTGCCGGTGACCATGAACCCCTACTTAGAGGATACCAAGCCCAATTTCTGGCTTTCCTGCCTGCTGATCCATGAAGATTGCAAGGTGAATCCGCTGGATGTGATGAAAAAGCTGGAAGAGGCCAATATTGAGTCTCGTCCCATCTGGAAGCCCATGCATATGCAGCCGGTTTTTGAGGGCTATGAGTTCATTTCTGCCGAGGAGCATCCGGTGGATGAAGATATTTTTGCCCGTGGTCTTTGCCTGCCCTCTGATATTAAGATGACCGCCGAGGAGCAGCAATTGGTTATTGATGTTATTAAATCTTGTTTTTGAGGTTTTTTATGTACGCTAAGTTTTGGAAACGATTTTTTGATTTCGTTTTGTCCCTGCTGGCTTTGGTGATCCTTTCCCCCATCTTGCTTTTGCTGACGGTGATCGGTGCCTTCGCCATGAAGGGCAATCCCTTTTTCACCCAACCCCGCCCGGGTAAGGGAGAAAGAATCTTCAACCTGATCAAGTTTCGCTCCATGACCTGCGAAACCGATGCCGACGGTAAGCCCCTCCCCGATGAGCAACGGCTGACCGCCTACGGCAAGTTCCTGCGGGCATCCTCTTTGGATGAACTGCCGGAACTGATCAATATTCTCAAAGGCGACATGTCCATCGTCGGGCCCCGCCCCCAACTGGTGCGAGATATGGTCTTTATGACGCCGGAACAGCGACTGCGCCATTCGGTGCGCCAAGGGTTAACCGGTCTTGCGCAGGTCAACGGCCGCAACAACATGACCTGGGAACAAAAGATTACCTACGATCTTCAGTACATCGAAAACATCACTCTTTGGGGTGACATCAAAATCATTTTCAAAACCGTTCTCAAAGTCTTTCAACAAGAGGGCATCACCGAAGAAGGAAATGCCACCGCAGACGATTTGGGGGACTACCTGTTGAAAAAAGGTGCTGTAGATCCCTCGGAATACGATGCAAAGCAGCAAGAAGCAAAGGCACTTCTTGCCGTGATGCAAAAATAAAGGTGTTTTATGAACGACATGAAATTCTCCGTTTTAATGAGCGTCTATCAAAAGGACGATCCTCAATGGTTTCAAACCGCCATCGAAAGCGTTTTGAATCAATCGGTAAAGCCTAATGAGATCGTACTGGTGATCGACGGCCCCATTCCGGAACTGTTAAATAAAACGGTTTCCGCCTTGGAAAAGGATCCCCTTTTCAAGGTCGTGCGCCTTGAGAAGAATGTGGGGCTCGGCAATGCCCTGGCAGAAGGCTTAAAACATTGCAGCCACGAGCTGGTCGCCCGTATGGACAGCGATGATCTTTCCCTCCCCTCCCGCTTTGAAGAGCAAATACGACTCTTTAAAGAGAACCCCGCATTGGATATTGTCGGCGGAGACATTTCCGAATTTATCGGCGATGAAACCAATATTGTTGCATACCGAAAAGTTCCCCAAAGCAACCAAGCCATTCAGGCATACTTAAAAAAGCGATGTCCTCTCAACCACGTATCCGTTATCTTTAAAAAATCCGCTGTACAAGCAGCAGGCGGATATCTGGATTTGTTTTGGAATGAGGATTATTACCTTTGGATCCGCATGGCAGAGCATGGTGCCATCATGGCAAACACCGGAACGGTATTGGTCAATGTTCGGACCGGCTCGGATATGTACCAGCGAAGAGGCGGAAAAAAGTATTTTGAAAGCGAAAAGTTTTTGCAAGATTATATGCTTGAGCGAAAAATGATCAATCGCAAAACTTATTTGGAAAATGTGCTGAAACGGTGGGTCGTTCAAAGAGCGTTGCCCAACCGCTTGCGTGGATGGGTCTTCAGAACCTTTGCCAGAAAGGATGATTAAATGCCCTTCATATCTGTGGTCATTCCCTGCTATAATGCAGGCTCCTATATTGAGCGATGCTTGCTGGCATTAGAGCAACAAAGCTATCGGGATTTTGATGTCATTTTGGTCAATGACTGTTCCGAGGATCATACCGCAGAGGTCATCCGCTCTTTCCAAGGAACCCATCCCCTCAACATTCTCTATCTGGAAAATGAAACCAATTCCGGTCCGGGCATTTCCCGAAACAACGGCATCGCCGCATCCACAGCGGAATACATTGCTTTTTGCGACAGTGACGATTGGTATGATCCGGACTATTTAAAGAAAATGGCAGACGCTGCCATCCAAAATGAAGCAGACATAGTCTTTTGCAATTCCAAAAAGGTATTGCCCGGCGGTCAAATGGCAGTGATTGAAAATTTTTCTGCCATTCCCCAACGCCCTACAACCAAAGAAATTTTAACCTTCGGAATCGATTCTCTCTGCTGCCTGATGGTAAAACGCTCCATCATTCGTCAGATTCCTCAACCGAATCTTCGGAACGGAGAGGACATGGCTATTATCCCGTTGATGATCATGAACTCTCATCGATTCGGATTTGTTTTGGAGCCGATTTATAACTATCTTTGCAGACCCGGCTCCCTCTCTTTGAACGCCAACCAACGGGTTGTACGCTCATTGGAAATCTCTTTTGATTATATCACAAGTCATCAATCCTCCGGCTATGAAATCGAGGTAGAATACATCGGCATCAAAAATGTGGTATACGGCGCATTGCTGAACCACTTTAAGTGCAGTAACGATTCCGCTTCTGCCAAGGAGGTCCTGCTTCGTTTTGAAGACCACTATCCTCATTGGAGTAAGAATCCGTATATAAAGAACCTTCCCCTTTATAAGCGTGTGTTTGTTTTCTTCGCAAAGATTCGTTTTTTTGCAGGAATCAAACTCCTATGCTATATTCACAAAAGATTGACAGAAAAGGAACACTAAATGCGCGCATCTTTGAAACTGGATAATTTATTATTGCTTAAAATCGCCTGCTTTATCAACTTGGCCATCAGCTTATTACCTGTGGTAGACTATTATTGCCCCTGGTATGTTACGGCAGTGCCTGTTTTGATCGTTTTATTTGTGACCCTCAATCAAAACACCAATGTATATCCTCTATTGCCTGCCGTTGTATTAATTCTCGGCTTTGGATTCTTATCGTATTGGACGATTTACCGATCCTCTGCACTTGTTAATTATTTTATTAATTTGATCATTGCATTTATTCCCTGCATCATGGCCATCCAGATCAGCAAAAATGTAGAACACAAAGAATTCTTTCAGAGTTATCTGAAAACGGCGGCAATTTTTATCGGGATCACCTGCGTAACAACCATCATCGGTCTTAAGGTCTTTCCCATGGCCAGCAGAGAGCTTGCCTCCGGCACTGCAATCTACGATACTGCTCAGTATACCAGAGCCAACATCGGCGGATATGATTTTATTTATGCATTGGTTTTATTCATCCCGGTTGCTCTGTGGCTGATCAATAATTCCAAAGGCGCAATGAAGGTCTTGTACACTGCGGTTCTCGTGCTGGATGTTTGGTGTATTTATGAAAGCCAATATACGATCGCACTAATCTGCGTTGCAATCACTTTGCTTGTACTCTGGATTCAGTTCAATAAACGGGTGGGTTTCATTGCTTTACTCGCCGTTGCACTATTTCTGCTGTTTAACGGATTCTCCCTTATTGGATCTCTGTTTTACTGGCTGAGCGATGTGATCGAGCAGGAATATGTGGCAGACCGATTGTTGCAACTGGCTCAATTATTTTCCGGAGAATCTATTAATACCGATACCAGCAGCGAGCGCATTGAGCACTATTTCAATGAACTTAACGCTTTTTCGGAAAGCCCTGTTTGGGGACATAATTTCCTGTCTTACGACGACGATAAAATTTCCGGACACACCCTTGTTCTTGATATTTTAGGCGGTGCCGGACTAATTGGCATTTTTATGCTGTCCGGCATTATGCGCACCCTTTATACTTTGACCATCAACCCTCAGAAAAAAAGACTATCACCTTATATTCAGGCCATCTGGATTATGTTGATTATCCTTTCTTGCTTAAATCCGGTAGTCTTTCCTCTGATAACCGTCATTGCGTTTATGTGCTGTATTTGTATCAAAAAACTAGAGGAATAACGGAGAACGATCATGCGTATTTTATGGATCACAAATATTCCCATCGGAAAAGCCGGCGAATTCTTCTTCGGCAAACCGAGCAGCGGACTTTGGATGGATGCTGCCTTGGAGGACTTTTCGGGCGATACGGCGAACGAACTCTTTATTGCCACCACCGGAAATGTAACAGAAACTCAAATCCAAAAAGACGATTCTGTCACTTATTACCTGTTGCCGGATAAGTTGGGATATGAATACAAAAGCGGAAAACCCTCCAATCTGACCGCCATCTCCAAAATGTTAGATGAGATTCAGCCTCAGATCATTCAGATTTGGGGCACCGAAAATCAGGTAGCAGAAGATCTGATCACTTGCAATAACAATCAATTTCCCGTGGTGGTGTATATTCAAGGGGTCATTGCTTCATTGGAACGATACTTTAAGGCAGGTATATCGACCAAAGAGATTCTGCTGAATTACACGCCCATGGACCTGCTGCGCAAAACCGGTATTTTTCAACAAATGAAGCGATACCGCAAACAAGCTGACCGGGAAGCCAAGATTGTTTTGGCCATTCAAAACATCATTGGAGAAAATCTTTGGAGTAAAGCATACTACAAATCCATCTCTCAAGATGTCCGTTTTTATCCGTGCCCGCTTCATCTCAATCGTTGCTTTGCAGATGTTCAATGGGATGCGGCCAATATCGAGTCTCATTCGATCATGTGCAATTCGTCCAATTATTCCATCAAGGGATTGCACATTCTCCTTCAGGCTATGAGCATTGTGAGAAAAACTTATCCGGATGTAAAGTTATATCTTCCGGGCAATAATCCTGCCCAGTATAAATCTTTTAAGGCATCTTTCACGCAATCCGGATACATAAAATACCTAAAAAAACTCATTAAAAAACGGGGTTTAGATTCGTCTGTTGAGTTTCTTTCCTTTTTGACCCCCGAACAGATGGCACAAAAGATGACTCAATCTCATGTTTTTGTTGTTCCCTCTGCTATCGAGAATCATTCCAGTTCCTTGAAAGAGGCCATGCTTGTGGGAGTTCCCTCGGTCGGAACCTATGTAGGCGGCGTTTCGGAATACGTACGACACGGAGAAAATGGCTTCCTCTATCGCTTTGAGGAGCCGGAAGTCCTTGCCGATCTGATTTGCCAAATCTTTGCATCGGACTCCTTGGCGAAAAAACTTTCTGAAAACGCCCGTGCCGACATGATGGCACTACACATTGATTGTGACCTTCACAAGCGCTTTGTTGAAATCTATGAAAGCATTATTGAGGAAGAACAAAAATGAAGATAGGAATTACCGGCGATCGAGGCGACCTTTGCCTCAGGTTAATTGACCATCTGGAAGCCAAGTTCGGCACCATCGATAGAATTTCCTTATTTGGCGATGAATGGAAAACACGCACCTTTGATTATGATGTTCTGGTGCATATTGCAGGGGTAATCCCCAAACCGGGCGTCACCAAAGAACAATACTACAACATCAACAAAGACCTTTCCGAGGCAGTGGCAAAAAAAGCTTATAAGGATGGGTCAAAGCATGTGGTGGTGTTCAGCACCATGGCTGTATACGGAATGGCGCCCTCTATGAAGAAAAACGGCGGCATTGTTGATAGTTGCACCCCTTGTCGTCCTGATACAGACTATGGAATCAGCAAACTGCAGGGAGAAGAAGCCTTTCGGGCTTTGGAAAATGACCACTTCAAGGTTTCTTATTTGCGGATCCCCAGCGTGTTTTATGAAGGCAACACCTTATTTATGAATGTGGCCAAAGAAATGTATGAAAAATTCCCCGCATTTTATCCTAAGCTGGCGACCTCTCTGGGCAGAGGCACCATTTATGCCGGAAATGTATGCGAATGTGTTGCATTAATCATGGAGCGCCGGCAATACGGTATCATCTGCCCTCAGGATGATCCTGTGTTTTCTTTGTATGATTATATGACCATCCTCAACCAAAAAAACGGCTATGCCAAAAAGCCTTCCCGCTTGCTGGGTCTTGCCGTTCGCCTGATGATGCTGGTAAAACCGGAATGGAAAGCCATTTTCGGCCAAATCAAATACAGCCGAGACCTTGCCGATGTATTTGACGGCGATTATCAGATTTATGAGCAAAGAACCAAATTATTGAATTCGTTGGAGTGACAAAATGGACAATAGTCAAACCTCAGTTTCACAACAAAGTAAAAACAACACCAAACACCTCTCCTCATACATGAGTCTAAAGATTACCCATTTGATGTTTTTCATGTCCATACTTGTGGTGTATATTCACATGTATGATGCCCAATATACCGATACTTCCTTTATGCCGGAGCGGATGTTAGAAGACCTTTTTTCTCAAGGTTTTTGCCGGATCGCCGTACCTATCTTTTTTATGATTTCAGGATATCTGCACTTCTCTCGCAAGGAAATAGCAAGCAAATCTCTAATGACATCTTTTTTAAAAAAGGTCCCTTCTTTGATAATCCCTTATTTTATCTGGAATGGTTTCTATCTTGTTTATAATTTCACCTACTTAATCCTGCTCAACAAATTGAATACCGTCGGAAACTTAATCGAATACATGTTAAAAGGTCTTTTTCTTTACGGATGCAATCCGGCGTTCTGGTATGTGTTTCAGCTTATACTACTATTTCTATTGTCGCCGTTGTTGCTAAAGATCTACCGCAACAAGTGGTTTTCTGCCACCTTTTGTGTCACAACCTTTGTTATGTATCTGCTGATTACAAATGGCACTAAATTTTTGTTGCTGCCCGGGATTATGTTCTTTTCCCTAGGTGCAGTAAGTGCCATACACCTGCGCAAGTTTATTGACTGGCATTTCTTCTCGCCAAAAGCGAAGGTTTTTGTCCCGTTTTGTGCTTTGGTCGCACTCGTTCTGCTGATGGTTTATCGCTTTAAAATTATGGATATAGGAGAGAATATATCCGACTTGCGAGATACTATTCCCTACCGCTTATTTGAATGCCTTACTGCGATATGCTTTTGGTTTGCATGTGACGTAATAAGACTCGGAAGCTTCAATGTTAAAGCTTATGAAAAAGATTCCTTTTTCATTTATGCTATCCATTGGTTTGCCCTCTCAATATTTAACATCATCGTAAACCGACTAATCCCCATTACACCTCTATCAAGAACCGTAATATACTTATTAGGACCGATCATAATTGTGGTGTGCATTCTGATCACATCCATTTGCTTGAAAAAGTGGTTGCCTCGCATTTATCGCATCATTTCTGGCGGAAGAAACCCCCACGCCGTAAGAAATTAAAACAATCAGGCCACCTATAACTGTTTTTAATCAGGAAGTATTTGTAACGCATGAAAATAACTTTTATCTCAAATTTTCATAACCACCATCAAATGCCCCTTTGCGACGCATTTATGGACATTCCGGGAGTAGAGTTCACCTTTATCGCAACAGAAAAGGTCCCGGAGGATCGCATTAAATTCGGCTATAAGCATGAATTCTCCCACCTCACTTATTACCGAGAGGCTATTGAAGAAGAGGACCGGATCGATGCAGAAAAACTCTGCTTTAACAGTGATGTGGTGATCATTGGATCTGCTCCCATGCATTTTGTGAAGCGTCGCATTAAAGCAGGCAAGTTGACCTTTACTTACAATGAGCGTTGGTTCAAAGAAGGCTTTTGGAAGCATCCCGGCGATGTTTACAGAGCCATTAAGGATTTCACACTCAACAATAACAAAAACTTTTATCAGTTGTGTTCCAGCGCTTATACCGCCTATGATTTCAATCGAGTTTTCGCTTTTCCAAATCGAAAATTTCGATGGGGTTATTTCCCCGAGGTAAAACCGCAAAACGCCGATGAACTCCTTCAATCAAAAACCAAGAACTCTATTCTTTGGGTAGCAAGGTTTTTGGAGTTGAAGCACCCCGAAGCCGTCATCGAAGTCGCCAAGCGATTGAAGGAAGATGGTTTAGATTTTGAAATCAACATGATTGGAGGCGGCATACTGGAAGAAGAAATGCGTCAACAAGTAAAGCAACAAGGCTTGAATGACTGTGTACATTTTCTTGGCACCATGCCGCCGGAAGAGGTGCGGAAATATATGGAGCACTCTCAGATCTTTTTGTTCACATCGGACTTTCACGAAGGTTGGGGCGCTGTTCTCAATGAGGCGATGAACAGTTGCTGTGCTGTTGTTGCAAGCCACGCCATCGGCTCCGTTCCCTATTTGATCAAGCATGGTGAAAACGGTTATATTTACTCCAGCGGCGATCACGATGAGCTTTATCAGTATGTTAAAAATCTTTTGGCCAATCCCGCTCTTGCTCATCAACTGGGAAAAAATGCCTACCAAACAATGACAAACCTGTGGAATAGTAAAACAGCCGTCACTCGATTATATGAGTTTTGCTCCGCAAAACTTTCCGGAGCCCCCCTCCCGATTTATCAAGATGGTCCTCTATCAAAAGACCTTGGAAAGGTAAAAAACCATGGAACATTCCAGTGCGAAAAACATTAAAGTTGGCGCTATACTGACTTATCTCACGCAGTTTTTAAGTATTGCCATCTCCTTTGTATACGTTCCCATTATGTTAAGACAGTTGGGACAATCGGAATATGGACTATATTCCATCGTTCAGTCCCTGATTTCCTATCTGCAAATGTCTGAAATGGGAATCGGCACCACCGCCACACGCTATAATTCCAAATACATTGGTGAAAACAACACTTCCGGGCAAAAACTCATCAACGGAATGTTTTTCAAAATGTATTTGGGCATTGCAGGAATCTGCACTGCCGCAAGTGCAGTCTTATATGTCTTTTTGGACCGCATTTATGCAGATTATTCCGCCGAGAGCCTGCGATTGATCAAAATTCTCTTTATCATTGCCGTTATCAATCTGGTTATCACTTTTGTGTTTAAGATCTTTAACGCCATTGTAATTGCGTATGAAGAATACATTTTCTTAAAGATCATCACTTTGATCCAGACGATTCTTGGACCGGTCGGAATGCTAACCGTATTGTTTTTAGGATTCCGCTCCATCGGAATGCTTTGCGTCACCACTGCCATCAGCTTGCTGTTTGGCCTGACGCAAATGCTCTTCTGCTTAAAAAAATATAAGATCGAGTTTAACTTTAAGGGACACGATAAGACCTTATTTAAGAAAATCCTTTCTTTTACTATTTTTGTCTTTATCAATTCTCTCGCCAATCAACTACTGATTAACTCTGATAAAATCGTCATTAGCATTTTGATGACCGAAACTGCTGTGGCAATCTATGCCGTTGTTATGCAATTTCACACCTATTCATATAATTTTGCCAATGTTTTATCCGGCTTCTATCTTCCCCGTTTTACCAAAGCTGTCACCAAGGAAAAGAAGGTTTCTGAACAATTGTCTGCAGATTTGATTCGAACCGGCCGTCTTCAGGTGCTGATTGCCGGCTTGATTTTCGGTGGTTTTTTAGCCATCGGCAAGCCCTTTATCATTGAATGGGTCGGCCCTGAATATAGTGAGGCCTATTGGCTCACCGTCATCGTTTTATTAACCGAGGTAATCGGTGCCGCCCAATCCATGTTCAACTCTTTGATGCAGGCGATGAACCTGCATAAGATGCGAGCCTTGCTAAGCTTATCCGTATCTGTTGTCAAAATAGTTCTTACCATTATCATGACCACGCACTTTGGTTTAATGGGATGTGCCATCGCCTTTTTCATCGGCTGGACAATTAAACAACTCGTTTTTAATATTTACTACATCAAACGAGTCAAGTTGGATATTCTCGGGTTCTGGCTAAACATGTTAAAAATGTTTGTTCCTCTTGCCGTAACCGTTTCCGCCTTGTTTTTCGGAGCGACCGCATTGCAAACCATCTTTCCTGCCATCGGATATCCGACTTTGGCAGTCTATGCAGTGATTTATACCGTTTTCTATTGCGGTATCATGTGGTTAATTGCCTTAAATTCTTACGAAAAATCCCTGTTCTCAAATATATTAAAAAAACTTAGGAGGAGAGCATGAGTAAAACTTTGACGATCAAAGAACTTCATACGATCTTTCTTGGCATGATGGAGGAGTTCCACAACTTTTGCGTAGAACACAATTTGACCTATTATATGGTAGGCGGAACTCTCCTGGGAGCGGTGCGGGAAAAGGGCTTTATTCCTTGGGACGATGATGTGGATTTTGCCATGCCACGCCCGGATTATGAAAGATTCATCAAACTTTACAATGGTAGCATGACATTGCATTGCCACAAAAGAAATCCCGGTTTTTCTTTTCCGTACACCAAGTTATTTAAAACCGACTGCCCTTCTGTCCTCATTAACGATCCACTCTTTGGCATTAAAAGCAATAAGGTTTTTGTGCAATTCGATCTTTATCCTTTGGATGGCGCCGGATGCACCGCCAAGCAGGCAACGGCCCTTATAAACTCTGTTAATCGATGGAAGCGCCTTTGGTACATAAACTTCTCCAGAGACCGCTCCCCGTCCTTGATCAAAAATCTTACGCTGAAGCTTTTTCGTTGTATTCCCAATTGTTGGTTTGTGAGAATCATCGATCATAAAATGAAACATTTCTCTTATGCCGCCAGTGATTATATTACCCGATGGAGAGGAAGTTTGTTCTTCGATAAAAGCTGGTTTGACCAACCCGTTTTTATCCCATTTGAACATCTTCTTCTGCCGGCGCCGGCAAAATTCGATCAATACCTGACCACCGTTTATGGAGACTATATGACCCCTTGCAATAGCGACACCGGCATGAGACATGCCATTACCGATTCTTTTAATCATCAATTTACAAGCCATGTAGAACAGCACCAAAAGTAGTTTTTTAGATTGGAGACGCTCTTGAATATCATATTTATTTCTGCCACCTGTGCCAGAGTGGACTATGATGAACTTTGCAAAAAAAGAAAATATCCTCTGCTGGACTCCTCCCAGAAGTTTTTTGAGATGTTTCTTGGAGGGCTCGATAAGCAGGAAAACGTCATTGTTGACCATATTTCAGTTGCCCCCATCTCCAGAGGAACCTATCCCGGCAATTACATTCCCGCTCACCAAACCCAAGTGGGCAATGTTTGCTACCACTATACCCCTATCTGGAATTTCCCCGTTTTGAAATCCTTAGCGGCAACAAATGCGGTGAAGAAAAAGCTCAAAGAACTGATCCGAAAATATAAAGGCAATGAAATTCGAATCATTTGTGATCCCCTTTTGATGGAAGGCTTAATGCCAACGGTTTCCATTGGAAAAAAATATGGCATCCCTACCGTCGGCTTCTTAACCGATATGCCGGATTTTGCCGATGAATGCGATGAGCACGGCAAAATCAAAGGCGCCTTATACCGTACGTACAATCAAAAAATCAAAAAAAACCTTGGCAAACTGGACAAGCATATTGTGTTAACGGAAGCCATGGCATCGGTTGCCGAGCAAAAGCCTTGGTTGCTGCTGGACTGCATTGTGGATGAAACCATGCTGGATGGCCTGACTCCCTTGCAACACGCCGATTCACTGCCCCATATTTTGTATGCCGGAAAGCTACACAAAGAATTCGGTCTTGATCTTCTGGGCGAGGCCATGACCCTTGTTAAAAACGATTGTGTTTTTGATATTTACGGAGACGGGAACTACATAGAATCGCTCAAGCAACTGTCCAAAACACACTCCAACATAAAAATACACGGCATTGTTCCGCTCAAAAAAGTTTTGAGCGCCGAGTTATCTGCTACCGTTTTGGTCAATCCACGCACCTCCCAGGGAGAATTCACCAAATACTCCTTCCCCTCTAAGACGGCGGAGTATATGCTGGCCGGCGTGCCGGTAGTAATGTTCCGCCTTCCCGGAATCGGAGCAGAATATGATCACTATATTCATTTTGCTCCGGAAGAAACTGCCGAAAGCTTAGCATCTCAGATCGATCACATCTTATCGATGACCAAAGAACAACAGCAAAAAATCGGACAAACAGCCAAAGACTTTGTTGCAAAAAATAAAAACAATTTTGAACAAGCTCGTCGAGTTCTTTCTTTTCTTTCTTGAGACTGAAAAGCCAAAATATATTAAGGAAAAAAGGGTTTTAAAATGAGTAGAGTATTATTGATCAGCAAAGATGTTTTGATGAAAGAATATCTGCCTCCCTATGGGCAAAAAGAATTTCATATGCCAAATGTGGCAGAACTGGCCGCAAAAGGAACCGTCTTTCATCGTCATTATACGGCAGCCCCGTCTACCGCCATGGCTTTTACCAGCATGTTCACCGAAAAATATGCCTATCAAACCGACCGAAAAAAATATGTGGAAGTTGAGGAATATGACGGTATTACCTTATTTGATCGGTATTATGATCTTGGATATGAATCTCATATTCTTTGGGATTCCAGTTATGTGTATCTGGCTCAAAAATATTCTAAATGTTACGGAAAGCACACCACCATTCACAATGTGGAATGGCTGACCAAGGCTCCACCCGCTCACGTCAATGGGGTGTTTGACGACCTTACCTATTTTCCCGAATATACGGAAAAACTTTGTGAGGAATTTCAGAAATTCTTAGAAAATGTGGTAGGCAACAAAGAAAATGTGTTCCTTTGGATCCACTTTCCCCATGTTTTGGCAGGAAGAAACTCTTATGGTTCGGATCTGGATGTCTATGATCAGTTGGTAGGATACTGCCGCAAATATTTTGATGACGATAATATTTTCTTGACCGCCGATCACGGTCATATGAACGGAACCCACGGAAAATACGGTTATGGCTTTGATGTCAATGAACCGGCCATCTGCATTCCGTTGATTGCCCCAAAATTGGATGGATTCGACAGAGTGGATTTTCCCACCTCCAACACCCAGCTTTCTGATTTTATTTTTAATCGCACCATTCAAAAAGCCCCCTATGTCATCTCTGAAACCGCATACTATGAACAACCGCATCGAAAGATTGCCATCATCAAGGAAAACTACAAGTATGTTTATGAAAAGATGACCGGCAAAAGCAGACTCTATGATGTTGTTTGGGATCAGAATGAAAATGTAGATTTGGCCCTGCCTGAAATCTATGATGTTGACCGTCGCAGATACTATTCCATCAGCCAGCGTGTTTACTACCGCAAATGGGAAGAATCCCAGGCGGCCTTTAAAGAATTGGAGACCATCAAAAACGGTCTTTGGCGCACCCCTGCTTGGTATATGGATTTATACTATAAATTGCTGTTCAATCTCAAATTGATCGCTGCAAGGATACTAAATAAATAGGAAGTAGTTTTATGAAAGCATTAATCTTAAATTCCGGTCTTGGCCATAGAATGGGAGACATTACCTCTGAGCATCCCAAGTGCATGACCGACATTACTAATGGTGACACGATTTTAAGCCGTCAGCTCAAGCTCCTTGCTGCTGCCGGTGTAGATGAAGTGGTGATGACCACCGGTTATTTTGATGAGTATTTGGTGCGCTATTGCAATTCTCTTGATATGCCTATTCACTTCACCTTCATCAAAAACCCCATCTATGATCAAACAAATTATATCTATTCCATTTACTGTGCAAAAGATGCTTTGAAAAACGAAGAAATTCTCTTGCTGCATGGTGACTTAGTGTTTGAACTTTCGGTACTGAAAGACATTCTGGCCTTTGAACATAGTTGTATGAAGGTCAGCTCCACCTTACCCTTGCCGGAAAAAGATTTCAAAGCCGTAATCAAGGATGGCAAAGTCAAAAAGGTCGGTGTTGAATTCTTTGAAGATGCCATGGAAGCCCAAGCGCTCTATAAGCTTCAGAAAAAGGATTGGTCTGTCTGGCTGGAAAAAATCGTTGAGTTTTGCGAAAACGATCAGCGAAACTGCTATGCTGAAGTGGCTTTCAATCAGATTTCAGATCAATGCATTGTCTATGCCTTTGATGTTCAAAATCGCCTTTGCACCGAAATTGATACCCCCGAGGATTTAGCCGCCGTGAAGGCCAAATTGATCAAACTGGAGTCTCCTGATTAAGAATTATGAAAAACATTATCTTCATTTCAAAAGATGCTCTTCAAAAGAGTGCATTACCCGTTTATGGAAACACATATTGGAAAACCCCCAATATTGATGAGTTGGCCGCCAAGGGAACGGTGTTCCACCGCCATTATACAGCCGGAGCAAGCACCGCCATGGCATTTACCTCCATGGCCATTCAAAAGTATTGTTATCAAACAAACCGAAAGCTCTATGACGGAAAAGAAGAATCCGAAAATGGACATACCATCTTTGATATTCTATATGAAAAAGGCTACGACGTTCATATCGCCTGGGATGATTCTTATACCGCTTTTGCACAAACCCACTTTCGGTGCGAAGGGCTTCATACCACCGTCCACAGCTTAAAAAGCATCATTCCACATCACGCACCCCATGTGGAAGGAGAGTTTGATGATTTAACCTTTAAGGACGATGAGACCCAAAAAGGCTTGCAGCTTGTGGAAGACTTATTCCATCAGTTGAAAAATAATCAAAAGCCCCTCTTTCTTTGGTTGCATCTTCCCCATGTATTTAGGGGAAGAAATGCCTATGATTCCGACATGGATGTATTTGATCAAATTGTTGGCTTGGCACGAAATGCATTCGGCGATGAATGCATCTATCTCTCTGCCGACCACGGACAGATGAACGGCCATAAAGGGAAGTTTGGCTATGGATTTGATGTGGAAGAATCTGCCATCTGCATCCCTTTAATCACGCCCAAGTTCCAAAACCAACAGCACATAAATATTCCTACCACTACCCTTCAAATGCTGGAGCTTTTTGGCATCACACCCTTTGTCCAAAAAGAATATGTACTGTCTGAAACGGCCTATTATGTTCAACCCAAACGAAAGATGGCCATCATAAAGAATCAGTTCAAACTAACCTATGATAAAGAGATCAAACGCTTTGCTTTATACGATCTGGCTTTTGATCCGGCGGAGGAGCATAATCTCTTTTATCCTGAATTCTACGATACAGACCGCAGATGCTGGTACTCCTTGAATCAACGATTCTTCTATCCCGATTGGAACGCCGCAAATGCCGTAAAAGAAGAACTGCTTCAAATTTTCCATACTGCTTGGAAAAACGGAACATTTTTCGAGGAACTAATCCAAAAGGTTTTGTTTCGCCTGAAATTCATTTATAGTAGATTGCAACAAAAGAAAGCAAAACGAAAAATAATCAACATTGGAAAATGAGGAAAAATAAAATGAAACGAGTTATCACCTACGGAACCTTTGATTTACTCCATTACGGACACATTAATCTGCTCAAGCGGGCCAAGGAGCGGGGCGATTATTTGATCGTTGGCCTCTCTACCGATGAATTCAACTGGAATTCCAAGCAAAAAAAATGCTATTTCACCTATGAACAACGCAAAAGACTGCTGGAGGCCATTCGCTATGTGGATCTGGTAATCCCCGAAGAAAACTGGGAGCAGAAGGTTTCCGATGCCCATGAATATCATATCGACACCTTTGTGATCGGTGACGACTGGGCAGGAAAATTTGATTTTTTGAAGGATGAAGGCGTGGAAGTGATTTATCTTTCCAGAACGCCGGAAATCAGTACCACCCAAATCAAAGAAAACCTGAAGGATAAATAATAGAGGAGAGGGAACACATCATGTCACTTTTCGAAAATAAAACCTTACTCATTACCGGCGGTACCGGTTCCTTTGGCAATGCGGTACTCAATCGTTTTTTAAAGACCGACATCGGGGAGATCCGCATCTTCTCTCGGGACGAGAAAAAGCAAGATGATATGCGCCATGAATTCCAAGCAAAAATGCCGGAAGTGGCGGAAAAGATCAAATTCTATATTGGCGATGTTCGGAATTTAGAGTCGGTAAAATCCGCCATGCACGGCGTGGATTATATTTTCCATGCTGCCGCCTTGAAGCAGGTGCCTTCTTGCGAGTTTTTCCCCATGGAGGCAGTAAAAACCAATGTTATTGGCACCGATAATGTACTGACCGCCGCTATTGAATCGGGTGTTCGCTCGGTGATCTGCCTTTCTACCGATAAAGCAGCATACCCTGTTAATGCCATGGGCATTACCAAAGCATTGGAGGAGCGGGTTTCTGTTGCCAAATCCCGCAATGTAGACCCGGAGAAAACTAAAATTTGCTGCACTCGCTACGGCAATGTCATGTGCAGCCGTGGCTCGGTGATTCCCCTTTGGATCGACCAGATCAAGGCCGGCAATCCCATTACCATCACCGATCCTTCCATGACCCGTTTTATTATGTCTTTGGATGAAGCGGTAGACCTGGTGCTTTTTGCATTTGAGCATGGAGTGAACGGAGATATCTTAGTACAAAAGGCTCCTGCCTGTACCATTGAAACACTTGCAAAGGCTGTGACCGGACTTTTCGGTCCTGATACTGAGATCAAGACCATCGGCATCCGCCACGGCGAGAAGCTTTATGAAACTCTGCTCACCAACGAAGAATGTGCCAACGCTGTGGATATGGGAGACTTTTATCGAGTGCCCAGCGACAACCGTGGCTTAAACTACGATAAATACTTCAACCAAGGAGATGCCCAGCGCAACACCTTGACTGAATTCAATTCCAACAATACCGATCTTCTGGATGTAAAACAAGTACAGGAGAAGCTCCTCTCTCTTGCCTACATCCGAGAAGAACTGGAAAAGATGGGAAAATAAAAAATGAACATATTAATCACCGGCGCAGCCGGATTTGTAGGCAAAAATCTCACCGCCGCCCTTAAAAACATTCAAGAAGAAAAAGATAAAACCCGCCCTACCCTTACGGTGGACGAGCTTTATCTCTATGATATTGACACCCCAAAAGAGGTCTTGGAAGAAGCCTGCCAAAAGGCAGATTTCGTGTTCCATATGGCAGGGGTCAACCGACCTCAGGATCCCAAAGAGTTCATGGAGGGCAATTTCGGCTTCTCCTCTACCCTGCTGGAAATCTTAAAAAAATACGGCAACACCTGCCCGGTGGTTCTCTCCTCCTCCATTCAGGCGACCTTGGAGGGGCGCTATGCCCAAGGGGACTATGGCAAAAGCAAGCGTGCCGGCGAAGATCTGTTTTTTGCTTACAGCGAAGAGACCGGCGCCAAGGTTTTGGTTTACCGGTTTCCTAACCTTTTTGGGAAATGGTGCCGCCCTAACTATAATTCGGCAGTGGCCACCTTCTGCCATAATATTGCAAACGATCTGCCCATCACCGTCAACGACCCCAAAGTAGAGTTGACCCTTTTATACATTGACGATCTGATTGCCGAGATGCTGGATGCCCTGGAGGGCAAGGAACACCAAAACGGCAAATTCTGCATCTGCCCCATTACCCATCAGGTAACTTTGGGCGAGATTGCAGACCTTCTTTATACCTTTGCCGATCAACCCAAAACCTTGGTGGTTCCCGAAATTCCGGCAGGCTCCTTTGCCAAAAAGCTTTATTCCACCTATCTTTCTTATCTGCCCAAAGAAAAGGTGGCCTTTCCCCTCAAAATGAATGAGGATGCCCGAGGCAGCTTCACCGAACTTTTGCGCTCTGAGAAATGCGGGCAGGTTTCGGTAAACATCTCCAAGCCCGGCATCACCAAGGGTCAGCATTGGCACCATACCAAATGGGAGTTTTTTATTGTGGTCAGCGGCCATGGTCTGATTCAGTTGCGCAAGATCGGCAGTGATGAAGTGCTGAATTTCGAGGTCAGCGGAGAAAACATTCAGGCTGTTCACATGCTCCCCGGCTATACTCATAATATTATTAACTTAAGCGATACTGAAAATCTGGTTACCGTGATGTGGGCCAATGAAGCCTTTGACCCCCATCATCCCGATACCTTTTTTGAGGTGGTCCAGTGAAAAAGAAATGGCTTTGGATCCTTTCGAGTTTGATCCTTTTAGTAACCCTTTTTATCTTTTCCAATTCCTTTAAAGGGATTACCGCCTCCACAGAGGACAGTAATTCAATGATTGACCTTCTGAATCCGCTGATTGAATGGATCTTCGGAAAGGATCATGGAATCGATCTGCATTTTTGGATCCGCAAAACGGCACATTTCACCGAATTTGCGGTTTTGGGTGCCTTGGTATCTGCATGGATCACCCTTTGGAAACAAAAAAGAAG
The DNA here is from genome assembly GCA_045539335.1 of Eubacteriales bacterium. Lineage (GTDB taxonomy): Bacteria > Bacillota > Clostridia > Oscillospirales > QAKW01 > QAKW01. The sequence continues at coordinate 23,012 of JAZQFD010000019.1, forward strand.
TTCCGCCTTTTACGGATACGGATTGTTTTATCTATTATCTGTGGGCGTTACCGACGAATTTATTCAGAGCTTTTTCGAACGCACCAGCGCCGTTAAAGATGTTATACTGGATTTCTCCGGCGGATTGGTCGGCTTTGGCATCGTCTTGCTGACCGCTTTACTCATAAATAGGAAGAGAGGTAGATGAACATGGACATCAAAAAAGACTATTCCGACATTCATTTTAAAGAAAACGGCAAGTTGAAATTACTGATCATCGTGGGTACCCGCCCCGAGATCATTCGGCTGGCGGCGGTGATTCAAAAGTGCCGTCAATACTTTGATTGCATTTTGGCACATACCGGTCAAAACTATGATTATACCCTCAACGGCGTCTTTTTCAAGGACTTAAAATTGGCTGATCCCGAGGTTTATATGGACGCCGTGGGCGACGATTTGGGCGAGACGGTAGGGAATATCATCAATTGCTCCTATAAGCTGATGAACACTATCAAGCCGGATGCCCTCTTGATTTTAGGCGATACCAACTCCTGCCTCTCTGCCATCGCCGCCAAGCGGCTGCATATCCCCATCTTCCATATGGAAGCCGGTAACCGTTGCAAGGATGAGTGCCTGCTGGAGGAAACCCACCGTCGGATTGTGGATATTATTTCCGATGTGAATCTGGCCTATTCCGAGCACGCAAGACGGTACTTAGCCGATTGCGGTCTCCCCAAGGAGCGCACCTATGTAACCGGTTCTCCCATGGCAGAGGTTCTCCATAATAACTTAGAGGACATCAAGAAAAGCGATATTCTCACCCGCCTGAAATTAGAACCCAAAAAGTACATTTTACTCTCCGCTCATCGAGAGGAAAATATCGATACCGAGAAAAATTTCCTTTCCCTTTTCAATGCCATTAATAAGATTGCGGCGACCTATGATATGCCCATTCTCTACTCCTGCCATCCCCGCAGCAAAAAGCGGATCGCCGAGAGTGGATTTCAACTGGATCCTCGGGTCATTCAGCATGAGCCCTTGGGGTTCCACGATTATAACCATCTGCAGATGAATGCCTACGCCGTCATTTCCGATAGCGGTACTCTGCCGGAGGAGAGCAGTTTCTTCACCTCCATCGGCAATCCCTTCCCTGCTGTTTGCATCCGCACCTCCACTGAGCGTCCCGAAGCCTTGGATAAGGCCTGCTTTGTGCTGGCGGGGATCGACGAGAATTCTCTGACTCAGGCGGTGGAAACTGCCATTGCCATGAACGATGACGGTTTTCATGGCATTCCCGTTCCGGATTATGTGGAAGAAAACGTCTCCACCAAGGTCGTTAAAATCATTCAAAGCTACACCGGCGTGGTTAATAAAATGGTCTGGCGAAAATTTTAGTAAAGGATGTTTTATATGTCAACATTTAAAAAGAAAACCCCTTTCGATATTCAATTGTGGCTTCGACGAATCGTATTGCTGATTTGTGATGTTTTATTGTTTGCCGTCTCCTCCTTTTTCGCCCTTTGGTTGCGGTATGAATTCAATATTGCCGCTCTCATTCAAGAAGAATATTTGATGAATGTTGTTAAACTCTTTCCCGCAACTGCAATCGTTACCTTGATTATTTATGCAGTTTGCGGCCTATACAATAGTCTTTGGGAATTTGCAGGAGAGCGGGAAACATTCTGCATTGTGCTTGCCTCTTTATCGGCCTCTGCTGTCCATACCTTGCTGTTGTTTTTGGCAGATCTGGCTATTCCCCGCAGCTTTGTGCTGCTGCAATTCCTCTTTTTGCTGATCTTCACCCTTCTCTCCCGCTTTTCTTATCGATTTTTGCGAAAGCAACGAGAATGGTTTTCTCATCGCCGTTCCGATGCACGGCGCACCATGATTATCGGGGCCGGAGATGCCGGTGCCGTCATTGTGCGAGAGCTGCAAAGAAGCCAGTATTCCCGCAGCCATGTTGTCTGCTTTTTGGACGATGATACAGCAAAGATCGGGCAACATATGTATGGCGTTCCAGTGGTTGGAAATACCTCTTTCGTCATTGAGGCAGCAAAAAAGTATAATGTGGAAGAAATTGTTTTAGCCATTCCCTCCGCCAGCGCACAAAAGCGCAGCGAAATCTTAGAGCTCTGCAGTCAAACCGGTTGTAAACTCCGCACCCTCCCCGGCATCTATCAGTTGGTCAACGGGGAAGTAAGTGTGCAAAAGATCCGTGATGTGCAGATTGAAGACCTGCTCTTACGGGATTCCGTTACCTTAGAAAGCCAAACTAAACGCCAATACTATACCGGAAAAACTATTTTGGTCACCGGCGGTGGCGGTTCCATCGGCAGTGAACTTTGCCGCCAAATTGCTGCTTGCAATCCCAAAAAACTGATTATTTTTGATATTTATGAAAACAATGCCTATGAGATTCAGCAAGAGCTTTCCTATGAATATGGCAAGCAACTGGATCTGGTGGTAGAGATCGGTTCTGTAAGAGATCGTACCCGTTTGGAGGGTGTTTTCTCCAGCCACCGACCGGACATTGTGTTCCATGCAGCAGCGCATAAGCATGTTCCTCTCATGGAGCATAGCGGGTGCGAAGCCATTAAGAATAATGTGTTCGGAACGGCCAACACCGCCGATATGGCCGAAAAATACGAGGTTGAAAAATTCATTTTGATCTCCACCGACAAGGCGGTCAATCCCACTAATATTATGGGCGCTTCCAAACGCCTTTGCGAGATGATCGTGCAATGCCGCACCGACAGTAAAACCAGCTTTGCTGCTGTGCGCTTTGGCAATGTATTGGGCTCCAACGGCAGTGTCATCCCTCTGTTTAAAAAGCAGATTGCCGCCGGCGGACCGATCACCTTGACCGATAAGCGAATTATTCGGTATTTTATGACCATCTCCGAAGCCAGCCAGTTGGTGATGGAGGCCGGTGCTATGGCCCAAAAGGGTGAGTTGTTTGTGCTGGATATGGGTAAGCCGGTGCGGATTTATGATCTGGCCGTCAATATGATTAAGCTTTCGGGACTTCGTCCGGAGATTGATATTCCCATCAAAGAAATCGGCCTGCGTCCCGGCGAAAAACTATATGAAGAGTTGCTGATGAAGACTGAAACCTTAGATAAAACCGATAATGATATGATCTTCATCGAAAAGGATGCTCCTCTGACCCGTGATGCCGTTGAAAAGAAGCTTCAGCTTCTGGCAAAGGCGGTAGAAATGTCCGAAGGAACCTCCCAATCTCCCCATATAAAAGACGCCATCGTCTGCACCGTTCCCACCTTCTGTGAGCCGGAGAAACTGAATGAGACGGCCGAAGAAACTGATGAAATGCGCTTGGCTGCATCTCGCAGTTAAATCCCATAAAAATATAAGAAAAACACACTTTCTTATTGACTGAAGCAAAAAGATTTGATATAATACCTTTAATAGACTGAAGTTGTGTTTTTATGCAATCTTTTTAGGCTATATTGTGTTAAAAAGGTATTAAACTAGGAGCAACTATGAACGAAAACAATATCAAAAATTCCGAGGCGATCGAAATCGACCTAAAACGCCTTTGGTATGCGGTATGGCAGAAGATTTGGCTGATTGCCATTGCAGCCGTTTTGGGTGCGGTCATGGCCTTGGTTTACACCAAATATATGATCACCCCCATGTATCAGTCCACTGCTATGTTTTATGTAAACAACAGTTCTTTATCGGTGGGCGATACCTCTGTTAGCATTTCCAACAGCGATATTGTTGCATCCAAAAACTTGGTTAACACTTATATCGTCATCTTAAAATCCAGATCCTGCTTAAACGATGTCATCGATTATGCCGGTTTGGATATGAGTTATGGTACCCTCAAAGGAATGATCTCTGCTTCCGATGTAAATGAAACCGAGATTTTTCAGGTAACCGTAACCCATGCGGATCCTCAAGAGGCGCATAAAATTGCAAACGCCATCGCTAATATCCTGCCCAAAAAGATTTCCACCGTTGTGGAGGGTACTTCTGCTACCGTTGTAGACTATGCGGTTGTTCCCTCTTCCCCCAGCTCTCCCAGTTTTTCCCGGAATGCAATGTTGGGCTTTTTGATGGGTGCTGTTTTGGTGGTTGCCGTTGTTATCCTGCGTACCATCTATGATGTGACCATCCGTAACGAAGAAGACATTCTCCAGTGTTGCGATCTCCCCATTCTGACGGCCGTTCCCAATATGTTCGCCCGTTCCAAGGGTGGCTACTATGAATCTTCCGATTCCGCCAACACCAGAAGAAAGAAAACCAGAAAGAGTTCTTCCACTAAGAAGGTTACTCTTATCGGCAAAGACATCAGCTTTGCCGCTTCCGAATCTTATAAAATGCTGCGCACCAAGCTGCAGTTCTCCTTTGTGGATGAAAAGTGCCCGGTTATCGCTGTTTCCAGCGCCTTGGCCGGTGAAGGCAAGAGCTTATCTTCCTCTAACATTGCTTATTCTTTAAGGCAGTTGGATAAGAAGGTTCTGCTGATCGACTGTGATATGCGTCGACCTACCATCTCCGCCAAGTTGCCTGTACGCAAGGAGCCCGGCCTTTCCAATTACCTGACCGGTCAAAACAGTCTGGAGGTTGCCATTCAAGAATGCTCTATTGATGACGGTGCAAGCTTCGATGTAATCGCCTCCGGCCAAACTCCTCCCAACCCCATCGAATTGCTTAGTTCTTCTAAGATGGAAGCAACTCTCGAGGAGTTGAAGAAGCGTTATGATTATATCATTCTGGACCTGCCCCCTGTCGGCGAAGTGAGCGACGCTATGGTTGCCGCCAAACTGACCGACGGTGTGTTGCTGGTGGTTCGTCAGGATTATTGCAATACCATCGCCCTTTCCAATGCCGTTCATCAATTTGAATTTGTGGAAGCCAGAATTCTGGGCATTATAATGAACTGTGGCGGCGAAAACTCCGCAAGATATCAAAACCGCTACAAGCGAAGCCCCTATTATCGTAGATATCAATCCAGATATTATTATGCTCCCGCAAAACGCAATGTTTCTCGCAGCGATGAAAAGAAGGATTGAGAATCATGGCATCTGTGATTGATTTTCACACCCATATTCTTCCCGGCATTGACGATGGCAGCAAATCTTTGGAGGATTCCTTAGCCATGCTTCAATGTGAAGCAGAGCAAGGCATTGACCAAGTGATTGCCACTCCACACTTTTATGCACACCATCAAAAGCTTCCTCGCTTTTTGGAGAAGCGCCGCAATGCCCAAAAGTTATTGCAAGACGCCATCCAGAATCGCTCCGACCTTCCTGAATTGAAGGTTGGCGCAGAGGTCTATTACTTCGAAGGAATCAGTAAATCGGAAGCATTGGCAGCGCTTGCCATTGAAGACAGCCCCTATGTGATGATTGAGATGCCTATGGGAGAATGGACCGAGCGAAACTACGAAGAATTGGAAGAAATCTATACCAATTGGAATTTAATTCCCATTGTTGCTCATATTGACCGCTATATTTCCCCGCTCCACACTCATAAAATTCCGGAACGGTTGGCGGAATTGCCGGTCATGGTTCAAGCAAATGCATCGTTCTTTATCCAAAGAACTACCCGCCGATTGGCTCTTAAGCTGCTGAAAAAGGATCAGATTCATTTGCTGGGCTCTGATTGTCATAATTTGACCATGCGCCCCCCTGTTTTAGGAGAAGCGATCAAGATCATCCGCCGCACCTTAGGGCAGAAGGCGATCGAACAAATTCTTGCTCATCAGCAAGAAATGGGATTTTGATCCCATACCTTTCCTGTTTAATCCATTGCGCAAGCAGTGATTAAAAATATTTTGTAAATCATTTTTAGGAGATGAAGAAAATGAAAAAAGTACTTTCCCTTATGTTGGTCGTGGTGACCATGCTGACCTTCAGCGTAACCGCTTTGGCTGCAAACGTTGAGTTTGTTCCCAGCATTGAAGACAAGGGCGCTCCCACCGTTGGCGAAAGCAACGCCACCGTTGTTGTGACCCCCGTTCGTGATGCTGAGACCTCTACCGAAATCAGCGCTGAAGCAAAAGCTGCTCTGACTGCTGCTTACAAAGAACTGAGCGCTGCCGGCGCTGAGCTTTCCAAGCTGTGTACCGGTCTGGATGCCGTTGTTTCCAAGGCTCTGGGCGCTGAGAAGAACGCCAATGATCTGGTTGTTCGTGACCTGTTCGATGTAACCGCCAAGGATCTGGCTGCCGGTACCGCTCTGAAGGTTACCTTCAAGCTGAATGTTACCGCTGAGCAGTTTGTTGCCGCTATGGTTAAAGTAGACGGCGCTTGGAAGACCGTTGAGGTTGTAAACAATGGCGACGGTACCGTTACCTGCACCATGGCTGAGCCCGGCGCAGTTGCTTTGATGGTTCCCTCTGCTGATGTTAGCGGCGAAGGTTCTCCCGAGACCGGTGACGATAGCAACCTGGTTCTGTGGGTTAGCTTGATGGCTGTTGCTCTGGCAGCTGTTGTTGCTGTGGTTGTTTTCAATCGCAAAAGAAACGTTGAGGGTCGCTAATCATAATCGACCTTTTGAGAAAAAGGATGTGTGACGATGAATAATCATTCTCATTTTAATCGGATCCTTTCCGGTGCACTCATCCTTTTATTCCTCTTAGTTGCACTATTCAGTGGTTGGAAGATTGTCGATATCCTATCGAAGTCACAGCATGTTGATTTCGAAGAATCGACTCCTTCCAAAACCATTGTTCGGAACGGTGTGGAGTACTTCCCCCGTCAGGATATCACCGTGCTGATGCTGCTGGGCATTGATGAAACCGGCATCGTCACCCCCAGTGAATCCTACAACAATACCGGTGAATCCGATGTTGTTACCTTAGCGATCTTTGATGAGAAGGCGAAAACCTACTCAGTATTGGTCTTAAACCGTGATACCATGATGGACATTCCGGTTTTGGGCGTCGGCGGTAAGCCGGCCGGCTCGATCTATGGTCAGCTGGCCCTGTCCCATACCTATGGAAGCGGCATGGAAGATAGCTGTGAAAACACACGCAAGGCGGTTTCGGACTTTCTGTACGGAATTAATATCGACTACTATCTATCTATGAATATGGATGCCATATCCAAGTTTACCGATGAAGTGGGCGGCGTCACCGTGCAGGTAAAGGATGACTTTTCCCAAGTCGATCCTACGATCCCCATGGGAACCGTCAGATTAAACGGAGATCAGGCATTAAATTTCATTCGCTCTCGCAGCGTAGGAAATTTAATGAATACCAATCGTATGGAGCGGCATAAAGAGTATATGGTTGGCTTTATGGATGCCTTAATTCATAAGGTACATGCCAGCGGAACCTTCATGCTTAATCTTTACGATGCGATGTCTGAATATATGGTCACTGATTGCTCTGCAACGACGCTGAATTCCTTAGTCAGTCGCTATGCAGACTATACCATGAAGGAGGTTCTCTCTCCCGATGGTAACAATGTGCGGGGCGATGAGTTTATGGAATTCTATCCGGACGAAGAGGCTTTGGATCAAATGATCTTAAACCTTTTCTACGCCGAAAAAAATCATAAGATTTCCTAAAAAATTATAAAAGAAGAGCACGGTTTTACCGTGCTCTTTTTTTGATTTCAAATTCGATCCTTCGCTTAACTCGACGCAAAATGCGGCTGGCATGCCATAGGCGGCAATAAAGCTGATAGGAAGGGTTCTTTACCATGATCTGCTTTCCTTCCCGATAGAAAGAGGAAACCACCGCTATCACTTGGCTTTTTAGGACGCCGGATTCCTTTTCAAATTGATTATCCCCTATGCAGGTAAGAGTTTTCCCCACTTTAACAATTCGATGAAGAACATATGCACCATTGTCTCGTTGATATAGAATAATATCATATTTCTTCAAAGGCGCCTTCACGGGCGACAGCACCACACTATCTCTCCCCTGCCGCAGCATGGGCAGCATGCTGATGCCACGAGGCGACAAACGAACCTCTCCCCCTTGGGCGATTCGTTCCCGAATGAGGGGTGCGATCTGCTCCATGGGCAGTTCCCAATCACGCAAGGAAGCCATGCTCATTGAGTTTCTCCACAAAGTTCTTCACACTCCGAGTGGCCTGTTCTTCACTGACTTCATACTCAGCTAATAAAGCCGCCACCAGCTCTGCCTCTTCGGCGCCCTCTTCCAATTTCTGCCACAGCACCTTGCCGGTGCCATTCAGAGAGATCATCATATTCAGATCCAAGGTCCTCCCCGAAGGGATCACCACCGTCTCCCCTGCAACTTCTCGCAGGATAAATCCGTCTTTCAGTTTCATTGATTCTTCCTTTCATATCCGGGAGGCTGATGCATAGCGGAATAGGCAATTTCTGCAGCTTCAAGCTCCATATTACATTGAAGATCCCAAATGGGCACATCTTGAATCAGCCGATCCAGCAACTCTAACAGCTTAATTCGAAATTCTGCTCCTTTGGGACGATTGACCTGACGAAAGATTTGATGAACCGCTTCAATCCCGCCCATGGGCTTGATTTCATTGGTTGCCCCCTGCCGAATCATTGCAATACCGGCAATGGGAATCCGAAGATCTTCGCTGATATCATGTTTGCCGCTCCAAGGGGTACCATAGGCATACCAACAGCCATTTTCCAATCTCAAAGCCGGTTTGTCATCGTTGAGAATAAAGGCCTTCTCGCCAAAATAACGAAGCCACAGACCGGTATGAGTGGACTTCCCTGTCCCGCAAGGTGCAGAGAATAAATAGGCCTTTCCATCCACCACCACTGCCGAGGAATGTAGCATCATCCCGTCATAATCCAACAGATGGCGGTAAAACTGACTGCCGGTGGAAAGGTATTCCCCCACCGTATCGGGGGTTTGTGGGTGCTGTTCCTTTACCTTCTCCCATGGAGAGATCAACTCAAAATCAAGGGTCTCGGTGGGCTCAATGCGATAGCGCTCTGCCCGCTCCTTGGTGATCCCAAAGGTATCCATCTTAAAGGTCAGACCGGCCACTTTATAATACTGTTCCATGTGTTATCCTTACTTCTTGATATAGTCGCCCAAATCTATGGACCCGCCTTCTACGGTAATGCCACCCTGCTGTGCTTGATGGTCAGAAACCAGTTTTTGATACCAAGCATTAAACTCTTCCGAGGTGGCAAAATGCTCATTCTTAAAAGCCAGTTTTTCCTTTGCCTTCATAGCATGATATTTTTCATAGGTCATGCTTGCCACAGGATCATTGGGATCTGCCGCCTCCCCTTCATAGGGTGGCTCCACCAATTCCTGATCCCCGCTTGACGGCGGAACCTCTTCCGGATCAGTTGATACCTCAGGAGTAGAGGTGACCGGCGAATCGGGTTTCGGATCGGAGTAAACAGGGGTATCAGGATCATCGGTCACAGGGGTATCGGGCTTCGAAAGATCCGGCTCCGGCGTGTTGGTTACCGGGGTATCGCTCTCCCAATCCTCATCAACCCCTAAACCACCGGAGGAAGACTGATTTCCTTGGCTCGGGGTTTGAGTTTGCTGATTATTGTCAGAAGCGTTTGGTGTATCCACATAACCGATCTCCGGCTTAGCCTGCTCGGATCCTTCTCCTCCCTCGGGCTGCTCCTCATGATTGGGATTACAGCCGGTCAGCAAAATCACTGCCATAAGTAAACAGATTATTACTCGAAAAAGCTTCAGCTTCATTGTATTCTCCTTTAGGTATAATTCTACATATATATCATACCACATTGACACTTCAGATTCAAGCATAAAAAAGCCCCGAAGGCAAATGCCTTCGGGGCTAATTTTTAGTCTTTGGATTATTCTAAAGTCCAATCCTCTTCGACACTCATATCACCGGTAACATCGGTGATTGCTTCGGAGGAAACAAGCTTCAAAACTTCTACTTGGGGTTCTTCAAAAAACTTTTTCATTCTTCTTTACCTCCTTTAATAGTCTAATACAGCACTTGCAGCAACCTGAGTATTGGAAGTGGCGTTTGCGGTTACATAGAGAATATCAGTCAGAGATTCCATGCCGGAAACGATAACAGTCAGAGCGGAAGTCTTGCCCTCCTGCTTATAACCGGCATAAACACCCAACAGGTAATCGTCGAAGGTCAATACCAAGGGCTCAGCCAGATCTTCACCGGTCAAAGTAACAGCAAAGGTCATCTTGGTAGCAGCAGCACCTTTGTTCAGAAGCTCATAAGCCTCATCACTGGTGAAGTTAAGGAAGAAACCAAACTTGCGGATCACTTCGGTATCCTCAGAAGCTACTTCCTTGACGCCTGCAGTAGTCAGCTGATAGTCAAACAGACGATAAGCCTCAGCAGCGGTATCATAGAGAGCCATCTGAGCATTTTCAGCAGCCAGCTGAACAGTCGCACCCTTCACAGCGCCTCTACCATTACCGGCATCAATTACTTGACCATCGGCAATGATGGAATCAACAGTCAGGGTGTTACCGGAAAGATCCAGAGTCTGAGTGGCTTCCAGAGCAACATCGGTTAGAGTTGCATCCAAGCCCATAACAACGGTATCGGATTCACCGGCCTCTGCCAAAACCTTACCAAAGTCTGCATTGTCCTTCCAAGGAGTATAGTCATAATACTTATCCTGAGTCTTGTTGTAAGCATAAGCCAATACATAGTCGCCTTCGGCGTTCTTGTACCAGTCTGCATAGTTCTGACCCTGAGCATTCAGCTTGGCAATGGCATCAGCCTCAGTGGAAACCAAAGGCAGGGTGTTGGCAATTTCGGTAGCTTCATCGTAGTAGCTGTCTCCACCAATGGTGTGCTTAATCATGGTTACACCGGCAGAAGCACCACCGACGTTGGTGAAGTTCAACTTCTTGTTGCTGAGCTTGAACTCATTGAAACGGTCGGCAAACAGCAGGGTGATGGGAGTAGCAGTACCCAAAACGCCTTCCGTTCTGACGTTACGCATATTGTTGACAGCATAGATGTTGTCGATCTTAGCAGTGGGAGTGCCTACGGTATTCCACAAGGACATAACGGACACAGGAGACTCGGTTTCAGTACCGATGAAGGTATTACCGATTGCTGCAACGTTTACAAAGTTTACGGTAGCAACACGGTTCTGGTTGGCCATACCAACAATAGAGGGAGTACCGTCAGTCATGTTGGGGGTAACGCCGGTTTCAATGGTATTATTGAGAGCCAGGAAGTTTTCAACAGACAGTTCCAAGTCACCGCAGTAGCCCAGCAAGGAGATATTCATAGTTGCTTTGGGAGCATAGATGCTGGTGTTGGTAACGCTGCAATCCTTATAGCGGTTCCAATAGTGAGTAGCCTTGTTGGACAAGGAGGAGAACACGCCGATATAAGCGGTAGCAGCCTGAGCTTCCAGGTAAGAATCGCGGATATGAACGTTGCTTACCTCGGAAATACCGTAGGTAGCAATACCCTTAAACACGATGGAGTGGTTCTTACCGGTGGTCTGATTCGCAACGGCAGCGCCGGTTACCACACGGGCATTTTCCATAACCAGGTTCTGAATACCGCCGGTGTAGTTACCGCCTACCAGAGGATCACCGTCATAGTAGTTGGAAATGGTGTGGCCCAGACCATCCAGAACGATGGTAACACCAAAATAACCGCTGGTGTAGGAACCGAGCTGAGTTCTGGGACCGAAGCCACGGTAGTCGTGCATAAATGCAACCTGAGCATCGGTAGCAGCGAAGTCGGCATCAAAGGTAACTGCATCATAAGAAGCGCTGAGCCACATATCGCTGGTGTAATCGTTTACATCCAGATCATCGGTAATCACGATCTTGGGATAGGTGCTCAGATCCTTAAAGTCCAAAGTGGAGGACTGATAGGTGTCACCATTGGAGGTGGAGGTGCAGGTAGCATCGTCCAGATGGATCCAGGACAAATGGTCACTGCTCAGTCCATTCTTATCCTTTGCATAAGGTTTGGTTTCGGTTACGTTTTCGAAGGAGGAAGCTTCAACCAGTTCCTTGATGTTGTGGATCTGATAGAGCTTGATGCCATCGTTTACGTATACACGGCTGGCGTAGGGGATCTCTTCGTAGGATACGGAGCTATCGTAGACCTTATCCTTCAAAGCGGCCCAGTTGCCATCGCCAACGGCGATTACATCGGCAGCGTCGGTGGAGCCGGCAGGAATCATACCGGTCTTATCGGCAGCAGCAAAAAGAGCATCCAGCTCGTCGGGATCAACGGCGGTGAAGTCGGCATTATAGGCCAGCTTACCGGTTACCAGGTCGGTATAGAAGGAATGGGTGATATACTCATTCTTATCGGAGTTGGGATCGATAAAGCTGATGTTCAGAGCATAGCCGGCAGCCAATACGGGATTGCCTGCATCGTCTATTCTCCACAAACCGCCCTTGGAGGTTTCGTTCATGGCAGCAACGGTGGCAGCCAGATCCAAGGTAGCAACCTGATTCTCGGCAGGGATCTCGGTGCTGATACCGTCAGCCTTCAGATTGTTAATGGCATAGACGGCTTCGCCACCAGCAGTTTCGGTTACATAAGTACCGCCAACCACAGCAGCAGCGGCTGTAGCATTACCGGCGATATCCACGATGGCTGCATTGACAGGATCCACGGTGGGTACTTCGTTGTACTGAATGGTATCGGGGTCGATGACGGGGTCGCCGGTCTCGGGATCCACCATAGGCTCGCCGGTCTCGGGATCGGTCATTTGAGTGCCGGAGCCCTCAACGGCAACCTTGGCGGTATAGGAGACGGTATTGCCGGCAAAGTAAACGTTGTCGACAGAAGAGCCGCCCAGCATCTGGTTGATGGCGGTGAAGGCACCGACAGTACCAACGGTAGAGCCTACAGTGGTGATCTCTTCGGCGCAGTTGATCACAGCAATGTTGTTGACTTCCAAGGTGGGAGTAGCAGTTTTAGAACCGTCACAAACGTAGCCCATCAACAGACCGTGGGATGCGGTGCGGGTGGGAGCCACGATCTTAGAATCGTAAACCAACACGTTTTCTAAGGTCAGAGTAGACTTGGTACGGTAGTTGCCGATCAGCAAGCCCTGGTACTGAGCACCGCTGGTAATAGTTACGGTGGTGCCTACCATAGAACAGTTAACAATAGACATGGGACGGGCATCGTTGGATGCCAGGTCCAGCAGAGCACCGGTATAGCCACCGGGGGAAACAACGTTACAATCTACAAGGTGAACGTTATCAACGGCAGCACCGGCGCTGCCGCAGGAACGCATCAAAATGGCGTGACCCTTGCTGGTCCAGCCGGAGAAGATCTTCGTGGAGGTGGAATCCACGGTGCAATTCTTGAAGGTCAGGTTGCTGACGGTGGAATAAGTATCACCGACAAGGAAGGAGCAATAGGAATAGAGATTGCTGATGGTGTGGCCCAGACCGTCGATGTCGGCATACATATAAGTATACAGAGCAGCACGGGCATTAAAGCCATTGTACAGATAAGCAAAAACCTCTTCCTTGGTATCACACTCAACACCTTCAGCGGTTGCGCTATACTTCAGGTAAGCGCTTGTGGCGCCCAAGGTACCCTTGTTGACAACAAAGTTACCAATGGTGGTGTACTTCGTGGTCTCTTCGTCGTAAGTGGCGAAGTTGGAAGGATCCCAGGTAGACAGATCCAGGTCGGCGGTGATATAAATGGTATCGCCGCTGGCAAAGTTGGTGGAACCGTTACCGGTGGGATTAGAGGTGACCGATGCATGGGAAGCACGCAACAGCTCATCGATGCTGTTGATCTGGTACTTCGTGTACTCATCGGTCTTAGTGGCAGTGCTGGCCAAAGGCAAGGCTTCGGCTTCTACCTGGGTGATGTCGCTAACGGCTACTGCGGGCAGGGCAATGCAAGCCATCATGGAGATGACCATCATTACAGCCAACAGAGCAGAAAGCCAATTTTTTCTGTTCATAGGGTATTTCCTCCTACTAAAAAATTTACAGAAACAATATACTTAACGACATTTCCTGTCGAAAAAGCCAATATATAAATAGGAAACAAAATGCAAAACAGAGAGAAACAGGGTATTTCTCTCGATAATAACACTATTTTTGTATCATTATACAACAAGTGCTTTGCAAATTACATGACTTTATGTTGTTTTATAAATACCTTTTGTGACTACTTAAATAATTGAAACTGATCATACAGTTTCTTTCGTTCATCCGCCTCCGGCATCAATTTCAAAAGGGAATAGCGCTCCCCTTTTGCCGATTTCCAAAGATACCGCACCCCTCGACCGCAATCGATAAAAAAAGCCAAAATCCGGTTCTTTCGAGCGGCGGCGCTTTGCTCCAAGGTGGAGGCATGAAGGGTCTGATAAAGATAGTAGAATTTACTATGGGACGTACCGTCCTTCCCCCGATTGGAGATCATCATGCCACCGGCAGCACGCTGACGATCCTTGCGACCGAAATTGCCGCTTTTGAAGGTATCCACCATCACTGCCTCTAAAAGAGGCTCCTCTACCGCCACCATCCAAGAGGGAGTAGAAATACCAAAATATGCGGAGCAAAGGGCGGTCATAATATTCATATAGGTAAAAAGTCCGATTTCCTTCAAAAAGGAAATGAGCTCTGCCCAAAACGGCTCGGAATGAGTTTCTTGCACAAAGCACGCCCAATCGCAAAGATGGCGCAGCCCCAAGCCCTCACCCAGCATATGATGCTGCATATGCAACAGCAAAATCAGGCCATGATACATAGGTTGGGGTGCCGAAAAGCCTGCTTCTTCTTTGGGGTGGTGAACGCAGGGATTCAAAAACGCCCGCACCTTTTCCCCCGCCTCACCATGAGGAATGCCGGCAGGTTCAAAATGCATTTCCAGATGAGCGCCCGGCTTTTTGAACACCACATGGCAGGCATGGTTTTCCATGAATTTTTGATAGCCGGCATTTTCTAAAAGAGCACTCAACTCCTTCAGCCGGGCGGGATCGATGAGAAAATCCACATCCCCCATCTGCCGCAGCTCCGGCTTAGGATAATAAGCCGCTGCCGCCGCACCCTTTAAGATCACATAGGGATGCGACCCCAAAAGAGCAACCAATTCTTTCTGAGCGGCCTGTACCTTGGTATTCTTTACGAGCTTTTTATAAGCCAGCTGCTGCCAAGGGGCAAACACCTCTTGGGGGATTCGATCCTTCACGCCGGCCACGGCATCAAAGAGCATCAACGCCACCGACTGAACAGCGGCCTCCCGACAGATCGACTCCCAATCGGCGCCTTGGGTCTCCATTTCAAAGGGGGCGCCGGTGATACTGCTTTTGCTTAGATTTAAAAGGATGGATTCTTCTAATGTAAACATCTCCTGCACCTCCTCATTGATTAAGGTGACAAGAAAAATCCGAACCTTGTTTTAAAATGGCGGATTTTCGCTCACCCTTTGTTAAAATACTCGCCAATGCGGCAGCATTGGCTGCGTTTTATGCCTTGGTTGAACAAAAATCCGCTCTTTTTAAAATCTT
>JAZQFD010000020.1:0-3917 GCA_045539335.1 Eubacteriales bacterium
TTCACCCCTGCCAATACATCCGCCCTGCCGCAACCTCTAAATCCCGCTCCAACTACCCGGACCGCCTCGCCCCCACGCTCACACCGGACGGCACCTACATTGTCCACGTCTATTCCACGCTCTATAACTACGACTGCAACCTCGCCGACTATCTCGGCACCTCATACCCCACTATCCGCAGAGAAATCGCCGCCTGCCCTCCTCACGCAAACCAACTACTCCTCCTCATAGACTCCCCCGGCGGCTCCGTCCACCAATGCCACGATACAGCCACCCTCATAGCCTCCCTTACCATCCCCACAGCCGCATACATCATCGGCGAAGCCTGCTCCGCTGCCTACTTCCTAGCCTCTGCATGCGACCAAATCATCGCCTCCCCCTCCGCTATCATCGGCTCTATTGGCGTATGTATTACCATCCCCAACGAACCTAACGGCACCATCACCATCACAAACTCCGCCGCCACACATAAACGCCCCACTACCCCACTCTCAGACGACCACATCGCCTACTACACTGACCTCTGCGATCAGCTCGCAGAGCCCTTCCACTCATTCGTAACCACCCACCGCACCATCTCGCCTGATGCCCTCTCCGGTAAAGTCTACTCCGCCCATTCCGCCCTCGCCCTCGGTCTCATCGACGACATCCAAAACATCCCCCACACCCTAGACCACCTCCACAAACAACCCGCCCCGTAAAAAAAACAAGCCCGGCAACTACCGGTTTTACCACTTAACGAGAATTAGCTTAACAACCACATGATAAACAAAAATGAGCCAACAATATAAAAAAGAACCACATGGAACCAAATATATATCTTTAAGAAAATCCGTAGACTTCTTCCATCGCCACTATTTACTATTTTTTGTGCATAATTCATAATCCCCCATTACCACAATCCCACACAAAAAGCAACAAAAAACTTATAATAAAAAACCATGTCTAACCAATCCGCAAAATTCACCTTCACCGCAGACACACAAGACGTCTTAAAAAAACTAGACGAAATCAAAAAACACTCCGCTAATATCCAAAAAAACACAGCCGCCGCCATCCCTCAATCCTCTTACAAAAAAGTAGAAAAAAACATTAGTGAACTAGGTTTCGCCCTAAACGGTCTCTCCGCTATTTTTAGCACACTATCACCTATCACAGACACATTTTTTATCGCCCTAAAAGCTGGCTTCCAAGATATGCTAGCCGACGAAAATATGACCGTCCTACTAGCACAATTCACCAAATGCCAAGAAGCCGCTACCACCCTACAAGCCAACCTTGGCCACCTAGCCGCCAACGGGGTGGTAGCTATCGACGACCTTGCAAAAACCGCCTCTAAACTCTCTCTCCATTTTGGCAAAAACACCACCGCTACCACCGAATGGACCCGCATTTTTGCAGACATAGCCGCCTCCGGCATCACCTCTGCCGACACTCTGGCCAACACCTGGTCTAAAGTCATGGCTAACGGCTTCGCAGATTCCCGTGCCTTAAATAACCTCCAAAATGTCGGCATCCCCATCATTAAAGCCCTAGCCGCAGAGTTAGACGTTGCCTCATACAAAGTGCTGGAATTGGCCAAAAACAAAGAAATCTCCGCAGATGCCTATTGTGCCGCCATCCGCCGCATGCACTCCGAAGAATTTGAAGGTCTAAACTCTGCCCTCTCCTCTACTCTCTCCGGCACATGGGATACCCTCCTCGCCACCGCCACAAACACGCTCGGATCTATTGCCACCCAAGCCACACGCTCAAAAACCGCCATCGAACAAATGAACTCCGCTATTGCATGGCTGGAATCCATCGGCGATGGAAAAGGTTTACTCTCACACTATCTAGCTAACGTCGACTTTTCGCAGGATGCTTCCCTAAGCCCTATCCGCACCATTCTTAATACCACATCATCCCTTATCGCTGGCTACAAATCAGACACAGAGCTTCTCGCCGCTCAATTTAATCAAACATCTATCCTCAATGCCGAAAAATGGCAAATAGACCCCGCTTCTATCTCCTCGATGGAAGATGCCAAAGCTCACATCTCCCAACTAAATTCTGCACTCTCAGACCTCAATAATCAGCTCGTCTACCTAGATGCCCTCCGGCAACTAGACCCGGCACCACACACTCAAACATTCGTCACCGACTGGCAAAAACGCATTTTCGATGCCCAAGCTAACCTAAAAAAACACATCGCCCTACTCTCCGATTCTTCACTATTAGACCCCTTTATCCAAGCCAATCAACAACGCATGGACGAAGAACAAATCCTCGCCCGTGCCGCAGAAAAACTCCCCTCTCTCACCAACCGCACCCTCACCACCGCCGGACTAAATCGCAATACCTACCAAACACGCCTAAACGCAGACCTTGCTTCCCTCGGATTGCCGGAAATTACCACACTAGAAGCCTACTTCCATACCCTCGACTCCCTCAAAGTCAAATACACCCAAGGCGGCATCACAGCCCTTACCAATGACGAAGTTAAAACTCTGGCCAAACTCGGAGAAACTGAAAATCACTTCCGCGAAATGCTCCGCATCCGCGACTCCCTCGCTGGTCTCACAAAAAAAGAAGTCGACGCCAATTCCACCGCCATCTCTCAGGCAAAAAACGAACTCACCCTACTAAATGCCATCCTATCCGGAGACGAAAAACACATCACAAACCTAAAAAAACAAGCCGATATCGAAGCAAAAAAAGCTCAGCTCATTCGCTCCGGCATGAATGCCCAATCTGCCGAAAATTACGCCTCCGCTATCATCGGTGCTAAATATGCCATCGATGAAAAAAAACAAAAAGATGCCGATGCCAAAAAAACCGCCAAGAAGCTACCACTTACCTAAATTCCACCCTAGACCGCACATTTGCCGCCATCCGGCAAACCCTCACCTCTACCGGACACCTCGGAAATGGCTTCTCCTCCGGTCTCAATCTCTCAGCTTCCCCCGCTACTATCGCATCTGCTATCTCTGCCCTTACCGCTGAGACAAAAACCGCCAATAAACACCTCCAAACTATCGCTACATGGACCACCAAAAACCCCACCATCACACAATCCACCCCTAGATTCCTCTAACCTCATTCCTTATTATGCAAACTCTCATCTCCACTCTCACAGACTGGGCTAAACTCGACCCAACCCACCGCCTCGAACTCCTCCGTAAAGCTCACGACTCCGCCATCCGTGACCTTATCGAAAACCAAGGAAAAGACCTCACCTCCGCCACCATCACATCCTCCGACGGCTCACGCCTAGCCATCATCCCGGAAAACGCCACCGATGACGAAAAAAAAGAACTCCTCGGCCGATTAAACTAATTCCCCCATGTCTACCACCCCATCAGAAACACCCGCTCCACAGGCTCACCCCTGCATCCATCACCAAGCCTATAAAAACACTCACATCTGCTGGAAAAACTCCGGCAGATGCCCTTTTTCTCCGGAATCCGCTAAAATTTGCAAACATTTCACCACCGAAAAACAAAAAAAATGAACCTCCGCCCCATCTCAATAGGCTCCCTTGAGCTCTGCAAAAAATTCGACTGCACATTCCTAACCTCCACCCCCTCGCTTTCATCCCTCGTCGAATACATCCTCATTCACTCCCACCCCATCGACGAGCTAGAAGCCATGACTCCGGATCAATTCCACGCCCTCGTAAAAGAAACGAAATACCAACTCCCACCGGATGCCCTGGAACGAGCCACCGCCGCCCTCACCACCCAAACAAAAGCCATCGAACAAGCCGACTTCACCACCGAAAAACAAAAAAAAACACCATTCCTGGCGACCATCCGCCGCATCTGGAACAAATCCTCGCCCAAACAATAAAACTCACCCATTGGCCACTCCTCACCGCCAAATACCACACCCCCTACCACTTCATTCTCTCGCTCATGATGACCGAGTGCATAAGC
>JAZQFD010000021.1:0-4790 GCA_045539335.1 Eubacteriales bacterium
GCGTATCTTCTTCTCGTACCGCCAAGTACACGGATGCACATCAACTCTTTAGCACCGGTATTGTCGGCAACTTTAAGATAAGTTTGTTGCTGTATCACGACTTCGTTCCTCCTTTAATTATTTAGCCTTCTCGATGATCCGAACAAGGCGCCATCTCTTATCCTTGGACAGAGGTCTGGTCTCCATGACTTCAACGGTATCACCGATGCCGCACTCATTGTTCTCATCATGAGCCTTCAGTTTGTAGGTGGTCTTCATAACCTTCTTGTACAAGGGGTGCTTTACATTATCTTTAATTGCAACGACGATGGTCTTATCCATCTTATCGCTGACGACCACGCCAACACGGGTCTTTCTCAAAGTTCTTTCCATTTTCATATCACTCCTTTAAAGATTACTTGGACTCACGGAGCTCAAGCTCACGCAGAACCGTATTAACACGAGCGATGTCCTTTTTAACAGCTGCAATCCGCTGGGGATTATCCAACTGGTTGGTAGCGTGCTGGAATTTCAGGTTAAAAAGTTCCTTCTTCAGCTTATTCAGTTCAGCCTTCAGCTCTTGAGCGTTCATTTCTCTTACTTTATTAGCCTTCATTCTTCGTCACCACCTTCAGTTTCCTTGACCACAAACTTACACTTAATGGGAAGCTTGTGCATAGCCAGACGCATAGCCTCACGAGCCTGCTCTTCGGTTACATCTGCGATCTCAAAGAGGATACGGCCGGGCTTAACGACTGCCACCCAGTACTCGGGAGAACCTTTACCGGAACCCATGCGGGTTTCAGCGGGCTTCGCAGTTACGGGCTTGTCGGGGAAGATTTTGATCCATACACGACCACCTCTTTTGAGGTAACGGGTCATGGCAATACGAGCGGCCTCGATCTGGTTGTTGGTAATCCAAGCGGGCTCGCAAGCCTGCAGACCAAACTGACCGTAAGCGATGGTATTGCCACGATGAGCAGTTCCCTTCATGCGGCCTCTCTGAACTCTTCTGTATTTAACTCTCTTAGGAATTAACATTACTTAGCTCCTCCTTCCTTCTTGGGAGCCTTTTTCACGTCGGAGAGGATCTCGCCTTTGTAGATCCAAACCTTAACGCCGATCTTACCGTAGGTGGTATTTGCCTCGGTGAAACCGTAGTCGATGTCAGCTCTCAAAGTCTGCAGAGGAATGGTACCCTCGTGGTAGCACTCGCTTCTGGCGATTTCAGCACCGTTCAAACGGCCGGAAACCATTACCTTGATACCCTTAGCGCCGGTGCGCATGGTGTTGCCGATGGCCTTTTTCATGGCACGACGGAAAGCAATACGCTTCTCCAGCTGCTGGGCAATGGACTCGGCAACCAACTGGCTGCTGGTGTCCATGTTCTTTACTTCAACGATATTGATGTTGACCTTCTTGCCGGTCATATCCATCAATTCCTTCTTCAGCTTCTCAATCTCAGCACCGCCACGACCGATTACCAAACCGGGCTTTGCGCAGTGCAGGAAGATGCGGATGCTGTTACCGTCGGCAGTACGCTCAATTTCGATAGCGGGAATGCCGGCAGCGTAAAGCTTCTTCTTCAGAAACTCACGGATTTTGTAGTCCTCCAGGATCAGGTCGCCAACTTTACCGTCAGCAGCGATCCATCTGGAATCCCAATTCTTGATAACCCCGACTCTCAGGCCGTGGGGATTTACTTTCTGACCCATTGTTTACGCCTCCTCCAATACGATAGTCACATGAGAAGTCCGCTTGTTGATGCGGAACGCTCTGCCCTGTGCTCTGGGCATGATTCTCTTCAGGATGGGGCCGGGGCAGGCGTAGCACTTGGCTACAACCAGCTTATCAACGTCCATCTGATGATTGTTCTCAGCGTTGGCCATTGCGCTCTTGAGCAGTTTGCAAACCGGCTCGCTGGCGGCTTTATTGGTGTTCTGCAGAATCGCTACGGCGTACTTAGCAGGCTTATTCCGGATCAGATCCAGTACCACGCTTACCTTACGAGGAGAGATTCTGAGATATTTTAAATGTGCAGTTGCTTGCATTCTTTCTTCCTCCTTACTTGGTGGTCTTGGAGCCTGCATGGCCCTTAAACGTTCTGGTGGGTGCGAACTCACCCAGCTTATGACCGATCATATCCTCGGTTACATATACAGGTACATGCTTTCTACCGTCGTGAACAGCGATCGTATGACCTACAAACTCCGGAAAGATGGTGGATGCACGGGACCAGCTCTTGAGAACTCTCTTCTCGCCGCTCTCGTTCATCGCTTGAATTCTGGCTAAAAGCTTGGGATCTACAAAAGGTCCCTTTTTGACACTTCTACTCATTTCAATATTCCTCCTTCCAGATTACTTCGCATTCCGACGCTTCACAATGAACTTGTCGGTCTTATTCTTCTTGCTGCGGGTCTTATAACCCAGAGCAGGTTTACCCCAGGGAGTAACAGGGCCGCTGCGGCCGATGGGGGACTTACCTTCACCACCACCGTGGGGGTGATCGCAGGGGTTCATAACAGAACCACGAACGGTAGGACGAATACCCATGTGACGCTTACGACCGGCCTTACCGATGGAAACGTTGGCGTGCTCACCATTGGAAACCACACCGATGGTAGCCATGCAGTTCAGGCGAACCAAGCGAACCTCGCCGGAGGGCAGACGAACCTGAGCGTAGCCGTTCTCTTTAGCCATCAGCTGAGCGCTGTTGCCTGCGGAACGAACCAGCTGAGCGCCCTTGCCGGGGTACAGCTCAACATTGTGGATAACAGTACCCACGGGGATGTTTTCGATGGGCAGTGCGTTACCGGGCTTAATGTCGGCGTTTGCACTGGAGATGACCTTATCGCCTACGCTGATGCCTTCGGGGCAGATGATGTAGGCCTTCTCGCCGTCTTCATACTGCAACAAAGCGATGAAAGCGGAACGATTGGGGTCGTACTGGATGGAGGTCACGGTTGCGGGAACATCCATCTTATTTCTCTTAAAGTCAATGATTCTGTACTTGACTTTGTTGCCGCCGCCCTGATGGCGAACGGTGATGCGGCCATAGCTGTTGCGGCCGGCATTCTTCTTGACCTTGGTCAGCAAAGAGCGCTCGGGAGCATCCTTAGACAGGCAGCTGTAATCCACGTTGCTCATCTGACGACGGGCGGGAGAAGTCGGTTTATAAGTTTTCATTGCCATAACTGTTCTCCTCCTTACATCATACCGTCAAAGAACTCGATGGTCTTTGAATCGGCAGTCAATTTCACATAGGCCTTTTTCCAAGCGGCAGTCTTGCCCACATGGACGCCCATTCTCTTTTCTTTACCGCTGACATTCACAGTGGTAACCTTCTCAACGGAAACCTTGAAGATTTCCTCAACCGCATTTTTGATCTCGATCTTATTGGCATCCTTTGCTACCTGGAAGACATAGGTCTTATCCTGCATAGCAGCCATAGATTTTTCGGAGACAATGGGTTTCATAATAATATCGTAGTTCGATTTCATTATGCGTATACCTCCTCAAGTTTCTTCACAGCATCCTGAGTCAGGATCAGAGTGTCATGCTTCAAGATCTCATAGGTGTTGATGGTGTTCACACGAGCAGCCTTCACACCGGGGATGTTTGCAGCACTCTTCACGAAGAACAGGTTGGTGTCTGCGTTTACAACCAGAGCGTTCTCAGCCTTCAGAGCAGTCATCATGCCAACAACGGTCTTGGTCTTATACTCATTCATGTCGATCTTATCCACAACGATGAGCTTGCCTTCAGCCAGCTTGGAAGAGATGGCAGAGAGAAGAGCCAGCTTCTTCACCTTTTTGTTCATGCTGAAGCGATAGTCACGAGGCTTGGGAGCGAACACGATACCGCCATGGGTCCACTGGGGTGCACGGGTAGAGCCCTGACGAGCACGACCGGTACCCTTCTGTCTCCAAGGCTTGATGCCGCCGCCGGAAACCTCAGCACGAGTCAGAGCGGACTGAGTGCCCTGACGCTGATTAGCCAGATAATTGGTCACTGCCATGTGCATAGCAGCTTCGTTGACCTTAACACAAAAAACGGAATCGTTCAGGTCCATGGTGGACACCTTGGCGCCACTCATATCGAATACATCTACATTAGCCATTTCTTATATCCCCCTTACTCAACCATTTTTAACGGTGTTCTTAACGGTGACGATCGAGCCCTTAGGACCGGGGATCGCACCCTTAACCACCAGCAGGTTATTCTCCATGTCGACCTTTACTACATCGAGATTCTGAACAGTTACCTGTACAGCGCCCATATGGCCGGGCATCTTCTTACCCTTATAAATACGAGAGGGAGAAGAGCAAGCGCCCATAGAACCGGCATGACGGTGGATAGGACCGCTACCGTGGGTCATAGGGCCGGAACGCTGACCATGATATCTCTTAATGGTACCGGCGAAGCCTTTACCCTTGGAGATACCGGTGACATCCACACAGCTGCCGATTTCAAAAGCGTCAGCAGTGACAACGTCGCCTACATTATAATTATCTGCATCCTCAAGGCGGAACTCCTTGAGAACCTTCTTATAGGTAACGCCTGCCTTGTCGAAGTGACCCTTCATGGGCTTGGTTACCTTGCTTTCGGCAACATCCATGTAGCCCAGCTGAACAGAAGCGTAGCCGTCGTTCTCAACGGTCTTCTTCTGGACAACGGTGCAAGGACCTGCCTGAATGACTGTTACCGGAATGACGTTACCCATTTCGTCAAAAACCTGGGTCATTCCGATTTTCTTACCGATAATACCTTTCTTCATTTGTTTTACCTCCATAATGGTTATTGGTTGGTTT
>JAZQFD010000022.1:0-18514 GCA_045539335.1 Eubacteriales bacterium
AAAAAATCAAAGAATCCCATTTTAGATCTCCTTACAACATACCGAGGATCGCTTCCTTCGGTCTTGCCCCCATTGCCTGATTTACGATCTTACCCTTTTCAATTACCACCAGAGTAGGAATGCTCATAATGCCGAACTGACTCGCCAGCTCCACCTCTTCATCCACGTTGATCTTTCCGACCTTGATGTCGGGACGTTCAGCGGCGATCTCTTCTACGATCGGTACTACCATTCGGCAGGGGCCGCACCAGGGTGCCCAAAAGTCCAGAAGGACTTTCTTATCGGAATTTAATACTTCATTTTGAAAATTGTTTTTATTGATATTGATAGCAGACATATTTACGTCCTCCTTTTTTCTTTGTGGCCTCATTATATCACAGCTTTTTACATCGTTCTGTGATAACATCACATTTCTGCTTTTGCTTCAATGTAGCCAATATCACAAATCAATATGCACTTTCGAGAATTTTGCGTATTTCTACACTTTGCAAAATTGCTACCGTGTTTTGCTTGCTGTCTACGTACAGGTTGCGATGAAAAAACATTTCTTCTTTGTCTACTGCGGATCAAATTTTGATATAGAAAGAAAAAACAACCACCGGTGTTGAGAAAATTCAACGACTGCAAGGTTGTTTTTTGACCACAGTTTATCCCACATCTGCAACCGGAACAGACGGACACAACGGAAATAAAAGCACCAAAGAGGATGTGATTTTGAGCAGAAAGGGTTAGAAATAACCGAAAATGTCTATAAAGTAGGGTTTTCCTATCATTTGGGTTCTAGCGGAACGGAGTTCGAGTCTCCGCACTCCGACCAATACTCATTAAGGTTGATTCAAAACGAATCAGCCTTAATTTTTTTGTTATATCTCGTAAGTAATATTTCTTTCGTAAACGAACACCGAAAATATAACAAGTTATTAATAAAACCAAATAAAAGCCCAATCCTTTTTTGTGCTCAATCCCTTTGTATATAGACAAATAGTCAAAAATATGGTAAAACTGTGTCTAGTATATTAAATGACACATAAAACTATATGGAGGTAAAACGATGGCTGATATTAAAACACATTTAAGGGAATTAAGTGTTGCCACAACTGTTGGGATTATTGCCAGTGGAAAAGAATTATATTGTTCAGATATGTATGACAGTAGAAGCTTTTTGACTTTGGCAAATTCAGTGATATGCAATGATATTTCAGCTGCTGATAATTTACTTGATTATCCTAAATTTACTGGCGAATTAAGATCAATTGTCGATAATGGCTTTAAACTTGGCATAAAAATATTGAACAGTAGAGAGTTTCATATATCTAAAAATCCTGTGATTAGGTGGTTGGGAAATGAGACTCAAAAGGGAGACCCCATAGATATTGCAATAGACGATTATGCGTTTTCATTAAAAGAAGAGAGCTTTATTCTGAGGAACATGGGATTATATACCCTTTTAAACAGTTTAACAGGGAGCAATTATGCACGTGGACTTCATGTGTTTTCAACATTTGCTTTAAAAGAATACGATGATTGGTTCGCTTATACATGGAATTGCTTTACAAGTTACTTGCGTAGTCATAAAAGCTGGCTTTTTAAAAAAGGAAATAATATTTCCGAAGCTTATCTTTCCGGACAAAATATCGTATTGAAGTACAACAGAATTACATCTACCATTCCTCAACGCATTAATACTAATAGAGAATTTATGACCCATACTGTTGCCGCAACAAGGGAAAAAGTATTTTCGAAATGGATAAATTATGAAATATCAGATGATCCGGAATATTTGAGAATTAAACACAAATGTTCCGTGACCGCAGGGAAACAGGTTTGCGATATAATTAATTCACAGTTTTCAGCAGAAAACGTTTTTGGTTTTTTTCAAATTCATCCCTTCGAATATTACTATGCAAAGACCACATCTATAGAAACGACCATTTTGAGAGTTCCTGCGCAGAAAGATTTTGATGATGTCATTGTATTCAAAGGTTGTACATATGATGTTCCTTCATCGCAGTTAAACATTATAAGCACATTTGAAAATATTAAGACAGGAGCAACGCTCCAATTTAGAAATGAATGTAGATTTTCACATGGTCAATTTAATGGAACTCCTGAAGCAAAAATGTATGTTGTTCGAAATACTTCGTTAACTGAAATATACGAACCAATAGAATAACAAAGCAGCTCGTCAATTAATGGCGAGCTGCTTGGTCATTTTATTACTCAATGAAATAGTCGTTCCATTTTTCTGACAAGTGCATTGCAATGTTATACGCTAACACACAAGGGACGGCATTTCCTATTATTTTGTAAGCATTACTGGAGTTAACAGAAGTGTTTTCAAATGTTTTTGGCAAAATAAATTGGTAGTCGTCAGGAAAGGTTTGAAGTCGAGCGCATTCTCGAATTGTTAACCTTCTTTCAGATAACCCTTTATTTAACTCTTCAATGTGTTGCCCTCCGTTTTCGAAACTTAATCTTCTAAACTCTATATTTCCATGATGTTCGGAACGGATTGTTGGTGCAATTAAGTCCATTTTTACTTCTGTTTGACCTTGACAATGCTTGCCCATAAATTTTGCTTTTGAATACTTTTGCTGGGATATGTCAGTTGCTTTATTTGGTTCGGTAAGGTGTATAAAAGCTTCTGCACAAGTAACATATTTTTCTAAATGGCCGCCTTTATTTGAATGCGTTTTTGGTGGATAAGGGTCATAATCATTAGGGATAGTGTTTTGAGATAATGCCTCAAGCGCTTCTGGTTTTAAGGACTTCTTTTTAAACCCAAAGAAAAAAACCCTTTCTCGGGACTGTGGAACGCCGTATTCGGCAGCGTGTAACACTCTTGCCGGCACAACTAAATATCCACCATTTGCGGCGTTGGAAAAGTCACTTTCTATTATTTCCTTTACATCTTCAAGGTTTGTTAATCCTTTGACATTTTCAGCAACAAATAACTTTGGTTGTGTTAACGAAATGACTTCGCGCATCCAAATGTAGAGTTGTCCCCTATTTTCTATAGAAGGTTCGTCTGTAGAAATTATTTTCCCAGTATGACTTTTTTTTGAATTTAAGCCTTGTCTTTTGCCGGCAATAGAAAAATCCTGACACGGAAATCCGCCGGTGACAATATCTATCTTATCGGGGAATACTTGCTTTCCGCTTTGTGCTTTCTTAACTAAATCTACTATGCTTTCGATACGATATATGCGGTTTGCATGCTCGTTTCTTTGTCCAAAATAAGAAACCCATGCTGCTTTTGCATCAGGTCTAATGTCGTTTGCAAATACTGTTTTAAATCCGGTGGGGGCAACTTTAACATAATCTTTATCTTCTTCGGCTACCCAGGTAGGATGAATGGTGGTGTTTATAGAGCGTTTTAAACAGGTAAAATCACCTTCAAAGCCGATGTCCATGCCTCCGCAGCCACTAAACAATGATAAAACTCTCAATGCCCCATCATCGATATATTGAATAGGTTCTTCCTCAAAAAAAGAATCGAATAGAGTTAATTGCTTCATTAATCTTTTACCTCGTTGGAGATATGGTCGTCGTTGTAAACTATAATGTCCTGTGTATTGCAATTAAACAGCATGCAAAGTTTATTTAATGTTTCAAAATTGATAGCTTTTTGTTTTTCGTGATACAAAAAAGCGATAGTATTACGTGCTAACCCTGTTTTATTGCACACATCTTGAATGGTCATTTTATGCTTGCCCATTAATGTAGATAGATTACATTTTATTGACATTTGATTCACCTCTGTCTATACTATACAATGATTTTTCTCAAAAGTAAAGTCAAAATAATTAATATTTCTATCAAAATGATTAAATATCTAATCGTTTTGATTAATACTTTTATCTTTTCGTATAGTGGTATGGTATATTGTCGATTTAATGTCAAGATATAATCTCAGCAAACGCAACCTGTTCACATTCTTTTTTGGGGGGCTTACTTTTTCAAAATATAAAGTATTGGTAGAATTGACAAAAACTATGTATGTTTTTTCATTTGATCATATATTATTGATTCGACCCAAAAAGAGGCAGACACGATGTCTGCCTCTTTTGCTATTATAACATTTTTACGGCGTTGCACAATCGTTTTGACAATAAAATTCCGATGCGGTATAATGGTCATAAAGCGAGAAAAGGAGAGCAGCATGAACTACACGGCCGATGAAAAACGATATGATTCCATGGAATACAGAAAATGCGGCGAAAGCGGGCTGAAGCTTCCTGCCGTATCGCTGGGGCTTTGGCATAATTTTGGCGATCATGGGGATTTTGATCAGATGTGCAAGCTTTGCTTCACCGCCTTCGACAATGGCATCACCCATTTTGATCTGGCCAACAACTATGGCCCTGCCCCGGGAAGTGCGGAGCGGAATTTCGGTAAAATCCTTGCAGCGCATATGAAGAACCATCGGGATGAAATGATCATCAGCACAAAGGCGGGATATACCATGTGGCCGGGTCCCTACGGGGATTTTGGCAGTAAAAAATACCTGACCGCAAGCATCGATCAAAGCCTTAAGCGATTGAATGTTGATTATGTGGATATTTTTTATCATCACAGAATGGATCCCGAAACGCCCCTTGATGAAACCATGTGGGCGCTGGACCGTATTGTGAAAAGCGGCAAGGCGCTTTATGTGGGTCTTTCCAACTATGACGGAAAAACCATGCGGGAGGCGGCGAAGATTCTAAAGGAGCTTCATTGCCCCTTTGTGATCAATCAAAATCGGTATTCCATTCTGGATCGAACCATTGAGAAAAACGGACTTTTGGAGAGTGCCATTTCCGAGAAAAAGGGAATGATCATTTTCAGCCCCCTGGCCCAAGGCTTGCTGACCAATCGGTATCTCAACGGAATCCCTGCAGACAGCCGCATAAAAACCGACGGCCGCTTTTTGAAGGAACGGGCCCTTACCCCCGAAATGCTTGAAAAAATTCGAAAGTTAAACGAAATTGCCGCCCGCAGAGGGCAGACCTTAGCGCAGATGGCTCTTTCTTGGATTTACAGCCGGGAGGGAATCACCGGCGTTTTGATCGGCGCCTCAAAGCCGGAGCAGATTCTCGAAAATTTGAAAATGACCCGGCATCTTTCCTTTACCCCCCAAGAACTTGAAGAAATTGATGCAATTGTGCTTTAATAAGCAAAAAGACCGACGAGAAAAAATCTCTTGTCGGTTTTTTGCTTTATATAGAGAAAGGTTTGATGAATGGTTGAGTTTTTTGCAAAAGTGGTTTATAATTTATCCACAATGTATCGCCATGAACTCGGGATTTTCGATTAAGGAGCACAGGATGGGTTTATTATCAAAATTGTTCAAAACCAAGAATCGGGATGTTTCAGTAGAAAGGTTTTCTTCTAATGTCCCTGAGTGTAATGCGTTGTGGGAATTGAAGAATTACATTGATTCTTTGCTTTCTGCAAATCATTATATAGCTAAAAGTGAATACAGAGATCGCTTGCTCGATGCCAAAAAAACGGTTGAATTTTTTGGCGTACTTAAAAACAGCGATATGCTAGCTACTTTTTGTAAGAGTAAAGGTATTGATGCCAAAATCGTAGAAAAAACCATGGTACAGTATATGAATTTCGAAGCTTTGGTTGAAACTCATAATGAAACCTTTATTAAAGACGCAATGCGATCTGACAAAAAGTATTTGGATAATATTCTTAAAGAAGTAGATCCTAAAATAATGCTGGATGATGACCAACGCCGTGTCATTTTGACCGATGAAGACTACTGTCTTGTTATAGCGGGCGCTGGAGCCGGTAAAACTACAACAGTTGCTGCAAAAGTGAAGTACTTGGTCGAAAAGAAGAATGTTAATCCATCGCAAATTCTTGTCGTTTCATTTACCAATAAGGCGGTGCAGGAACTAAAGGATAAGCTTAATAAAGATTTATCTATTGCATGCCCCATTGCCACTTTTCACTCCACGGGAAATGCTATCTTAAGAAAGCAATCTGACGAAAAATCGAATATAGTTGATTCTTCTAAGCTTTATTTTGTGTTACAGGAGTATTTCAAAAACTCTATTTTAAAAAATGAAAATCTTGTCAATAATTTAATTATGTTTTTTGCATCTTATTTTGATGCACCTTATGAAGGTAGAGATCTTAATGCCTTCTTCAATAAAATGGCGAAATCCAATTTTTCTACCATGAGAAGCGATCTTGAAGATTTTAAGGAAAAAGTAATTGATATACGAACAAAAAAAGCAATTACGATTCAGAGTGAGGTCATGCGCTCGAATCAGGAAGTTGAGATTGCGAATTTTCTTTATTTGAACAACATTGATTACGAATATGAGCCGCTATATAAATACGATATATTGCTGTCGAGAAAGCCTTATACGCCGGATTTCCTTATCCGGCAAGGAGATAAAGTTGCATATCTTGAGCATTTTGGCATTACTGAAGATGGCCATAATAATCGATATAGTGATGATGAACTTGCTGCATACAAGAAAGCGATTAGCGATAAGATAAACTTACATAAGAGACATGCAACAAAACTAATATATACCTTTTCTCAATATACAGACCACAGATCACTGGTGGAGCATTTGCAAGAAGAACTTGAAAAAGCTGGATTTGAATTGCACCAACGTTCGAATAGAGAGGTGATGGAAAAGTTAATTTCTACTGAAGAAAGCAGGTATATAAGAAAACTTGTGAGCTTGATCTGTCGTTTTATAGGAAATTTTAAAACGAATGGATATACGGCAGATGAATTTAATCGCATGTATCATTCTACTCAAAATGTGAGAACGAGACTTTTTTTGGATATTTGTAACGATTGCTATTTGGAGTATGAGCGTTATTTGAAAGAGAACAATGCGGTTGACTTTGAAGATATGATAAATGAATCCGCAAGAATTCTTCGAGAAGTTAAGGAGATGAAGCAGAAGTTAGACTTTAAGTATATCATTGTTGATGAATATCAAGATATTTCTCGCCAAAGATTTGATTTGGTTACCGCTCTTTCTCAGGTGACAGATGCAAAAATCATCGCCGTTGGTGATGACTGGCAGTCCATTTATGCTTTTAGTGGCTCAGACATTACGCTTTTTACTAAATTTGAAGAAAAAATGGGTTATGCTAAACTCCTGAAGATCGTAAAAACTTATCGCAACTCTCAAGAAGTAATTGATATTGCCGGAAACTTTATTCAAAAGAATGATGCGCAAATAGCAAAAGAGCTAAAATCACCAAAAAGAATAGTCGATCCCGTTATTATTTATACCTATGATGGCACCCCTAAAAAAGCAAACGCTGACAATAAAAGCGGTACGAATTATGCTATCGCCTACGCAGTTGAAACCGCTCTTGGGCAGATAATGGAATTCAATAAACAAGAGGGAAAGCCGGAAAACTCTTCCATCTTGTTATTGGGGAGATTTGGATTTGATGGTGATAGACTTGAAAAAACCGGATTGTTTGAGTTTGTCAATCGAGGCGGCAAACTGAAAAGTGTAAAATATCCAAAACTCAATATTACCTTTATGACGGCTCATGCTTCTAAAGGGTTGGGTTATGACAATGTAATTGTTGTAAATGGGCGCAATGAAATTTATGGATTTCCAGCTAAGATTGAGGACGATCCGGTTTTGTCATTTGTAATAAAGGGAGATCGCTCTATTGACTACGCAGAAGAGCGTAGGTTGTTTTACGTTGCGATGACAAGGACAAAAAACCGTGTGTTTTTTATTGCACCTGAACAAAACCCCTCTGAGTTTTTGCTTGAGATAAAACGAGATTATAAGAATGTTGTGCTCCGTGGGAATTGGAACGAAGAACCGATCCAAGAATTTTTCCTCAAAAAGACTTGCCCGATTTGTGGGTATCCCTTGCAGCTGCGTTATAAGCCTTCATATGGGTTGCGCTTGTATATTTGTACAAATGAGCCGGAGATTTGTAGCTTTATGACAAATGAATACAAGGCTGGAAATCTTTCTATTTTGAAGTGTGATCAATGTAGAGATGGGTATTTGATTATTAAGCCCGGTAAGGAACACAGTTACTTCCTTGGCTGTACAAATTATAAAAAAGATGGAACAGGATGCGGAAAATTCATGACTCCAAACGTTTACTATCAAACCTTTGGTATGGAAGCTGATGTTGTTTCTGTGAGATCGAAAACACCTGTAACAAATATGTCGCCGAAGCAGTCATTCGTTTCAACAATACAGACGAATAATAAGGAAGCTATTGTTGAAAATGTCAAGATTGCTAAGATTGCTAAGGTGATGTATAACGAACTTGATTTAAATAGTATTGCTTGCACCATATTGAATTGTTTGAATCATATTAGTGTAAGGCATTATTATGGCATTTCAATGCTGACTGATGTGTTGCGTGGCGCAAATCATCAGAGAATCATTGCTTCAGGGCTCGACAAGGTTGCGGAATACGGAAAACTTGAGGATGTGAGTCGAGAAGATGTAATTGCGATCATCGAGTGGCTCATTGATAATCACTATATTTTAAGAACAAAACATTCAATGTATCCTGTGCTTCATCCAACTTATGATGGAATGCACTACGATGAAACAATGACGATCGGAAAACTTAAAAAGCTTCATAACAAACTGACGGAAGAGAAGGCTGATTCTTAGTTTTCAAATTTACAACCGAAAGACTCCCTATGATTTCATAGGGAGTCTTTTTTTGAATATAAGGAGGGATCCTCACATAAAATCATAGTGATACGGGGGGATATGGGGATGAAACGAGACATCAATCTTTGGCAGTTTTCGGGGTTTGCGCTGACCTCTCTGGGGGGAACGCTGCTTCATTATCTATACGATTGGACGGGGCAAAGTCTTTGGATGGCGCCCTTTTCGGGGGTGAATGAGTCCACCTGGGAGCATATGAAATTGCTTTATTTCCCGCTGTTGCTTTTTGCCTTGGTGCAGAGCCGCTTTTTCAAGGAGGATCAGGCTTTTTGGTGCATAAAGTTCACGGGGATTACGCTGGGCTTGCTTTTGATTCCCGGGCTGTTTTACACCTACAACGGGGCTTTCGGAAAATCCCCCGATTGGGTAAATATTGGGATCTTTTTTGTGGCGGCGGCAGTGGTGTTTTTATGGGAAACCTGGCTGTTTAAAAAAGGAAATCTGCGGTGCAAGCGTCCATGGATGGCTTTTGGCCTTATTTGCCTGCCGGCGATTTTGTTTATGGTGTTTACCTTTGCACCGCCTAAGATTCCGCTTTTTCAAGATCCCATTACGGGAACCTACGGAGTATAAATGCAAAAACCGATGAGACGATGGTCTCATCGGTTTTTCATTTACCATACAAACGGGATCAGGCGGTATCGAACCTTTTTCTGATAATCGGCATAGCCGCAAAGCTCTGCCTTCAGCAGTTTTTCCTCATTGCCGATTCTTGCGGCCAGCAGGAAGGGATAGGGGAGAAAGAACAATAAAGAATACCATGAGCCCAAAATGAGCGGGATCATTAAAAACAGCAGGATGGTTGCCAGATACATGGGATGGCGGACAAAGCCGTAGAGCCCGGTGTCGATAACCTTCTGCCCTTCTTGCACCTCAATGGTGCGGGAGAGATAGGCATTCTCCCGCAGGACCTCGGCATAAAGGCCGTAGCCTATGAGAAACAGTGCCGAAGCAATCCCGACGATCAGAGGGGAAACAGTGGACCACCCGAACCGGAAATCCAGACCCGCTACGATAAAACCGCCTAAAAAGAGCAGAGCAGACAAGGAGACTACGCCCTTTTGAGTCCCCTCTTTTTCTTTGCCCTTAAGCCGCTTTTCCAGAAGGGCAGGGGCTTTGATAAAAAGAACTACACCCACCAAAAAGATGGGGATAAATAGCAGGGCGATCAGCCGCCAGCCGCCGACATAGTGCAGGGTGCCTGCCGGCAGGAACAGGAGCAGCCCCACCAAGAGCAGTCCCAAGAAAAATTTTATAAAGGCCTGAGCTAAAAGCTTCATAACAGGCTCCTTTCTGCCGGGCGATTATTTCAGCGCCAGCTCATAACTGTCTTGAATTCTCAGATAAATTTCTTCTATGGGAACAGAACCGTCCAAACAAATGGTGACCCAATGCTTCTTATTCATGTGAAAGCCGGGGAAATAGCGCCGATGATCCACGGTATTCTCCATCTCCTCAGGGCGCAAACGCAGATCGATGATCTCCACAAGCTCCTCCGTATCCAACCCCAGCTTTTGGCGGGAGAGGGTAAGGATAGCGGCATACCATTTTTCATTGTCTTTTCGGCGCACAATGGCATTTTGAGGAGATTTTGGCCATAGGTGTTCTGCTTGATCGCCATAGGTTTTTTCAATGAATGAAAGCACCTGCTTGGTCTGGGGGCTTTTGAAGATCTCGGGGTCAAAGCAGAGGCGGGCAATTTCTTCCATCTTGGCCTCATAAGCAGCCTTGATCTGCCCCACAAAGGCGCCGGCAGCCCCTTCGATGCGGTGCAGTACATATTCCTCTCCGCAAGAGCAGTCCATGAGGCTGGTGGAAACGGCTCCTTCCGGGGAGATCTGTACCGTTAGCAGCATCTGACCGTCCGACAACGGGCTTTGGTATAGAAAGCTTCCTTCTCGGCATTCAAAACCATAGGCTTTGAGCTTATTTATATTCGGTTTGCAGTATCGAAACAGTTCCATAAGAACATTATAAAACGGATCTTTAGATTCGTCAATAAAAAGCCCGCACGGTGTTGTCCGTGCGGGCTTTTCTTACTCTTGGCTGAATTGGTCTTTGCCAACGCCGCAAAGGGGGCAGGCAAAATCCTCGGGCAGATCCTCGAATTTGGTGCCGGGGGCAATTCCGTTGTCGGGATCGCCTACTGCTTCATCGTAGGTCCAGCCGCATACATCGCATACATAGGTCATAGGGTGGTCACCTCCTCTGCAAGGGATTGGATTTGTGTGATACTATCTTGGCTCAGCGCCGATAGGATCTTAACAGTGGTGGGGGCGAAGGTCAGGTTTTTGCTTTCCTCCAGCATCCCTTTCATGGTCTTGGCGGCGGTGGGAGCCCAGCTGCCGTTTTCTATGAGACCAACGGTGCGGTTTTGAAAGCCCCGCTCGGTCAGATGGTGGATAAAGT
The DNA here is from genome assembly GCA_045539335.1 of Eubacteriales bacterium. Classification (GTDB taxonomy): domain Bacteria; phylum Bacillota; class Clostridia; order Oscillospirales; family QAKW01; genus QAKW01. The sequence goes on from JAZQFD010000022.1 coordinate 11,103, forward strand.
CCCGCATAAAGGGGAAGATGGTTCCGTTGTAGGTGGTGGTGGCCAGCACCAACTTGCTATAGCGGAAAGCATTGCTGACCGCCTCCGCCATATCACAGCGAGCAAGGTCAAAAACCGTTACTTTCGTGCCTTTTTCGGCAAGGATATTTGCTAAATGCTCCACCGCTTTTTTCGTGTTGCCGTAGATGGAGGTGTAGGCGATTACCACGCCATCTTTCTCCTCCGGCTCATACCGGGACCAAAGGTCGTAAAGGTTCAGATAGTATCCTAAGTTTTCGGTTAATACAGGGCCGTGGAGGGGGCAGATGATTTTGATATCAAGAGCGGCAGCCTTTTTCAGCACCGCCTGCACTTGCGCACCGTATTTTCCTACGATGCCGATGTAATAGCGGCGGGCTTCATCAACCCATTCCTCCTCGGCATCCCATGCGCCGAATTTACCGAAACCATCTGCCGAAAAGAGGGCGTGATCGGCGTCATCGTAAGTCATGATCACTTCCGGCCAATGGACCATGGGAGCGGTGATAAAGGTCAGGGTACGGCCGCCCAAAGAGAGGGTGCTCCCGTCGCCGACCACCACCTGCTTTTCGGCAAAATCGGTGCCGAAAAAGTTTTTGATCATCCGAAAGGCCTGCGCAGAGCCAACGATTTTGGCATCGGGATAGGCTTTGGTGAATTCCATAATATTGGCGGAATGATCCGGCTCCATGTGTTGCACGATCAGATAGTCGGGCGCACGGTTTTTAAGTGTCTGCCGCAGGTTTTCCAGCCATTCTTTGGTAAAGGCGGCATCCACCGTGTCCAATACGGCGATTTTTTCATCTAAGATCACATAAGAATTATAGGACATTCCCTTGGGAACTTGATATTGTCCCTCAAAAAGGTCGATGCGGTGGTCGTTGACGCCGACATACTGAATGGTTTCCGAAATGTTCATGGACGGTTCTCCTTACTCTATTATTTTACCGACAGCAGTGATTTATTGCCTATCGGCAAATAAATTTTCGTATTTAGTTTAACCCTTTTTCATGACATTTTCAAGACTTCTCTGCAAATTTCGGGGATGAAGAAAAGGCTTCAGTTCAGTTTTGCGTTGATTCTATTGCCTACGGCACGAACGGAGCAATAAACAATCAGCCAAATGGCAAAATAGCCGACCGTGAAAATGGCGGTGAAAATGCCCAGAACCATGGGCTCGAAGGGAATCCAGGTGTTGGCGATATAGCAGAGGCTGTATGCCAAATAAAGGATGCCGAAATGGCAAAAGAGGGAGCGGGGGAGAGACCAATGCTCAATTTGATGAAAGATGGAGACACCGGCCTGTATAAAGGCCAAAAGATAGGTGGAAACAATGCCTAAAAGCACCTGTTGGCCCGTGAGGGAAAAGAGGGAGTCAGTGGCTTGCAGAATGGCATAGACAATCCCTAAAACAATGGGGCCAAAGCCGCCAAAGAGCATGCCACGGTGAAAAAATTGCTTTATAAATTGATTCATTATTAAATACCAAACCTTTCTTTAACGATTTTGAGTTGTCGACGGGATACATAGTCGGTGTATCCGTTTTTGAAGGTCACCTGAAGGGTGCCGGAGAAGGAAACCTCCACTCGGGCGATCTGTTTGAGATTGGCCAAGCAAGATTGATTGATTTTCACATAATACTGAGAAAATCGCTCTTCCAATTGATAAAGGCGACATTTGATTTGCAGGCAGTCCTGCCCCACGTGGGCGAAGATTTTATTGTCCTCCACCGTAAAGCAAGCAATGTCTGCCGGATTCAGCTTTATCGCCGTTTTATCTTGCCAACCGATCAGGGTTGGCTCCGCTCCTTCTGCCAGCATGCGAATGGCTTCTGTCAGAGCGTTTTCTTCGGATGCATACACCACAACTTCATCCCGTTCTTTTGTTTTTACAAGTGTAAATTTCATCGATGGATTCCTCCTTGCACTCTAATGATACTCTGCAAAGCATCACTTTTCAAGGGATTGAAAGCGTTCGGTTGTTCTAAAAAAGTAAGCGGCGCTTTGGTGACATTTTCCCTTACAGAGGTCGCCACCAAGGCGCCGCTTTTCCTTATCGAATAAAGTGGGTGGGGGTCCAGGGCTCTCGCCGGGGCACTTCATAATGCTCCTTGCCCAAAGCGATGCTTTTCATTAAAAAGACCATGTTTTCCGCCAGATACCGCATGGTTTGCAGGCCTTCTTCATCTTGGGCGGCATCTCCGGGAGCACGGCCGTGCACGCTGTTCCAGTATTGGCTGGAGGCAATGGGCATGCCGGAGATGGTGAAATATTTATTGAGTTGGTCGAAGGTGGCTGAGCACCCGCCCCGACGAGCCACCGCCACCGAGGCGCCTACCTTCATGGCTTTGCTGAAGGCGGTGCTGTAAAAGAGGCGATCCAAAAAGGAGATCAGGGTGCCGTTGGCAGAGGCATAATAGACAGGGGAGGCCAGCACTACACCGTCGGCTTCTTCCAGTTTGGGGGCGATCTCATTGACGGCATCCTCGATGACGCATTTGCCGTTTTGGAAGCAATGACCGCAGGCGAGGCAGCCTCGCACCTGTTGGGTGCCGATGGAAAGGATTTCGGTGTCGATTCCCTGTTGATCAAAAACTTTTTTCATTTCCTCTAAAGCAAGGGCTGTGTTTCCCTTTTTGCGGGGACTGCCGTTAAGCATTAAAACTTTCATGGTAAATCGCTCCTGTTTCTTATGATGATACTATTGTAGCATGGAATTTCGAGAAAAGAAAGAAAAGTCACAAAATGTTTGAAAAAGGCAACATAAAACTATGCAAAATAAGAGGCCTTCGTGTTAAAATATTTCTGTAATACTATTATTATGGTGATTTTACCCATTGAAGGAGGAACATTCCCCATGACGAGAAAGAATTGGCTTTCTGCTTTGTTGGCTGTGATGATGGTCATCTCCATGATGGCTTGCATCGCTCTGCCTGCAGTGGCAGCATCCGATCTGACCTTGGACGAAGCAAAGACGCTGCCTCTGGCCAGCACCGCAACCGCTTCCGATACGGTTACCAAGTATCAGATCAACTCAGTAGATGAGCTGTTGGCCGCATCCCATGCGTCCGTCACTTCGAATCCTACAGCAAATAGTTCTACTATCTTTAAGGACGGCGATACCATCTATATTACCGCCGATCTGGATATTACCGCTTGGGATCCTTCCAATTATGCAACCTATGAGGCCGGCACAGGCAAATATACCACCAAAGGAAGCTTTGTCGCCAGTAAGGGCACGATAGGCTCTTCCAGTGCATACCTTGTGTATGATCCCAATGCAACCGGGGTTGTGTGCGATACCAAGGCAGATGTTTTTGCTCATTTGTGGAATGGCTTTAATGCTCGTGCAGCCTTCTATACTTATTTATATGCTGATTTTGACGGTATGGGTCATACCATCAAAGGCTTCAATGCTCACATTCCCTTCATTGTAGGTGACTGCTACAGCACCGTTAAGAACCTGACCTTCTCGGATGCAACGGTTGATGCCACCAACCCCAATAAGTTTGCCGGCTGGACATCGACAGCCTCTGCTATTGTGGTTCGTTCCACCAGTGCCAGCGGTTGTGCCATGGAGAATGTGCATCTGATCAATTGCCATAGTAAAACTCCTTCTGCTAATTATGTAGGCGGTTTTATCAATCTGGCCAGTAACGGCAGCCGTCCCTTCACCTTGAAGAACTGCAGCATGGTCAACACCGTTGTGGAAACCACCAACGCTGATATGAACGCAACCATCGGTTTGGTCATCGGTGCTTATCAGACCAACGCAACCTGGACGATGGATAACTGCTTCTTCTATAATAATACCATCAAGATGCCCGGCAAAACCACCGGTACTCCTACCGGCCTTTTGGGTTATGTGAACAACGGTGCTCGTGTGGTGAAGTTTGATAATATTGCTGTTTTGAATTGCGGTCTTGAATTGACCACTCCCGGCGCCAGTGGCGAGGGTGCATCTCTTCTAAATTCTTATAGCATTGATCCTACTTCTACGGTAGACAACTTTTACTTCGCCGGCAATACCGTTCGGACCGATTCCGGCACCACCGCAATGAACACGGCTATTCGTGACAACAACGGTAACACCTCTAAGGTTGCAGGAGTAGCAGGTGGTACTTATACCACCGGTGATGTGGATGGTACTCCTCTGGCTATTGATGATACTGTTAACAGCAATGATGTTGTTGCCACTGAAATTCTCCCCGGTTTGAATCTGAAGACCGCCGTGGTTCTCATGAATGAAAATGCTCCTCTTTCTTCTCAATGGTTGATTAACGCTTCCGGCGTACCGGCTATTACCGATACTCCCGATGTTGCATATAAAGTTTCCTTTATTACAAATGCTTATACCGTGATCTTGGTCAGCGACGCCAGTGGTGCTGTAGCTGCCGATGCAGACACGATTGCCCTTCTCAACCAAAGACAGTGGGTGGTAGAAGGCACCACCACTGAGGTCGCAGAGCCTTGGGCTAAGGCCGTTAGTGCCAATACCGTCTATGTTCCTGCCGCTCATAAGAATCATATTGAGGCTATCGAAGGCGATAATGAGCATCATAATGTGGTTTGCGATGAGTGTACCGCCGCCGATCACAATTATAAAGAGGCTTGTGCCGATGTAACTCTTATTGGCGTTCCCACCAGCGGCGGTTATTTTGCTCCCGGTTATCTCAAGTACACCTGTGCTTGCGGTAATACCTGGAATGTAGATGATCCCAATGCAGCCCTTCCCGAATCCCCCATCAGCGTTTCCTTTGATGCAGAGACCTATCGCAATAGCGGCGCATTGATCAATGTGGCCATGGGTGCTAAGGGTGATTCCAATGTGGTGGCCTACACCGCAACCGTTACCTATAATCCCACCTATATGGTTTACACCGGCTATTCCACCGCATTCAACTGCTTTGTGAATGCGAAGGATGCGGCTACCGGTAAGCTGGTTGTGGCATTTGCCAATGCCGATGGTCTGGCACTCAATGCGGAGGCCATGACTTTGAACTTTGAGGCTGCAAATATTACCGACAACACCGATCTGAAGGTAACCGTGACTGTCGATAAGGTGGCTGTGGATGATGGCACCGCCGTTGTTTATAAGACTCCTTTGACCACCGTTTCCGAGGCTGAGGCTTTGGTCTATTATGTAGATCCCTCTCCCAAGCCCGACGATCTTTTGATTGGCGATGTCAATGGTGATAAGAGTCGTGATCTGTTGGATGCCGTTTTGGTGATCCAGAAGATCAACAGCACCATCCCTGCTCAGCAGAGCGCATCCTTCATTGTATGGGCTGCCGATTGCGATGGTGATAATCAGGTAACCACCAATGACGTGACGGTTCTGCTGCGGAATGCAGTGGGCAAGAGTGTGGTGTGGATCGGTGCCACCGAGTCCCCCATTGTGGTTGCTCCCATTCTTTAATTATAATAATGAAAAAAGTGCGACGCCCTACGGCGTCGCACTTTTTGTATTTGTGCACAAATTGTTTCGAAAAAGCAACATCATAACATACAAATTTCATAATGTGCATGTTATAATGAACCTAACATGGAAAAATATTTTTGTAGGAGGAAATAACCATGAACAAGAAACTGCTTTCTGCACTGCTTGCTGTGATGATGGTCGTCTCCATGATGGCTTGCATCGCTCTGCCTGCCGGTGCAATCACGCAGACTGAGGCTGAGGCTCTGCCTTTGGCCAGCACCGCTACCGTAGGTGACGGCGTGACTGCTTATCAGATCAACTCGGTTGACGAGCTGCTGAGGGCCAGTATGGCCGCCGGCACCACCAATCCCACCGGTAATTCCCACACTATTTATGATAAGGGTGATGTCATCTACATCACCGCCGATCTGAATGTGAGCACCTGGGATCCGTCCAACTTTGCAACCTATGAAGCCGGTACCGGCAAGTATACCACCAAGGGTAACTGGATCCCCAACCCCAACAAGACCTCTTATATGATCTTCTCCTCTACCGAGGCCGGTGTAGAGTGTGACACCGCACAGGAAGTATTTGCTTACCTGTACAACGGCTTTAACGCCCGTAATGCTTACTATACTTACACCTATGCCGATTTTGATGGCTTGGGCCATACCATTACCGGTTTTTATTCTTACTGCTCTTTCCTGACCGGTGATACCTATTCCACCATCAGCAATCTGACCTTTAAGAATGCAACCGTTGATGCTTCCAGCGCCAAGAAGTTCTCTGGCTGGACCGGCAACGCTCCCGCCATCGTAGCCCGTTCCACCAGCGCTGAAGGCTGTGCCATGGATAACGTCCATCTGGTCGATTGTTACTCCAAGGGCGCAACCTCCAGTTATCAGGGTGCTTTTATGAGCCTGGCCAGTAACAACAGCCGTCCTCTGACCATGACCAACTGTAGTATGGTTGGCACCACTGTGGAAACGACCAACGACGCAATGAACAACACCTACTCTCTCGTTGTCGGTAGTTACCGCACCACCGCCACCTTTACCCTGAACAACTTTATCGCTTACGACTGTAAGATCGTTCAGCCCGGCAACATCGAAACTGCGTATAACCGCGGCCTGTTGTTCTGCAACTCTGATAAAAATCCTGAATTGGCACTGAATAATGTTGCTGTAATCGACTGTACCAGAGAGTTCACCGCTAACGGTGCTCTGATCGGCGAAAACGCCGCTGTTGCAACCATCTCCAGCTTGACCGGCACCACTACCGCCGTCAACAACGTATACTTTGCCGGCAACGAAGTTGTTTATAAGGACGGCGAAGGCAATCCTCACTCTGAGCCCATCAACGTAGCCATCAGAGACTACACCAATAAGGCTGTTGCTCTGGAAGCCGTTACCCAAAGCAGATACGTAACCGACGATGCGGCCGGTTTGTCGATTGTCGGTACCGAATCTGCCTACGGCGCAAGCATTTATACCCCCGTTCTGACTATGAATACCCTTTTGGCTGAAATGAATAACCTGGCCCCCGAAGGCCATAAGTGGACCCTGGTAGAAGGTGAGCCCGTTCCCACCGCCACCGCTCCTGTCAGCTATCTGGTAAGATTCGTCGGTGAGACCTTTGAGACCGTTCTGGCCAGCGATGCCACCGGTAAGGTGACCGTTGATACCGAGACCAAGGCTCTGCTCAGCGCCTGCTCTTGGAGCGAAGGCGGTACCGCCGTTGCTCTGGACTTTGATAACCTGGTTGTAAACGCCAACACCGAATATGTATTCGTAGGCCATACCAGCCATATCGAAGCCATTCCCGGCGACAACGCTAACCACAAGGTTGTTTGCGACAACTGTAACGAAGCCAGCCACAACTACACCGTGGCTTGTGCCGATGTGACCACCACCGGTACTCCCGTTGTCGGCGACTACTACAATGCCGCTAAGACCGCTTACACCTGTGAGTGC
>JAZQFD010000023.1:0-37790 GCA_045539335.1 Eubacteriales bacterium
TAACAACTCCTTGGCCCACAGAACGACATGGCTACGATCCGACTTGGTTGCCGCTTCAGCGGCGAGCAGGTCGGTCATCACGGAGTGCCCGAGCACCCGCAAAGCGGTGACTCGGGCTTCGTTTCTCCGATGGATCACCAAAAAAGCAGGTACCCGTTGGGTGCTTGCTTTTTTAATTATTATTTCGGATTCGAACTCCGGACAACTTGACCAATGGCCTGCGGTTGCCGCTTCAGCGGCGAGCAGGTCGGTCATCACGGAGTGCCCGAGCATCCGCAAAGCGGTGACTCGGGCTTCGTTTCTCCGATGGATCACCAAAAAAGCAGGTACCCGTTGGGTGCTTGCTTTTTTAATTATTTTTTCGAATTCGAACTCCGGACAACCTATCTTCTGTCATAGATCGGTGCCAGTGCATCGGCGATGGCTTTATAATCTTGGAACAGTCGATCATAAACCGCCTGGTTTTCAGCATTGGGCTCGGTGACCGAATCAATCTCCACACACACTTGGGCCGCTTGGGCAAAGCTTTCAAACCAGCCGATGCCCACCGCCGCCAGCATAGCGGTACCGAAGGAAGAATCATCCACCTTAACCTTTTCCAAAGAGATGCCCAGCACATCGGAAACGATCTGCCGCCAAAGCTCTCCCTTGGCGCCGCCGCCGATGATCCGCACCCGACTCATGGAAACCCCCAGCTCCTTTAAGGTGTTCATACAATCCCGTAGACTGAATGCCACGCCCTCCAGAGTGGCTCTGGTGAAATGGGCGGTGGTATGGGCAGCGCTGATTCCGGTATAACTGCCCCGAAGATTGGGGTCGTTATAAGGCGTCAACTCCCCGTTTAAGTAGGGATGGAACATTAATCCATCGCAACCGGGGGCAATGCTTTTGGCAGGCTCATCCAACTGTCCATAGGACTCTCTGCCAATGGTATCTCGATACCAACGGTAACTATTGGCACAACTGGCAGTTGCCGTACCGGGATACCAAAGACCCGCCACCACATGACGGTAATTAAACACAAATTTACTATCCAGCTTTTGATCGCTGACCACACAGATCCGACCGGCCGTTGCCAGCTTTACGGTGGTATGACCCGATGCCACATTCCCCGCCGCAAACACTTCCATCACCGTATCGGTGGTACCTACCAGCACCTGTGTACCGGGGGCAAGGCCGAATTCCTCTGCGGCTTCGGTTGTTACTCTGCCTGCTACATCGGTGGGTTTGCATAATTTCGGCAACCATGCCCGATCGATCTGCCCGACGGCGCACAATTCCTCCGACCAGCACTCTCTGCCGGCGTCATAAAACATAGAGCCTGCCGCATCAATAGTATCGGTTTCCATAGTGCCGGTAAAGCAATACCGCAGGTAATCTTTGGCAAAAAGGATATAGCGAATCCTCCCCCATACCTCCGGCTCCTTCTCCCGAAGCCACATTAACTGAGGCAGGGTCCAAACGGTGGTGGGGGCATTAAGCGCCTGCTCCATCACCAGATCCAGACAATGCTCCTTCAGCCATTGCACCTGCTCCTTGCATCGCTGATCGGTCCATAAAATGGCCTTTCGCAAAACCTCTTTATTCTCATCCAGCAACACGGCTGTATGGGTAGCGGCATCCACAGACAATGCCTCGATCTGATGGGCTTCGATGCGGGCTTCACAAAGAATTTCTTTCAAAGCGCTCCCAAAGGCCTTGCGCCAATCATGGGGATCCTGCTCACACCACCCCACCTGAGGATAAAAGGTAGGATATTCGCATCCGGCGGTGGCGGCGATCTTTCCGGACTGACTCAACAACGTCAGCTTCACCGAGCCGCTGCCAATATCCACGCCCAATACATACTTTTCCATACGATCACCATTTAAACCCATTTTTTATTGAATCACCCATTCATGATCCGGATCGTTGACACGATGAATGCCCTGATAGTCCCCTGCCATCATCCAAAGAATATAGGTCTTATAGCCGGGGATACCGGCGGTGGCATGATAGCCTCTGGGGAACTCGGTGAGATCATCACCCTTCACACGGTAGGTTTCATCGATCTCTCCATCCCGGGTATACAGACTTTGGATGGCATAGCCCTGCTCAGGATCAAAGAGGAAATAATAGATCTCCTCTGCCACGCTTTCTTGAGGCATATGATCCTCATCATGCTTATGGCCGGGGAAGCCTGCCCAGTTTCCGGGCTCTACAAAGGATTCCCCTGCCGTAAGATAATGGGCATTGCAACGATCATCGATGATCATATGAGCATCCCGCTTGAAGGGGGGCTCACCCAAAGGAACAATATTCACATGCTCCGGCTTGAGCCATTGGGGTTCAAAATCCTTGTCTGTGGGCGTATCACAAACACCGATCTTCACATGATCCAGACCCACAAAGGTCACCGTGCTGTTTCGGGGAATCACCACGCTATGGGCAGGGCCTTCAAAGACGCTCTGTCTGCCGCCAACCCCCTTCCAAGCAATCTCTCCCACCTGCACATCGGCATGGCCAAACAGGAAGATGAATGCATACTCCTTCTCTTGGGTTTCAATGGTCACCTGATCTCCTTCGTTCAACTCCACAATGCCGAACTCCAGCCGATCACAGCTGCATTTTCCGATTTCACAAAGTTTTGTATAACCAATGGTAGGGATATATGTTTTTTTATAATTCATGACCTTTTCCTCCGTCATTTATTGTTTGCAACAGTTGATCCACGATTTCTTCCCAATCCCCCACAATGCCATAGTCGGCATAATCAAAAATCGGAGCCTTGGGATCGGAATTAATGGCAACCACCTTGGTTGAGCCGGACATGCCGGCTAAATGCTGCACCGCACCGCTGATGCCCACAGCAATATACAATTTGGGACAGACCGTTACCCCGGTCATCCCGATCTGAGCGTTATAAGACGCAAATCCCGCATCCACTGCCGATCGAGTTGCGCCCACTGCGGCGCCCAGTTTTTGCGCCGCCAGCCGAAGTTTCTCAAAGCCCTCTTTACTGCCAACCCCTAAGCCCCCTGCAACAATGATCTCTGCCTGGGTTAAGGGTTTTCCCTGTAAAAAGCGCTCTGCACCCGTCACCGCCAGTTTGGGGCAGGACGGAGTGTACTCTTCAACGATGGTTATATAATCGTTTTCTTTTTGAAATTTAGGCTGAAAGGTTCCGGTTCGCACCGTCGCCATCTGGATCGAACTGAGGCTTTCAATATTGGCAATCAGACTGTTTCCGAAAGCGGGGCGTGTCTGCAACAGTTTTCCCTCGTTCATTTCCAGGGCGGTGCAGTCCGCCGTCAGTCCGGCTTTTAAATGCCAGGAAAGAAGGGGCATAATATTGCGCATTCTGATCTCTGCCGGCGACAGGATCACCCTACTCTCCCATTGAGTGATCTTCTCTGCCAACCATCGGGCAAAGTCCCCTTCATCCTCCACCTTCCCTTGAAGGGTGTGGATATAGCGGGCGCCACAGGCCGCCCCCAAGGACACCTCCTCTTCCCGCACCAGCAGGCGAACGGCTTTCGCCATGGAGACCGCCTTACTTAAAAGCCCCTGATCCAACCCAAAGGGGCAAAGAACCAAGATCTCCTCGCTCACGATCCCACCTCCTTACATAGTTCAAGAAGGGTGGATGCTGCCTTGGAAATGTCCGTTTCTTTCGGTCCTTGACGAAGGCCGGGGAATTGAGCCGACATGGACGCCACCTTGGTCAGAGAGCCGCTCAAGCCGCATTGCTCTCGCTCCATCTCCAAATCCTTGGCGCTGAAGGTTTCCACCTGCTTTCCCTTTGCCCGCCGCATGGATAAAATTCCCGGCAAACGCAAGGGATAGGAATATTCACAAATGCTGACCACCATGGGGCCTTTGCCCTGCAAGGTTTCGGTGCCGCCTTCCAATCGGCGGACCAATCTCACCTCATCGGACAAGGATATTTTTTCCACATTGGTGACGCATGGGAGTTCCAAAGCCGCCGCCAACTGGGAGGGAACCTGACCGGTCTCCCCGTCTACCGCCCGCCTGCCGCACAAGATCAGATCAAAGGGGCCCAGCTTTCGGGCCGCTTCTGCCAAGGCCTTGGCGGTGGCATGGGTATCGGCCCCTGCCATGGCAGGATCGGTGATCAGTACCACCCGATCTGCTCCTCGATTGAGCAGTTCTCGCAAGGACTCCTCCAGCTTTTTGGGACCCATTGATAAAAGGGTGACCGTGCCGCCTCCTTTTTGCTGCAAGGCAGCTTCCAAAGCAGATTCATCTGCTATATTCCACTGCAGGTTTACCCCGTCTCGCTTAAGGCGGAATTGCCCGTCCACCTGCACCTGCGAGGTGCCGGGCACAGCCTTTACGCAAACAAGAATATTGGGCACAAGATCACCCCTTTCTTATGTAATTAATTTTATTCTGCCAATGCGCTGTACAGATCCACCAGCTGCTTCCCTTCGGGGATGCGGGTGCTCAGGCACAGGTAAGATTGAGGATTGGCAGTCAGCATGGCGGTTGCCTCGGTTCTTGCAAGGTCATCCCAGCGACCCGATGCAACTTTTTCCACGATCTCGGGCATATACGCCAATGCCACGGCACTGCCGCAGGACTTGGCCAAACGCTCCTTATTAAACATCTCGGTCAATTCAAAACCGGCGGCCTTGGCTATGGTGCGAATGGGGGCAAACTCATAGAAGGTTCTTGCCAGACGGTCATCATCATGGCAAGCGCCCAACACGGTTCCTTCCTTAACTTCCAGCTTCCCTTCCGCAATCAGATTGGCAACAAATGCGGTGGCGGTAACCACCTCTGCTTGGATCTCACAGCCCCATTCGCCATAGCGCTGCTTCATGATCTCGGCATCATAACTATCCAGCACCACAACGGTAGGCAGCTTGGTGGCATTGATGGCATCGGCCAAAACCTTTGCCTGATCGGTAACCTCTTGCACATAGCCCATCAAATCTGCCAGCATCATACCGGAAGCAGGCTCTTTCTCCAGCACCTTGGCGCTGACTCCTGCCTTCTCCAGCAGCTTTAAGAAGCTTTTGGCCATCTGAGGCACCTTACAGGAAGCCACCTCGCCAAGATAGACCAAAACATCGGTGCCATCCTGCCCAAAGGAGGGCTTCTCTACACCATATATATTACCACAATTTTCAATATTTTCAATCAGCTTCATGACACTTTCAGGTGCCAGATCATTGACCACTGCCTCGGTTCTGGCTTCCCGAATGTATACCGGCGGCTGATAGCCGGTGGCACAATCGTTGACGCAAGCGTCACAAATCAAGCATTCATACATGGTTTGTGCCATTTCTTTATCAAACTGGCAGGTGTTCCGATGAACCATGCTCAAAAGCAGACCCTTGGCACGGGGGGTATGAACCTCCTTACCGGTCTGCAACTGAATGGGGCACAGATGGCGGCACATCCAGCAAAAACGACATTTATCTGCATGATGCAAAGCATTCTGAGAAATCATAGTCTTACCTCCTTATAAACCCAACTTATAGGGATTCATGATCCCATTCGGATCCAGCTGCTTCTTCAGGCCTTCCATTACCTGGAAAGCAGGACCATACTGCTCCTTCATCAGACGGGACAGCTTCAAGCCGATTCCATGGTGATCGTTGATCACGCCGCCATGCTCCATGGCCGCCCGAACACCGGCATTCCAAATCTGATTGTGCAGGCGAAGTGCCTCTTCCTTATCCTCGGGAGGATTGTCCATAATGAAGCGATCGTAGAGCATGGTGCCCCAGCCGTACCAGTGGGAGCAGTGAGCAATAAAACGAACGCCGGGAAAATTATCTTCAATGGCATGTTTCATCGCCCAGTAGATCTCCTCCATATGAGAGAAATCGGCAACGGTATCCATGGTACCAAACATCTGGGGAATATCCATGATATGGTCGGGATAGAAGAAGGTAATGCGGTTTTTGTACCACTTCTCTCCATACTCACTACCCATATCCTCTGCCTCGTACTTTGCGCAGATTTCCTTGATGATCTCCATTTCAATGTCCACGATCCGCTCATCGCAGCCATCTACCGTCAGGTTCAAGAAGGCGCCCCGCTTTTCAAAGCCGATGATCTTTTTAATGATGGAAACCGTTTCCGCCTCATCAAACAGACGCATAATGGAGGGCTGTACCTTTTGCATAATATCACGGCCGGCACACAGACCATCCTTCATGGACTTAAAGAGGAACGCATGATGCTTCATATATTTGGGCTGCTCAAACAAACGGAAGGTGGCCTTGGTAATGATGCCCAAGGTACCCTCGGTACCGATAAAGAGCTGATTCAGATCGGGGCCTGCTGCATGCTTGGGAACGGGCAAGGTGTTGATAATATCACCATTGGGCAATACCACTTCCATGGACATACACTGATCGTCGATCTTTCCATATTTGGAAGAGAAAATACCGATACCCCGATGAGCCAGTGCACCGCCGATAGTACCGCAGGTCAGACAGCTGGGAATATGCATGCAGGAATATCCCCGCTCATTGGCATACCACTCCAACTGCTGGAAGATCATCCCTGCCTCAGCGGTGATGGAATGCGCATTCTCATCCAAGGAGATCAGTTTATTCATCCGCTTCATATCCAGCAGAATGCCGCCTGCCATGGGCAGAGCGCCGCCCTGACTGCCGGAGCCGCCGCCCCAGGTATGTACGGGAATCTTATAATAGTTGGCGATCTTTAAGACCTTGGAAACCTCCTCGGAGGAGCCGGGACGAACAATCACATCCGGCTTGGGGCCTTCTGCGCCCCGATCCTGCCACATACGGCTGAGCCAGAAATAGTCTACGCTGTAAGAAGCACGGTCCACTTCTAAGGTGGATACGTTCTCCACGCCGACTGCATCCTCCAGCTCGGAGCGGATCATGTCAAACATAAACGATTTTACTTGCATAGGGTTCTTCCTTTCTTTATGGTTGTTGGTTTTTGTAATTTTACTACACTATTTTTACAAAAATCATTATAGCACCTGCCACAAGCAAATGCAAGGGCTAATTTGGATTTTTCCTCATTATTTCAGTAAAATAGGCTTATTCTCCCTCTTTTCTCCCTTGGCGAAATTTTAATATACATGAAATTTAACTACATATTTTTTTGATTTTCTATTGAAATTCCGTTTATTTATGTGTATAATGAGGACGAACACGGTCTTAAAAGGAGGTTTTTATGAACATTACTTGGCTTGGCCAGTTGGGACTGGCCATATCCTCGGGAGATCGGCTACTGATGGTAGACCCCTATCTCCACGACACCCTTCATAATACGGTGGGCCCTCAGTTTCAGCGGCTTGTGCCCCCCAGTCCTCCATGGCAATCCGCCCGGCCGGATATCATTCTGCTGACCCATGATCACGGGGATCATCTGGATTTTCCCTCTCTGCAGTCCCTTACCGACTCCGGCAAAAAGGTGCAGATCGGAGCGGCTGTGAATGCCTTTTTCAAACTGAAAGGGCAGTTGAAGGGCGAGCATAATTATATAATGATGAAAGCAGGAAACGAATGGACCGACCATGGATTCCACATTCGGGCGGTGGAGGCCCGTCATTCCGATGAGAGCGGCGTAGGCTATCTGATCAAAGCAGAGGGCTTGACCATTCTTGTGAGCGGAGACGGTCTTTATTTCCGCAATATTGCCCAAGAGATCGGGGAGCCGGTGGATATTGCCTTTATTGTGATGAACGGCAAAGGGAATAATATGAACTGCACCGATGCCGCCCGCTATGCAGAGCTGGTGCAATGCAAAGTTGCCATCCCTGTTCATTGGGGATTATTTGAAAAGTTTTCCGACGATCCGGAACTCTTTGCCAAAGAAGCTAGAAAACGGGGCATCAAGCCCTATATTGCCCGCATCCATGAAACACTGGATGCTGCCGCTTTACTAAAGGAGGAACTATGAATAAAGTCGTATTGATTACCGGCGCCACCAAGAATTGCGGCCTTGCCTTTGCCCGCCGCTTTGCCGCCGAGGGCTATGACGTTTGTATTACCAGCCGTCGGGAGGCCGATGCACAAGCCACCGCCCAAGCGCTGAGCCGAGAATTCGGCGTTGCCGCCAAGGGCTACGAGCTGGATCTGGAAAGTGTTGCAGACATTCGGCGGGTATTTGAGGATATTGACCGCACCTTCGGTCGGCTGGACTGTTTTGTGGGCAACAGTGCCAATTTGGGAATCAACCAAAATGCGCTGGATATCACGCCGGAGGATTTTGACGGGGTGATGAACGTAAACATCCGAGGCAATTTCTTCTGTTGCCAGGAAGCGGCAAAGCTGATGAAAAAGTCCGGCGGCGGTTCCATTGTGCTGATCGGCTCCGTTCATTACCGTGCCGCCGTTTTCGGCAGAGTGGCATACGCCACCTCCAAAGGCGCCATGACCTCTATGGTTCATAATCTCGCCTTCGAGCTGGCGGAATTCGGCATTCGGGTCAATCAGGTGATCCCCGGTGCCATCCGCACCGATCGCTGGGATGATATTGACGAAGCAGAGGTCGCCAAGCGTCGGGCAAACTGGCCCTTGGGAGTGGAATCCACCGGCGAGGATATTGCCAATGCGGTGTACTTCATGGCATCCGACCAATCCAAAACCGTTACCGGAACGGAATTGGTGGTGGATTCGGGAGTTCTGACCTGCTTACTCAGCTACAACGGCGGAAAACATTAAGGATAGGAGATTCATATGAAAATTTCGGATATTAAGATTTATACATTAGACGCATACCGCACCAACTGGGCCTTTGTGAAGGTGGAAACCGATGAAGGTCTTTACGGTTGGGGCGAAGCCAGCCTCGGCACCAACGAAATGGCGCTGGAGGGCATGATCGCCGATCTAAAGCGGATGGTTGTGGGCCGCAATCCCCTGGAGATTGAGAAGTTTCTCTTTGAGGTCTATCGGGATATGTACTGGAAGGGCGGCCCTGTGTTGATGAGTGCCATCAGCGGCATTGAGATCGCCCTTTGGGATATTGCCGGTAAGTACTATAACACCCCCGTATCCACCTTCTTCGGCGGAAAGCTTCGGGATCGTGTACCCATGTATGCCAATGCTTGGTTTATTCGGGCCCGTGAGCCGGAAGAGTTCGCCGCCAAGGCAAAGCAAACGGTGGATCTGGGCATCAAAGCCCTTAAATGGGATCCCTTCGGAAAAGCCCATATGACCATCAATAAAGAGCAGATGGAGAAATCCATCGCCATCGTCGGCGCCGTTCGGGATGCAGTGGGCCCCCATGTGGAGCTGCTGATCGAGTGTCACGGTCGCTTTAATCCCACCACCGCCGTGGAAATCTCCAAGGAGCTGGCACAGTTCAAGATCAAGTTTATGGAAGAGCCCTGCCCGCCCGATAATTTTGATTCCACCGCTTGGGTTCGAGATCATGCCGCAGTCCCCATCGCCGCCGGCGAGCGTTGCTACGGCAAGTATCAGTGCTATGATCTTTTGAACAAAAACTGCGTGGATTTCTTCCAGCCGGATGTATTCCATGTAGGCGGTCTGCTGGAAGGCAAAAAGGTGGCCGCTATGGCAGAGGCCAAGCATATCCCCGTTTCCTTCCATAATCCCAGCGGCCCCATTTCCAACGCCGCCATCTTGCAGTTGGCCGCCACCGTTCCCAATTTCCATATCCATGAGATCATGCTTACCGACAGCCGCTTCCGCAAGGCCATCACCAATGAAGAGGTGGTCTATGAGGATGGTTGCATTTTGGTGCCTGATAAGCCGGGCTTGGGAATCGATGTCAATATCGACGAGGTTCTTGCCCGCCCCTACACCCCCAGAATTCTGCGCCACTACACCGGCACCGTTACCGACATTCGCCCCAAGGGAGACTGTGAATACTACTTCAAGGGTCTGGAGGATAAAGACTTTGAATAATCTGAGCCGTGAGCAAATTATAGAGTTGTTCTTTCAAGAAAAGTTTTTAGTGTTATCCAGAACCATGCCCACGGAAAAGCTGGGCAATGTGGCAAAAGCGCTGGTCAAGGGCGGCGTGAAGCTGATGGAGATCACCATCGACCAACTGGCCGATGATCCTGCCGCCGTCATCAAGGAAGCCATGCAGACCGTTCGGGATGCAGTGGGCGATCAGTTATGCTTAGGTTGCGGCACCGTGCTGAATTGTCAGCAGCTGCAATGGGCCTATGATGCAGGAGCACGCTTTTACCTCTCCCCCAATTTCAAGCCGGAGGTGGTAAAAATGGCAAAAGAACTGGGAATGGTTGCCATCCCCGGTGCCATGACCCCCTCGGAGATCGTGGACGCTTGGGATGCAGGCGCCGATCTGGTGAAGCTCTTCCCTGCGGACGATCTGGGCTACCACTATATTTGGAATATCCGAGGTCCCTTGCCCCACATTCCTCTTTTGGCAAGCGGCGGCGTGAACCCCGATACCATCCCCCTCTTTTTGGAAAAGGGCGTTGCGGCAGTAGGCACCGGCATGTCGGTGATCAATCGGGATCTGGTCAACGCAGATGACTATGATGCCATTGCAGAACTGGCTCGCAAACATGTGGAGGTCATCGCCTCTTTCGGAAAATAAAGTCCAATCGGTTCGGCAGAACACTGCCGAACCGATTTTTTCTTCCCAAACCGCAAAAAGTATGCTATAATGAAAACAATCTGTGAAAAAAGGTGGTTCATATGGCCAAACAAAGCTCCAATCCCTCAGCCTTGGTGCTGAGAATTGAAAATACCATTCCAAATCTGAGTAAATCCGAGCAATCGGTTGCAAAATATATCGTTGCCAATCCGGAAAAGGTCATCTATCAATCGGTAGCGGCTTTGGCAGAGAATTGCGGCGTTTCCGACCCTACCGTGGTGCGAACCTGCCGAAAGCTGGGCTTTAGCGGCTATCAAAGCCTGAAGCTGGCCATGGCCGCCGCCACTGTTTCTCCCAATGAGGTGGTGCATGAAGCGGTTCATGTGGAGGATGATATTCGCACCGTGGCAGACAAAGTCTTTCAAAGTGCCGTCTACGCTCTGCAGTTTACCAAGGATACTTTAGACTTTGACCAGTTGGAGCAGGCAGTCAATGCGTTGCTCCATGCCCGCCGCATCATTATTTTGGGGCAGGGTGCATCCGGTCCCATTGCCAACGACCTGCACCATAAGCTCCTTCGCTTGGGTCTGGATGCAGATGCCTTTACCGACTCTCATTTACAGGCTATTGCCTGCTCCTATTTGGATCAGCGGGATGTGGTATTTGCCATCAGCCATTCCGGTAGCTCCAAAGCGGTGGTGGATAACGCCAATATCGCAAAAAAGGCGGGGGCCACCCTGATCTCCCTGACCACCGCAGGCCGCTCTCCCCTTTCTAAATTGGCACAGATCAATTTGACCACCATGTCCAATGAAACCATGTATCGAGTAGTCTCCCTTTCTTCCAGAGCCGCCGCTTTAACCATCGTGGACTGTTTGTATACCTATCTGGCCATGCGCTCCGAAGACACCAAGTCCATGAAGATTGAAAAAAATATGCAACATTTGAAATACTGATAAAACAAAACAAGCGTCTTTAGGGAGACACTTCGTAAAGAAGTGTTCTCCCTACTTTCTTTTTATATAAAAATTGACACTTTCGGTTAGAAAGTGTCATAGTGGGTTACATACTTTAAAATTAACCTATCTCAAAGATAAGAATAATAAGTGATATTGTGAGACAGGTCTCACAGTGATATTTTGCCTTTCGGCAAAGTGATATAAAAACCTTATGGTTTTAGTTATATTATATTCGCCCTTTTAACTGCCCGAAGGGCAATATAACTATGCGTAGCATAATATAACTGCGAAGCAATATAACTCGCCTTTGGCGAATATAACTGAGGCACCTTCCTTACGGAGGGTGCCTCTACGGACGCTTGTTTTGTTTTCTTTTTTGTTGGGGTTGCGATCTTGCCGCCTTGGGATTTCCCAGCAGGGCACGCTGGGCCTGCTTCTCCTTGGGGGAGGTGGCCACATAAACGCTCTTGCCGGTAAAAGGATCCACGCCGGTATAATACATCACGGTGGCGGCGGTGCCGGGGGTGGGATAAAAATCCTGCACCTGCTCGGCCTTTAGACGATTTTTTTGCATATAATCAGCAAGGCGCCGAGCACTTTCCATGGTAGAACCGGGATGGGAGGACATGAGATAAGGCACCACATACTGCTCCCGCCCTGCTTTTTTGCTGGCGGCATTGAATTTTTCTACAAACCGCTCATACACCCCATAAGAAGGCTTACCCATAAGGCAGAGCACCTCAGGGCAGATATGCTCCGGTGCGGTGCGAAGCTGACCCGACACATGGCGGCGGGCCAAGGTTTCAATAAAGCGACCGCCCCATTCCTCATCGGCCATCACATAGTCATGACGAATGCCGGAGCGAACAAACACCCGCTTCACCCCATCGACTGCGGCAGCACGGCGGAGCAATTCCAGATACTCGCTATGATCCACCATCAGGTTGGGGCAGGGTTCCGGCGTGAGACAACGGCGATTGGGGCAAACCCCCTTCTCCCCATTTGCCACCGCCTTGCAAGGGCCGGTACGAAAGTTGGCGGTGGGACCGCCGATATCATGGATATAACCCTTGAAATTGGGGAGGGTGGTCAGCAAGCGAACCTCCTCCACCACCGATTCGATGCTGCGGGATTGCACCGCTCTGCCCTGATGATAGGCAATGGCGCAAAAGGCACAGCCGCCAAAGCAACCCCGATTATGGGTGACGGAAAATTCCACCTCCGTTAAAGCGGGAACCCCCGCCTTTCCATAGATGGGATGGGCTTTTCGGGTATAGGGAATTCGAGCCAGCCGATCCAATTCTTTTTGATCCAAGGGCTTGGAGGGGGGATTTTGCACCAACAGCCCTTCATCGTACAGTTCACACAGAATCTTGCCACCCACAGGGTCGCAGTTGGCATACTGCATCTTAAAGGA
This sequence comes from Eubacteriales bacterium, assembly GCA_045539335.1. Taxonomy (GTDB): domain Bacteria; phylum Bacillota; class Clostridia; order Oscillospirales; family QAKW01; genus QAKW01. The sequence goes on from JAZQFD010000023.1 coordinate 12,910, forward strand.
CTTGGCATATTTGAGCTTATCCTGCTGCAGTTCTTTAAAGGAGGGCAGCATGGTGAAATTCCCCTTGGGGCGCCACTCCCGCTCACACAAAACGGCGGTGCCCGCCACATCTCGGATCTTACCGATGGGCACGCCCTTTTCCAAAAGCTGAGCCACCCGCAAGAGGGAACGCTCCCCCATGCCATAGCTCAGAAGATCGGCGCCGCTATCGATCAGCACACTGCGGCGAATTCTATTTTCCCAATAATCATAATGAGCAAACCGCCGCAAGGAGGCCTCGATGCCACCAATGATAATGGGAATATCCCCGAAGGCTTCCCGAATCTTATTGCAATAAACGATCACCGCCCGATCGGGGCGCAGTCCCACCTTACCGGCAGGAGAATAATAATCATAATCCCGCTTGCGCTTGGCAACGGTATAATTGGCCACCATGGAATCCACATTCCCGCCATTGACCAAAAAGCCAAGGCGAGGCTCGCCCAGTTTTTTGAAATCCTCGGTATTGCGCCAGTTGGGCTGAGCGATCACGGCAACACAAAAGCCCGCCTCTTCCAAGACACGGCCGATAATGGCCGTTCCGAAGGACGGGTGATCAATATAAGCATCGCCGCTGACGATAATAAAATCCGGTTGCCACACACCCATGGCATCCAGCTCTTCACGGGTCATGGGCAGGGGTCTTTTTGCAAGTTCCATGATTCATACCTCTCCCCCTTATTTTATTGGATTGGGGGAATAAAGTCAAGAAAAGGTGTATATAATATATATTTTTAAAAAAATAATAAGATTTTAAAGGTATTTTGACATTTTTTCCGTATATACTTTATAGGAGGACAAAAAGGATGACTTTTCGTGAACAACAAGAACAATTAGAAGCCCAACAGCTTTCTTCCTTTGCCTGTCTGTCTCAAAACAGTAAGGGGCGAGCGGAGGCGGTTGACCCCTGCCCTTTGCGTACCTGCTTTAGTCGGGATCGGGATCGGATCATCCATTCCAAGGCCTTTCGCCGCTTAAAGCATAAAACTCAAGTGTTTTTAAGCCCTTCGGGGGATCATTACCGCACACGGCTGACTCATACCTTGGAGGTCTCTCAGATTTCCCGCACCATTGCCCGAGCCTTGCGACTGAATGAGGATCTCACCGAGGCCATCGCTTTGGGCCATGATTTAGGACATACCCCCTTTGGCCATGCAGGAGAACGAGCGCTGGGAGCCGTTGCTTCCATTCCCTTTCATCATGCAGAGCAAAGCACTCGAGTCGCCACCATTTTAGAGCCTATGAATCTGACCTTTGAGGTGCTGGACGGCATGGCCGGTCACTCCGGCCCCAAGCTACCCGAGACCTTTGAGGGGCAGGTGGTGCGGATCGCCGACCGTATTGCTTATATTAACCATGATATTGACGATGCCCTGCGAGGGAGCATCATTCGAGAGGATGCCCTTCCCAAAGAGGCCACCGCCCTTTTGGGCCACTCTCACGGAGAGCGGATCAACACCTTGGTACGGGGCGTGGTGGACCATTCTCTCAATAATGATCAGGTTTCCCTTCTGCCCGGCATCACCATTGATCCCGAAGTGGGACAGGCCATGGACACCTTAAGAGCCTTTATGTTTGAAAAGGTCTACACCGGCTCTCGGGCCAAGGAGGAAGAATCCAAAGCCGAGAAGCTGATCCAACGCCTTTATCGCCACTTTATGGACAACCCTCAAGTCATCCCTCCCGAGTATCGGTTTGTGATGGAGATGGAGGGGGTCGAGCGAGCGGTGCTGGACTATCTGGCAGGGATGACCGACACCTATGTGGTGGCCCTCTATAAAGAAATCTACTTACCGAAAGGATGGGAATTTTAAAAATGGCACTGGACAGTCGCTTTTTAGCGGAACTGAAGGCCAGAAATAATATCGTGGATGCCATTTCTCCCTATGTGTACCTCAAGCGCAACGGCACACGGCACACAGGGCTTTGCCCCTTCCATGGAGAGAAAACCCCATCGTTCACGGTATTTGAAGACACTGCCTCTTACTACTGTTTCGGTTGCGGAGCGGGAGGCGATGTCATCACCTTCACCATGAAATATCAAAATCTGGACTATATGGAAGCGGTACGCTCCTTGGCCCAGCAGGCGGGAATGGCCCTTCCGGAGGAAGAGAGCCGTGCGGCCGCCTATCACCGCCAGCGGCGGGAACGGCTCTATGAAATGCATAAGGTCGCCGCTCGGTTTTTCTATAATACGCTGATCAGTCCCCAAGGAAAGGGCGGGCTGGATTATCTGCTGGGGCGAGGGCTGACCCCCGAGACCATTAAAAAATACGGTCTGGGCTATGCCCCCGACTCCTTTAATGCTCTAAGAGATCATCTGCGAGCCAAAGGCTTTACCACCGATGAGATGCTGGCAGCGGGACTTCTGGCCAAGAGCCAAAAGAATGCAAACAGTACCTACGATAAATTTCGCAATCGGGTGATGTTTCCCATCTTTGATCTTCGGGGCAATGTGATTGCCTTTTCGGGGCGGATTTTAGGAGACGGACAACCCAAGTACCTCAACTCCCCTGAAACGGAGCTTTATACCAAGGGCAACTGCGTGTTCGGCCTGCATCTTGCCAAAAATGAGCCGGAGGGTCTTTTGATCCTTTGCGAGGGAAATCTGGATGTGATCTCCCTTTCCCAAGCAGGCTTTACCGGAGCGGTAGCGCCTTTGGGCACCGCCTTTACCAAGGAGCAAGCCAGGATCTTAGGAAAATATGCCAAATCCATTGTCATCGCTTTCGATAACGATTCCGCCGGTCTCAAGGCCACTGAAAAGGCCATCGGCTTTTTGGCGGAAAACGGAATCCCCGTTCGGGTACTGCAGATGCAGGGCGCCAAAGACCCCGATGAGTTTATTAAAACCTACGGCAAGGAGCGCTTCGCTCAGCTTTTGAAGCAATCCAAAACCCCCACCGAATTTCGCCTTTATAAGCTCAAGGCCGGCTTGGATCTCAATGATACCGCCATGCGGGTGGATTACCTGAGGCAGGCGGTGCGGGAGATCGCCAAGCTGCAAAGCGCCATGGAGCGGGATATTTACATCATCAAGCTCAGCGAGGAACTGAAGGTCACCGCCGAAGCGGTGCGCAGCGAGGTGGAAAAAGCCCATAAGCGCTTATATTCCGCCGAGGTGCGCAAGGAGATTCGGGAGGGAGAGCAGGAGCTCAGAGGCAGCTACGATCGCATCAATCCTCAGCGAGCCGAAAACCTTAAAGCCGCCCGCAATGAGGAATTGCTCATCGCCCTGCTGACCCGCCATCCCAACCTTTGGCAGGAGGCCAAAAAAGCCCTGCCGCCGGAGCGGTTTGTGACGGACTTTAATCGGCGGGTCTACGCCTTCCTTTTAAAAGAATACGAAGAAAACCCCGACAATACCTCGCCGGTCTTCATCAAGGAATTTGATGAAAAAGAACTGGCAAGGATCATGTTTTTTATTAACACCGCCGTGTTGCACGGAGATCCCAAGGAGCAGATGCAAGCCTGCATCAGCGGGATCTTAAAAGAAGGCAGCAAGCAGGTGGATATCGGATCCCTCTCCCCCCAGGAGCTGATGAAGCGCCTGCGGGAGAATCAATAGAAGAAAAAGCATAGGAGAATTTAGGATGAACTTTGAGAAAAAACCTTTTTACAAAGAACTGATGGACCTTGGCAAAAGCAAGGGCTCTCTCTCCAACCGAGAGATCATGGACATTCTCGATGAAGTGGCTTTAGAGCCGGAACAGATCGAAAAGCTCTATGACCTTTTGGAGGAGCAGGGCATTGAGATCATCGAGGACTCTGCCGATGATATTGAAGACCTTTCCAGCATCGCCAAGGATGTGGAGCGGAAGGACGAAGAAAACGGCGTAGTAGAAGCCGGCGAGCCCACCTTGGTGGACGATCCTGTGAAGGTCTACTTAAAGGAGATCGGTAAGGTTCCTCTTTTGAGCGGCGAAGAAGAGATCGATCTGGCCAAGCGGATGATCAGCGGCAATGAGGCCGCCAAAATGCTGGAGCTGATGAAAAAGCGTGATAACGGCGAGCCCATCCAGGAAGAAGATCAGGAGCTTTTTGAAAGCCTGCCCGATTCTTTTACCGAAGCAGAACTGGAGATGATGAATAAAGAGATCTCCTTGGGCGAGAAGGCCAAGCAGCGCCTATCTGAGGCCAACCTACGGTTGGTGGTGTCCATCGCCAAGCGGTATGTGGGCCGTGGCATGCACTTTTTGGATCTGATTCAAGAGGGCAACTTGGGTCTTATTAAGGCCGTTGAAAAATTCGATTATGAAAAAGGCTATAAATTTTCCACCTATGCTACTTGGTGGATTCGCCAAGCCATTACCCGTGCCATTGCCGATCAGGCCAGAACCATTCGTATTCCGGTGCATATGGTGGAAACCATCAACCGTGTGATGCGGGTTTCTCGCCAGTTGGTGCAGGAGCTGGGCCGTGATCCCACCAGCGAGGAGATCGCTCGGGAGATCAATCAGCCGGAAGAAAAGGTACGGGAGATCTTGAAGATCGCTTTGGATCCTGTTTCTCTGGAAACCCCCATCGGCGAGGAGGAGGACAGCCACTTGGGCGACTTTATCCCCGACGACGATATTCCTGCTCCGGTAGAGGCTACCTCTCAGATCATGCTGCGGGAGCAGCTGGTAGAGGTGCTCTCCACCCTGACCCCCCGGGAGGCCAAGGTTTTGGAGCTGCGCTTCGGCCTGCGAGATGGCAGACAGCGCACCTTGGAAGAGGTGGGTAAGGAATTCAATGTTACCCGTGAGCGTATCCGCCAGATCGAATCCAAAGCCCTGCGCAAGCTGCGCCATCCCAGCCGCAGCCGCAAGCTGAAGGACTTTTTGGACAACTAATATTTTCAAGGAATAATTCATACTATAATCATCGAAGGAGATTTTGAGAAATGATGATTCCGGCTATTATTTTATTTGCCGTTACTTATGTACTGATGCTGACCTTCAGCAAATACCGCCCGTATATCGCCTTGGCCAGCGCCGCCATCTTCATTGCTACCGGCATGCTGCCCATCGGAGAGGTTTGGGGCGCCATTGACTTTAACGTGATTTTGATGATCGCCGGCACCATGGGTCTGGTGGCCCTCTTTATCGAGAGTAAAATGCCGGAGCTGCTGGCAGACCTCATTATGGAAAAGGTGCCCAATATTAAATGGGCAGCCGTTTCTTTATCATTGTTTGCCGGCGTGATCTCAGCCTTTGTGGATAATGTGGCCACCGTATTGATGATCGCCCCCGTTGCCTTGGAGATCTGCAAAAAGCTCAAGACCAATCCCGTTCCCTTTATTATCGCCATCGCCGTTTCCTCCAACCTGCAGGGTGCCGCTACCTTGGTGGGCGATACCACGGCCATTATGCTGGGCTCTGCGCTGGATATGAGCTTTTTGGATTTCTTTTGGTATAAAGGTAAACCCAGTATTTTCTTTGCCGTGGAGTTGGGCGCTGTGCTCTCGGCGGCCATTCTTCTTTGGATCTTCCGCAAGGAAAAGGATCCCATTCCCAAGAGTGGCAACCGCACCAAAGTCACCGATTATATGCCCACCATTTTACTGGTTGGCACCATCTGTTTGCTGATTCTGGCCTCCTTTATTCCCAATAAGCCCAATGAGACCAACGGTTATATCTGCTGTGCCATGATGGTCATCGGCATCACCTATAGCTTTATTAAGAAAAAGAAAATCTATGCCGTTACCGATCCCATTAAGGAAATCGACTTTGAAACCATCGGCCTGCTTTTAGGCCTCTTCCTGATGATCGCCGGTATTGAAAAGCAGGGCGTCATCAAAGCTCTGGCCGATCTGCTGGCCAATCTGGGCGGCGACAATCCGTTCATTATGTACACTGTTATTGTGTGGGCATCGGTGCTGATCTCTGCCTTTATTGATAACATTCCTTATGTTGCTACCATGATCCCTGTAATCGGTGCTTTGGCTCCTGCCATGGGCGTTGATCCTACCGTTCTCTATTTCGGTCTCCTCTCCGGCGCCACCTTAGGCGGCAATATCACCCCCATCGGCGCCTCTGCCAATATCACCGGTATCGGCATCTTGCGTAAAGACGGTCATCCCGTAAAGAACAGCGACTTCTTTAAGATCGGCATTCCCTTTACCTTGGCCGCCATTGTGCCCGCCTATATCTACCTCTGGCTGTTCTACGGCGTATGAGAACCATTCTTTTAACCGGCTCGCCCCATAAAAAGGGGCACACCGCCGCACTGACCGAGGAATTCAAACGCCACCTGCAAGGGGAGCTTCTGGAATGGGATGCATCGGCGCTGAGTATTGCTCCCTGCACAGATTGCCGCCATTGCAAAGGCACATTCCAATGCGCTCTGCCAAGAGACGAGATGGAAGAGCTCTTTGCCGCTTTGGAAACATGCGACCATCTGGTCATCGCCTCCCCCATTTGGATGGAGACCCTGACCCCGCCCCTTCTTTCTCTGCTCAGCCGGCTGCAGCCTTATTTCTATCATAAGGAGCGGCGCCCCCGCCGGATCAAAAAGGCGGCGGTGCTTCTCACCGGCGGCGGCTCGGGGGGCGCAGAGCAAGCCTATCGCACCGCAAGGGTGCTGTTTACCCAGTTGAATGTGCAAGAGGTATACCCGCTCATTTTGAGCGCCCATACCGACTCCCTTCCCGCCAAAGAGGATCTCGACGCCTTGGAGGCCGCCCAAAAATTGGCGCAATGGATGAATTCATAATAAAAACCGCAGTGCTTTGCACTGCGGTTTTTTATTCGGTTGGTTCTTTTGAGGGGTCTTCTTCGGGGAGTGTTTCTTCGGGATCGGGCTCTTCCTCAGGAAGGTCTTCTTCGGGGGGCGTTTCTTCGGGATCGGGCTCTTCCTCAGGAAGTTCTTCTTCCGGGAGCGTTTCTTCGGGGAGGGCCTCTAAAGGCTCGTCCTCCTCCGGCGGATCTGTTTCAGAAACGCCGCCCTCTTCCCCTTCCAGCTCTTCTTCGGCTTCGGTTTCGGGCTCTTCCTTGGGCACTTCCATTGCCCCCTTATACCAACGCTCATAGCGAATGGGGTTTTCTTCCATATACTCCTCAAAGGGGATATTCTCAAAGATAAAGGCATTCATCAGCTCCGATGCATACTCTAAATCATAATAGACGCAGGAGCCTAAATATTGGGGGCGAAAATCATCATTGATCACCGCCTCATCCATGGGAATGCGGGTATCCTGATAGGTCAGGTGGCTTTCGGTGAGAATGCCGGCCAGATAGAAGATATCCTCATAGTCCAAGGAGGTCTTCATAAAAGGCAACATAATGCGGATCAACTGAGGATAGTGGGAAACAGGAAGATCCAGTGCCTTTTGAAACAATTGGCTCATTACATAACGCTGACGCTCAGTGCGGCCATAGTCGTTGTTGGTGCCATTGATGGTGGCGGTCTTGCGGATGCGGGCAAAAGCCACGGCTTGAATGCCATTTAGCTTCTGATACCCCGGCGCCTCAATATAATCGGGCGGCGCCCCCCGAGACCAGACCATCTCAAAGATCATATCATTGGCGTATTTGACCTCTTTTTCCGTCAGCTCCGCCTCGATGCCGCCCACAACATCAATGATAGCCGCCATGCTTATAAAGTCAACGGTAGCGTAGTTGGTAATGGCTAAATTGAAATTCTGATTCAGGGTTTTAATGGCCAGCTGCGGACCGCCCAGCATATAAGCCGCATTGATCTTTTGACAGCCATGCCCCTCCACCTCCACCAAGCTATCCCGCATAATGGAGATGATCTTGATGTTTTTATGCACCGCATCCACCGTGATCACCATGATGGAATCGGAAAGACCCTCGAAATTATCTTCTCGGGAATCGATGCCGAAAAGGGCAATGGAGGTGATTCCTTCGGGAATCTCCATTTTGGTAATGCCCAAAGCGTCCGGCGTTTTTTCAATTTCCACATAGCTTTGTTCGTAAGGCTCAATATAGTCTTTTCGCAGATGGAAGGCCACCAGCAAGAGAAAGGCTACCGCCGCTATACCGACCAAGGTCAGCACCGTGGATAAAATCCGCAGGCGGCCGGCTTTCCAATAAAGACCCTTGATCCCTGCCCAAAGCTTTAAGAAAAATTCCTTCAACTCGTTGTTACCTCATTAAAATTTCATAGTCAGGCTGATGCGGTGCTTAGCAACATCCACCGAAAGGATCTTCACCTTCACCACATCTCCCACCTTCAGCACTTCGCTGGGATGGCGAATAAAACGATCGCAGATCTGGGAGATATGAACCAGACCATCGTCGTGAACGCCGATGTCCACAAAGGCACCGAAATCGATAACATTGCGTACCGTGCCCTCCAGCATCATACCCTCTCTTAAATCCTCCAGCTTTAACACATCGGATTTTAAGATGGGGCGAGGCAGTTCATCCCGAGGATCTCTGCCGGGCTTCTCCAAAAAGGTGGCGATATCTCTTAAGGTCAACACGCCGATGCCCAATTCCTCTGCCAGCTTTTCACCGGCGGCGCCATCGGTAAATTTCGAAACATCCTTTAAGGCACCGCCCTTGATATCAGCGGCAGAATAGCCGCATTTGGCCAAAAGGCTTTCGGCGGCGGCATAGCTTTCGGGGTGAACGGCGGTGGCATCCAAGGGATTGGTGCCGCCGGAAACCCGCAAGAAGCCGGCGCACTGCTCATAGGCTTTGGGGCCCAGCTTGGGAACCTTTAAAAGCTCCTTGCGGGAGCGGAAGGCGCCCTGCTCTTCCCGATATTTCACAATGTTTTTGGCGGTGGTGCTGTTGATGCCAGCCACCTGGGTCAAAAGCGGAGCGCTGGCGGTGTTGAGATCCACCCCTACCGAGTTTACGCAATCTTCCACCACGCCGCCCAAGGCTTCGCCTAAGCGGGCAGGAGGCATATCATGCTGATATTGACCTACGCCGATAGACTTGGGATCGATCTTGACCAGCTCTGCCAAAGGATCCTGCAGGCGGCGGGCAATGGAGACCGCCGAACGCAAGGATACATCAAACTGGGGGAACTCCTCTGCCGCCAATTTGGAGGCAGAATACACCGATGCTCCCGCTTCGCTGACGATGACATAGCTGACCTTAGTATCCAGCTCCTTCAAAAGCTCTGCCACAAACTGCTCCGACTCCCGAGAGGCGGTACCGTTGCCGATGCTGATGAGGGTGACCCCATGCTTTTTGATGAGGGCCTTTAATTTTACCTTTGCTTCTTCAATTTTATTCTGGGGAGGAGTGGGATAGACCACGGTGGTATCCAGCACCTTGCCGGTATCATCCACCACGGCGATCTTACAGCCGGTACGGTAAGCAGGGTCCAGCCCTAAGGTGACCATACCCTTGACCGGCGGCTGCATCAAAAGATTTCTCAGATTCACCGAAAAGACGCCGATGGCCTGCTCCGAGGCCTGCTCGCTTAAGGTGGAGCGCACCTCCCGCTCCATGGAAGGATGGATCAGCCGATCAAAGGCATCAGCGGCAGCAGCCTCCACTTCCTTGGCAGAGGGGCTTTCATTTTTCACATACGCCCGCTCCAAAATGCCAACGGCTCGCTCCACATCGATCTCCACCTTCACTTTTAAGACCTTCTCGGTCTCTCCTCGATTGAGAGCAAGGATCCGATGACCGGGAATCTTTTTGATCAGTTCTTCAAATTCATAGTAGGTGGCAAAAATGCCTTTTTCATCTTTGGCATCAGCGGCTTTTTCGCTTCTGATCACCGCAATGGCGGTATAAAGGGAGCGGAGCAGGCGCCGCATTTCGGGATCATCGGAGATCTGCTCGGCAATAATATCCCGAGCGCCCTGCAGGGCTTCTTCTGCGGTGAGTACTTCTTTTTCCTCATTGATATATTCAGCGGCAGCGGCCAGCGGATCCACCGAAGGATCCTGCTCCAAAATCTGCACCGCCAAAGGCTCCAAGCCCTTGGCCTTGGCCTTGCCGGCACGGGTCTGCTTCTTTTGCTTATAGGGGCGATAAAGATCCTCTACCTCCGCCAAGGTCTCGGCGGCTTCGATGGCGGCTCGCAACTCCTCGGTGAGCTTCTCCTGCCCTTCAATGGCGGCAATAACCTCTTCCTTACGCTTATGCAGATTGCGCAGATAGTTCAGCCGATCCGACAGATTTCTCAAAACCTGATCGTCCAAACCGCCGGTGGCTTCCTTGCGGTACCGGGCGATAAAGGGAATGGTATTGCCATCATCCATCAGTTGAATGGCGGCCTCTGCCTGAGAGACTTTAATGTTTAATTCGTTTGCTAAGATTTTGCTGAATTCCATGGGTATTTACTCCTTTTTTCATTAAATTTTATTATATCAAAAAACCTTCAAAAGAGCAATACTTTTGCCGTAATTCGTCGCTTGTTGAAAGAATTAAAAACCGCTCAAAACGGCCTGGATCGTCGTTCCTTTAACCGAGAGTTTCCGGGCCCCCGCAAAACCGTGTGTTTTGTGGGGAAAAGGAAAAAGCAAGAGCGAAAGCGGCTATTTTGCTATTTGGCAAAATTGAGCTAACGCTCTTGGTTTTGACGCACCGATACGCCGAGACGAAAAAATGAAAAAGCCCCCAATTGAATCGGGGGCATTCTGCGCCATTTTCAGCGGTTTAGGGCTTGGTCGATGGCTTTGGCGGCCTCTTTTCCCGCTCCCATGGCGAGGATGACCGTGGCCGCTCCCGTCACCGCATCGCCGCCGGCATAGACCCCCTCACGGGAGGTTTTGCCGGTGGATTCTTCGGTAACAATACAGCCCCAGCGGTTGGTTTCCAGACCGGGGGTGGTGGCACGGATTAAGGGATTGGGAGAGGTGCCGATGGCCATGATAACGGTATCCATGGGCAGGATATGCTCGCTGCCTTCTTTCACGATGGGACGGCGGCGCCCCTGCTCATCAGGCTCACCCAAGGTCATCTCCACACAGGAGATGCCGGTGACGTTTTGATGCTCGTCTCCTAAGATCTCCACCGGATTGGTGAGGGTGCGGAAGATGATTCCTTCTTCGATGGCGTGGTGGATCTCTTCTTTTCGAGCGGGGATTTCATCCATGGAACGGCGGTACACAATGGATACCTCCTCCGCTCCCAGCCGCTTGGCACAGCGGGCGGCATCCATGGCCACATTTCCGCCGCCGACCACCGCCACACGATTGCCTTTCCAAACGGGGGTTTCACTATCGGCCTCATAGGCCTTCATCAGATTAATGCGGGTGAGGAATTCATTGGCGGAAAAGACCCCTTTCAGGTTCTCACCGGGGATGCCCATAAAGCGAGGCAGACCGGCGCCACTGCCGATAAAAACGCTATCAAAGCCTTGGTCAAACAATTCATCGATGGACTGAATGCGACCGATCACCATATTGGTTTCCACCTGAACGCCCATAGCCTTGAGCCCTTCAATTTCCTTGGCAACGATTGCCTTGGGAAGGCGGAATTCGGGGATGCCATAAACCAGCACGCCGCCGGCCACATGAAGAGCCTCAAAGATGGTCACCTCATAGCCTTTGCGTGCCAGATCGCCGGCACAGGTAAGACCGGCAGGGCCGGAACCGATAATGGCGACTCTTTTCCCGTTGGATTGAGGCTTTTGGGGCGCTTCTTTGGCATGCGCCAGATGCCAATCGGCCACAAACCGCTCCAGCCGCCCGATGGCCACCGGCTCGCCCTTGATGCCCCGCACGCACTTTCCTTCGCATTGGGTTTCTTGGGGGCAAACTCTGCCGCAAACGGCAGGCAATGCGCTGGAGGCGCTGATGATTGCATAGGCTCCCTCAAAATCCTCTTCGGTAATCTTTTTAATGAAAGCGGGAATATCGATCTGCACCGGGCAGCCGCCCACGCAGGGTTTATTCTTGCATTGGAGGCAGCGAGCGGCTTCTTCCATGGCCTGCTCTTTGGTATAGCCCAAGGCCACCTCTTCAAAATTTTTATTGCGAATGTCGGGTGCCAGCTCCGGCATTTTTTGCTTGGTCATTGCCATATTTGCCATTATGCTTGCACCTCTTTCCGAAACAGATTGCATTGCTCCTCTTCAAAGGCATGGTAGGTTCTTCCCCGCTCCATGGCCTGATCGAAGTCGACCAAATGACCGTCGAACTCCGGCCCGTCCACACAGGCGAACTTGGTCTCTCCGCCCACAGTCAGGCGGCAGCCGCCGCACATGCCGGTGCCATCGATCATAATGGGATTCATGCTAACAACGGTTTTGACGCCATATTCCTTGGTCAACTGACTGACAAATTTCATCATCACCAAGGGGCCGATGGCGATAACCTCATCGTATTGGTTTTGCTCCAACAATTCCTTGAGCGCATGAGTGACCAAGCCTTTTTGGCCGGCGGAGCCATCGTCGGTCATCAGATGATAACTGTGGCTAACCGCCTTAAACTCCTCTTCCAAGATCACCAAGTCCTTACTGCGAAATCCTACCACGGAATCCACAACAGCGCCCTCTTTGGCAAAGGCCTTTGCCACCGGCCATGCGATGGCACAGCCTACGCCGCCGCCCACAACAGCCACACGCTTTTTGCCTTCCACTTGGGTCGGCTTGCCCAAGGGGCCCACAAAATCAGCAAGGCACTCTCCCTCTTTTAACTGATCCAGGCGCATGGTGGTGGCGCCCACGATCTGATAAATAATGGTAACGGTGCCCTCCTGGGGATTATAATCGGCAACGGTCAAGGGGATCCGCTCGCCCTTTTCATGGGCACGCAAAATCACAAACTGACCGGCTTTGGCTTTTTTAGCAACCAGCGGAGCCTCGATCACCATTTTGGTGACACTGCTGTTCAGCGGCTCCTTTTTAATAATACGAAACATGGATTTTCACTCTCTTTTTTATAGCTTATTGATACCTTAAGTATACGGGAATTCTCCCCGTTTGTAAATGGGGAAATGAAACAAATATCCGAGGTGCAAAAGCACCTCGGATAGCAATTTTACCGATAGGTAATGGTGATCGTCACGCCTTCCCAAATATAGGCCTGAGAGGGGACCGGCTGCAACTGACCGTCTAAAGCAATGTCAAACTTTTTAGAGACGGTAGCACTGACGCCTTGGAAAGAAACGATTCGATTATTGGCGATATAAGGGCGGCGGAATTCTTCATAGATCTCGGGATAATCCAAAGAGAAAATATCAGCTACATTCTCCCCATCTTCCACAAAGATCTCCCGCTTGACCATATCTTTGCCTTCCCCTAAGCCGCTCACCGTGACATACACGGGAACCATGGTGGGTCGGTCTTGAAAGAAATGCCAGCAAACAGCGGTGGTGATACTAATGGCAACCACCAAAAAGCCTGCCAGAGAAATCGCCCAATGCTTTACGCACCATTCTGCGGCATGAATCAACTTTTTCAGCATGGCTTACTTATTTGCTTCAATCTCTGCATTGGCGGCGGCCAGCAAAGTGGAATCCACATCGGCATTATCCTTGAAGATCTTGCGATAGGAATCTACCAGACCATCAAAGTTCTTGAGGTTTTTGCTCATGGGCAGATCCGCAGCAGCGCTATTATCCAGAATCTCATAAACAGACTCTTCCAAAGTATTGTCGCCGCTGGACTCAGCCGCATTGGCACAGAAAGTGCTCTCATCGGCCAGGAGATCATAGAAGGTTTCGGAGCCGAAATAGTAGGACCCCATCAGCTCTACCATGGTCTCCTTATAGCGGGTATTCTTTTGCTGATATGCATCGCTGGAGATATAGATACCATGGTTTACATCGCCTACATAAGCATTGGCCTCACGACGACCGGTGCGGGTAGAAGGCAGACCCATGAAGGCTACATTATCTTCATCCAACTCACCCTCAAATACAGAGGCGGGAGCAACGATCATGGCAGCCTTGCCGGAAAGGAAATCATCCTTAGCGGTCTCAAAGGAAACGTTATAGCAATCGGGGGTAAATGCGCCGGCAGCTTCCAGCTCCTTCATATTGGAAACGGTGGTCTTCCAGCCGGAAACCACACCGTGGCTGGGCTGATAACTATGGTCGGCAGTACCACCCTCGGAAAGAACCAACTCGTCGATCATATAGCCCAAGCCTTCATCGGCAAAGCCGGCGGCGAAGGGAGTGACTCCGGCAGTCTTCAAAGTTGCGATGGCAGCCATCAGATCATCCCAAGTCTTGGGAGCGCTGATGTTATTGGCCTTGAAGATTTCAGTGTTATAGAACACACCTTGATAAGTACCATAAACCGGCATCATCCAAGCGGCGGAATCCTCTTCGAAGGCCAGCATCTGATGACCGGCGGGAATTTCGTCCATCAAAGCAACAAATTCCGACAATACAACCGACATCTTCATAATCGCTTCTTCTTGAATCATTTTGTTGATCATTTCACCGGAGGCGCCCAAGAAACAAGAAACCTCTCCCTTTTTCACCTTTTTGATGAAATCCTTTTGGCCGGCTTCATCGGTGGGAATGCTCACAACGCTCAGATTTACATGATTGAAATCCTTTAAATCCTGCTTCCAGGTCTTGATCAACTCCAACCATTCATCCCAGTTGGGGCTGGATTTGCTGACCGGCAGAGCAATGGTCAGATCGATCATCGAGATATCTTCTTCGGTATCATCCGAAATGATACAGCCGGAGAAGGTGCTCATCATCATAACCAATACCAACAGAAGACTCATCAGCTTGATTGCTTTTTTCATGTTCAGGAAAACCTCCGCTTTTATTCTTAGACATGCCATCCTCCAAGAGATGATGACACAATTTTCTGCATATCATTATAGCATATATAAAAAATAAAATAAAGAGGTTTTTAAAAAATCTTTCAGGTTTTACAAATTTTTTCCTTCCAATATTCAAACCACTCCACCAAAACGAACTTAATTTGATGAATGGGACGGCTTTTTTGAAGAAAAGCGGTTTCCTCCTCCCCCACCACGGCCACCATTTCATCGGCACAGTCCTCAGCGGCTATGGAAGGGGCAAGACAAAGGGCGGGATAAAGCACACACCAGAAGTTTTCGCCTTTGGCCTCTCCGATGCGGATGGATACCGCCTGATACCGCCCCGGGGGAAAGGAGAGAGCGCCATAGGCCTTGGTGGGGAAAAACCGCTCTCCGATTTCCACCGCCACCGATTGGTCGCTGCCATTCTCCCAAAGAATTTTTTGAGCGGTGGCTGTCAGCTGCTCTTGATGCTCCTTGGCCACCGCCAAGGCCTCCTGCCGATTTTTGCAGGGCGCAAATAATTGCTCCACCAACGCAAAAACTCCGTCTCGCACCTTGATTTTTAAGACTTGGGCTTGGGGGGCATTGCTGTCTGCCACCACATGAAACCGCACCACCTCCTGCCGCACGGCGGCAGCATCTGCCTCCCCGGCCACCAAAAGATAACCCATGCACCCCAGCAACACCAAGGCGGGAACCAAAATGTAATATCTTAATGATTTCATAATGAAAACACCTCCGTGCTCCCATCATTGACAACATCAATGCCATCTATTCATTTATTTCCGTTGTTTTCCATTTTATCCCAAACAAAGACCGCTCAAAATGGATGCAGAAGTTCTTTTCTCACTCCATCGGCTGTATATCGATACGCCGATGGGGTGAAAAAGGGCAAAAAAAAGAGGTACAAAAAATGTACCTCTTTTTTGTTCTGTACCATTTTCAGCGGTCTTTACTTCGTGCCGAAGATACGGTCGCCTGCATCTCCAAGTCCCGGTACGATATAGCCCTTCTCATTGAGCTTTTCATCCACATGGGCGCAATAAATCTCCACATCGGGATGGGCTTCAGTGAGGGCTTTCACACCTTCGGGAGCAGCGATGAGACACATAAACTTAATGTGCTTACCGCCCAACTCCTTGATCTGGGTAATAGCATCAATGGCGGAGCCGCCGGTGGCCAGCATGGGATCCACCACAATGGCAAGGCGCTTGCCGATATTGGCAGGCAGCTTACAATAATAAGGATGGGGCTGCAGGGTTTCTTCATCCCGATACATGCCGATATGACCCACACGAGCAGAAGGAACCAGATTAAGAACGCCATTGACCATACCCAAGCCTGCACGAAGAATGGGGATGACCGCCAATTTAATGCCTGCAATAACATTGGTCTTGGTTTTAGCGATGGGGGTAGTAATTTCCACCTCTTCCAAGGGAAGATCCCGCATAGATTCATAGCACATGAGCATAGTGATCTCTTCCACCAATGCACGGAACTGATTACTGCTGGTCTCCACATTGCGAAGAATGGAAATCTTATGCTGGATCAGAGGATGATCAAAAATCGTTACGTTACCCATAATGAGCCACTTCCTTTTATTTATTCTCTATTAAAATCGTATCACCCGAGGGGCGCTTTGTCAAGGATAAAAAATAAGCCTTTTTGTCAAAAAGCACTTTACAAAACTCCTTTGAAGAAGTATACTATCAAGTGGAAGTATTCGTTCTTTAATCCGATGCGGGACATCGGCAAGAACCACCCTCTTTAGCCTTTTTGGTCTTGCCGCTCTCGGCAGGGCTTATTTTTTTGAGGAGGCATCATGGCAGTTAAATTCCGATCCCGCATAATGGAAGAGGCGGATGTGCGCCGTGCGCTGGCACGGATCGCCCATGAGATCATCGAGCGCAACGGCCATGAGCAGGAGCTCTTTTTGCTGGGCGTGAAGCGGCGGGGCGCTCCTTTGGCAGAATTAATCGCCCAAAATATTGAAAAATTCTCCGACCTTAAGGTGCAGTGCTCTGCGCTGGACATTACTCTTTTTCGAGACGATTTGGATCCCAAGGCCAAAAATCTGGATGCCTTATCCCACTCTGATTTCACGGTAGAGGGGAAAACGGTGATTTTAGTGGACGATGTGATCTTCACCGGCCGCTCCGCAAGAGCGGCGCTGGAGGCGGTGCTCTCTTTAGGGCGTCCCGCCCGCATTCAACTGGCGGTGCTCATCGACCGTGGCCATCGGGAACTGCCCATTCGAGGTGATTATGTGGGCAAGAATGTGCCTACCGCCAAGAGTGAACTTATTAAAGTGCATATCCCTCCCTACGATGACACCATCGATGTGGAGTTATATGGAAATTAAAATTAGGAGGAAGTTCTTATGAAACTTGTTTTCCAACCCCATGAAAAGCCTAAGTTTGGCGCAAACCTTGTGTTTGCAATCCAGCAGCTCTTGGCCATTATGGCAGCCACTTTGGTGGTGCCTGTCATTATCGGCAACGGCATGAGCCCTGCTGCTGCATTGTTTGGCGCCGGTGTAGGTACCTTTGTGTATCTGCTGTTCACCAAATTCCGCAGCCCTGTATTCTTGGGTAGCTCCTTTGCCTTTTTGGGCTCTATGAGTGCTGCCTTCGCCGGTGCAGTTTCTACTGCCGCAGGCTATGTTGGCTTGATCATCGGTGCTGTCTGCGCCGGTTTGGTGTATGTAATTCTGGCCATCATCGTTAAGGTCGCAGGCGTGAACTGGATCAACAAGCTGATGCCCCCCGTTGTAATCGGCCCCACCGTTGCCATCATCGGTCTTTCCTTGGCCGGCAACGCTATCGGCGACCTGCAAAAGGGCGGTGTGCTCAATGCTGAGGGCGCTTCTGTTGCAGATGTGAAGGTTGCTATTCTGGTTGGTCTTGTTACTCTGTTTGTTACCGTTATCTGCTCCACCTTCGGCAAGAAGATGGCAAAGATGATCCCCTTCATCATCGGTATTTTGGCTGGTTATGCTGTGGGCGCTGTTTTGACCGTTATCGGCAACGCCGCCGGCATCGACGCTCTGAAAGTCATCGACTTCACCAAGATCACTGCTCTTTGGGCAGACGGTGTGACCCTCAAGACCTTTGTGCAGTTCCCCGATTTCACCTTCTTGACTGCCATCAAGGGCATTGCTGATCTGGATGCTGCTTATATCGGTACCGTTGCTGTGGCTTACACTCCCGTTGCTTTCGTTGTATTTGCTGAGCACATTGCTGACCATAAGAACATTTCCTCTATCATTGAAAAGGATCTTCTGGAAGATCCCGGCCTCTCCCGCACCCTCTTGGGCGACGGTGTTGGCTCTGCAGTAGGCGCTATCTTCGGCGGCTGCCCCAATACCACCTATGGTGAGTCTGTGGCTTGCGTGGCCATCTCCGGTAACGCTTCTGTGTTTACCATCGGCACCACCGCTGTGTTGGCTTTGCTGATCTCCTTCCTCTCTCCCTTTGTTGCTTTCGTAAACTCCATTCCCGCTTGCGTAATGGGCGGTGTTTGCGTAGCGCTGTACGGCTTCATCGCTGTTAGCGGTCTGAAGATGGTACAGAAGGTGGATCTGGAAGAGAACCGCAACCTCTTTGTGGTTTCCACCATCCTGATCGCCGGTATCGGCGGTCTGAGCGTTAGCTTCGGTCAGGTGACCATCACCTCCATCGCTTGCGCTTTGATCCTGGGCATCATTGTAAACGTTGTTCTGGGCAAAAAGAAAAACTAAGTTTTGATTTCTTGCGGGGAGAGTCTTATGGACTCTCCCCGTTTTTTCGTTCATTTGACTTTTTAACAAAAAGAAACTATAATGGTAGCAACAAAGTAAAAAGGTGTGAACAAAATGTCTGTTGTATTGGGAATCGATGTTGGGGGCTCTACCACCAAGATCGTGGCATATGATCAAAAAATCATCGGCATGCTGCAGGTGCGGGCGGGGGATCAGATCACCTCTCTCTACGGTGCCATCGGCAATCTTTTAAAAACCTATCATCTGAAGCTGAGCGATATTGAAAAAATCGTGTTGACCGGCGTGGGCGCCTCTCTTATCGAAGAGGATATCTACGGCATTCCCACCCAAAAGGTGGCAGAATTTGAAGCCATCGGCAAAGGAGCCTTGCTTTTAAGCGGCGAGGAGCGAGCTTTGGTGGTCAGCATGGGCACCGGCACCTCCTTTGTGGACGCCTCCAAAGAAGCCATTACCCATATCGGCGGCAGCGGAGTGGGCGGCGGCACCTTGGTCGGGCTTTCCTCCAAGTTGCTGGGGGTGAGCGACATTGAGGCCATCATCGCTTTGGCCGAAAAAGGATCTCTTGCCAATGTGGATCTGACCATCGGAGACATCAGCAAGGGGCAAATTCCCAACCTACCCGAAGAAATTACCGCCGCCAATTTCGGCAAAATCAAAAGCACCGCCTCCAAGGCCGATCTTGCTTTGGGGCTGATGAATATGATCTATCAAACGGCAGGAGTGCTGGCCGCCTTTTGCGCCGGCGGGCGGGGCATCCGAAAGGTGCTCTTTACCGGCTCGGTGGCCGATCTGCCTCAGGCCGAGCCCCTCTTAAAGGCGGTGGAAGCCCTTTATGAAGGCTTGGAATTTTCCATTCCCGAAAACGCCACCTTTATTACCGCCATCGGTGCGGCAATTCTATAATCAAATAAGTCCCGCAATGCATTGCATTGCGGGACTTTCTTTCATTTCAAAACTCTTAGACCTTTTGGATAATGATTCTTTCCAACTCCATTGGAACTTTTAATCCAACCCAAAGGAACGCCGCCAACGGTGACCACTCCATAGCCTTTTTCATTGGAAGGCACCGTCTCCCCTCGCAGGTAGGCCGCCCCTTGCTCCAAGGAAAGCTCCAGAGAATAGGCAAAAGCCTCTTTCGGCAGGCTCATGGCAAGATGATGGGCGGGCTTCCATTGCTTGCCCACTAATTCCAGCACCTCTAAGCCGGCTCGCAAAATCCGAACCCCTTGGGGATTGGGCAGATCCGCCTCCACCAAGAAATAGCGGCCGTTGCGCTCCAAAAGATGGCCTTTTGGCACCTCTTTCAAAAGTTCCTGCAAAGCGGCCATGGCTTGGGGATGCTTTTCGGGTTTAAAAGCGGGTGCTTCTTTCCCCCCGCCCTCTCCGGTATGGCAAAGAGCGCAAACAAAATGCCCTTCCCCTCCATCGGCCGGAAAAATACGGGTTGCCTTCTCCAACCCCAGAAAGCCTTTGCTTGCACCGACAATGCCGGTTTCCACCACCTGAAATTCCGGATGGCGCTCCAAAAAACAAAGGATGGTGCGCTCATTTTCCTCTAAATTAAAGGTGCAAGTGGAATAAACCAGCCGACCGCCGGGACGAAGCATCTTCACCGCCTCCTCCAGCAGTTCTCTGCTGCGGGCGGCACACATCTTCACCAGATCCTCGGTCCACTCCTCCAAAATGCGGGGATATTTCCGAAACATTCCTTCGCCGGAGCAGGGACTGTCGATGAGAATTTTGTCGAAATAGCAAGGCAGGGCCTTGGCCAACTTAAAGACATCGCTATTGGTAACCACTCCACGGGAAATGCCCATACGCTCCATATTCTCCGCCAGCGCTGAGGCTCGGCTTCCCTGGATTTCATTGGCCACCAGCAGACCCTCGGAAAGTCTTGCGCCGATGGCGGTGGCTTTGGAGCCGGGGGCGGCGCAAAGGTCCAGCACCCGCTCATGGCCTTGGAGCTGCAGAGCGGTGACGGCGCTCATGGCAGAGGGCTCTTGGAAATAATAAAGCCCCGCCTGATGATAGGGATGGTTGCCGCTGGATTCTTGGTTTATGTAAAAACCGTCCTCATAAAAGGGGGACGGACGCACCTCAAAGGGCGCCAGTTTTAAAAACTTCTCTTTGGTGATCTTTTTACGGTTGTACCGCACCCCCTCTAAGGGAGGTTGTCCCAAATAAGGGGTCAGATCCACCAGCTCTTTTAAATAAGAAATCATTGTATCTTCTCTTTCTTGGGATCGGAAAAGCCGAACCCTAATATTTCAATTGCTTCTGTTACCACCATAAAAGCGGTGGGGTCTTCCTCATAAACCACTCGCCGCAAGGCTTTTTCCTCCCCCGGCTGGAGAGCGCACAAAAGGACCTCTTTTCCCTTGCCGGTATAGGCACCGGTGCCGGGCAAAATGGTCACCCCATGGCTCATTCGGTTCATAATCGCCTCCGCCAAGGAATGCTGGGAAACAATCCATGCCACCCGCCCTGCGGTGCGCCCCTTCAAATAGGTGTTGAGCACCACGGTAAAGACCGTTGCCAGTAGCACAGAATAAAGCACCGTTTCCAGCTCACCATACACCATGCCGCCCAGCAGGATTACGGCAACATCCACCGCCAGCACTAAATTTCCAAAGGAAAGGGCGGGAAATTTCCGTTGCAGCAGCAAAGCCAAAAGATCGCTACCGCCGGTCACCATCCCCACGCCACAGATCAGCGCCACCCCTGCGCCGGTCAGCACCGCTCCGCAAAGGGTGGAAAGCAGACGATCGCCGGAAAAAGCCGGCAAAACAGAAGCCAGTTCCAAGGCGGCAGACAACACGGCGGTGCCGCCCATGGCCAAAAGGGTAAACCGCTTCCCCAAAATAAAAAAAGAAGCAATCAATAGCGGCAGGTTGATCAACGCCATGCTGATACCCACCGGCAGGCCGGTCCAAAGCTCCATTAAGGTGGCAAGGCCGGTAGCTCCGCCCAGCAACACCCGATGGGGGTTAATAAATACCGTTACCCCCACGCCATAGATCAGCCCGCCGAACAGCACCGTCAGCAAGGGCAACAACGTCTTTTTCATTCAGCAACACCTCAGTGTTACTCTACCCCATAAGCGATGATTTTATCAAAAAGCTCTGCCATTCTGTCGGTTTCTCCCGCCAGATGCAGATAGCCCCAAAGGGCTTCAAAGCCGGTGGCGGCATGATAGGTGCCATAATTAGCGCTTTTAGGCTTGGAATTGCTCTTGGCATTGCGGCCACGGCGCACCACCTCTTGCTCGGTCTCAGTCAACTCCGGTAGCAGGTGATTTAAAAACCGCTCCTGAGCGGCGCAGTTTACATACTTTTGCGCCTTTTGGTGCAGCTTTTGATTTTGGCAGTTGCCCTGCTCTAAAATATGGGTGCGAACGAACAGTTCATATACCCCGTCTCCCAAATAGGCCAAGGCAAGGGGGCTATAAGTATGTAAAACCTGCTCCTTATTCATATCGCTTCAATAAAGCTCCTTTCACTTTTTGATCCTCAATCTCAATGATTCCATAGTTGCCAAAAGGAGAAGAAAGCGCACCGGGATTCATCATTAAAATTCCCTCTCGCTCCTCCATAAAGGGGATGTGGGTATGGCCGAATAACACCGCTTGTGCCCCTGCCCTTTTGGCCACGGCCAGAGCGACACCATAGCCGCTTTTCACCCCTTGGCGGTGACCATGAACCATTAGAATCTTCACTCCGCCCAGTTCCAAGATTTGTTCTTCCGGGCCTTGAGCGGTGAAATCGCAATTGCCCTTCACCATATAAACGGGATGGCCGTTGGTTCGCTCCAGCAGCCAGCGGGCATCGGTGATATAATCCCCTAAATGGATCACCCCATCATTGGGATATTGATGGTATAATTCCTGCATGGGCTCACGCCGACCATGGGAATCGGAAAAAACTAAAAATCGCAGCATCCATGACGCTCCTTTGTTCTCAATAAAATCATTTTAGCATAAACTACTTTAGGAAACAAGGTACGAAAGGAGATTTTCTACATGAATGATTTTATGGAACAAATTAAAAACATGGATAAAAAGGAGCGACGGGCTCTTTTAGAAAAGATCAGCGCCGCCCTAACCCCCGAACAGCAAGCACAGGTGCAGGCGGTGATTAAGGATAAAAAGCAGATGGAGAAGCTACAGCAAAATGTCAACGCCAATGATTTTACCGAGCTGGTTAACGGCATCAATCAAGCGGAGAATCCGGCGGATTTTCTCCAAAGCCCCCGAGTGACGGAGCGCCTGCGGGAGCTGTTGAAGTAGCCAAAAAAGAGGGCGAGGATCCTCTTGGCGGTCTGCTCCGTTCCCTTGGGGGAAAAGAGAGCCCCCTCTCTGCGCTGGGGGAGCTGGATCCTGCTCTTCTGCTCAAGGCAGGCAAGGCCCTCTCAAGTCTCAATGACCGACCCGACGATCGCTGCCTGCTTCTCTCTGCGCTAAAGCCTTATCTGCGGCGGGAGCGGCAGGAGCGAGTGGATGAGGCTATTCGCATTTTAAAGCTTCTGCGAATGGCGGAATGCTTCAGAAAGGATTTGTTTTGATTGGATATCTTACTGCAATCGGATGGGCAACTTTATCCCCCTCGCCATATAAGTCCCAAAGAGCCGCCCAAAAAACCAAAGCCTCCTCCCCCGCCGGCCCCCAAGCCGCCATCGCCCATGGCCGGCAAAAGCGGGCTTTCCATGGAGGAACTTCTGCTGATGGGAATTGCCTTTTTGATCATTCGCTCCTCCGATCAGCCGGATCTTCCCCTTTTATTGGCGCTGGCTTATATTTTATTCGACCAACAGTTCTCCTTAAAGGGACTCTTTTAAAAGCAAGGGAAACCTTGCTTTTTTTATGGAGATTTTGTATAATGAGAGGGTAAATTTGAAGAAGGATGTTTTTTATGCGACTTTATCCCTTTTATTCCTCCAGCAAGGGCAACTGCACCCTGCTGGTTCATAAAGACAGCGGGCTTTTAATCGACTGTGGGGTCACCTTTAAGCAGCTGACCTGCTCCATGGAGGGGGCAAATTGCCCTTTGGAGTCCATTAAAGGTCTTTTGCTGACCCATGAACACAGCGATCATATCAAGGCCATCCCCCAACTGCAAAAGCATCTTTCTCTTCCCATCTATGGCAGCAGCGGCACCTTGAACTCTGCTGATATTCAAGGGATTTCCCATGAAAATCAGCCCTTTGATATTGGCGTCTTTCATATTACGCCCATCGAAACCAGTCATGACGCCGCCGAGCCCTGCGGCTACCGCATTGAGGCAGAGGGACAGGCCATGGCCGTCGTGACCGATACCGGACGCATCACCCCCGCCATGCTGCAGCATCTTTCGGGCTGTACCCTCATTATGCTGGAAAGCAATTATGATCCCGATATGCTGGAAAACGGCCCCTACACCCCCACCCTCAAACGGCGGGTCAAATCGGATAAAGGGCACCTTTCCAACAACGATTGCGCCTCTCTATTGGCCCTTTTGGCCATGGAGGGCTCCTTGAAAACGGCGGTTCTGGCTCATTTGAGCGACAATAATAATACCCCTCTCACCGCCAAAATGGCCACCCTCAATGCCTTTGCCCAATATGGCATTGAAGGAGTGCGCATTGAGGCCGGCGGTCCTTTCTGCCCGCCTTTGGAGGTATAATGCCATGAAATGTACCGTTCTTTGTACCGGCTCTTTAAAGGAGCAATACTGGAAGGATGCCGAAGCGGAATACGCCAAGCGAATGGGGCGGTTCGGCGGCTGGACGGTGGTGGAACTGCCGGAGGTAAAGCTGCCCAACGATCCCTCAGAAAAGGAGATCACCCAAGCCCTTGAAAAGGAAGGCGAGGCGATCCTCAAACGGATCAGCCCTCAAGCCTATACCATCGCCCTTTGCGTGGAGGGCAAGCCCTGCTCCAGCGAAGGCCTTGCGGCACTGCTGGAGGAAATCCCCCGCCTTGGAAAAAGTGAGTTGACCCTGATTATCGGCTCCTCTCATGGACTTTCCCCCAAGGTAAAATCCGCCTGCCATCGTCGCCTTTCCATCTCTCCCATGACCTTTCCTCATCAGATGATGCGGGTGATTATGGCCGAGCAATGCTATCGGGCTCATAAGATCAATGCCCACGAAAGCTATCATAAATAAAGACACTCAAAAAAGGCACAGATCGCAGAAAAAGAACGATAAAAGAGGTATATTATATCCCTCTTTTTTGTTTGGCGTTACTCTTCCAAAAACAAACCCGCTCAAATTGGATGCAGAAGTTCTTTTCTCGACTCAACGGCTGTATGCGATACGCCGGTGAGACGAAAAAGGACTAAAAAAAGAGGCACAATAAGGGCGCCCTCAGATAGGGAAGAATCGGTTTTGAAACCATCTTTTTCGCCCAAACACAAAGAAAAAATCAAGCAAAGGGTTTACATTGGGGGGTTTTTG
>JAZQFD010000024.1:0-25685 GCA_045539335.1 Eubacteriales bacterium
GGTTTTGGCCGTTTCTTCCTCAAGAATGATGTTGCAATAATCGGCATAACGCACCAGCATCACACACATCTGCTCACGGGTGATCACATCATTGGGCTTGAATTGGGTGGCAGAGATGCCATTGACAATGCCGTTTTCATAGGCCCATTTAACGGCGGCCGTATACCACTTTCCGCTCTTGACATCGGAAAAGACGGTAGAAACCTTATTATTGGCGGTATTCACACCGGAGATGTTTGCCAGCACCTGCACAAACTGAGAGCGGGTGATAGTAGCTTCGGGAGCGAAGGTAGTATCGCTTGTACCGGAGAAAAGACCGTAGGTCACTGCATAATCGATATAAGATTTATACCATTTCTTCTTGCCCACATCGGTGAATTTTTTGGAAGAATCAATCAGTTCTAACTGCTGATGTCCCTCAGTATAATGGATCTCTGCCCGCAGGAAGGGCTCATTATTGGAGGCGATGAATAGTTGTTTCCATTCCTCTTTGGTGCCGCCATAATAAACATCCGCCAATACACCGCAGTTATTAAATGCATACGCCTGAATCGAGGTTACGCTCTTGGGAATCGTTACCGAGGAAAGACCGGTGCAATTATTAAATGCAGAGCCTTCAATGCTTGTTACTCCCTCCGGTATGGTTACCTTTTTGATTTTCGAGCAATAGTAAAAGGCATTGGATTTTACCTTCTCGATACCGGCCGGAATCACTACATCGGTTAATAGCGTTCCATTGAGGTAAAGATCATGCTCCTTCGGCATCCATCCGTTCCCAAAGTCAATCATACACCATGCAGTAAGGTTCGCAATGTTAACTTTGGAAAGATTGGTGCAGCGTTCAAAGGTAAGCTCGCCGATGGTGGTCACGCTATCCGGAATGGTAATAGAAGTCAGGCCGGTGCAATTAAAAAAGGCAAACTCGCCGATGGTGGTGACGCTATCCGGAATGATGATGGAAGTCAGGCCGGCGCAACCCCGAAAAGCAAAATTACCGATGGTGGTGACGCTATTTCCTATGCCCACAGAAGTCAGGCCGGCGCAACCCTGAAAAGCATACTCACCGATGGTGGTCACGCTATCCGGAATGGTAATAGAAGTCAGGCCGGTGCAACTGCTAAAGGCAAAAGCGCCAATGGTGGTCACGCTATCCGGAATGGTGATGGAAGTCAGGCCGGCGCAACCCTGAAAAGCATACTCACCGATGGTGGTGACACTATCCGGAATGGTAATAGAGGTCAGGCCGGCGCAACCCAAAAAAGCAGAATTGCCGATGGTGGTCACACTATTTCCTATACCCACAGAAGTCAGGCCGGTGCAACCACTAAAGGCAGAATCGCCGATGGTGGTGACACTACTTCCTATGCCCACAGAAGTCAGGCCGGTGCAACCACTAAAGGCAGCACCGCCGATGGTGTCCACGCTATCCGGAATGGTGACAGAGGTCAGGCCGGTGCAATCTTTAAAGGCAAAATCGCCAATACATCTTGTTCCCTCTATAATAGAATAGGAGCCGGAAAGAGAATCGTTTGCGTCGATCAAATGATTGCCAATGTATAATACTTTATTTTTCCAGTTAGATGCATCATTATAGTAACCCGAACCATAAAAGGCGTTATTTTCGATGGAGGTTACACTATCTGGGATGACGATAGAGGTCAGGCCGGTGCAATTACCAAAAGTAAGCTCACCGATAGCGGTTACGCTATCCGGAATGGTGATAGAGGTCAGGCCGGTGCAATTACTAAAGGCATACCTGCCGATGGTGGTGACGCTATTCGGAATGGTAATAGAAGTCAGGCCGCTGCAACCACTAAAGGCAGACTTGCCGATGGTGGTGACGCTATCCGGAATGGTGATGGAGGTCAGGCCGGTGCAACCACTAAAGGCAGCATTGCCGATGGTGGTTACACCATTATTGATCACCACTTTGGTTATGTCCGTTCCCCACGGTTCATCAGAATATGTATAGTCTCCCATCGGGCCGTTACCGCTGATGGTGAAAACGGTGCCGTCTAAAGTCCAGGTACAATCTCCGGTGGTACCGCTTGTTACGGCAGATGCCGAGAAAGTGAAAATAACTGACAATAAAACCAATGTTACTGCAGTTAAAACAATCGATAAAACTCTTTTTTTCATTTTGCCACATCCTTATTGTATAAATTTTTATAATTATATGCCGAAATCAAAAAATCAGAGTACACCCTATACCCATCTTGATCGGTCATATCGTTTCTCCAAAGACTATGCCTTGTTATTCCTGTATATACGGTTTTTGCATTCAAATATTTTTTAAAGATCGTGTAGCGACCTTGCTCTGCTTCGGAAAATCCATTTCTTTTCTTTGCTTCTAAAATTCCAAATTCGTCATTATAAAACTCATCAATAGGCTTTAGCTCTTGAATTATATGATTAATGGCATAATGAAGTTTTTTAGTATCTCTAACATTCACAAAATAGCAATCAAAACAAACCGGAAGTTCAAAGCACTCCACAATATTAGTGGAATTACACCATACACATTTCACCAATAATCACCGCCCTTATGTGTATGTTTGCATTATATAATGTTTACATTTATATGTCAAGAAAAAATCCCGACACCACAAGGTGCCGGGAGATGAAAATAATCATGGAAAAGCTAAAAATCATTCCTCATTATAATCGATATAAAAGAGTTCATTGGGGGTGCAATTCAGGAGAAAACACATGGTTTCGATATTCTCATAGCGGATGGAGCGGGTTTCATTGTTGACCATCTTATTGAAGTTCTGATAGCTCATATTTAACTGCTTATACAGCCAATACTTCGTGTGCCCTTGCTCTTTCAGGAGATTTAATGCATTTAATTTAATCATCAGTTATTCCTCCATTATATAATGTTTTCAATATCATAATAGAGGAAAACCAAGGTCAAAATATAGACTTTTACATTAGACAAAAAATGCTTGCAGATTTTTCTGCAAGCATTTTTTTAGATGGTTATTTCTTGGAATTTACAATCGATGGCTTTTTGGAGATTTTGGGGATCGATGAGGATCTGGGCGCCGATGCGGCCGCCACTGATGATGATTTCATCAAACAAAATCGCCGTTTCATCCACCACGGTGGGAAACTGCTTTTTCATGCCGATGGGGGTGCAACCGCCACGGATATAGCCGGTGAGCCCGAAGATCTCCTTCACATGGATCAGCTCCACCGCCTTCTCGCCTACCGAGCGGGCGGCTTTTTTCAGATCCAGTTCCTCGGCGATGGGCAAAACGAACACATAATGCCCGCCGCTTTTTCCCACGGCCACCAAGGTTTTAAAGGAATTTTCATAGGACTGACCCAACTGATCCGCCACATGAACGGCATCGATAAACTCTTCGCATTCATACAGATTCACGGCAAAGGGGATCCCCTTTTGCTCCAAGATCCGCATGGCATTTGTTTTGGTATCCTTCGCCATTATTTTCCGATAATACGAACGAACTTTTTCTTACCACGCTTCAATACAAAGCCGGCATCGACCTGCTCTTTGGTATAGGTTTGCTTCACATCGGTGATCTTCTCGCCTTCCACGCTGGCGCCGCCCTGCTCAATGGCACGGCGACCCTCGGAACGAGAGGGCACCAAGCCGCTCTTGACCAAGAGGGTGATGGCATCCACAACGCCATCGGTATAGTCCTCAGCCTCTACCTCATAGGTGGGCATATTCTCGGCGCTGCCCTGACCGAAAAGGGCCTTGGCGCTGGCTTCGGCCTTTTGAGCCTCTTCCTCGCCATGAACCAGCTTGGTCAGTTCATATGCCAAGATCTCTTTTGCTTTATTCAGCTGACTGCCTTCCCAAGCATCCATCTCATCGATCTGCTCCAAGGGCAGGAAGGACAGCATCCGGATGCACTTCAAAACATCGGCATCATCGATATTGCGCCAATATTGATAGAAATCGAAGGGAGAGGTCTTATTAGGATCCAGCCACACAGCGCCGCTGGCGGTTTTACCCATCTTCTTGCCTTCGCTGGTCAGCAAGAGGGTGATGGTCATGGCATGGGCATCCTTGCCCAGCTTACGGCGGATCAGCTCGGTACCGCCCAGCATATTGCTCCACTGGTCGTTGCCGCCGAACTGCATATTACAGCCGTAATTCTGGAACAGATGATAAAAGTCATAAGACTGCATGATCATATAGTTGAACTCCAAGAAGGAAAGACCCTTTTCCATTCTCTGCTTATAGCATTCTGCACGGAGCATATTATTCACCGAGAAGCAAGCGCCCACTTCACGCAAAACATCCACATAATTCAAATCCAACAGCCAGTCGGCATTATTCACCATCTGGGCTTTGCCTTCTCCAAACTCAATGAACCGCTCCATCTGCTTTTTAAAGCAATCGCAGTTGTGCTGAATGGTTTCCTTGGTCATCATGGAGCGCATATCGGTTCTCCCGGAGGGGTGCCCGATCATGGAGATACCACCGCCGATCAAGGCGATGGGACGGTTGCCTGCCATCTGCAGACGCTTCATCAAGCAAAGGGCCATAAAATGACCGACATGGAGGCTATCGGCAGTGGGGTCAAAGCCGATATAAAAGGTTGCTTTGCCATTGTTGATCAAATCACGGATCTCTGCCTCATCGGTCACCTGCGCAATCAGGCCACGGGCTACTAATTCTTCATAAATCTTCATACTTCTCTTCCTTTCAAACGAAAAGCCCCCTGTCCCCATCAGGGACAGAGGGCAAAAATACTTTTTTGCGGTACCACCTCTGCATCGGGCATTTTTCGCAAAATACCCCTTTGCAAGTAGAGTCCTACTTTTTCTCGGTAACGGGAGAATGCCGACGGTGCCTACTGAAAGGTTCAGCATCGCTGCTCCGGAATGTATTCACGCTTCCCTGCTCATTGCCTTGCACCCACCGGCAACTCTCTATAGAGCCTCAAAAAGCGCTACTTCTTTCCTTCTTTGCATTTACCGATTTATTATAGCGTTGATTTTCCCGTTTGTCAAGTCACAACAGTGAAAACCATGGATTCGGTGGAAAGATGGCGATGGTCGCCCCCATGGGTAATGGTGATGGGCTCCAAAACATATTCGCCGGGCAAGGCACCCCGCACCACCAGATTGATGGTACAAGCGCCCGAGGGCAAGGTTTCCCGAATCTCACGAGCGTTATAACGAGGCTCAAAGGAATAAGACATATTCCCGCAATCAATACTGCCCGATTCCAAGCGCAGACCTGCAGGCAGGGTGCAGCTGAGCGTGGCGCAATCATAATCCTCGGGAATAACCGCATAAAGCTGAAGCACCGTTTGCTCCCCTCGGACAACCGATGCGGGAATATCGGTACTGATGGGAGAGGTGCCGCCTAAATCGGCCAACACATCGGGGGCTCCCACATAGGAATAGCTGACATGGGAATTGCCAACCCCATTGACCACTCGCACCTTAGAGGCTTGTGCCTCATTCAAGAAGAGCACCAAAGAGCCAACCTTGGAATAGGTATGGGTTTGGGTCGTTCCGTCTCCCAAAGCGATGGTCACCGTGTTTTCCCCGATGGTCTCGGACACATGGTCATTGAGATAAGAGATCAATTCCAGATGCAAAAGGGTGGTTTCGGTATCGGTCTCGATGATATAATTCATCAAGCCCTCGCTGACCGAAAGGTTCAGCCGATTGGCCAAAAGGGCGCAACAACCGGTCAGATCCTCCTCTTGGGCATAAATCCAATTTCCTTCCTCTGCCAGCAACTCTTTGAGATGGGTCTCAAAGAGATAATGGGCCGTATCATAATCGCCGCAATAGGCCAAGCCCAACGCCATATAAGCATATTCCTCCGCAGAGAAATCAGCGGCAGACATGCAGAGGCTTTGCAGATCGCTGAGCACCGGCTCGCCCAATGCCGCCAATCCGAAATAAGCGGTCAGCACATCCACACGGGCAGCATAGCGATTATTAAGGTACTGATCAAAGGCATTGAGCAGCAGCTCCCGATCGCAGAATTCCGGCGCCACCGCCGCCAGCTTTGCAGAGAGCTTCAGGTCGCCCTCCCGAGAATCGGGCAAGAGAGAAACTCCATCATAGGTCATATAAGAGAGGATGGTGGCATAATCCAAGGTCTCTTCATTCATCCATGCGCCATCGGCATAAAACCGCTCTGCCAAATAGCGACCCAATACCTGATCCACTCGCTGACCATTGCCGGAAGCCAAGCGGGTCATCGCTTTTTGCCAGAAGGCTTTTTGCTCATCCATCACCGTGAGAGTTACGGTTCCCTTTAGTGGCTTCAGGCTCAATTCCAGCCCGCTTCCCACCTCTTGCTGATGATAGATGGGCACTGCCGCCTTCGAGGATTCCACGGTAAAGGTGCGAATCACATGATCGGAATATGCTCCCGATTCTGCTTGAATATAAACGGTATAGATCCCTTTGGGCAGTTTCCCGAAATTCAGATAGGTATACTGAGATTTGGGAGCAGTGGCCGTTAGGGTTTGAAGTTCTTCGCCCTGATCGTCGGTCAAGCCCACCTTAAAGGTACACTCGCTATCGACAGGGATTTTGATTCCATCGCCCTTTACTCCAATGGTAAAGTCATCTTTTTCTTTCAGGGAATCCGACATGGTGATGCCGGCAAAAAACTCTTGAGTAGAGCGAAGATCAAAGACCTCATTGGCCCATTGCCCCTCTTCCGATACGGCACGGGCGATCACTTTCCAATCTGTAATGGCGTCTGACAAGGAGAAGGTTACCGTTGCCTTTCCTTTTTTATCGGTAACCACCGTGTCAAAATAGGGCGTGTCTTCAAAATCACTGCGACCGGGCTCGCCATCTCCACCGCCTTCACCGAAGCCATCGAAATGCACCGACAGTTCCCGATGGGAAAGGGTGGTATAAACATCCGAACGGTAGGCTCGGCTTTGATACAGCCCATAGCCGGGCTCTTCCAAGCTTCCGCCGCCGATCAGATACAGCCCTTGATCCATAACGCTGATATTGAGTGCCGCCGAAACAGGATTTCCCTCTTGATCGGTCAGGGTGAAATCCAGAGTCACCTCATCGCCGGGCAGGTACTGAAGCTGATCCTTTTCCATTTCCAGATGGAGTTTTGAATAAGAAGGATCATAATAAAGATATTCATGGCCTAAGGAATAGACATGAGTTCCGTCAAAATAGGCACCATAAACCCGAACATCCGGCGCATATGCCTTCTTAAATGGCATGGTAAGGCGGGCAGTTTCGCTGAAAAAGGCCTCGCTGTCGCCACCGGTGACGGCGGTAAACAACACGCTTCCGCCGGTAACAAGCTCTTTTTCCCCGCCGGTCTGGACCGAAAGAACCACTTCATCCCCAAGATTAAGGTCCGTTTTATCTGCCCGAATATCATAAGCACGGGTACTATTGAATTCATCGGGCTCGCTTAAATAAACCTTCAGGCCTGTGGTCCAATCCCGATCCTTTTCATGAAGAATCACATAGTAATTGGCATCTTCCTCTTCTGCATCGGGGAAATCCAATGCTCCGACCCCACCGCTGACCGACAGTTCAAAAGTATCGGCCAGCACTTCCTTGGGCTCATATTCCCAAGTATAGACCACTTGATGATTTATGGGATCATAAGTGGAACCGGAAAGAACCTTATTATAGGTGATTTGGTATAATTCACCCACCAACTCCAGATCAGCCGCTCCGCCTCGCAGCAGTTCCACCGCTTCCTCATCATAAAGCTGTTCGGGATTCAAATACGGAACATTTGCGACATTGATCCGATCTGCCTTCACTGAGAGGGCGCCATTCTCATAAGAACCGCTCAATAAATAGGAGCGATCCAATACCATATACTGAGTATCATCGCCATAATGCGCATCGGTGCCATCCTCCACCGCACAATAAATCGAATGGACCTCCGGCTGTAGATGGTTTACATAACTTTCTTCGCCGTAGCTATTGGCATAGATGGTGCCTTGAAAGATGCCGTTTGCATCTGTGATCCCATTGATGCGATCATCGATGGAAACAGAAACATCAGGGGCGGGAGTACCATCCATATAAGTCACTTTTGCTGTTACTTGAATTTCGTCCCCTACCTCATATGCCGTGCGATCCGTTGTCAGGTTTACATAATATTTAGGCAACTCATAGTCTGCGATATACACATAGGTATTATAGAGGCACGCATCCCCGACCATCAGCCGAATATTTCCATCGGTCAAAGCAGTATTGCCCAAAGGCAATGTTGCAGTAAAAGAACCATTGTTTTCGATCTCAACGGGGAATGTCTCTTCCGAAAAATCCCATTCCAAAGTAGCTTTTTTAGGGATCTTCACATCGGATTTCCGAGGCAGGATAACGCCGAACACGCCAATCTCATCCTGATTGCGATACAGATGGCTGTTGGTGGTCAGATAAGAGAAATACTTGCTTTGCTCATTTAACTCTTCATCAGCGATTTGACCATTTAAGAAGGTCACATAAGGGGTCTCCCCATCGCCAACGGTAAGACTGCGAATTGCCGCCTCTTCGGTCTTTTCAGAGAAGGTCACAAGGCCTTGATTATTCGTCTCCTTTTCCTTATATCCATCCAAGGAAACCAACACCCCGTCGGCCGCCTCGCTCTTCATAGCATCATTGACCCAAACGGTATGTTTGCCGTTGGCAGAGAGGGTATACACTCCATAGGTGGTGCTTTGCAGCATTTGATAGAAGGTACGCCCGCCTAATTTGATCTCAGCAAAGTAATAGCCTTGCGGCAAAGCATCGGGATATTGAATGATGGCGGCATGCTCATACATTCCATAAAGATCTTCCATGGGGATCGGCTGAGCGGTAAAGGTCTCATAAGGGCTCTCCCCTGCCAGCTTCATAATGGCATCGGAGATTTGACCGTTTACTGCATAGGACTCATAAGCCTCGATGTATTTCTCAGGGCCATCAATGGCATATACCGATACGGAGGCATCGGAAAAATCAAAATTATTATAGATGACCATCGCCATGGGTCGCTCATTGACCAGATAGGTGTCGGCAGGGCCTTGCTCCTGATACAGCAGATAAGCATAAGAATCCATGGGCGCCGTGGTAAAGGCAAAGGAATAGTTTTCATCTAAGAGAGCATTCTCCGGACCGGTGAGGGTGTTTTTAATGGTAACGGTATAGAGGGTGGCCTCCTCCAGCGGGCGGGACGGGACAAATGCCCAGGTTCGGCCATAATGCTCAAAGGTTCCCTCCACTGCAGGGCGGATCTCAAAGGCCTCTTCAAAGCCTTTTACCTCTGCATGAGAGAAGGTCACCTCAATGGGCATATCCAGAGATACATGGTGCTCATTTTCGGGATACACTCGGGTAATGCAAAAGTTTGTTTCGGTTTGGAATGCCCAGCGATAGACCGTTGCTTGCTGATAAACGGCGGAAACGGTATATAAGGTATTGGCAGTCAAATCCTCTTCGAAGCGCAGTTCATAGACCTGAGAATCGATCTTTTTAACCGAATAATCCGCCTTCGGTTCAATCACCAAGCGAGCCTTTAATTCGGCGGGCGGGATATTATGGGTCGTGGTTACCTTCAGGTTCGAGGTCACCTTCATGCCAAGGGTGCCCAGACGAGAGGGCTCAATGCTTTTAACCACATTCAGGGCATCGGTCAACACCACATCGGCAGGGTCCTGCTCCCGATTCAGAAAAAGCAGTACGCCGGACAATACCAAAACCAGCGCCACACAAGCGGAGAGGCAACCGACAATCGCCGAGACCTTTCGGCTTTGCTTTTTGGCAATCTGCTTGCGGACCCGCATTTGATTGGGTAGCATACGCTCCCGATTCAAAAGAAGTAGGTCTTTTAGTTTCATAATCTCCGCTCCTTTCTACGCTTCATAGGGCTCCAGAAATTCATCTTTGATCTGCCCTAAGATCATGCAAAGATACTGCTCCGCTTCCGAAACAGAGCACTTTAGCTCCGCTGCAATTTCCTCCAAGGAACAGCTAAAATACAGATACAGAACAAACGCCCGACGCAATAAAAGAGGCCGGGAGGACACAAACTCCAAAATATCCTCACTAAGCATGCGGCGGCTGATTTCCTCGGCATCCAATTCCAATTCAACCGACAATAATTCTCTCAAACTGCGAGATTCTTCGGAACACTCCACACTCCATTCCTTACGGTGCTTGGCTCCATAGGCAGAGAGAACCTTTTTAAGAGACTCGGCGAGGCAACGCTCGGGGGATTTCATTTCCCCCTTTTTATCCTTCATAAACAGACGGTAAACGCTATAATACGCTTCAGCCAGCAGATCCTCAGCGTTGAGAAAATCACCGGTTTTGGTCAGCACACGAACCATGCTTGCCTGATAGGTTTTTTGGTAGAAATCATCAAATCTTTTTTTACGCTCCGAACGATCCATTTTGATCTCCCCTTTTTCAAGATCTTTCTATTTTTAGAATACCATATCTTTATAATAATTTCAACTAAAAGAAAAAGGTGCGACTAGCGCACCTTAGAAATAAATCTCATAGCATTTGGTGAAGTTTCCGCCGCTGAATTGATAGGCACAAAAACTCTCATAGTCGCCCTTTTGATGCACCATCACAGACCATTTTCCATCCCCTTCGGGGTCATACACCAAGGGACTTAATGATTGAATTCCAATCGTCCCATCCGGACGAAAGGAACTATAAAGAATCTGGCAGTCCTCCCCTTTTACAAATGCCAAAAAGCAATATTGAGGGGCGCCGTCTTCTTTCTTTTCATTGCAATTGCAGGCTTTAAACAGCAGTTCCTGCGATTGATCTCCATCCAGATCGCAAGCCCAGGTATCGGTAATGATAGCGCTTGCTTGCTCCATCTGCTGATGGGTCAATTGCTGTTGCACCATCGAAACAAGATTTTCTGCCACTTGATCCTGATTGGAGATGGAATATTGGGTATGAACGGGATTTAAAAACAGGGGCCAATCTCCATTCGTGGCGTAGCAACTCTTTTTTCCCAGTTCGGCGTACTTCATGTTACCGTTCAGTTCCAGATCCTTTGCACTATAGGTATAGAAGGAATCCTCCCAGGACCGACCAAAGGCATCGGCCAGCTCATAATACCAATATACCCCGTTTTGAATCTGCTGAGCACCGTCCATGGTAAAAGACAACGGAAAGGTTGCCTCCTTGGTATGATACACCACCGTTTTTTCTCCTTGGGTGTTGTATCCTTCGGCTTCCGGCATCTTCATAGGCGGCTCCTTGGATTTACAGCCTCCCAAACAAAGAGCTGCCACACACAATAAGATCCATATTTTTTTCATAACAGTTCCCTCCTGCATTTCTAATCTTATATATGGCAAGAAGGAAACTTTTATGCAAAGAAAAAGGAGCAATTTCTTGCTCCTTTTTTCTTTAATACATTCCGCCGCCCATTTGGCTCATGGCTGCATTGGCAGCCGCCTCGGCTGCAGGATCCTTAATATCGGCAACCAGGCTTTCGGTGGTCAGCACCATTGCCGCAACGCTGGCAGCATTTTGCAAAGCACTGCGGGTGACCTTGGCAGGATCAACAATACCGGCCTTGAGCATATCGCAATACTCTTCCTTAAAGGCATCGAAGCCATGGTTCACATCATCATTTTTACGGATATTCTCCAAAATCACAGAGCCTTCCAAGCCGCAGTTAGTAGCAATCTGGCGAACAGGCTCTTCCAGAGCCTTCAGCACGATCTGCACACCGGTGCGCTCATCGCCTTCGGTTTCCTCCAGCAGCTTTGCGGCAACATCAATGGCTTTGATATACGCAGTACCGCCGCCGGCAACAATGCCTTCTTCTACAGCGGCCTTGGTGGCTGCCAAAGCATCGTCTACCCGCAGTTTCTTTTCGTTCATCTCCGTCTCGGTAGCGGCACCTACTTTAATAACGGCCACACCGCCGGAAAGCTTCGCCAAGCGCTCCTCTAATTTCTCACGGTCGTAAGAGGAGGTGACGGTACTCATCTGATTCTGAATCTGATCAATGCGGGCATTGATGGCAAGCTTATCGCCGGCGCCGCCCACAATCACGGTCTTTTCCTTCTGAACTACGATCTGATTGGCACGGCCCAGCATATCGATGGTGGCGGCCTTCAGATCCAGCCCCAGCTCCTCGCTGATCACCTGACCGCCGGTCAGAATAGCGATATCACGAAGCATTTCTTTTCTGCTGTCGCCAAAGCCGGGGGCTTTCACGGCAACACAAGCAAAGGTACCACGGATCTTATTCACGATCAGGGTAGCCAAAGCCTCTCCCTCAATATCCTCAGCGATAATTACCAGCTTTTTGCCGGCCTGAACAATCTGCTCCAAAACCGGCAGGATCTCTTGGATATTGCCGATCTTTTTATCGGTGATCAGCAAGAAGGCATCATCGATCACCGCTTCCATTTTTTCGGTATCGGTCACCATATAGGGAGAAATATAGCCACGATCAAACTGCATACCCTCCACCACATCACAGCTGGTTTCGGCAGTTTTAGATTTCTCTACGGTAATAACACCATTGGTAGAAACCTTTTCCATAGCCTCTGCAATCAAGCGGCCTACACTCTCATCCGCAGAGGAAACGGTGGCAACACGGGCGATATCCTCACTGCCGGTTACCTTCTGAGAATTGGTATGAATAGTCTCCACCACGCAGTCCACAGCCTTTTGAATACCCTTGCGAACCACCATGGGATTTGCGCCGGCGGCAACATTCTTCATTCCTTCCCGAATGATTGCCTGCGCCAGCAGAGTGGCGGTGGTGGTACCGTCACCGGCAATATCATTGGTCTTGGTGGAAACCTCTTTAACCAACTGAGCACCCATATTTTCAAAGGGATCTTCCAACTCGATATCCTTAGCGATGGTCACGCCATCGTTGGTGATCAAGGGACTGCCGAATTTCTGCTCCAACACCACATTTCTGCCCTTGGGTCCCAAGGTGATCTTCACGGTGTCGGCTAATTTATCAACGCCTCTTTGCAGAGATTTTCTGGCTTCTTCGCCATACTGAATTTGCTTTGCCATTGTCACTCACTCCTTATTCTTCTACCAAAGCAAGGATATCGCTTTGGCGCACGATGAGGTATTCCTCCCCATCCAGCTTAATTTCGGTTGTACCATATTTACGAAGAACCACACGATCGCCGGCTTTTACCACCATCTCGACCTTCACGCCATCTACATAACCGCCGGGGCCAACAGCCAGCACCTGAGCGATCTGGGGCTTTTCCTGAGCAGAAGCGGTTAAAATAATACCGCTTTTCGTGGTTTCTTCTGCCTCTTCCATTTTAATAACAACTTGATCAAATAAAGGTTTTAATTTCATTTCATCAATACCTCCTTGTCGAAACTTAGCACTCGGCAACTTTGAGTGCTAAATATAGTTTAGCACACTTTTTCATTAATGCAAGTGTTTTTTGAAATATTTTCAATTCATTCATAAATATTCCAAAGAGGGAGGAAAAAATGAGAATTTGACCATTTTGATCTTGACAAGGAAATAAAAATGATATATAATCCTATTCGTTGCCGGGGCAATAAGATATGGTGGTTGTAGTTCAGCTGGTTAGAGCGCCAGATTGTGGCTCTGGAGGTCGTGGGTTCGAATCCCACCATCCACCCCAAAAGCCCTTGTCAAAAGACAAGGGCTTTTTCTTACCCCGCTGGGATATAGCCAAGTCGGTAAGGCAACGGACTTTGACTCCGTCATTCCGCTGGTTCGAGTCCAGCTATCCCAACCAAAATAAAAGAGCATCGCTTTTGCGATGCTCTTTTATTTTGGTTGGGACTTTTGAGGATGCGAACTTTTTCCAACGGAAAATGTTCGTTGAGGCGACCCAAAAACTGCGATAAGTTTTTTGGGATCGCCGTGTCTCGAGCAGCGCCGCTTTTTCGCTTTTCCGCCCGGGGCGGTGGAAAAAGCAAGCAGCGCAGAGTATCCAGCGTAAACCGACATTGCTTTTGCGATGCTCTTTTATTTTGGTTGGGACCTTTGAGGATGCGAACTTTTTCCATGAGAACTCTTGATTTCTCGGTGCTTTCATTATATAATAATGACAAATAATACCGATAGGAGGATTTGCTCATGAAATATGCAAACCTGCACTTACACTCCGTTTATTCCGACGGTGTGCTAACACCTTTAGAGCTTTGCCAAAAGGCAAAGGAAATGGGCTATGGCGCCATCGCTTTGACCGATCACGATACTGTTTCCGGTGTTGAGGCGTTGAAAAAAGCCTGTGCTGAAACCGGA
This sequence comes from Eubacteriales bacterium, assembly GCA_045539335.1. Classification (GTDB taxonomy): domain Bacteria; phylum Bacillota; class Clostridia; order Oscillospirales; family QAKW01; genus QAKW01. Next base: position 14,228 of record JAZQFD010000024.1, read on the forward strand.
ATGGATTACATTCAAGGCATGGAAGCGGCCGTTGGCGCCAAGGAGTTGGGTTGCAGTTTCCACATTGTTGCCTATGACTTCGATCCTACTGCTCCTGAAATCGCTGAATACATTCGTCAAAAAAATGAATACACCTATGCAAAGACCAAAGCCAAGTTTGATACCGGTGTTGAATTAGGTTTATACCACGGCTTCACCTGGCAGGATGTATTGGATCTGGCTCCCGAAGGCGCTTGGATCAACAATGAGCATTTGTTCCTGGCTCTTATTAAATACATGGGCTACACCCAAGCCGATTATTGGGATTACTCCAAAGCATTCGCCGGTCGAAAAATAGAGATCAAAGCGCCTCGTTGCAATTTTACCTATCCCCGCCTGATCAAGGCCATTCGGGATGCCGGCGGTGTGGCAAGTCTTGCCCATCCCCGTAAAACCACCCAGCATCTTCCTATGCTGGTTGATCTGGGCCTGAACTGTGTGGAATACGACCACCCCATTATGGATTCGTATGACGGAACGGAAGCCTACCGCTTTGCCATTGAGCACAAGCTTTATTTAGCAGGTGGCACCGACCATACCGGTCAATTGGCCAACCATGCGTTGGAGCGTGGAATCAGCCCCGGCTTCGACCCCGCCGTATCGGTCTGCCCCGATGTTCGTGATGTATACAACGGCGCAACCAAGGAAGAATTCGAAGCCCTGAAAAACAGAATTTACGGTTAATAAAAAATTCCCGAGGAAAAGCGCGATGTCCTTAACGGAGAAATATGAAAACCGAATAGGATAACAGAGAAAGGCAGCATAGTCTATGATGGCTATGCTGTCTTTTGCATTGTTTGATTATAGAAAAGTGAACTCGATTGAAAGCGTCGCAGAAATGCGGTGTTTTTTTGAATTTTATATCGAAAATCGCTGGACTTGTGGAAAGTGTTGTGGTATTTGTTTGTGTTGCAAAAAGGAGGTGCAACGCACATGACAACACTTGAAGATTTATACTACGGCAACATCAGTCCGCACGAAAGGTACATAAAGCGCGGTTCGAGAGTCGACAAACTCGTAAAGCTCATATGCAAAAACGAAGAAAGCCTAACGATAACGCTCACCGAGCAGCAGAAAGAAACCTTCGAAAAGTTTAAGGACTGCCAAAGCGAACTTGCAGGGATAACTGAGCGAGATGCGTTTAGGGATGGATTCATCCTTGCGGTACGAATAATGGTTGAAGTAATGGAAGGGTTAGAAACGGTGGATGATATATGAAAAAACTAATAATCCTTCTTCTCTGCTGTGGGGTGCTTGTGAGTATGGTGGGATGCGGTGGTAACACCGCACCGCCTCCTACAGAGAGTCCGACGACAACGGTATCGGAAACGGTAATAACAGAACCCCTACTCGAAACAATACCGCCCGTGACAGCGGTAGAGCCGACAGAGAAAGATCCCGTCACAACCGAGCGCGAGGAACAGGTAACCGAGCCAACCGTGGTCGCTACAGAGCCGACAACGATACAACCAACAGAAGAAACAACGACGACTGCAACAAGCACCATTGAAGAAACGTCTACTCCCCCGATCGTTGAAACAGTGCCAAGCACAGCATCGCAACTTACGGAAAAAGAAACGACGAAAACTGAGCCGCCCAAGGATGAACTGAAAGCCGAAACAGAACCTCCGAAGGTGGCCGAGCCGGCGCCTATGCAAAAGCCTGCTCCCTTCGATATTGATCACTGGATCGCATATGCAATGAGCTACGCCGAAAGCAAAGGACTCGTACTAAGCGACACAGCGGTAGATTGCTGGGATAACCCCATCCGAGCAGGTGAACACTGCATTTACCTCGAAAGAGATATTCAAAGCCGACTTGACCGCTATGCAAAGGATGAGGACATCACCGACGTGTGGATCTGGGCAGAAAGCACAAATGACGACTGCTACGACATTTATATAGGCTACGCTTAAAAGCAAAATTATTTTAAGCTTAAAACACTCACTGGATACGGAAATCAAACGGACAAAAAGAAAATCAAATAGGATAATTGAAATTCACCATAGATTCAAAATGTGTCTATGGTGGATTTCATTTGTGACAAATCAAGCAAAAATCAGTTACAACCCTACAAAATCCGACAAAACCCATTGAAAACAAACGATATATATGCTATAATATATCATGTAGAATTGTATTCATAGGAGATATGGAAATGATTACAAAAACAGATATGCCGGATCGGTGGTATTCCACAAAAGAAATATGCGCATATCTCGGGATCAGCCGAGATACCTTGCTTGTTTGGATTGCGAACAAAAATATGCCCGCTCACAAAGTCGGACGCAACTGGAAATTCAAAGTAAGCGAAGTGGATGCGTGGATCAAAAGCGGACAAGCAGCAGAATAAGAATGTGATGGAGATAGTGTTTTATGAAACCTGAAGATAAAGCGCGAGTTACAATTGATAAAAAGTTAATAGAATCCGGCTGGACGATTCAGGATGTTAAATCCCTTAATCTTTCGGCTTCTCTTGGCATTGCTGTGCGTGAGTTTCCTACAAGCACCGGGCCGGTAGATTATGCCCTGTTTCTGGAAGGAATCCCCGTAGGTGTTATTGAAGCCAAGAAAAGCGAGTTGGGCGAAAACATCACCTCTGTCGAGAGTCAGTCTGCTCGTTATGCAACCAGCACTTTTAAGTGGATCAAAAACGAATATCGCATTCGCTTTGCCTATGAAGCAACAGACAAGTTGACTCGCTTTACCGACTATGACGATATCAAATATCGTTCCAGAACGGTGTTCTCTTTTCATCGTCCCGAAACGCTTCTGGCTCTCTTAAAGCAGCCCGATACCATCCGCAATAACATGAAGCGTTTCCCGGAATTTGATCCGACGGGATTCCGCAAATGTCAGATTACAGCTATCGAAAATCTTGATGCTTCTTTTGCTGACAATCGTCCCAAAGCATTGGTGCAGATGGCTACCGGTGCCGGAAAGACTTTTACTGCTATTACCGCCGCATACAGACTTTTAAAATACGGCAAAATGAACCGTATTCTTTTCCTCGTTGATACCAAAGGCCTTGGTGAACAAGCAGAACGAGAGTTTCTTGCATATAAACCAACCGATGATCCGCGCCCGTTTTCGCAGATTTACGGCGTACATAGACTCAAGTCCTCTTACATTCCCGACGGTGTACAGATCTGCATCAGCACCATTCAGAGAATGTACTCCATTCTCAAAGGAGAGGAATTGAACGAATCTGCGGAAGAAATCTCTTTTAACGAGTATGTTACCGCAGATTCCAAAGCACCGAAAGAAGTCGTTTACAACGAAAAGTATCCGCCGGAATTCTTCGACTGCATTATCGTTGACGAATGCCATCGCTCTATTTACAACGTCTGGAACCAGGTTCTCGAGTATTTTGATTCCTTTATCATCGGCTTGACTGCTACACCGGACAAGCGTACCTTTGCATTCTTTAATGAAAATGTAGTTAGCGAATATCCCCGTGAGCAAGCTATCGTTGACGGAGTCAATGTCGGAGAGGATATTTTCCTCATCGAAACCAATGTGGGCAAGAACGGCGCTCATATTATGAAACAGCGAATTGAGATAAGAAGCCGCCTTTCTCGTGAAAAACGCTGGAAAGAACTGGACGAAGATTTGGACTACAAGCCAACGCAGCTTGACAGGGATATTGTTAATCCCAGTCAGATACGGACGGTAATTCGTTCTTTCAAGGAAAATGTATTCACCACGCTATTTCCACGCCGTAAAGAAGTGCCGAAAACCCTTATCTTTGCTAAGACAGACAGCCACGCTGATGATATCATTCAAATCGTCCGCGAGGAATTTGGCGAAGGAAATGAGTTCTGCAAAAAAATCACCTATTCCGCAGAAAACCCCGAAAGTGTGTTGAGTTCTTTCCGTAATGACTACTATCCCCGCATTGCCGTTACTGTGGATATGATCGCAACGGGAACGGATGTTAAGCCGATTGAGTGCTTGATCTTCATGCGTGATGTGCGTAGCAAGAACTATTTTGAGCAGATGAAAGGTCGAGGAACTCGCACACTTTCCAAAGACGACCTCCAAAAAGTTACGCCCTCTGCGACCGATAATAAAGACCATTTTGTTATTGTCGATGCCGTTGGTGTTACAAAATCCAAAAAATTTGATACCCGTACACTTGAGCGCAAACCATCTGTCAGTATGAGAGAACTGATGATGAACGTGGCTCTCGGAGATAAGAGCGAGGACACGCTTACCTCTCTTGCAAACCGTGTCATTCGTTTGAATAGTCAGATGACACCGAGCGAGAAAAAAGAGTTTGCAGAAACGGTTGGAGCCGGTGCGGGGCAGATTGCAGAAAAGCTTTTGAATGCCTTTGACGAGGATGTAATTCTCCACCAAGCACAGGAGCAGTTTGCAACCGCAGAACCGACTGAGGAACAAATTGCCGAAGCAAAGAAAGCCTTGGTTAACGAGGCCGTAAAACCGTTTTTGAGTGTAGAAACCTGTTGTTATATTGATAATATTCGTCGTAGCCACGAACAGGTCATTGACAATGTCAATCTTGACGAGGTTCTGTTTGCCGGATTTGATTCGCAACAAGAGGAAAACGCAGACCGTGTTATATCTTCTTTCCGTCAGTTTATTGACGAGAACAGAGATGAAATTATCGCCCTGCGTATCATCTATGACCAAAAATATAAAGACCGCCCGATGGCGATTGATGGATTGAAAGCATTATATGAGAAGCTGAAGTCCAAAGGAATCACCGTGGAGCGTCTGTGGGATTGTTATGCCATTAAGAAACCCGAAAGAGTAAAGCGTGGTACGATGGCACAATTGTCCGATCTTATATCCATCATTCGTTTTGAAATGGGATATACCGAGAATCTCGCGCCCTTTGCCGACAGAGTGAACTATAACTTTATGCAGTGGACTCTCCGTCGCAACGCGGGTGCGGTACATTTCACGGACGAGCAGATGGAATGGCTCCGCCTTGTCAAAGACCACATTGCCGTGTCTTTGAGCATTGAAACGAGCGACCTTGATCTGAATCCTTTTGATCGCAAAGGCGGTCTCGGACGGTTCTACGAGGTGTTCGGAGACAAGTATGAAGCGATTTTGATGGAAATGAATATAGAATTGGTGGCATAAAAGGAGAAATAAATGAACATTGATTTTACAACACCTATGACTTTTTATGAATTGTTAGCTATTATCTTAGCTGCATTAGCTCTAATATTTCCATTTTTAAGTGGGTATATGATAAGTATATAAAAAGACTTAAATTTGATTTTTTACCTTCAGGAAATATATCAATATTTTTCAACAAAAGCGGATCCTATATTTCCCTCGGTGGAGTATACGATGCCAAAAATAAAAACGCAGCTGTTAAAAATATATCTGCAAAAGTTACAAGACTGTCAGACAAAGCTGTTTTGTCTTTAGGTTGGTCGTCTTTTGAATCCCCTGTTTTTAGACGAATTGCCAACAATTATGAAACAACTTTTGAAACGGCGCATCCTTTTAAGGTTGAGGCAGATATGTTAACTCCTGTGTTTGTTGAGTTTACAAACAATGAGGAAAATAGCGGAGAGATAATAGCGGGGATCTTAAAGCCCATACATATGAAGGCGAACAGCGACCTTAACACTTCCAATGCAACGGTACAAGCATACGATCCATTATTTAGAGCAAGTGCTGAATATAAAAAAGCTTTGCTTGAAATGAATGATTTATTCTTCTGGAAGCAAGGAAATTACAAAATAGAGTTAATCACAGAATATAACGATTCCACATTTACTTGCTACAGTACTTTTACGTTATCTAAAGAAGATTCCGAAAAGTTAAGATCCAACATAGAAGAAATGTTTGTTGAACCGCTTGCCAATCGAGTCAACTGTGGTATAACAATCAATACTGTACGAAAAAAGTTTGAATTGGATAATTAATCTGCAAAATAATATATATCTATTGAAGGAGCGACCATGGCAAAGAAAAACAAAGAAAAGAAAATATATTTTTCTGAAGAGATAGACAGCAGAATAACGGGATATGCTTTAGCGTTCGCACTTATTGTGTGTGGATTGGTGTTACAATTTGTTCCGTTGTATTTTGGCAATGAAACAGTTACCGCAATATTCAAATGGGTATTTGTTGTGATAGGGGTACTGGGCTTCGCTGTTGAAGCAAGTAAGATTAAAACAGGAATAATAGGTCTTGATAGTTTATTTATTGGCTTGTTATTCTCTGGAATATGGTTTGCTTTATTTTGGTTTGGAAAGCATTGGATCTTTAATACAATAGGGTTCTTTTGCCTTATTTTTGGTGCGTTTGGATTCTTTCAAGGGCTTCAACAAGTCATTTATTCTGCAAGTAAAATCCCAAAAGCAAAAAAAGAAGAACAAACCAAGGAAAAAACAAAAGCTGATATTTTGCTGTTCTTGACTAAACTTTTTGGTGTCGTGTTGGTTGTTATTCAAGTAATTAAAGCGGTCATTGATTTGTCAAAATAAAAGATGGTGTTGTATGGATAATTTGTGTTATAAACCGTTAAATGCATTTGCCGATCTAATCAATGGATATGCATTTAAAAGTAAGAACTATGTAAAAAACGGAATTCGAGTTATAAGAATTGCTAATGTACAAGATGGTTACATATCAGATGAAAAGCCATGTTTTTACCCAGCAGACACGGCAGAGGATATTTCGAAATACATTCTTCGTGAAAATGATTTTCTTGTATCTCTTACAGGAAATGTGGGTAGAGTTGCCATTTTGTCTTCCAATTTTCTTCCGGCAGCATTAAATCAAAGAGTTAGCTGTATAAGGATAAAAAACGATACTTTAATTCCTAAATTTTTATTCTATTACTTTTTGAGAAAACAGTTTCAAAAAGATTGTATAAATGCCTCTCAAGGAGTTGCGCAACTAAATTTGAGCACTAAATGGCTGGAGCAATATCCTGTTCCTGTATTGAGCCTTGAAGAACAAAAATGCATTGTTTCCAAAATTGAAGAACTGTTCTCTGAACTTGACAATGGTGTTGAAACATTGAAGAAGACAAAGCAACAACTTGCTGTATATCGTCAGGCGGTGCTAAAAGAGGCGTTTGAAAATTGTAAAACACTCTCTCCTATACGTGATATGTCAACTTTGGTGACGAGTGGATCAAGAGGTTGGGCTCAATTTTATGCTTCCGAAGGTGCAAAGTTTATTCGCATAGGAAATCTTACAAGAGATTCTATCGATATTGATTTTGGTGATACTCAATATGTAAATTTACCAGACAAAGCAGAAGGGTTACGCTCCAAGTTACAACCTAATGATGTTTTGGTTTCTATTACCGCAGACCTTGGAAGCATCGGGCTTGTGCCTTCAAATATTGGTGAAGCATACATAAATCAACATATTGCCGTTGTGAGATTTAAAAATGCAGCACAAGGTAAGTTTATGGCTTGGTACTTGCGAAGCGATTGGGGACAAAAAGACTTGTTGAAAAACAAGCGTGGTGCGGGAAAACTCGGACTTGGATTAGATGATATACGTAGTTCGAGAGTTCCTGTGGTTTCCGATGAAGAAGCAGAAGCGGTGCTGGATGTTATAGAGTCTCGCTTATCTGTTTGCGATAGTATCGAAGAAACAGTTGATACTGCATTGCAACAGGCAGAAGCAATGCGACAGAGCATTTTGAAAAAAGCATTTGAGGGAGAGTTATGATATGCCACTAATAACAGACTGGTTAATGTTTTGTATTACGACGATATATGTAGTTGCTACAATATTTATTTGCCGAGCTAATATTAAAGCGGCAAATGCGACGCGTGATCAAATTGCAGAATCTCAAAGGCAGTTTAGCGAGAATAGAAGATTGGATGTTATGCCTTATTTGCAATTTGAGACTACCAATCAACCTGGGGTTGATTATAAAATAGCAATGATTTTATCAGAAGATGACTATAATGCTGGTGAATATCTTCTTAATCTTAGAGTAAAAAATATCGGTAGAGGAACTGCGAAAGATATAGAATATGTTTGGACGAATTTTACCAATACATATTCTCAAAAGCCTTTTGTAATTAAAGCATTGCAGAATGGTGACGCACATTATTTGCAAATATCTTTTGCACGCCCTAAAGTTCTTAAAGATGTTACAACTGCAAATTTTGAACTTCACTTTAAAGATTTGTTGGAAAATGAATATTCACAAAGAATTGAATTTGAGTTTGAAATTAGGAAGTCGTCGGTGTGGCTTAAGGGTCATACAACCTATCCAATAATTCCAGTTACTACGAAAACTATAACAAACGAGGATCAAACCAATGTCTGAACAATCAACAACAATAATCTCTAAGGTTTGGGGAATGTGCAATCCTCTCCGCGATGACGGTGTGTCCTACGGAGATTATCTTGAACAACTTACATATCTCATCTTTCTGAAAATGTCAGATGAGTATTCCAAGCCGCCGTATAAAAAAGAAACAGGTATTCCGCAAGGTTATACATGGTCGGATATGAGCACACTGAAAGGTGCAGAGCTTGAGGATCAGTACAAAGCAACCCTTGAAGAACTTGCCAAGCAAGGCGGCATTCTCGGAATGATTTTTGCCCAAGCAAGCAACAAGATCAGCAATGCCGCTATTCTTTACCGCATCGTTCAGATGATAGATAAAGAAAAATGGGTGTCTATGTCTTCCGACGTTAAGGGCGAGATTTATGAGGGCTTGCTCCAAAAGAATGCGGAAGATATCAAGAGTGGCGCAGGACAGTACTTCACGCCACGTCCTTTGATCCGCGCTATGGTTGAGTGTATCCGTCCCGAACCGAAGAAAACGATTGCCGATCCTTGTTGCGGTTCCGGTGGATTCTTCCTCGCTGCACAGGAATTTATCACGCAAAACTATACGCTTGACCGTGAGGATAAAGAGTTCCTTAAAAACGAAACGTTCTTCGGTAACGAGCTTGTTGCCGTCACATTCAAACTGTCTCTGATGAATCTCTATCTGCATAATATCGGAGATATTTACGGTAATATACCGATAGCACACGGAGATTCTCTTTTGACAGATCCCGGCTACCGTGTAGATTATGTACTGACCAATCCTCCCTTCGGTAAAAAGTCTTCCATCACGATGACCAACGAGGAAGGCGAAGAAGAGGAAGAGGAATTGGTATACAACCGCCAAGATTTTTGGACAACCAGCTCCAACAAACAGCTCAACTTCGTTCAGCACATTAACACCATTTTGAAAGCAACAGGAAAAGCTGCAGTTGTTGTTCCGGACAATGTTCTTTTCGAAGGCGGTGCCGGTGAAACAGTGCGCAAGAAATTATTGCAGACCACCGATCTGCACACCATACTTCGTTTGCCGACCGGCATCTTCTACAAGCCGGGTGTTAAGGCAAATGTAATTTTCTTTGATAAGCGTCCGGCGAATCCCGATATGCAGACTAAAGAAATTTGGATTTACGATTTCCGTACCAATATCCATTTTACATTGAAACAACATCCTATGACAGATGCGGATCTGCTTGATTTTATTGCGTGCTACAATCCCGAAAATCGTCATGAACGTAAGGAAACGTGGTCGGAAGAAAATCCCGATGGTCGCTGGCGCAGATTTAGTGTCGATGAGATTTTGAAACGAGATAAGACGAGCCTGGATATCTTTTGGATTAAGGATAAGTCGCTTGCTGATCTTGATAATCTCCCCGATCCGGATGTGCTTGCCGATGATATTATTGAGAATCTGCAAAGTGCTTTGGAAAGCTTTCAAGAATTGAAAAAGCAGCTTTCATAAATCTAATGTGCGCGTCCTCGTTACTTTTTTGTAACGAGGACGTTTTTTTATTGCAATTCAAATAAACTACTATACCCATATTTCGCACACTTTATTCACCCCATCTTGACAAAAGTTTCCTGCGTATGGTATAATAAAGTCACCGAGAGATCGGCTGAAAATTGAATAATATGTGCCACGACAGTTCAACTGTCTCCCCTTAGTTTGAAAGACAACGATCATCCATTCAGAGTTATAGACTCGTACATACATCGGCACGGAACATTTTTAAGCGAACAAAACCGTTCGCTCATTTGTGTTCCCGCCTCGATGTAAGTGCGGGTCTTTTTGTTTTGCTCTCGCCTTTATTACATAAAAATCGAAAGGTGGAATGCAGATGATTGTATCAAAATTCAGAATCAAAACAAACGAAAGGAGGATCGGATGCAGCACAAAAATTTCTTTATGATTCCCAACCGTATCTTTGACTTAGAACTGAAGCCGAGAGACTTCACCGTGTATTGCTGTTTGCTTCGGCACAGCGACAGCAAGGATGGCTCCTGCTTTCCATCACGGAGAGTCATCGCAAAGGAGTGCGGTATGGATAGGAAAACCGTTGACTCTGCCATCGAAAATCTTTCGTCCCTCGGACTGGTGAAAAAGATTCAGCGTCACCGTGAGGACGGAACGAGAACGAGCAATCTCTACTACGTGGCAAGTCTTTTGGAGTAGAGTAGATCTTTCATTGGGATAGTGTCAGAATTTCCTATCAAGAAGAAAACCCATAGAACAAAACCCAGGAATTACTACAACAGAAAAAAGAGAATAGACTACACCCACGAACCGCCCGTGTGTCGCCCACAGACCGCCTGTGTGCCGAGGAACGCAGAGATGCGAGGAAACACCCGACCAAAAAAGAAAACCGCCCGTTTGGGGCGATTTGAGGGCAAGGGCGGAACGGCGAAATGCGGAACGGTACAAGGCAGCTTTTGGGCATTTTCGATGGGTCGAAAATCAAGCAGGAGAAAGAGTCGGCGTCGTAAACGGCGCTCGCCTCGGATCACAGCGGCCGGAAACCCCGACCGCACAAGGGTTTTCGGGATTTTGGACACCGAAAAAAATAGGCGTCGTAAATAAGGCCTTGTGCCAGTATACGGTGCCACAGATCCCCGAAAGTGCCGTGTTTAAGGGAAAAACATAGGCGCTGTGAACGGGGTTGTAACAAGAAAGGAGAAAACATCATGGATTATGAATTACTGAAAAAGCGCAGAGAGAAATATTTGAAATTACAGAAAGAATTAGGAGAAGAACAGCATATCGGTCTCGGTTACGTGCTGACCGTTGAAGGAAAGCAGTATCCCGTGTTATCTTGTTTCTCTGTCAGTGAAAAAACGGAAGAAGCAAAGGACAAACTGAAATACCTGATCAACGGTCGAAAAAGTTAACAAAACTGTTTCAGCAAAGTCGCTGGACTACTCGACCGAGTTGTGATATGTTGTTGCCGTATCCTATTCGGTTTGATTTGACAGAGCCGCATTCGGCTCGGAAAGGAAACGTGTAATGAAATCAACCGAAAGCAAAAATTTAATAACAGCCATATACTGCCGCCTATCCCAAGAGGATGATCTGCAAGGCGAATCCAACAGTATCAAGAACCAAAAGTTAATACTACAGCAGTA
>JAZQFD010000025.1:0-114430 GCA_045539335.1 Eubacteriales bacterium
AAATTCAAAGAACTACACTTCCGTCAATATGCAGATATAGCCGAAGCAAAGCTTCGCCAACAGGTTGACATTATTGAGGCAGAAACCGAAGCTAAGAAAAAGATTATAGAATCCAAGGCGCTTGCCGAAAAGCGTGCAACCGAAGGATATACATACGGTCAGGAACGTGGCTTTGATGTAGCCGAAAAGGTTGCGGAAAACGAAGCCGTTGGCGAATTTACCAACATGGGCGTTGGCTTTGGTACGATGGCGGGTGTTGGAGGTGCCGTTGGTGGAATGGTAGGCGGCGCAATGCACGATGCTTTGGGATCGGTAACAAATACTTCTGCACCAAGCATTCAAAACTTCTGTGAAAATTGCGGTGCAAAATTAAATGCAGACGCAGCGTTTTGCGAAGAATGCGGATCTCCCGTACAGAAAAAGAATGGTTGCAAAAATTGTGGATACGTTTTTGAACGTCAAGGCAAGTTTTGCCCCAAATGCGGAACCAAACGGGAGGTGTAGTCGGTGAAGAAAACATTTAAATCCTATATTGGCGTTTGGGCAATATGCTTGCTCACGTTTAACATCATTGCTTTTATAATTCCCAATGAAATGAAGACGAATTTCTGGGCAGGTTATATTTTTATTACTCTGGCGTTTTTTGGTCAATTATTTTGTGCAAACATAGTATTTAAAGCAGAAAATGCAGAGAAGTTTTTCTATAACTTCCCCTTGATCTCCATTAGTTTTGTTGGCACAGTGATAATGCTTATTGTCGCAGGATTAACAATGGCAATATCCGCTATACCGGTTTGGGTTGGCATCGTTTTTTGTTTGATTATTTTAGCCTTCACAGCAATAGCCATTATAAACGCATCTGTTGTAAGCGAAACGGTAAGTAATGTTGATGAAAAAATCAAGTCGAAAACGCTGTTTATAAAACTCCTTACAGCTGATGCCTCAAACCTAATGTCAAAGGCACAAACAAAAGAGGCAAAAGAGATAACCAAAAAGGTTTATGAAATAATCCGATACAGCGATCCTGTGAGCAATGACGCTCTGAGTTCTATAGAATCACAAATCACAGTTCGTTTTAAAGAGTTTGAAAATGCGATATGTGAAAACAGCGAAAAAGCAACCTCTCTTGGAGAAGAACTGATTATTTTGATTGAAGGTCGAAACACAAAATGTAAATTGTTGAAATAAGGGGTGCGGGTGGTGGCTTTAACCTGTAAAAATTGTGGCGGAAACATATCGTTAGATCCCGAAGCAAATTTAATAATCTGTGATTTCTGTGGCGCAAACCAACCGCTGAACGCCGTAAGCGACACTATAATTTTTAACGAAACAGAAGGGTCTGTTGCACAACTCAATGCTTACCAGCAGGCTTTGGCGCATTTGGCCGCTGCCGATACTGCCGAAGCCTTAAGCAAAACCCAAAAAGAGTTTGAACGGCTTGGGAAACTTTTTGATGCCGCCCAATTAGCGGCTGAATGCCGGGAACGGGTTACTCTGCTTCGCACAGAGCAAGCTTACCAAAAGGCGGTGCTTGATATGCAAAGCGATAACCCAAACCGCATTAAAAGCGCCATTGTAACCTTTGAACAGCTTGGCAATTACAAGGAATCAGCCATAAAACTGGCCGACTGCAAGCCTTTGCTGGAGCAAGCGCAAGCCAAGCTGGATCAACATCTGCAGCAATTTGAGCGTGACTGTGAAAAAAGAAAAATACGGAGAAATCGGCGCAAACGTTTTATCCTGTTTTCCTTTATTACGATTCTTGCCGTTGTTTTGCTGGTTCATCATACAAACCATACCCCTGCAAATATTAAGATTTCTGTTTCGCCCAACGGCGAAAACTATGTTACGGAAAAATATAACGACTACGTTTTTAACTATGACATTAAAATTAAAAACAAAAGCTCGTTGGACTTAACCGCTATTCAAGCGGAGATCTATTTTGAGCAACCGGACGGAAACGTTTTGCTGGACGCAGATTTTAATGCAGGGAGCATTATTTCCAGTTCCAACCCGGTGGTGCGGAGCAAAAAAAGCAGCACCTATACCTGGTCAGTCACCGTTTCTTCAAAGAGCACAGCCAAGGAACTGTATCAATACGATTTTGAAAAACTGAAGGTAAAGGTTAAAATTAAAAAACTCCGCTACGAAAACGGAAAAGTACAGAGTTACTAACATTGGTCTATTGCGGAAACATAAACCGCTTGACAGAATATATTATACATAAAGGAGAAAATTAATGGAAAAATTAGGAAAGTTTTTAAGAGATGTGTTCGCATTTAAAGAGATCTGGGGAGAACTCAAAAGCGACGGAGAACTCTCTCACCAAGAGGCAAAATTAGGAAAAAAAGGCACGCTGATTTTGGCACTTTTTTTCGTTACAATTATGCTCTTTTTCTTTATCGCTGATCCCTTTACGGGCAGCATACTTGCTATCCCTCTCGGAATTTTCACACTAATTCCAGCATTAAAATTCCGTGCGGCCGACAAAATACTCAAACGGTATGAGCAAACCTACTGTAAAAACTGCAAAACGCCATTAACCATTGATGAAAACACCATCTTTAATCAAACAAAGAAACTGATGCATCTACATAGTTATAAAACAGGTGAAGAAGCAACCGGGAATTTACTGGTCAAAAGTGAGGGTGACCATTATATAGTCAGTGAAGAAAAAAAGGCGGCTCATAAATCTTTTTACGTAAATGCTGTAATAGGAGAATTTACCTGCAAATGTCCCAAATGCAATTCGTCAAATACCGGAACAGTTGAATTGGAAGTAATCGATTATACCGATGAAGCCATCAAAAAAGCTTTAGGAGAACACTTTGCGGATCTTCAAAGTTCAAAATGATTTTGCCAAAAAACATTGAATGAAATTAAATTACAGAGACGGCTCTCTGTCTTCTGGGTTGACTTTTTTGTCAGGATGGAATTTTTATAAATTAATAATCAAGATAGTGATTATTAATTTATAAGCAAACACCCCGTGTTCATACGAACACGGGGTGTTTTATTGATTGTTTCGTAGCTGTATTTCAGCAAGGTTTCGGGACGATCAGATCGCCCGAAAACCCGCATCAATACTTAGCTTTTGAAAGCTTACTTGTTGTCCTTAATAGCAGCCTGTGGTGCTATCCGCAAAAGGGGGAAATTATAAAATTGAATCCATCATGCGTCGGTGTTTTTCGTTTTGGAATCTGCATCGCTTTTTTTATCAGTTTTAGCGAGTGGAAGTTCTTCCCACTCGTCTTTTTGTTCAGTATAATCGGACATAACGTCTGCAACTGTTCTTTTTTCAATATAATCTTTAAAACTTTTGTAATTTTTATCGCTCATAAATTTATCTTTTTTTATTTTATTATAACATACAGTTAGCAAAACGCAATATCCCTCTGCCAATTTCTCGGCAGAGGGATAATGTTGTATTACAAAGTCAGCAATTATTTGCTTTCTTTAATTGCGGCCTGTGCAGCAGCCAAACGTGCGATGGGCACACGGAAGGGAGAGCAGGATACATAGTCAAGGCCGATTCTGTGGCAGAACTCAACGGAAACGGGGTCGCCGCCGTGCTCACCGCAGATACCGCAATGGATCTTATCGTTGACGGGCTTGCCAAGCTTAATGGCCATTTCCATCAGCTTACCAACGCCGGTCTGATCCAACTTAGCGAAGGGATCATTTTCGAAGATCTTCTTATCATAGTAAGCATCCAAGAACTTACCGGCATCGTCACGAGAGAAGCCATAGGTCATCTGAGTCAGGTCGTTGGTACCGAAGCAGAAGAAGTCAGCCTCTTTAGCGATTTCATCAGCGGTCAAGCAAGCTCTGGGGATCTCCATCATGGTACCAACTTCATAAGCCAGTTCTACGCCGGCAGCGGCGATCTCGGCATCAGCGGTAGCCACAACAACATCCTTCACGAACTTCAGTTCCTTCACATCGCCGGGCAGGGGAATCATGATTTCGGGCTTCACAGTCCAATCAGCATGAGCCTTCTGAACGTTGATAGCGGCACGAATCACAGCCTTGGTCTGCATAGCAGCGATTTCGGGATAGGTGACAGCCAGACGGCAGCCACGGTGACCCATCATGGGGTTGAACTCATGGAGAGAAGCGATGAGCGCCTTAATATCCTCAACGGACTTGCCCTGAGCAGCAGCCAGAGCAGCGATATCAGCTTCCTCGGTGGGAACGAACTCATGGAGAGGGGGATCCAGGAAACGGATGGTTACGGGGTTGCCCTTCAGAGCCTCATACAGAGCCTCGAAGTCGCCCTGCTGATAGGGCAGAATCTTCTCCAGAGCAGCCTCACGCTCCTCAACGGTATCGGAGCAGATCATCTCACGGAAAGCAGCGATACGATCAGCCTCGAAGAACATATGCTCGGTACGGCAAAGGCCGATACCCTCAGCGCCCAGCTCAACAGCCTTCTTAGCGTCGGCAGGGGTGTCTGCATTGGTGCGAACCTTCAGAGTACGGAACTCATCAGCCCACTCCATGATACGACCGAACTCGCCGGCGATCTCAGCATCAACGGTGGGGATGATGCCGTCGTAGATGTTACCGGTGGAACCATCGATAGAAATATAGTCGCCCTCATGGTAGGTCTTGCCTGCCAGAGTAAACTTCTTATTGGCCTCGTCCATGTTGATCTCGCCGCAACCGGATACACAGCAGGTACCCATACCACGAGCAACAACGGCAGCGTGAGAGGTCATACCGCCACGAACGGTCAGGATACCCTGAGAAGCCTTCATGCCGGTGATATCCTCGGGAGAGGTCTCCAAACGAACCAGAACAACCTTCTCACCACGATTATTCCAAGCCTCAGCATCTTCAGCGGTGAAGACAACCTTACCGCAAGCGGCACCGGGGGAAGCACCCAAGCCACGGCCGGCGGGGGTAGCAGCCTTCAGAGCCTTCGCATCAAACTGGGGATGGAGGAGAGTATCCAGGTTACGGGGATCGATCATGGCAACAGCCTGCTTCTTATCGATCATACCCTCGTCTACCAGATCGCAAGCGATCTTCAGAGCAGCCTTAGCGGTTCTCTTACCGTTACGGGTCTGCAGCATGAAGAGCTTACCGTGCTCAACGGTGAACTCCATATCCTGCATATCACGATAATGGTCTTCCAGAATAGCACAAACCTTATTGAACTCCGCAAAAGCCTCGGGGAACTTATTAGCCATCTCAGCGATGGGCATGGGAGTACGAACACCGGCAACCACGTCTTCACCCTGAGCGTTGGTCAGGAATTCACCCATCAGGCCCTTATCACCGGTAGCGGGATCACGGGTAAAGGCAACGCCGGTACCGCAATCATCACCCATGTTACCGAAAGCCATCATCTGAACGTTAACAGCGGTACCCCAGGAATAAGGAATATCGTTGTCACGACGGTAAACGTTTGCACGGGGGTTGTCCCAAGAACGGAATACAGCCTCAACAGCGCCCATCAACTGCTCAACGGGGTCGGAGGGGAAGTCCTTACCGATCTTGTTCTTATACTCAGCCTTGAACAAACCGGCCAGTTCTTTCAGATCCTCGGCGGTCAGCTCAACGTCCTGGGTAACACCCTTCTTCTCTTTCATCTCATCGATGAGTTCCTCGAAGTACTTCTTACCGACTTCCATAACAACGTCGGAGTACATCTGGATAAATCTTCTATAGCAGTCGTAGGCCCAACGAGCGTTACCGGACATGGTAGCCATGGTCTCCACAACTTCTTCATTCAAACCAAGGTTCAGAATGGTATCCATCATACCGGGCATGGAAGCACGGGCACCGGAACGAACGGAAACCAGCAGGGGGTTCTCCTTATCGCCGAACTTTTTGCCGGTGATCTCTTCCATCTTGGTGATGTTCTCAAGGATCTCCGCCTTGATCTCATCGTTGATCTTGCGACCGTCTTCATAATACTGAGTACAAGCCTCGGTAGAAACGGTGAAGCCCTGGGGAACGGGAAGACCGATCTTGGTCATCTCAGCCAGGTTTGCACCCTTACCGCCGAGCAGCTCACGCATGGAAGCGTCGCCCTCTTTGAAAAGATAAACAAACTTCTTGCTCATTTTTTCTCTCCTCCAAATTTATTATTTTTTTGAACAATTTTATCAGGAATCTGTTGATAACAGATTGCCACCAATCATTATACCAATAAAAATTGGTTTCGTCTACCTCTTTTTAAGAAAATTTTAGTAATTAGGCAACTCCAGCCCCTGAAATTCTCTTAAAAATGCGTATAGTTTGTCGGCAATGATCTTGGCGCCGCCTTGGCTGTCGCTTTCGATGTTCATGGGGATCACCGGATCATGGAGAGACATCCGCACCAAAAACCAGCCGTCCCCTTCTTCTTTGCCGAAATTGACCCGCACGCCCTCATAATTGGGCTGCTCCAATACCCAGCCTTGGGCCTTGCAATGCTCTTGCAATTTTTCCAGCACCTGAGCGCCGTAGGCCTTAAAATCTTCGGCCTTAATATTGGCACGCAGTTCCAAGGCATCCTTGGGTTCTGCCAATCCCTCAATGAGGGAGGAGAGGGTCTTGCCCTCTGCCTTCAGTGCCGGCAGCTCTGCCAGCATGCGGGCGGCAAGATAGGATCCATCGTCCAGATAATGATTCTCTTTCAACGCCCCATGACCGCTGGTCTCCATGGCAAGGGGAGCGCAAACGCCGGTGCTCTCCAAGCGGATGGCTTCATCGATCACCTTTTTATAGCCCCGCATAAACCGATGATGCACCCCGCCCCGCTCCTCAATAAAGGCCTTTAAGCCCTTGGAGGTCACCGAATCGGTGACAATGGTACAGCCGGGATGCTCTCGCAGCATCAAGGCGGCGATCATGGCGATCATACGATTGCGGTTGATCTCTTTTCCGTCGGGCGCCACAATGGCGGCACGGTCGCAATCGGTATCAAAGCAGATACCCATATCGGCCCCCGCCTCCACCGTTGCTTTGGCGCAGGCCTCCATGGCAGAAGGATGCTCAGGATTGGGGATATGATTGGGGAAGGTGCCATCGGGCTCTAAATAGACCGATCCGGAGGCATCAGCGCCCAAGGGGGTCAGCACCCGCTCTGCAAAAAAGCCGCCGGCGCCGTTGCCGGCATCCACCGCCACCTTAATTCCTTCCAAGGGGCGCTCCTTGCCGGTCTTTTTCCGCACCAAATCCAAAAGACTTTGACTATAAGCACTCATCAGATCAAATTCTTCCACCACTCCGCCGACGCAAGGCTCCCATTCATCGGCCTCTGCCAGTTCGATGAGAGTGGAGATCAAAGAACCGTCCACACCGCCCTCTTTGGTGAAGAATTTCAGACCGTTGCGATCAAAGGGCAGGTGAGAGGCGGTAATCTCCACCGCCCCATGGCAATCGCTGCCCTCATAGTAAGTCGCATAAAACATAGAGGGGGTGGTAGCGATGCCGCAATCCAGCACCGTTGCCCCCATGGCGGTAAGACCTTCCACCAGACCGTCCCGCAGGGCGGGGCCGCTGATGCGGGGATCCCTGCCCACCGCCACCTTTAAGGGCCGGCCGTATTCCTTGGCCAGATAGGCGGCAAAGGCCTTGCCCAATTTGCAAGCAATGGCAGGGGTCAGGTTGGTCTTTTCCCCAATGGCAACTCCACGAATATCGGTTCCGTTTTTTAACTCTTTCATTTGGTCAGCTCCGTTTCTTTGGTAATCAACTTGGTAATATCTCCATACAGACTCCAGGTACCGGTGGATTGGAAGTTTCCGATATCCTTTGCCACAAACAGCACGCCCTTTCGATAAGCCAAGGGCATGATGGGGGTATTTCGATCAAATTCTTCCGCAAATTGAGGAAGGGTGATAGCGCCGGCCTTATACTGAGCGGCGGCGGCTTCCAAAGCCGGGAAGGAGGCCCCGCTGAAGTTCAAGGCACTTCCTGCCGTATAAAGAATGGGGTTCAAGGTTCGTCCCGTTCTCATTTCTCCGAAATACAGATCATATTGCCCGCTCTGCAGCCGTTGCTGATAATCGGCCCGAGCCACCACCTCCACCTGAATCTTCACCCCCGAGAGGGCAAAGCTGGTGGCCACCGCCTGAGCGGTATCCCGATGAACGGCGCTGTCCTCTGCCACCAAAAGGGAGAGAGTCACCTGAGCGCCGCTTCCATCCAAAAGGGCGTTTTCGGTAAGATTCAGCCCCAAGGCCGCCGCCTGCTCCTTTTTGGCAAGATCCGAAAGATTTTTATCGTGTACCAGCCCTTGGGCCTTACTCCAGGCGCTTTGGAATGGATACGCCGTCTCCTGGGCTTGCCCCAGCAGTACACCGTCGGCTAATTTCTTTCGCTCCAGCAGACTGCTGAGGAAGGTGCGCACCTGCGGATTGCTCAGAAGGGGGTGGGTACAGTTGATGCCCAAATACAAAAGATTATCACCGGCATAGGTCTGCACCTGATAATCCTTGCCCCCCGAGAAAACCAGATCCCGTTCGGCAGAGGCAAAATACACATCCAACAGCCCCACCGAAAACATATTCTGCCGCTCCTGCTCATTGGCGGGCTTTTGCAGATAAATGGTGGAGATGCCGGGCTTCACATAATGGTTTTGATTGGGGATCAAGACCAATTTACCGTTTTTCTCGGAAAACTGATAGGGTCCCGAGGCGGCAGTGCCGCTTTTTTGCATAATGGGAATGTCCAGCCGGGAGATATAATCCACATCCGCCTCCCAAAGAGTGATCACAACCGTTCGCTCATCGGCGGCGGTGATTTTTTTCATATTTTGCAACCGCTGATAATAGGGAGAGGCGGGGGTCTTTTTCACCGTGTTATAGGACGCCACCACATCAGCGGCGGTGATTTTATTTCCATCGCTGAATTTTAAATCCTTTTTCAACACCGCCGTTACCGTTGCCCCCTCCATGGTAACGGACTCCGCCAAAATATACTCCGGCGTCAGGGCGCTGTTGAGTCGGATCAGGGGACTGTAGACCAGCTTCAGCAGTTCATGGTTTTCACTGTTGGCGGCAGTTAAGGGATTGGTGTCCATATCATCATAAAACACCAAGGAGATATAACTGCGGGCGGGCAGGTACTTTTTTTCCTCTTCTTCTTTATATGCCCCCAAGGGACTTTGGGGATCGGGGGTATTCCAATCGGCACATCCGCTCAGCCCCAACAAAAGGGCCATAAGCGATAGCCAAGCAACGATTTTCCTCATTTTTTCTCCTCCATCCCAATCATCGCAACCAAGCTTCCACGGGCTCCATTTGTATACCGATGGGAGAAATAGTCTTGATTATTACAGAATGTACAAATTTTTGCGGTAAAAATGTGGTTTTTTGCCAGTCCTGCCTGCTGCAAGACCTGTTCATTGGCGGCCCAAAGATCCACCATAAAATGCTCCGGGCGAGAGGAACTCACCGAGGGTAAAGCCTTACCAAAGGCCTTATCAAATTCCGCCTGCACCTCGGGGCCCACCTCAAAGCAACAAGGGCCGATGGAGGGGCCGATGGCGGCATAAAGATCTTCGGCTTTGGCGCCCAGCGCTACCATTTTTTTCACCGCCTCGGCGGCAATTTTTCCCACCGTTCCCCGCCATCCGCTATGGACGGCGGCAACCACCTTTTGACGAGGATCCGCCAAAAGAATGGGTACACAATCGGCGGTAAAACAGCAAAGCCCCAGCTCCGGGGTGGCGGTTACCAAGCCGTCGGTCTCCCGCAACTTGCGGTGGCGCCCTTGATGCTGAAAGGTCTCATCCACCACTTCCACATGGGCGGTATGGGTCTGATGGGTCAGCACCAAGCTTTCAAAGGGCAGGTGATTGGCAGCAGAAAAACGGCGAAAATTTTCATCCACCACTTCCTCCGGCTCTCGATTATAGGCAAAGCTTAAAGAGGCACAAACGCCGGTGCTGACTCCCCCGTGGCGGGTGGAAAATCCATGATGAACTCCTTGGAATTCATCAAATTTGCAACACTTCAGCGTCACAACTCCATCTTTTTCTTCTAAGCGAAAATCTGCCAATCCAAACACCTCTTTTCTAACTAATTATTATAACATAGATGGCACAGTTCAATCAAGGAAATTGTAAAAATTCACAAAGGGATTGCTTTTATTCCCCGCTTCTTATATAATGAGGGGGATAAGCATTGGCGAGTATTTTAACAAAGGGTGAGCGAAAATCCGCCGTTTTAAAACAAGGTTCGGATTTTTCTTGTCACCTTAATGCGTGGAGAGTCGAACCTGCCACGGTTTATCTCGGCGCATTTTCCCGCCTTGCTTTCGTTCATTTTTGTAAGGCGCCAGCCTTACTGCAAATTTCACGCTTCACCTTTCGAAAAAATGCGCTCGAGATAGACTCTTCGACCTGTCAAATTAAATTTTTTCGGAGGGGTGAAGTCGAAGAATGCAGTAATACTGCCGTATTACAAATGATGAGACGAGAAAAAACGAAAAAATTTATTTTGCCAGGCGTGGTGTGTCCAACTCTCCACGCATTAAGGAGGCTTTACGCCCATGAAGAAATTTTTGAATTTTCTCCGCCCCTTTTTATTGGTGGCAGTCATTGCGGTGATCTTTGTGGTCGCCCTTCATATTGTGGACGCCTGTACCCGAAATAAAAAACCCCAGCCTGCTCCCGATGCCACGCTGGTGGCTTATGACGGCACCGCTCTTTTCTCCCTTTCCGATAATCGAGGGAAAACCGGTTCGGTGGTGGTCTTTTTTGACCCCCTGCAGGAAAAATCTGCAGGCCCGCTGGCAGACCTGCTGGCGGCCAACAACGGTCGGGCAGACATCATCGGTATTTCTGTATCCAAAGAATCCATGGATACACAGAAAGAGGCCATCCAAAAATTGGGTGTCGATTCCGCCCGCATCCTTTTTGATTTAGAGGGAACTGCCGCCAAAACCTATGGCATCAGTGGCGTTCCGGTCACTTATTTTATCGACAAAGACGGCATGATCTTAGATGCCCATTTAAGCGGGATCTCCGCAAAAACCATGGAAAAGTGCCTGAATAAAATCGCCTGATTTCCCAAAAATATCCACCCCTTGTCATTTTATGACGAGGGGTTTTTCTTGTTTTTTCAAAAAGGGTTCGCTACAATAAAAGCAGAAAGGGGCGAAACCCATGGCGATCTTCAAACAAAAGGACAACCTGCAATGGATCGATGCCAAGTGCATTTTTCCCGCCACTCATCAGCCCCGCACTCATTTTGAGGAGCAATCCTTAAAAGAACTCTCTCAAAGCATTGCCGACCATGGCATTCTTCAGCCCCTGCTGGTACAGCGGGAGGAGGATCATTTCCGCCTGATTGCAGGGGAGCGGCGCTTGCGAGCCGCCCAAGAGGCAGGCCTTTCCAAGGTGCCCTGCGTAATCACCGAGAAATCTCCGGCTGAGGCGGCCAAGCTTTCCCTGATCGAAAATCTTCAGCGGGAAGATCTGACCTACTTCGAAGAAGCCACCGCTTATCGACGGCTGATGGAGGAATTCTCCCTTACCCAAGCGGAGATTGCCCGAGCCATGGGCAAAGACCCCTCCACCATCGCCAATAAACTGCGATTGCTGAAACTGCCCCTCACAGCGCAGTTTCTCCTGCAAAAGCACCATCTCACCGAGCGCCACGCCCGAGCCTTTTTGAAAGTGCCCGACGGCGATCGCTTAATGGAACTGCTGGAGCAGGTTATTGAAGAGGAGCTGAATGTGCAGGAAACCGAGCAACTCATTGCCGCCGCCCTCACTCCCAAGCAAAAGAAATCCCGCCCCCGACGGATCGGTTCAGTCAAAGACATTCGCCTTTGCATCAATACGCTGAACCATACCGTCAACACCCTCAAACAAGTGGGTATCAAGCCGCAAACTGAAATCATCGAGCAGGAGCGGTTTGTTGAATATATTGTTCGCATACCCAAAACATCCTAATCCCCTATGCAGAGACGGCACACGCTCCCCGGCGTGTGCCGTCTTTGTTTTGGTCGGTCATAAGGGGGCAGAGCGCCAAATCATTTTAAAGGGCATCCTTCCATTTACAATGTTTCACGTGAAACATTGAAGAGTTGCTTTTTGGAAATTGTTTCACGTGAAACACTCAAATATTTGTGAATTTTATAAAACCCCTTTTATTTTCTGTATGATTGTGATAAAATAAGCACAGAATACTGTAAATGAGGTTGAAACAAGTGGGAAAAATCGTATCGGTTACCAACCAAAAGGGCGGTGTGGGCAAAACCACCACCGCCGTCAGTCTGGCTTTTCAGCTGGCCGAGGAAGGGAAAAAGACCCTTTTTGTGGACATTGACCCTCAGGCCAACGGCACCAGCAGTTATGGAATCAAGCGTCGGGAGCTGAAAAACTCTGTTTATGAAGCGCTGATCGGCAAATGCAGCGTGCAAGAAGCCATTCTGCCCACCAAATATAAAAATGTAGATGTTTTACCCACCAACATGAATTTGGCCGGTGCCGAAATCGAAATGGTGGCCATGGACAATCGGGAAAGCCTTTTAAAGAACGCTTTGAATGAAATCCGCCATCGCTATGATTTCATTATTATTGATTGCCCGCCTTCTTTATCGCTTTTAACCTTAAACGCTCTGAATGCCTCCAACAGCGTGATCATCCCTCTTCAGCCGGAATATCTGGCCTTGGAGGGCGTGGCACAGCTGATCAACACCATTAAACTGGTCAAGCAACGGTATAATCCCTCGCTGTTTGTGGAAGGGGTGTTGCTGACCATGTATGACGGAAGAATGAACGCCACCCTGCAGATTGCAGGAGAAATCAAGCGGTATTTTGGCGATAAGGTCTATAAAACCGTGATTTCCCGCAATGTGCGCCTTTCCGAAGCCCCCAGCCACGGTGTGCCCATTCAAATTTATGACCGCTATTCAAAGGGTGCGCTGGCTTATCGGGAGATGGCACGAGAATTTCTTGAAAGGAATAAGGATGTATGAGTGCGAAGAAAAAGGAATTGGGACAAAACTTTTTTGATGCCATTTTAGGAGACAACTTAGATTTAGACTTAAATGAGGGAAAAGCCACCGAAACTCTGCGCCTTTCCCAGATCGAGCCGGATAAAAATCAGCCTCGCAAGCATTTTGACCAGGAGGCGCTGGAGCAATTGGCCCATTCCATCAAGGAACACGGCCTGATTCAGCCCATTATTGTGACCCCTGCAGGCGGGGATCAATACCGCATCATCGCCGGCGAACGGCGGTGGAGAGCCTGCCGCATTGCAGGGCTCACCGAGGTTCCGGTGCTGATTCGGGAGTACACCCCCCAAGAGATCAGCGAAATCAGCCTGATCGAAAACCTGCAGAGAGAAGACTTAAATCCCATCGAAGAAGCCATGGGCTATAAAAACCTTATGGATGTATACGGCATGACCCAAGAGAAAATCGCCGAAACCGTCTCCAAATCCCGCCCCGCCGTGGCCAATGCCCTGCGTTTGCTGGCATTGCCGGAGCAGCTTTTGGATTTTGTTAAGACCGGCGAGCTTTCTGCCGGCCACGCAAGAGCCCTGTTGGCGGTGGAAAACGCCGATACCCAGCTGACTTTTGCCAATAAGATCATCACCGAGGGCTTAAGCGTTCGTCAAGCGGAAGAATTGGTGAAAAAGAGCAAAAAAGAGCCTGCCGAAAAGAAACCCTCCGATCCCGCCATCACCCAAGCCCTGAAGGAGCTGGAAGCCCGTGCCTCGGCTCGGGTTGGCAATAAAGTGTCCATCCATCATAAGCCCAATAATCGAGGCAAGGTAGAGATCGCCTACTATTCGGTAGACGAGCTGGAAAAAATCATCGAGATCTTAGAAGGAGACGGCAGATGAACAACGAAGAAAAGAATTTATTAGAGGAAATCTGGTCCGCCGTCGGCTTGGATATGCCTCAGGATCAACCCACCAAAACCCCACCCGAAAAAGAGCCGGAACCTCAGGCCACACCTGAGATTGAACCTGTTTCGGAGGCTCCCGCAGAGGAGGCAAAAGAGCCTCCTGTAGAGGAGGTCAAGGAAGCCCCCGTGGAGGAGCCGAAAAAGGAAGCCCCCGTGGAGGAGCCGAAAAAAGAAGCAGAGGTTCCCAAGGAGCTGGTGCAGGAAAAGAAAAAAGACATTCGCTTTTTGATGATCTATACCGTTGCCTTTGTGGTGGTCATCTCCTTCCTCATTGGCGGCAGTTACCTGATCACCTCCCGCATCCGTCGAGAGATGGCTGAAAGCAATCAGGAGCTGAACACCAATCAATCCACCCTTAAAAATATTCAAGTGGAAAATCAGAATCTGCGGAAAGAGAATGAGTCCCTGAAGCAGAAAAACGATCTGCTGACCCAATCTCAGCAGGATTCGGAAGCGTTGCTTACCGCCGTGGCCGATATGGTGGAGCATGGGGAATACCTCTCCGCCGCTCAGGATGCCTATTTGCGAGGAGATCGCAATCTGGCAAGAACCATTCTTTCCACCATTGAAAGAGACAAGCTTTCCGAGCCCGCCAAGAATTATTACGACACCCTTGCGGGAAGATTGGGTTAATATGAAACACGTTACGATTTATTCCGACGGCGCCTGCAGCGGCAACCCCGGACCGGGAGGATGGGGAACCATTCTGGTCTATCAAGGGGTGGAGAAAGAGCTGAGCGGCGGCGAAGCGGAAACCACCAATAATCGCATGGAGCTCCTAGCCGCCATTATGGGGCTGGAGACCTTAAAAGAGCCCTGCGCCGTTACCTTGGTCAGCGACTCCAAGTACCTGTGTGAAAGCATCAATCAGGGCTGGGTCTTTGGCTGGGAGCAAAACGGCTGGCGCAAAAAAGATAAAAAGCCCGCCCTGAATGTGGATCTCTGGGAGCGAGTGCTCAAGCAGCTTCGCCGCCATCAGGTCACCGTTGAATGGGTCAAGGGGCACGACGGTCATCCTTATAATGAGCGCTGCGACCGTCTGGCCGTTGCCGCTTATACGGCCTTAAAAGCATAATATCACATTTCCATCACATTTAGAAAGGAACATCCGTATGAAACGAGTCCTTGCCATCCTCCTTTGCCTTGCTATGATGCTGAGCGTATCCGCCTGCAAGCCGGACAATATCACCTATCCCTCGGTGATCACCCCCAATGATCAGGCCGACGCTCCCCAAGAGCAGCCGGAGGAGCCTGTTGAAAACACCGATCCGGAGCCTCAGCAGCCGGAAGAGGAAGAACCTGTAGAGGAGGCCCTTCCCCAAGAAGAGCCTAAGGAAGAGCCTCTCCCCGAGGAAAAAACCGAGGAACAGCCGGAAGAAACCCCAGACGCCGCTCTGCCCACAGAAGGAGAGGAGCTCGCTCCCGCAGAGCCGGATTATCTCATTAAAAGCCCCTTGGCCGGAGAGGGAATCCAATTTTCCAAAGCCCCCGGCAGCACCCTCTCTTTGAGCGGTCTGGTGAAAGACAGCCAATCCCTTTCCCCCTTGGCCAATCGTACCATTGTGGTTTATACCGCTGATGATACCCCCGCCTTTTCCTACACCGATGAAAAAGGCCGCACGGTTTCCGAATGGGAATGGATGAAGCTGATCGCCGCCGAGCAGGGCTTTATGCTGAAATATGAGGTAAAGAATAAAGCCACCTCCTTAAAAGCGCAACGCACCGCCCTTTATGCAGGCCAAAAGCTTAGCCTGATTCAAATGCAGGCCGATGAGTTGGGGATTGGCATGACCCTTAGCCGCCCCGCCACCGACCATCTCAACACCGAAATCACCCCCTTTGGCATCAGCAAAGGAGTGCTGACTCAAAGCAACCATACTCTCTTCGCTCCCATGGGCAATATTAATGCCATTTGGTATAATCCCGCCCGAGTTCCCGCCGCCGCAGAGCCGGCCACCTTGGCTCAGACCAACCAATGGACGGTGGAGCAATATAAAGCCATTCATACCGCCGCCATCTCTCAAAGCGTTGTGCCCTTGCAGATGGGCGAGGTTTTAGCATGGGCTACCCTTTCGGGCAAAAGCCCCTTGACCCTTTTGGAGGGCAAGCTGGACAGTAACATTCATGCCGCCGCTGTGCGGGAGGTTTGGAGCCTGCTCCGCACCACCCATCAGGAGCTGACCGCCTTTGTGCCGGTTCCCGATGTGACCTATAGCCTCTCGGCCGACAATGTGGCTATGGCCTATACCGCCATTCCCGACGGAGCAAAGGATCTTACCTATCGCTTTGCCCCCCTGCCCGCCATGACCGAAGGCACCGCCGGCACCGTAACCTATACCGGCACCTTCTTGGCTCTGCCCAAATATCGGGTCAGCGAGGAAGAAGATCATGCCGCCCTGACCTTTGCGGAGCTTTGGTGCAATCGCTATACCGAGACCTTGGCCGGCAAGCTGCAGGCCTTGGGCGTTGTGGGCAATAGCTATAATGCCTTTATCAACATGGCCGAGGCGCAAGGCTATCTCATTCTCCATCAGCCCAAGCTCGAGGAGCTGACCGCCACCTATCTCCAAGGCCTTACCGATCCTCTCATTGATATGGAAGAGGCCTATTCTGCTGTACGCAACAGCGTAAATAATCTGATCACCACCCAAAACATTTATTATTAAAAGGAGCGCCCTATGAACCGAAACCGACCAAAGCATCTCATCGCCCTATTATTGGCTGTGATTATGATCCTTACCGTCTGTTCCGGTTGCGCCGGCACTCCCGTTCCCCAAGAGGAGCTGTTCAGCCTGTGGATTTCTCCGGCTCAGCCCCTTTTGGAAAAGAATGATTTTCCCGCTCTCTCCGCCGTAAAATGGCAGTATAACCCTGCCGACGGCAATCATTATCTCTACTGCCCCACCGAAGGGGACCCCAAAGAGATGGCTTTTTGGTTCTCCGGCACCGAGGAATGTAAAATTGCCGGTGTTGCCATTGAAAACGGCAAATCGGTGAACATTTCCTCCCTTTTGGCCCATGATAAACCCCTGAAGGTCGAGGTGGGGCAAGATCTTTATACTGTAGTTCTCATGAAGTCTGCCAACATCGGCTCCATGTACATCAACACCCAATCGGGCACCATGGACTATATCCATCTGCATCAGGGCAATGAAGAGATCGGCACCATGCGGATGGTGGATGCCAACGGTAAGGAGCTTTATAACGGGGATCTTGCCCAGATCCGAGGCCGAGGCAATGCTACCTGGAAGATGCCCAAAAAAGCCTATCAGATCAAGCTGCCCACCGATTGCGATTTGGTAGGGCAGGGGGCAGGCGCCGCCAAAACCTGGTTGTTGCTGGCCAATTTCAGCGATAAAACCAAAGTTCATAATACAATCGCCTATGATATGGCCGCCGATATGGGCATGGCCTATACCTGCCGCTCGGCTTTTGTGGATCTTTATTGCAACGGCGAGTATATGGGCACCTATCAGCTTTGCGAAAAGGTGCAGGTGGCCAATGAACGGGTAGAGATCGTGGATCTGGAAAAAGAGACCGAAGCCGTCAACGGCGGAGAAAAGTTGAAAACCTTTTTGAAATTCGGCCAAGGGGAAGACACTCCCGGCAGCCAAAAGGGCTATGAGATCCCCAAAAATCCCCAAGATATCACCGGTGGCTACC
The DNA here is from genome assembly GCA_045539335.1 of Eubacteriales bacterium. Classification (GTDB taxonomy): domain Bacteria; phylum Bacillota; class Clostridia; order Oscillospirales; family QAKW01; genus QAKW01. The sequence goes on from JAZQFD010000025.1 coordinate 17,528, forward strand.
TTTTAGAGCTGGAGCTGAAGGATCGGTATGCCGATGAAAAGAGCGGCTTTGTGACTCAGCGGGGCAAATGCGTGGTCATCAAGGAGCCGGAGCACGCCTCCCGAGAGCAGGTGGCCTATATTGCCAATTATTTTCAAGAATTTGAAGATGCGGTGTTTGCCGAGGATGGGGTCAATCCCAAAACCGGCAAGCGCTATACCGAATATTTCGACCTGACCTCTTTGGCGCAAAAGTATATCATGGAAGAGCTGGTGAAGAATTTCGACACCGAAAAAACCAGCCAGTATTTCTATAAGCCCTCCGATTCCGAAAGGGGAGTGGGCTATTGCGGGCCGGTCTGGGATTATGATAATTCCTATGATAATTTCAAGCCCGCCGCCCGTAATAAGGGCTTATACGCCGCCAACAATCAAAAATATCTCTTTTATGAAATGAGTCGACAGGATGATTTTATAAATGAGGTGAAAAAGCAATGGAAGGATTCCTATCTGCCCCTCATTGAAATGCTCACCGAGCAAAAGCCGGCAGAGAATACCGCCCTGCTAAAGCCCCTTTCTTATTACCATGATCTGCTGCTCCCCTCAGCGACCATGGATTTCACCCTCTTTGATAACATTGATGTGCCGGTCTATACCTCTACATACATTAATACCGGCTCTACCTTCCAAGAGCATTATGATTATTTGAAAAACTATCTTATCGATCGAGCCGATTATCTTTCCGGCCAGTGGCTTTCGGAACCTTAAAAAGGAGAATCTCCATGAAAAAACAGTGGATTTGCATTCTTTTAATCCTTGCGCTGCTGCTGAGCGGCTGTTATAAAGAGGAAGAGAACTCCGCCTCCTCTCAAGACTTTGAGGTAAGTGGCGGCAACTCTTCTTCGAATTGGTGGGACAATTTTTTGGATCATTCCAAGGAGGAAGCCCCTTCCGCCCCCTCGCAACCCCCCTCCCAAGAGAAGGAGGAAGAAAAAGAATCCAATCAAACGAAGCCTTCCTCCAATCAAACTCCTTCCAAAAATCCCTTCCCCGATAAAAAACCCTTGGATACGGGAAGCGGAACCACCACCCCTTCTTATAACAACGAGGAATTTTGCCTCTGGGTTTCGCCCATAGGCAGTCAAAAGGCTCCATCACGCCCTGCCCATGCCGTTAAATGGCAGTATGTCTCCCAAGAGGACGCTCATTATCTCTTTTGCCCCACCGAAGGCAGTCTCTCCAAGATGCAAATTTGGTTCACCGGCGCAGAAAACTGCATTCTTTTGGGAAAATCCTATAAAAACGGCGATGAAATCTCCCTGTCCGCTCTCAGCGGAAAAGGAGCGGTGAATATCAAGGCCGATGACCATGGCCTTTATTCCATTGCCGTGATGAAATCCGCCAACATCGGCTCTATGTATATCACCACCCAATCGGGAAAGATGGATTATATCCATGCCGTCAAGGGCAATGAAGAAACCGGCACCATGCGAATGGTGGATGCCGGCGGCAAGGAGCTTTATAACGGGGAGCTTTCCCAGATCCGAGGCCGAGGCAACGCCACTTGGAAAATGATTAAAAAGGGCTATCAGATTAAGCTGCCCGCCGATTGCGATTTGGTGGGTCAGGGGGCAGGCGCCGCCAAAACCTGGCTGCTGATCGCCAATTTCAGCGATAAAACCAAAATCCATAATGTGGTCGCCTATGATCTGGCCGCCGATATCGGCATGGCTTATACCTGCCGTTCCGCCTTTGTGGATCTTTACTGCAACGGCGAGTATATGGGCACCTATCAGCTTTGCGAAAAGGTGCAGGTGGCCAACGAGCGAATCGAGATCGTAGATCTGGAAAAAGAGACCAAGGCGGTCAATGGCGATGTCAAGTTGAAAACCTTCCCGAAATTTGGCCAAGGCAAAACCGACCCCGGCAGCCAAAAGGGCTATATAATCCCCAAAAACCCCAAGGATATCACCGGCGGCTACCTCTTGGAGCTGGAGCTGAAGGATCGGTATGCCGATGAAACCAGCGGCTTTGTGACCAAGCGGGGAAAATGCGTGGTCATCAAGGAGCCGGAGCACGCCTCCCGAGAGCAGGTGGCCTATATTGCCAATTATTTTCAAGAATTTGAAGATGCGGTGTTTGCCGAGGATGGGGTCAATCCCAAAACCGGCAAGCGTTATACCGAGTATTTCGATCTGACCTCCTTGGCGCAAAAGTATATCATGGAAGAGCTGGTGAAGAATTTCGACACCGAAAAAACCAGCCAATTCTTCTATAAACCCTCCGATTCCGAAAGCAAGGTCGGCTATTGCGGGCCGGTCTGGGATTATGATAATTCCTATGATAATTTCAAGCCCGCCGCCCGTAATAAGGGCTTATATGCCGCCAATAATCAAAAATACCTCTTTTATGAAATGAGCCGACAAGCCGATTTTCAAAATGAGGTGAAAAAGCAGTGGAAGAATTCCTACCTGCCCCTCATTGAAATGCTGACCGAGCAGAAAAAGACCTCCAAAAAGTCGCTGCTCCAGCCCCTTTCTTATTACCATGACCTGCTGCTTCCTTCCACCACCATGGATTTCACCCTTTTCGATAATATCGATGTGCCGGTCTATGAATCCACCTATATCAATACCGGCTCTACCTTCTTGGAGCATTATAGCTATCTGCGAAACTATCTGGTCAACCGAGCAGAATACCTTTCAAGCCAGTGGCTAACATAAGGAGAGTAGGAAATCCTACTCTCCTTTTTGTATAATCCGCTCCTTTTTTGCCCAAAATAGGAAAAGAAAGGAGTGTATTCACATGGAATTAAAAGGAAGTAAAACCGAAGCCAATCTGATGGCCGCCTTTGCGGGAGAATCTCAGGCAAGAAATAAGTATACCTATTATGCGGCCAAGGCCAAGCAGGATGGGTATGAGCAGATCGCCGCCTTCTTTGAGGAAACGGCGCAGAATGAAAAGGAGCATGCCGAAATTTGGTTCAACCTGCTCCATGGCACCGCCGCCCCCACCGAAACCAATCTGGAGGATGCGGCCAAGGGGGAAAACTATGAGTGGACCGAAATGTACGCCGAGTTCTCCAAGGTGGCAAAGGAAGAGGGCTTTACCGAGATCGCCTATCTCTTTGATGCGGTGGGGAAGATCGAGCGGGAGCATGAGCAGCGATTTTTGACCCTGAAGGGCAATATCGAAGGCAATTTGGTCTTTGAGCGAGAAGGCAAAGAGATCTGGATCTGCCGCAACTGCGGTCATGTCCATGAGGGACCCAAGGTGCCCATGCAATGCCCCGTCTGCCAAAAGCCCCGTGCCTATTTCCAACTGAAGAACGAGAATTATTAAGAAAAGACCCCCAAGGGGTCTTTTCTTTTTGGGACATTTATGATATGATGAAAAAAATACATCAAAGGGGCATTTTATGAAACCATTAAAGCTCACCCCCGCCTTTAAGGATTACCTTTGGGGCGGCGAAAAACTCAATACCGTCTACCATAAAAACTCCGGCCTTGCCCGCACCGCCGAAAGCTGGGAGCTTTCCGCCCATCCCGATGGGCCCTCTCTTTTGAGCGACGGGCGCACCTTGGCAGAATATATTGCCCAAAACCCCGCCGTTTTGGGCACCGCCCGCCTCAGCGACGAACTCCCCATTCTGGTAAAGCTGATCGATGCCGCCGACCGACTGAGCATTCAGGTTCATCCCAATAATGAGCAGGCTCTTGCTTGGGAAGGGCAGCAGGGGAAAACCGAAATGTGGTATGTGATGGAAGCGGAGGCGGATGCCTCCATCGTCTTTGGCGTTAAGGAAAATACCGACCAAGAAACCTTGGCCGCCGCCATTGGCAATAATACGGTGATGGAGCTGTTGCATCAGGTACCTTCCTCCAAGGGGCAGGTCTTTTTTGTGGAGGCCGGCACCATCCATGCCATCGGCAAGGGCAATCTCATTGCCGAAATTCAGCAAAATTCCAATGTGACCTATCGGCTGTATGATTATGACCGCCGAGATCAGGCAGGCAACCCCCGTCCGCTCCATGTGGAAAAAGGACTCAAGGCGGCAGTTCCCTTAAAAACCAAGGAGCGTGCCATCCCCACTTGTAGCGACGGCACTCGCCTCTTAGGCTCTTGCCCTTATTTTCAAGTAAAGGAGCAGACGGTGAAGGGGCAAGCAGAGAACACCTGCCATCCCCAAAGTTATCAATGCTTAATGGCGGTGGAGGGAAGCTTCACCGTGGCCGGTCAGCCCCTTTCCATGGGGGAGACCCTCTTTATTCCTGCCGGCTTTGGCAACTATACCATTGAAGGGACGGGCAAGCTTTTGAAAACGGAAAACCCGCCTCGCTATTTTGCGGGCATTGATTTGGGCGGCACCAATATTGCGGTGGCCATTGTGGATGAATATGGCGTCATCTACGGCAAAGCCCGCCGTAAGACCCGTGCGCCCCGCCCCTATCAGGAGATTTTCGACGATATGGCCCTTTGCGTCCAAGAGGCCGCCCAAGAAAGCGGGCTAACCTTGGAGGATCTGGAATCGGTGGGCATCGGTTGCCCCGGCGCCATCGACACCAAAAAGGGGATCATCGAATTTTCCAATAATCTGGATTTTTATGATGTGCCCATTGTGGCATATATGGAGAAGGCCTTGGGCAAAAAGGTCTATGTGGAAAACGATGCCAACGCCGCCGCTTGGGGAGAATTCTTGGCCGGAAGCGGCAAAGAAACCCAAAACATGATTATGGTCACCTTGGGCACCGGCGTGGGAAGCGGCATTATTATGGATGGGCACCTGCTGACCGGCGCTTGGGGCAAAGGTGCCGAGCTGGGACATATGGTCATCGCCTTAGAGGGCGAGCCCTGCACCTGCGGTCGAAAGGGCTGTTTTGAGACCTATGCCTCCGCCACCGCCTTGGTGCGGCAGACCAAAGCCGCCATGAAAGCTCATCCGGAATCAGCGCTTTGGAAGGTGGCCGGTTCCTTGGAGCAGGTCAACGGCAAAACCGCCTTTGATGCCACCGATGATGTGGCAAAAGGGGTGGTGGAGCAGTATCTCCACTATCTGGCAGAGGGCGTTGTGAATATTGTGAATATCTTCCAGCCGGAGGTAGTGACCTTAGGCGGCGGCATCAGCCATTCGGGGGAGGCCATCTTAGCCCCCATCCGCCAAGCCATCAAGGAGCGCTCCTTTGCCCGCCATGGCAAGGAGCAAACCCAAGTCACCTGCGCCACCTTGGGCAATGATGCCGGCATTATCGGCGCCGCATTGCTTTGGAAAAATCAATAAAAAAGAGCCTAAAAAAGGAGCTGTAAAAACACATGTTTTTACAGCTCCTTTTCATTTACGGAAGTTTAAAAATACAAGCATCAAAGGGCGGGATTTCCTCGGCATTGCCGTAGAGCACCTGCCCGACCTTGGTAAAGCCGGTCTTTTGAGGCTGATCGGAATAGTTGACGGCGCAGATGATCTCCCCATGAATGGTCACGCCGACATAGGGATTTTGGGTCACCGCAGGATGGCGGCGAATCACCTCTCCGAATAACTTGCGGTAGATTTTATAATACGCACCGTCGGTGCAGTCCCGCCGATTCAACAGCATGGTCTCTAAGGGGAAGTTCACAAAATAAACCGTTCCCTTGCCATAGCGATAAGCGGTGATGGCGGGGTTGCCGTTGTTGTCGTAGGCCAGTACCGTTGCTCCGGCCGAGGTCAACCGATATTCCCGCTGGCGGGAGAAGGGGATGGTGGTACCGTCCAGATCCAAGGTGCAACCGCCGGATGCGGCGCAGGAATCCTCGATCTTCATGCCGGTGAGCCCCTCAAAGCCTGCCAAAACCCCCACATCCAAGGAAATATAAAGGGTGGCTCCCTCTTTTACCTTTTCTTGCAAGGCAAGATAGTTGGCTCGATCCATCACGCTGGGCCCGTTGACCGAAGGCAGAAGATAAACATTGCTCTCGGGCAGAGGATCATCGGCAAAAGCATAGCGAAGGTTCAGCCCCGCCTGCTTTGCCAAAAGGCAGGTCATATAAGCGGCGCCCCATTGATCCTGCCCACGGGTCACCAAGCAAACGGCATCCTCTTGAGCGGCGGGCAGTTCAAAATCAAAGGAATTTAAGATCTTAGCCACCCGACCGGTCTCGGTGAGCACCGGCTTTGGCGAGCCATCGGCATAGCGCATGCCCAATTCGATCTCACACATTTGGTAGGTATAGGGGGTATGCTCCAGCATATCCTGCTCGTTGGCACACCACCACATGACGCCTAAAGCGCCGTGAATATAGTTGGAAAAAAGGTTGACCCGCATAAAGTCGGCGGCGGTCTCATCGGAGCAGACCATAGGGCCCATGGAGCCGATCTCCTCCACCAAGCAGGGGCGGTTGCCGATGTCGGCATAATACTTATTCTCGCAGGTGGCATGAAGGGCGGTCCGCATGGAGGCCATGGGATCCCGATCCGCATGCTGTACCCAATAAGGGTAAGGATGGGTGGTGAGAATGTCGCAGGTCTCCGCCTGCCCTTGAATGGTCCATTTGCGGCGGGCATCCCCCTTGCAGGGAATCAGCCCGTGCATCCCCGAAACCACAGGGCGGGTAGGATCGGCCGCCCGAATGGCATTGGAGATGATCATGCTCCAGTTGGTGGCATCATCGATATTCTGCGCACCGCCCAGATTGTTGCACTCATTGCCCAGATCCCAAGCGTAAATGCACTTGCGATCCTTAAAGCGGCCCACAAACCCACGAATAAACCGTTGCTGCATCAAAAGAGCAAAGGAATCGGTGTGCAGCGGCTTGCCGTAAAGAGCGGTGGGCAGATAGGTCTGACCGCTCATAAAGCCGGTCAGCAACCCCACGATCAGCTGAATCCCCAGCTCCTCGCACCAGTCGCAAAAGAGCCCGAAGCGCTCCAGCATGGTCTCATCCAAAAATTCCGGATTGGTGGGACGCTTGCCCCCCTCCATGCGGTATTCCACCAGCTTGCAGCTTCCGCCGTATACCGGCATAATGGGCTGAAAATCCCGCCAGTTGGGAAAGACCCGCAATGCGGTGCAGCCATGCTCCGCCAACACCCGCAGATCTTCTTTTATAACCTCCGGCTCCCATTGCCGCCACATTTCCGTGCCCGCATTGGATGCCCAGTAATTACAACCGATCAAAAACTCTTTCTTCATCTCAAAATCCTCTCTTTATAGAGTCCTTTTTCCTATTTTAGCATACCCTTTCCAATAAAGCAAGAAAACGGATCAATTTGATCCGTTTTCTCGATGCAAATTATGTTTTACGGTAATTTTCATGGCACATTCATCAACTCCTGCGGGTTTCTTTTCGATTCATGATTCTAAAAGAGAATCGCCATCTATAAAGATGGCGATTTCAAAAAGCCTATTAAATTAAATTACTCGGTATTAGGCAGTTGTCCTTATCAATAGGGACAGGTTCTTCACACATACAAATAATACCGCCGTTCCCTCTGTTTAGACTTGCCTTATCAAGCACAGCATATTTTTTCACCTCTCTGTTGTTTGGGCTGGCAGATTTCTTTATTTCAAGAGGATGAATGATGCTGTTTTCTTCAATAAATAAATCTATTTCCTTTGCGTTTGAATCACGGTAATAGGTTATATTGGATTTTGCTTTTCCATAAGAATAGTTTTTAACAAGCTCCATTACAACATAGTTTTCGTAAAAATGACCGCTTACTGCTCCGTGCATAAGAGTTGCAGGAGTAAGCCACATAGAAAGATAGGCACACAGTCCCGTGTCACAAAAGTATAGTTTAGGTGTTTTAGTTAAGCGTTGCAACGCATTGTTGGAATACGGTTCCAGCAAATATATTATTCCTAATCCCTGCAAAATCTTGACCCAATTTTTTGCTGTCGGTTGCGATATATCCGCCGCCTCTGCCAAATTAGCGAAATTTATTTGCTCCGACACAAGGGCGGCGCAAGCATTGAGAAATTTTCTAAATCGAACTGTATCTGTGATCCCGCCTTCCTCGGCTATATCACGCATAAGATAGGTTTCAACATAAGAGTTAAAATACTCAGCTCGTAATTCATCATCTACGCCCCACACCTGCGGCATACCGCCCTCCCAAATGTGGTTAAAAACGGATATAACATCATTTTTTGGAACTTGTCTTTGACGATTTTGTAAGGTCTCAAGTGAAAAATCAAGTTCAGTATCAAAGGTTATTTTATTTTTTTCTCTTTGCGAAAGGCTATATAATTCCAAGATGCACAATCTTCCGGCGAGGGTATCCTTTATTTTTTTCATCATCTTGTATTGCTGTGAACCGGTAAGCCAAAACAAACCTTTTTCTTCGCTTTCATCACACATAATTTTAATTTGCTCGAAAAGCTCAGGTGCTTTTTGAATCTCGTCAATTAAAATCGGCGGTTTGTAGGTTTGAAAAAACAAAACGGGATCCCGTTTTGCCAAATCTCTAACAACAGAATTATCAAGTGTTACATAAGTTCGGTTTGTACCCTCTGCTAAATGCTTCATCATTGTGGTTTTGCCGACTTGTCTTGCTCCTGTTACAAGAATAGCCTTAAAAAAACCATTCATTTTTATAAACTTTCTTTCAAGCTCGCGCGTAATATAATCCAATTTTCTACACCTCGATTTTATGATAATCTAAACTATAGTTTATATTATAATAATTATTTGTTTTTGTCAAGATTCTCTCCTTATATTATTACACGAAATAGGATAACCAAAAAGGAGCACAGATCGTCGTTTGTTTTGGCGAAGGCGTATGTCGATACGTTGAGGCCAAAAACGAAAAAAGAAGATCCAATAAATAAGGAGCGATTTTAGATGCAGATGTGCTTTTTTCAGTCGTCGGCTGTATATCGATACGCCGGCGGATGAAAAAAGTGCAAAAAAAGAAGGTACCAAGTGTACCTTCTTTTTGTTCTGCGCTAAAATCGCCCTTATTTTGCGAAGTCGATGGCACGGGATTCCCGAATAAGATGCACTTTGATCTGTCCGGGATACTCCAACTCGCTCTCAATCTTTTTGGCGATATCATGGGAGAGGACGGTGAGCTTATCGTCGCTAACCTTTTCGGGGTTGACCACGATGCGGATCTCACGGCCGGCCTGAATAGCAAAGGTCTTCTCCACGCCGGGGAAGGAATTTGCCAGCTCTTCCAGCTTCTCCAAACGCTTGATATAGTTTTCAAGATTCTCACGGCGGGCGCCGGGACGAGCGGCGGAGATGGCATCGGCGGCTTGGACGATGGCATCATAGATGGTCACGGTTTCCACATCCCCATGGTGAGCGGCGATGGCGTGAACCACCGTTTCGTTCTCTTTATACTTCTTGGCAATATCCACACCGATCTGAATGTGGGAGCCTTCCATTTCGAAGTCCACACTCTTACCGATATCATGCAAAAGACCTGCACGCTTGGCCAAGGTTACATCGGCGCCCATCTCGGCAGCCAAAAGGCCGCTGAGCTGAGAAACCTCGATGGAATGGCAAAGAACATTCTGACCATAGCTGGTGCGGTATTTCTGCCGACCCAGCAGCTTGATCAGGTCGGGATGGAGACCATGAACGCCGGTCTCGAAGGTGGCACGCTCGCCTTCCTTCTTCATGGCGATCTCCAGATCTCTCTTCACCTTCTCCACCGTCTCCTCAATGCGAGCGGGATGGATGCGGCCGTCGGAGATCAGCTTCTCCAAGGTCTGGCGAGCCACTTCTCTGCGAATGGGATCGAAGCTGGAGAGGGTGATCGCCTCGGGAGTATCATCAATAATCAGGTCCACACCGGTAATGGTCTCCAACGCACGGATGTTTCGACCCTCACGACCGATGATGCGGCCCTTCATTTCATCGCTGGGCAAGGCCACAACCGACACGGTGGATTCCACCACATGATCGGCGGCACATTTCTGAATGGCAAGAGAGAGGAGCATTTTGCTGCGCTCATCCAGATCCTCTTTGAACTTATTCTCATGCTCGGTGATCCGCAGAGCATATTCATGCTCCAATTCGGATTCCATCATGTGTAAAAGCTCGGCCTTGGCGGCCTCAGCAGAATAACCGCTCAACCGCTCCAACACGGAGATCTGGGCTTTCTTCACATTCTCGACCTCGGCCTCCAAGGCATCTACCTTCTTTTGCTTTTCAGCCAAGGCTTCTTCCTTGCGGTCGATATTGTCGTACTTCTTGTCCAGCATTTCTTCACGCTGCTGCAGCCGTTTTTCCTGCCGTGTTACCTCCACACGACGCTCTTTCAAATCCTTTTCCTGTTCGGTGCGCTCCCGCAAAAGTTCTTCCTTTGCTTCAATCAGCGCTTCCTTTTTCTTGGTATTTGCAGTTTGAACAGCATCGTTAATAATGCGCTTTGCTTCTTCTTTGGCAGATCCGATCTGCTTTTCGCCGGTCTTTTTACGATATAAAAATCCGGCAATGAACATGGCAAAGCCCACGATAACAGCAACAATCACAACGACAGCAACAACAACGCCAATTTTAACCATTGTTGTTCCTCCTGTTATGAAATTCTCGGGTCGATGGTTGTACGACCCCGATATATTGTAAAAAATATACTAATACACCACATCATATTATAGGATTTTTTCGTCATTCTGTCAAGCCAAAATTGGCGGTTGCAATAATTTATTAAGAATGTTATAATAATTATTTGTAGAAGTATATCTAAAGGAAGCAAATTATGACCGTTTATTTCAGTTCCATTTTATATAGCATATTTTTGGGCTTTTTTGAGGTGTTTCCCTTATCGGGCGCAGGATTGGATGCCCTCCTGACCGTCCTTTTTAAGGAGGCGCTCCCTCCGGTGGGAAGCAGCTGGATCTGGGGCACCCTTTTGGGCACGCTGCTCCTTGCCCGCAAGCCCCTTTTGGCCACCGCCAAGGGACTCTGCACCATGGTTGCAGGAATGGTAAAGGGCACCTTCCGCTGGCGCAAAGCCAATCGCTATCAGATCATGGGTGTCTATAGCCTTCTGGGGGCTCTGCCCTTGGTGGTGATGCTTTTGGTCTTGCAGGCCACCGGCATCGGCTCGGGGCTGGGCTTTATGGGCTTTCTGTTTTTAGCCTCTGCCGCCCTGCTGTTTATCGGCGACCACACCGTCTGCCAAGAGATTCCCTTTACGGAAATGACCGCCACCCATGGCATCAAAGCCGCCCTCTTTCAGGCGGTCTCCCTGCTGCCGGGACTGTCTCGGATCGGAGTCACCTTCGGCACCACCCTCAATATGGGCTTTAAGCGCCAAGAGGCCGCCGAGTTCACCATGATTCTATCGGTTCCCGCCCTGCTGGTCTTGGGGTTTTGGAATCTTCCCACCTTTCATGCCGCCGGCTGGATCTGTGCCTTTGGCGGTCTGCTGGGCGCCGCTCTTGCCGCCGCCTTGGGCGGAAAGTTGCTCCTTTGGCTCTTTAAAAAAGACCTGCTGAATATTGCCGTTTTCAGCGGCGCCGCCTGCGGTGTCGCCACCATTATCATCAGTTTATTCCGTTAAAGCGAGGTACATTATGCCGAGAAAAACCAAAAAACAATTATTAGCCGAGCAACACGCCAAAGAAAAAGAGCGAAAGGCCGCCACTCAGCGAAGCATCTATGCGGTGGTGTTCTTTGCCTTGGCGCTGCTTTTAGCCCTCTATGTCTACACCCCCATTCAAGTACCCTTAAAGGAATGGGTGGTCAATTTCTTCTTAAAGGGCCTCTTTGGTATCGCCACCTTCCTGCTGCCCCTCTTTTTGGTGTGGCTGGGAGTGGATGCGCTGGACAAGGATAAAAAATACAGCACCGCCTCCAAATGCTGGACCGGCTTTTTGCTGGCCACCCTCATTTCCGGCATGAGCTATCTGCTCTCCTATGAGAGCGGCTATACCTTCGGTGAATTTTTCACCAAAGGCTTGGCAGATTTCTGGAAGCTGGGTATGGATCTGAAGGGCGGCTTGGTAGGCGGTCTGATCGCCTGGCCGCTGATTACCTTAATGTCTCGCTGGGGCTTTGGCATTCTGCTGGTGGCCGGCGCCATCATCGGCGTGCTGTTCTTCTTTGATCTCACCCTTTATCAAATGGCCTATCCCATCCGCAAAATGATTGCCATGGGCAAGGAGCGCAAAGAGCGCCCCGAGCTGGTGGAGAATGTGGAAGAGGATAAAAAAATGCGCCGCCGCTTTATGAATGTGGAGGCAGAGGGGGAGCGAGAGGAGGAGCCGGTTTGGGTTCCGCCGGTGGATGTGACGCCTCCCGAAGAGGTGACCGACATTATGCCGGTGTTTGTGTATGACGATGTAACCCCCGAAGGCAATATCGACCCTGCCGATCTGGGGGAATATGCTTCCGATAAGCCCAAGCGCACCCCCCGTACCCCCGCCAAGCGGAAGGCCGCCCCTGTGGCAAAGCCGCCGATGGAGGGAGAGCAGCTGCACCTTTATAACTTCCCGCCCCTGTCCCTTTTGAAGCAGGGTCGGCAGACCGCCGGCGCCGCTCAGGCAGAGCTGCGGGAAAAGGAAGAAATCCTTTTGCAAACTCTTTTAGATTTCGGCATCGAGGCCACCATGACCGGCATTGCCGTTGGCCCCAATGTCACCCGCTTTGAACTGGCACCCAAGGCCGGCATTCGCATCAGCCGTATTGCAGGACTTTCCGACAACCTTGCCATGGCGCTGGCCGCCACGCAGATCCGTATTGAAGCCCCCATCCCCGGCAAAGCGGCAGTGGGCATTGAGATCCCCAATAAAAACAGCAGCATTGTGCTGATTCGAGAGATCCTCTCCTCTGATGGCTTCCAAGACGCCAAGAGCCCCTTGACAGCGGCACTTGGCAAGGATATTTCCGGCAATCTGATTACCTTTGATGTAGCCAAAATGCCTCACCTTTTGGTGGCCGGCACCACCGGCTCCGGTAAATCGGTGTGTATCAACACCATTTTGATCTCCCTGCTGTATAAGGCCTCACCGGAGGATGTTAAATTGATCCTCATTGACCCCAAGGCGGTGGAAATGGATGTTTACAACGGCATTCCCCATCTGCTGATCCCGGTGGTCACCAATCCCAAAAAGGCGGCGGGCACCCTGCAATGGGCCTGCACCGAAATGGATCGGCGCTATGACCTGATGAAAAATACCCAGGTTCGAAATCTGGAAGCCTATAATGAATACTGCAAGACCCATCCCGATTATCAGCCCATGCCCCGCATTGTGGTGGTAATCGATGAGCTGGCGGATTTGATGATGGTTTCCTCCAAAGAAGTGGAGGATTGCATCTGCCGCCTTTGCGCTAAGGCAAGAGCGGCGGGCATCCACCTGATCGTGGCCACTCAGCGCCCCTCGGCCGACGTGGTCACCGGTCTGATCAAGGCCAATATTCCTTCCCGTATTGCCTTTACGGTGGATAACGGCACCAACTCCCGCATTATTTTGGATGAAAACGGCGCCGAAAAGCTGCTGGGCAAGGGCGATATGCTCTATAAGCCGGTGGGCGCCAATAAGCCCCTTCGGGTGCAGGGCTGCTTTGTGGCCGATGGGGAAGTGGAAGCGGTGGTCTCCTATGTGAAGAATAATTCCATGGGCGCCGAATATGACCAATCCACCATCTCCACCATTGAAAACCTCTCCATGGCCGGCAATAAAAGCACCGCCGCTTCCGACGATAGTGAGGATACCGGCTATGATGAACTGCTGGTGCAGGCAGGAGAGTGCGTCATTGAAATGGGCATGGCTTCTACCTCCATGCTCCAGCGTAAGCTGAAGCTGGGCTATTCCCGTGCGGGAAGAATTGTGGATCAGCTTCATGATCTGGGGATCATCGGCCCCTTTGAGGGGTCCAAGCCCCGTCAGGTCTTGGTCACCATGGATGAGTTTAGAGAGATCTGCGTCCAACGAGACCTGTAAAACCGCTAAAAAGAGCGCAGATTCTGCCGATCCCGCCACTCGGCGTATCGCATACGCCTTCGGGCGGGCCCAACAAAATCTGCATCTCTTTTAAGCGGTTTAAAAAATTATAAAAATGTAAAACAGCCTCCCGAATTTTTTCGGGAGTCTGTTTTTATTAAAGCGGTTTATCTTTGATTTGCTTAGGACTTCTTGGATAAATCTTTGGTGTATCCTTGATTTTCCGCAAAACCAAGATGGCTCGTTTATCTTCTTCTCCGGGCAGGGTATAATGATACACCTGCTCCACCTTAGCCCCCAAGGTGCCGATGGCATTTTTGGCCCGAGCCAGTTCCTCATCGGCGGTGGCGCCTTTATAGGCGATCAGCGCACCGCCCACCTTCACCAAGGGCAGGCAGTATTCGCATAATTTGGAAAGCTCCGCCACCGCACGGGAAACGGCAATGTCATACTGCTGGCGCAGCTTAGGGTCTCGGCCCCCATCCTCGGCACGGGCATGGTGGGTTTTCATCTTTGCAAGGGGAAGGGCTTCAATGCACCCATCCAAAAAGGTCAGCCGCTTTTGCAAAGAATCCAAAAGGGTCATCTGCAAGTCGGGGCGAGCGATCTTTAAGGGCATAGAGGGAAATCCGCCCCCACAGCCCACATCGATCACGGTGGCATTTTCGGGGAAAATCCCTTTGGAAAGGGGATAGATGCTATCCCAATAATGCTTTTTCATCATCTCTTGAGGGTCGGTAATGGCGGTCAGGTTCATCACCTGATTGGTCTTTAGCAATCGCTCTTCAAAGGAGAGCAGTTTTTGCTCGAAATCGGCGGGCAGGGCAATGCCCTCTTGCTCCAAAAGAGTCCGCAGAGTGGTCATTCGGTTCATGCCTTATGCCTCCTTTGCTCCAATTCCAGCATCAATACGCTGATATCTGCAGGGCTGACCCCGCTGATGCGGCTGGCCTGCCCGATGCTGACGGGGCGCACCGCCGCCAGCTTTTGCCGAGCCTCCAGACGCAAGCCCTCCATTTTGGAATAGTCCAAATCCTCCGGCAGGCGGCGATTTTCCAACTTCTGGAACTCCCGCACCTTGGAAAGCTGCTTTTCAATATAGCCTTCATATTTAATGGAGATCTCCGCCTGCTTTCTCTCCGCTCGGGTCAGGGCAGGGCGGTTGGGATCCACCGGAGCCAGTTCCTCATAGCCTACCTGGGGGCGGGCGATCAGCTCTGCCAAGGAAGCGCCGCCTTTTAAGGGGGCGGTGCCGCAAGCCTCCAAAATCTCATTGACCTTGGGATTGGAGGAGGAAACATGGGTGGTTCTCAGTCGCTCTATTTCTTGTTCAATATGGGCTTTTTTGGTTAAAAACTTCTCATATCGCTCCGCACTGATCAGCCCCAGTTCATAGCCCATGGGGGTCAAGCGCAGATCGGCGTTATCCTGCCGCAAAAGCAAGCGATACTCACTGCGGCTGGTCATCATCCGATAGGGCTCGGGGGTCCCTTTGGTCACCAGATCGTCGATCAAGGTACCGATATAAGAGGAGGCTCGATCCAAAATAAAGGGCTCCTTGCCTTGGATTTTGCGGGCGGCATTAATGCCTGCCACCAGCCCTTGGGCGGCGGCCTCCTCATAGCCGGAGGAGCCGTTGAACTGGCCGGCGCCATACAGCCCCGATAGGTCTTTGAATTCCAAGGTGGGCAAAAGCGCCTGAGGATCCACGCAGTCGTACTGAATGGCATAGGCCACCCGCATGATCTCCGCCTTTTCCAAGCCCTTAATGGAATGAATCAGCTCCCGTTGGACATATTCGGGCAGGGAGGAAGAAAGCCCTTGAAGATACATTTCCTCCGTATCCTTGCCGCAGGGCTCCACAAACAGTTGATGGGCGGTTTTTTCCGCAAACCGCATCACCTTATCTTCGATACTGGGGCAGTAGCGAGGGCCAATGCCGTGAATCTGCCCGCTGTAAATGGGGGAAAGATGAATATTATCCCGAATGATCTGATGGGTGGTCTCATTGGTGGCGGTCAAATAGCAAACCTCCACATTCTCCCCGATCTCCTCATGCTCAAAGGAGAAGGGAATGATCTCTTGATCCCCCTCCTGCAGTACCATCTTGGAAAAATCCAAGGAACGGCGGTTGACCCGAGCAGGAGTGCCGGTTTTAAAGGTGCGCAAAGGCACCCCCAATTCCTTTAGGCAGGCGCTCAGTTGATTGGCGGGGAACATCCCGTCCGGCCCGCCGGGGAGCTGGGATTTGCCGATGATGATCTCTCCTTTAAGATAGGTGCCGGTAGCTAAGATCACCGCCTTAGCCCCATAGCGAGCCCCCAGATGGGTCACCACCCCGCAAACGGCCTTGCCTTCGGTCTCGATCTCCACAATCTCCCCTTGGATCAGCATGAGGTTTTCCTGCTTCTCCAAGGCATGCTTCATATATTGGGTATAGCCCTTGCGATCCGATTGCACCCGCAGGGAATGAACGGCAGGGCCTTTGCCCAGATTCAGCATCCGACTTTGCAAAAAGGTGGCATCTGCCCCCTTGCCCATCTCACCGCCCAAGGCATCGATCTCGCAAACCAAATGCCCCTTGGCGGTACCGCCGATGGAAGGGTTGCAGGGCATATTGCCCACCCCATCCAAGCAGATGGTAAAGACCCCTACCTTGCAACCAAGGCGTGCCGCCGCCAGACCGGCCTCAATGCCGGCATGACCGGCACCGATCACGGCAATATCTAAATTTTCTACTTGATATTTTTCCATTTATTTTCCTACACAAAATCTTGAAAAGATATTCTCGATCATCTGATCCGTTACTGTTTGACCGGTCACCTCGCCGACGGCTGCCGCCGCTTCGGTAATATCCAAGGAGGCCATATCAGGCGGAAAGCCTGCCTCCAACCCTTCCATGGCCTTTTGCAGATGGGAGAGCCCCGCCGTCAATCGTTGGATCTGATTCAAGGAGGTCAGCACCCCTTGCGCCGCTGTATCGGCAGGAGAAAAATGCTCCCGCACCCATTGATCCAAGGCAGCGCAACCCTCGCCCGTTTGGGCAGAAATCTCTACGCAATGTATAAATTTGCTTTGAATATACTCTTTGTCGGTGGAAATCGGCTGATCTGCTTTGTTGATGATGGCCAGATTGCGGTCATTTCCAAAGGCCTCGATGATGGCATGATCCTCCTCGTCCAAGGGGCGAAAACCGTCGAACACCGCAAAGACCACTTGGGCTTCCTCTGCCTTTTTGCGGGCAATGTGGATGCCTTGACGCTCAATAGGGTCGCTGGTCTCCCGCATGCCCGCCGTATCGGCAAGGTGGCATTTGAGCCCTCCTAAGCGGCAGCCTTCGGTCACGGTATCTCGGGTGGTGCCCGCAATATCCGAAACAATGCTGCGGTCATACCCCAAAAGCTGATTCATTAAGGTGCTTTTGCCCACATTGGGGGCTCCCACAATGGCGATGGTCAGCCCCTCTTTGATGAGCTGACCCTGATGGGCGCCCTCCAAGAGGGTTTTTAATTCCTGCTCTATGGCACGCAGCTCCAAAAGGGTGTCCTCCTCGGGGGCCTCCACCTCTTCGGGGAAATCCACATAGGCCAAAAGGGCGGTGTTCAACTCCACCAGCCGATCATAAAGAGCGGTGATTTTTTGGGAAAGATGCCCCTCTAATTGGGAGAGGGCATTTTTTTGCTCTGCCCGAGAGGTGGCTTCGATAAGATCGATCACCGCCTGGGCTTTTAAGAGATCTAATTTGCCGTTTAAAAAGGCCTGCTTGGAGAATTCTCCCGGCTCTGCCATGCGGCAGCCTTGGCGGAGCAATAATTCCAACACGCTTTGAAGCAGATAAACGCCTCCATGGCAGCAAAGCTCCACCGTCTCCTCCCCGGTATAGGAATGAGGGGCGGGATAATAGGTGGCAACCGCCTCGTCGTACACCTCGCCCTCCCACTCAATGCGGCAAAGGGTGGCCTTGCGGGGGCATAAGGAAACCGCCGCTCCCTTTTTGCTTTTCAAAAGAGGGGAGAGGATCTCTAAGGTTTCGGGGCCGCTGATGCGGATAATCCCCAGCGCCGCCGTGGCAGGGGCGGTGGCAATGGCACAAATGGTGTTGGACATTTCATTTCTCCAATGTATTAACATTCTAATTTTTTATATTATCATAAAATTGTCTTTTTTTCAATATACAAATTCATCCGCCCTACTTAAGATATAAAATGGCACAAATCGGAAGCAAATGCGCTTTTTTTCAAAGGAAGAGTGTGTCCGTTTTTTAAAATAAGAGCAAGTTTAGATGCAGAGGTGCTTTTTTCACCCATCGGCTGTATGTGTGATACGCCGGTGGGTGAAAAAAGTGCAAAAAAAGAAGGTACGATATGTGGCACCCTCCGTAAGGAAGGTGCCACAGTTATATTCGCCTTACGGCGAGTGATATTGCTTCGCAGTGATATGATGCTTCGCATCGTGATATTGTCCTTCGGACAGTTTAAGAGGCGAATATAATATCACTTTTGCGTGAGCAAAAATATCACTTGACCGAAAGGTCAAATATAACTGTGAGATCTGTCTCACAATATCACTTATTTTAGTTCTGTTTTGAGATAGGTATTGTTTAAAAGTATATAACCCACTATAACACTTTCAACTGATGAAAGTGTTTTTATTTATAAAAAACGATGGAAGACAACTTCCTTACGAAGTGTCTTCCATCGTACCTTCTTTTTGTTCTGCGCTAAAATCGCTCTTATTTCTTGTAGCTGACTACAACCCGTCTCTTCGGCTCCGAGCCAACAGAGAAGGTGGTGATATGATCCTTGCCGGTCAGAGCGGCATGGATAATGCGGCGCTCATAGGGGCTCATGGGCTCCATGGTGATGTTTCTCTTATACTTGAGTGCCTTCTCGGCATTGCGCTCTGCCAGATTTTGCAGGGTGCGGACTCTCTTGGCACGATAATTTTCCGTATCCAGTGTTACCCGGATCTTATCGCTGTTTTTGCCCTTATTGAGCACCAAGGAGCAAAGATACTGAGCGGCATCCAAGGTCTCGCCTCTGCGGCCGATGAGCACGCCCATCTTGGCACCGCTGACCTCGACATAATAATGACCGTCTTCTCCCAGCTCCACCTTAATGGCGCTTTCTTCCTCGGCACCGATGTGCACCAAAAGACCCTTCAAAAAGTCGATGATCTTTTTGGAATTCTCATCGTCTACCGGCTTTTTCTCCACCTCGGGGAGAAGGGGAGCGGCAGGCTCCTTTTTCTCGGCTTTTTCAGCCTTTTCCTTTTTGGGAGCAGCCTTCTTTTCCTTCTTGGCAATCTTTTCAGGCTCCCAATAGGGGATATTCAGCTCCTTTTTGGGAGCGGGGGCTTCCTCGGCAACCTCCACCTCCACCTTAATTTTGGCAAGGGTGGCGCCGATTCCGAAGATTCCCTTGGAGGGGGTTTCTTCTACTGTGAAGGCGAGCAGATCTTTATCCTCGCCCAATTCCAAAGCGGCGGCTTCCACAGCGGCCTCAATGGTCTTTCCTTCAAAAAACAATTCTTTGATAGCCATAGTTGATTCCTTTTTTATTTCTTTTTCTTTCCTGCGGCCAAAGCGGCGGCCTTTTTGGCAGCGGCTGCGCTGCGCTTATCCTTCTTTTGCTGCTTTTCCTGCTGGATTTTAGCCTCTACCTCCGCCAGCACCTTTTTGGGATCATACATCTTATGCAGAATAAAGGTCTGAGCGATACCCAGAATGTTGCCGATGATCCAGTAGAAACCCAAGCCGCAGTTAAAGGTATAGCAGATATAGGTGGAGATCAGGGGCATCACATAGAGCATCATCTTATTGGTGCTCTGGGCGGAAGGATCCTGCTGCATGGGATTGAGCTTCTGAGAGATCCAGCCCTGCAGCATGCTGGTGATCAACACAAAGACGGGAATCAGAATGGTCCAAGCCAAAAAGCCCTCCTGCTGGGGAGTGCCGCTCAGATCAATGAAATTGAAGAGCTGGCTGCCGGCGATGGGGAACTTATCGGAAGCCACTTCCAGAATCTGCAGTTCATAATCGCTGATGGCGGTTACATCTGCGCCCCCTTGAATCTTTGCGACCACCTTGCTGAGGGTCTCCGGCAGATCGGTCATCCCTGCCACAACGTCATAGATCTTCTGCGCCGTCTCCTTGGTGGAGAGAGCGATAAAGTGACCATAGGTGATGGGATGGCGAACGATGGAATAAATAATGAAGATCAAAGGCAGCTGGATCAGCATGGGGCCGCAGCTACCCATGGGGTTGTAGCCCTCTCGCTGATAAAGCTTTTGCAGCTCGATCTGATATTTTTCCCGATTATTGCCGTATTTTTTAGATAAAGCCTCCTGATAGGGGCGAAGCCGCACCATATTCAGGGAGTTTTTTTGCTGCTTCATGGCCAAGGGGAAGGACACCAGCTTGGACACCAGGGCATACAGCATCAATGCCAAAGCGTAGTTTTTGAAGAGCAACATAAATTGCTGCATCAGCCACGCAAAGGGTGTGATCAAAAAATCCATTATTATTTTCTCCTTCTTTTGAATATCCGAACCTCATCGGGGACCGGATCAATTCCACCCATCGACCAAGGATGGCAGCGCAGAAGCCGCCAGATTGCAAGGCCGGTGCCAATGAAAATACCATGCTTTTCAATGGCTGTTACCGCATAAGCGGAGCAGGTGGGATAAAATTTGCATCGGGCAGGAAAAAGCGGGGAAATCCATTTCTGATATGCACGTATGGGCAAGATCCATACCGCCCGTAACCTTTTGCGGATGCTCACGCCGAAAAGGTCTCCCGAAAAATTCGTTCTATCTCGGTACTTTTGCATTGCAACGACCGACTGCGGGCCACTACCACAATATCATATCCCTTGGGAAACACCTCAAAGGCGGCGGCCGCCCCCGCCCGAATGATCCGGCGAATGCGGTTACGCTCCGGAGAGTTGCCGATCTTTTTGCTGACGGTGATACCCAAGCGAGTCACTCCTCGCTGATTTTTCCGCCAGTAAACAACCATCATCCCCGTTACTCGAGATTTGCCTTGATGGTAGGCTCGTCTGAAATTTACATTTTCCTTAACGCTTTCGATTTTCATCTTACTACCCGATTTCGATTATTCAAAATAAAGGGGGTCACATCTATTAGATTGTGACCCCTCGTTATTAGTGAGATAATCTTTTTCTGCCTTTTGCTCTTCTTCTGGCCAAAACTTTGCGGCCGTTAGCGGTCAGCATTCTCTTTCTGAAGCCATGCACTTTGCTTCTCTGTCTTTTCTTGGGCTGATAAGTGCGAACCATGTTCCGATCCTCCTTCTAGATGATAAATCCTTTTTTTCAAAGGAATTTTTTCATTCCTATAATTTTTGAGCAAATAACATTATATTAAAGTAAACATAATTTGTCAACAAAAACTTTTTTAAAAATCCAGGCTTTGACGAATAAAGTCGTTGAGTTCCTCGATCTTCACCCGTTTTTGATCCATGGTATCCCGGAAACGGATGGTAACGCAACCGTCCTCTTCACTTTCAAAATCGTAGCAAATCGAGAAGGGAGTACCGATCTCATCCTGACGGCGATAACGCTTACCGATGGAGCCGGCATCATCAAATTCCACATTGAATTCCTTGCAAAGAGGTGCATAAACCTTTTCCATGGCAGCCTGAGAAAGCTTTTTGGAAAGGGGCAGAATGGCGGCCTTTACCGGAGCCAAAGCGGGATGGAGGCGCAAAACGGTGCGCACATCATTCTTCTCTGCATCCAAAACTTCCTCGTCGTAAGCATCGCAAAGGAAGGCCAAAAGCACACGGTCGGCACCCAAAGAGGGCTCCACCACATAAGGAATATAATGCTCGTTGGTCTCGGGATCAAAATACTCCAGACTTTTGCCGCTGGCTTCCTGATGGCGACCCAGATCATAATTGGTACGATCGGCAATGCCCCAAAGCTCGCCCCAGCCGAAGGGGAAAAGGAATTCGATATCGGTGGTTGCCTTGGAATAGAAGGAAAGCTCTTCCTTCTCATGATCCCGCAGGCGCATGTTTTCTTCCTTCATGCCCAAGGAGATCAGCCAATTCTTGCAATAGTCTTTCCAATAATAGAACCAATCCAGATCGGTATCGGGCTTGCAGAAGAATTCACATTCCATCTGCTCAA
This sequence comes from Eubacteriales bacterium, assembly GCA_045539335.1. GTDB lineage: Bacteria > Bacillota > Clostridia > Oscillospirales > QAKW01 > QAKW01. The sequence goes on from JAZQFD010000025.1 coordinate 39,533, forward strand.
ACTCACGGGTACGGAACACAAAGTTCCCCGGCGTGATCTCATTGCGGAAGGACTTGCCGATCTGGCAAACACCGAAGGGCAGTTTCTTACGGGTGGTTCTTTGAATGTTGGCGTAGTTTACAAAGATGCCCTGAGCCGTCTCGGGACGCAGATACACTTCATTTTTGGCATCCTCAGTCACGCCGATAAAAGTTTTGAACATCAGGTTAAACTTGCGGATATCGGTAAAATTCTTACTGCCGCAATCGGGGCAGGCAATGTCATTTTCCTTGATATAATCCTGCATTTGCTCGAAGGTCATCCCCTCCGCATGACCGCCCACATCCTCAATGAGCTTATCGGCTCTGTGGCGTGCGTGGCAATCCTTACAATCCATCAAAGGATCGGAAAAGCCCCCAACATGTCCGCTGGTGACCCAGGTTTCGGGGTTCATAATAATAGCGGAATCCAAACCTACATTATAAGGAGATTCCTGCACGAATTTTCTCCACCATGCTTTTTTCACATTGTTTTTCAATTCCACACCCAAAGGACCGTAATCCCAAGAGTTGGATAAACCGCCGTAAATCTCACTGCCGGCATACACAAAGCCACGATTCTTGCAAAGATTTACAACCTGTTCCATGGTTTTATCTGTATTTTTCATCTTCCGACCTCCGTTTTTTACTAAAAATTAATTATATATAGAAAAAACAGAATTGTCAACTGTCAAAAACTCTAAAAGACTTATATTTAAGTAGATACTTATAATATAAAATATATATTGCATTTATCAACAGGTTATGATAAAATGTTAAATGTATAAATATTTGCATTTTACGAAAGGGGATGAATGAAAAAAATGCAATCATTTAAGGATGTTTGGGATAAAGCGCTGATGATCTTGAAAAACGATCTCAATAATACCTCTTATGAGAGCTGGATCAAGCTGTTGATTCCCATGAAGATGGAAAACGATGTTGCTTATTTTTGCGTGTCCACGCTGTTTCAAAAGAGCATCATCGATAAAAAATATAAGCAAAATATCGAGCAGGCCATTTCGGATACCATGGGATTTGATATCACCGTTCAGGTGATGACGGAGGATGAGGTTCCCCCTCGTTTTCAGGAAATTGCCCAGAAAAAGACCGAAGAGGTCAGCTCCATGACTCCTCTTTTTGAAGAAGATGAGGTTCGCTCCTTTAATGCCAAGGGAAATCTCACCTTTGAGAATTTCGTGGTGGGCAAGGAAAATGAATTTGCTCATGCGGCCGCTTTGGCCATTGCCAATAATCCCGCCGATGCCTATAACCCCTTCTTTTTGTATGGACACAGCGGATTGGGCAAAACCCATCTGATCAACGCCATTGCCAATAAAATCAAAGAAAACCATCCCGACATGCTGATCATGTATGTAAAGGGTGATGAATTTACCTCCGAGCTGATCGATGCCATCCAGCATCAAACCCAGCGTCAATTTAAAAATAAGTATCGCAAGGCCGATATTCTTTTGATGGACGATGTGCAGTTCATCAGCGGTAAGCCTTCGGTACAGGAGGAAATGTTCCATACCTTTGATGCCCTTCATGAGAATAATAAGCAAATTATCCTCACCTCTGATCGTCCTCCCAAGGAAATGATCAATCTGGAAGAGCGTTTGCAATCCCGCTTCTCCATGGGTCTCATTGCCGATGTGCAGCCGCCTGAGTATGAAACCCGTGTGGCCATCATCAAGCGCAAGGCTGCCCTTTATAATCTGCGGATTCCCGAAGAGGTGGTAGAATTGATCGCCACCAAGATCAAATCCAATGTGCGGGAGTTGGAAGGCACCATCAAAAAATTAAAAGCCTTCCATTCCCTTTGGGGACAAGCCCCTACCTTAGCCCTTGCCAAGGATGCCATGGAGGCGGTCATCAAGGAAAATACCATCTCCGCCATTACCCCTGCCTCCATCATCGATCATGTGGCTCGGTACTTTAATATTTCGGTGGATCAGTTGCTTTCCAATAAAAAGACCAGCGAAATCGTCTTCCCCCGCCAGATGGCCATGTATATCATTCGGGAAACCACCAATCTTTCCCTGCCGGAGATTGGCAAGGAGATCGGCGGCAAGAACCATACCACCGTTCTTTATTCCATTCGTAAATTGGAAGAGTCCATGCGGCAGGATCCCAATATTGCTAAAATTGCGGCAGAGCTTATTGATAATATCAAAAAAGCTTATTAACATTTTTTTGAAAATTCAACAGCCTTTTTTAAACAGATTCAACAGGTTTACCTGAGGTTTACATAACTCTGTTTATAAAATGTTTAAGATTTTTTCGTTTCCAACAAGCTTGAACACAGCCTCAATCCCGCACCAAATCAAGCAAAAATCCACTTTTGCACCGATTCAACAGACCAACAACAACTACTACAATAAGTTTAGAAAAGATGAAACAAACACCCACACGCTTTTTTAAACCTGCAAGAAAGGAAACAACATTATGAAATTTTCCTGCGATCGGACATTATTAAATGAAAGCATCAACATCGTTCAAAAGGCGGCCAGCCAGAAATCCACCATTCCCGCTTTGGAAGGGATTATGATCGAAGCCGGAGAAAACGGTAAGATCGTATTATCCGCCTATGATCTGAGCATCTCCATTTCTTATGATCTGGAAGCAGAGGATGTGGAGAAGGGCACGGTGATTTTATCCTCCCGCCTGTTTGGTGAGATCGTGCGTAAGCTGCCCGGCGGAATGGTGACGGTGGAGGTGGATAATAAAACCTTCCTCACGACCATCGATTGCGGCAACGCTCATTTTACCATCACCGGTATGGATCCTGAGAATTTCCCCGCTTTGCCGGATGTGCTGGAGCCCAATGGGGTCATTTTGACCTATTCCGATTTCAAAAATATGATCCGTCAGACCATCTTTGCCGTTTCGGTAACCGATCTGAAGCCTATTTTGACCGGTGTATTATTTGAATTAAACAGAGAAGAAGGCACCGTCAGTGCCGTGGCGGTGGATAATTTCCGCTTGGCCATCCGCAAGGTTCCCTTTGTGCAGGTAAATGGTGCTTTTAATAAAGTAGTAATCCCCTCCAGAGCCCTTAATGAATTACTCAAGATTTTGCCCGACAGTGAGGAGGAGACCATCGAGATCTGCAACAGTAAAAATTTCGTTGCTTTCCGATTTGGAAATGTGCAGATGGTATCCCGTCTTTTAGAGGGTGAATTTTTGGATTATAAGGCCGCTATCCCCAAGGAATATAATTTCCGGGTCAAGGTGGATGTTCGGGAGTTTACAAAAATCATCGAGCGTGCCTCTCTGATGGCCAATGCCACCATGATCAGCCCCATTCGCTGCAACTTTGATTTTGATCGTATTGATATTACCACCGCATCCAATTTGGGTAGCTTTAATGATTCCATCGCCGTGGATACCTTCTCCAATAATATGGTTATCGGTTTCAACTATAAATATATGTTGGCCGCTCTCAATGCCTGCGATGAGGATGAGGTTTATATTGAATTGCAATCCAATCTGGCACCCATTATCTTGAAACCCATTGAAAAGGATGATTTTCTTTTCTTGGTGCTGCCTTTGCGGATGAAGGAATAATTTATATGAACAAATTAGTAATTTACGATGAATATATCCGTCTTTGCGATGCCCTGAAATTTGCCGGCATCGCCGAAACCGGCGGAATTGCAAAGCTGATGATCCTGGACGGGGAAGTGCTGGTCAACGGCCAGCCCTGCCTCCTGAAGGGAAAAAAGCTTTATCCCGATGACGTCTTTTCCGTTGACGGAGAAGATTTTAAAATCAGCAAATGATCATTCGCCGTCTGCACCTGAAAAATTTCAGAAATTTTGAGGATGAGACCTTTTTATTTGATGAGCGGATCAATATTTTGGCGGGGAATAATGCCCAAGGAAAAACCAATTGTATTGAAGCCATCTATTTTTGCTCCTGCCTAAAAAGCTATCGGGTGTTAAAAGAGGAGCAGCTGATCCGCTTCGGGGAAGAAACGGCCGCCATTATCTTGGATTTTTCGGTAGATGGAAAAGAGGAGCAATTAAAAATCCTCTTTTCCAAGGGAAAACCCAAAGAATTTCGGTATAATGGCTTGGCCGTCAGCAGACTTCGGGATCTTTTAGGTTGCTTTCAATCCGTGATCTTTACCCCCGACCATCTGAATCTGATCAAGGAAGGGCCTCATAAGCGAAGAGCCTTTTTGGATATGGCCCTTTGCTCTTTGAATCTTCAATATACCGATCAACTGCTGAATTATCAAAAGATTCTCAAAAACCGCAATGCTCTGCTGCGTCAATGCAAGGAGCATCCGGAGCAGGCCCAAATGCTGTTTGTCTGGGATGAAAAACTGGCGGAGGCCGGCTCCTATATCGCTAAGGCAAGGCAGGAATATATTGCATCCCTTTCTTCCTTTGCCAAAGGCTTTTATCAAGAAATTTCCCAAAAGGAAGAAAAACTCAAGCTGATCTACCTCAATGCCTTTACCAAGGATGCGGTCAGCCGAGAGGAGTATCAAGCCCTCTTTTATCAGCGGCTTCAGCGGATGAGAGAAACGGATATTGCCATGGGTCAGACCATGAGCGGTGTGCATAAAGATGATCTTTTGATTCTGCTCTCCGGCAAGAGCATGAAATTCTTTGCCTCCCAAGGGCAGATCCGCTCGGCGGTGTTGGCCATGAAGCTGGCAGAGGCCGAGTGTATCAAAGAGCGTTCCGGTACCGAGCCGGTTTTACTCTTGGATGATATTCTCTCGGAACTGGACGCTAAACGCCAAAAATTCATTTTTGAGCGGATGATGGGGCGGCAGACGATTCTTTCTACCTGCGAGCTGGGAAAAATTCGTCAGAAGGGAAATTTGATCTTTACCATAAAAGAGGGAAAGGTGGGAAAAGTCCGTGTACCTACACTTAGGGCAGGAAGTGCTGATCAAAAAAGATGATATCATCGGCATTTTTGATATGGATAAAGCCACCGTATCGGCCAGAACCCGCCGATTTTTAGCCCAAAAAGAAAAAGAACATAAGGTGGTGTATGTCACCGCCGACCTTCCCAAGTCCTTTATTTTATGCGGGCGTGGGAAAGAAATGACCGTTTATGTTTCGCAGATTTCAGCTCAGACCCTGCTGAAACGCTGCAATTTCATTCAAAAATTATCCTACATTTAAGACAAGGAGATAAAACAAATGGATCAGACAAAAGTCACCAACCAATACGACGAGTCCTCGATTCAGGTATTGGAAGGACTGGAGGCCGTTCGCAAGAGACCCGGTATGTATATCGGTTCTACTTCCATCCGTGGACTGCATCATCTGGTATATGAAATCGTGGATAACTCCATCGATGAGGCGCTGGCCGGTTATTGCGATACCATCAAGGTTACCATTCTGCCCGGCAATATTATTGAGGTGCAGGATAATGGCCGTGGCATCCCCGTGGGCATCCATCCCAAAATGGGCATTCCCACCGTGGAGGTGGTCTTTACCATCCTGCATGCCGGCGGTAAATTCGGCGGCGGCGGATATAAGGTTTCCGGCGGTCTGCACGGTGTGGGTGCTTCGGTTGTAAACGCCCTGTCCGAATGGCTGGAGGTGGAGGTCAGAGATGGTCAGCATATCTATACCCAGCGGTATCAGAGAGGCCATTCCGACAGCCCCTTAAAAATGATCGGTGATACCACCGAAAAGGGCACCACCGTGCGCTTTTTGGCCGACGATCAGATCTTTGAAACTCTGGAATATGAATATAGCGTTCTGCTGCAGCGGCTCAGAGAGCAGGCCTTCCTCAATGCCGGTCTGAGAATTGAATTTGAAGATAAGCGCCCCGAAAAGGAGCAGAAAAAGACCTTCCATTATGAGGGGGGTATTCGGGAGTTTGTTTCCTATCTCAATCGCAACAGCGATCCCATCCATGAGGATATTATCTACATCAGCGGCATGAAGGGCTCCTCTATGGCAGAGATTGCCATGCAGTATACCACCCGCTATGATGAAACCCTGATCTCCTTTGCCAATGATATCAATACCACCGAAGGCGGTACCCATGAGACCGGCTTTAAGAGTGCGTTGACTCGCATCATTAATGACTATGCTTTGGAAAAGGGTCTTTTAAAGGAAAAGGACGGAAAGCTCTCCAGCGAAGATGTCCGTGAGGGTCTGACGGTGATCATCAGCGTCAAGGTGGAAGAGGCGCAGTTTGAGGGTCAGACCAAGACCAAATTGGGCAATAGTGAGGTTTCCGGTCTGGTCAGCTCCATTATGAGAGAAAAACTCAAGGAGTATTTTGAGGAAAATCCCAAGGTTGCCAAAACCATTATCAGCAAGGCCATCACCGCCTCTCAGGCAAGAGAAGCCGCCCGCAAGGCCAGAGAGACCGCCCGCAAGAGCGCTCTTTCCACTTCCATGAGCCTGCCCGGCAAGCTGGCCGATTGCCAGAGCAAGGATAATAAATATACCGAAATCTATATCGTAGAGGGTGATTCTGCAGGCGGCTCTGCCAAGAGCGGCAGAGACCGGAAATTCCAAGCCATCCTCTCTCTTTGGGGCAAGACCCTTAATGTGGAGAAGGCTCGCCTGGATCGTGTGTACAACAACGATAAGCTGCAGCCCATCATCGCCTCTTTGGGCACCAATATCGGCGCCGATTTTGATATTACCAAGCTGCGCTATGGGAAAGTCATTATCATGGCGGATGCCGATGTGGACGGTGCTCATATCCGTACCCTGCTGCTGACCTTCTTCTTCCGCTTTATGCGTCCCTTGGTGGAGGGTGGTTATGTCTATACCGCCGTACCGCCTCTTTATAAGCTGGTCAAGGGCAAGGAGACCCGCTATGCTTATTCCGATGCGGAGCGGGATCAGATCTCTGCCGAAATGCGGGGAGAGGATGGCAAGGGTAAGGTGGAAATCAGCCGCCATAAGGGTCTTGGTGAGATGAACCCCGAAGAGCTTTGGGCCACCACCATGAATCCCGAATGCCGTACCTTGAAGCAATTTACCTTAGGCGACGCCATCGCCGCCGATGAGACCTTCTCTTTGCTGATGGGCGAGAAGGTAGAGCCCAGAAAGGCGTTTATTGAAGAAAACGCCAAGTATGTGAATAATTTGGATGTATAAGGAGGTGGGATGAACAATGGCAAAAGAAAATCATTTTGACACGGCGAATTATGAAAATCAGTATATCGTTCCCGTGGATCTGGAAAAGGAAATGAAAAGCTCTTATATCGACTATGCCATGTCCGTTATTGTGGGACGTGCCCTTCCCGATGTAAGAGACGGCTTAAAGCCGGTTCATCGCCGCATTCTTTATGCGATGTATGAAGATAATCTTACCAGCGATAAGCCCTTCCGTAAGGCCGCCACCTGCGTGGGTGACGTGCTGGGTCGGTATCATCCTCATGGAGATGCTTCGGTTTATGATGCGCTGGTGCGTTTAGCCCAGGATTTCTCCTTGCGCTATCCCTTGGTAGAGGGTCACGGTAACTTCGGTTCCATCGACGGCGACCCTGCCGCTGCCTATCGTTATACCGAGGCCAGAATGTCTAAAATCTCCAATGAGATGCTGCGGGATATTGAAAAAGAGACCATCGACTGGGATCCCAACTTTGATGAGACCCGCAAGGAGCCCCATGTGCTCCCCGCCCGCTATCCCAACCTGCTGGTGAATGGCAGCTCGGGTATCGCCGTTGGTATGGCCACCGATATTCCGCCCCACAATCTCCGTGAGGTCGTAGAGGGTGCCATCGCCGTCTTGGACAATCCCGATATTGAGATCGATGAACTTTGCGAGATCATCAAGGGTCCCGATTTCCCCACCGGCGCCATCATTATGGGTCGTACCGGCATTCGCAATGCTTATCGCACCGGCCGTGGCAAGATCTATGTGCGGGCTCGGGCAGAAATTGAGGAATGGAAGGATGATCGCTATCGCATTGTGGTCACCGAAATTCCTTATATGGTCCGCAAGGCCGCTTTGATCGAAAAGATCGCCGATGAGGTGAAATCCGATCGTATTTCCGGCATCTCCGATATTCGGGATGAATCGGCCAAGGATATCCGCTTTGTTATCGAGCTGAAAAAGGATGCCAATCCTCAGGTCATCCTCAACCAGTTGTATAAGTATACCGATATGCAGGCCACCTGCTCGGTGATTATGCTGGCGCTGGTCAACGGCGAGCCTAAGGTGCTCACCTTGAAGGATATGCTGGTGCATTATCTGGATCATCAAAAAGAAGTGATCCGCCGCCGCACCGCCTATGAAATCAAAAAGGCAGAGGCCAGAGCTCATATTTTAGCCGGTCTTTTAAAGGCCATCGACCATATTGATGAGGTCATTGAAATCATCCGTGGCAGTAAGCATATTGCCGATGCCAAAGAGCGGTTGATGGAACGCTTTGATCTGGATGAGATTCAGGCGCAGGCCATTGTGGAGATGCGTTTGGGTCAGCTTTCGGGTCTGGAGCGAGAGAAGATCGAAAATGAATATAAAGATTTGGTTGCCAAGATCGATGATTTGAAGGATATTCTTGCCCATGATTATCGGGTGGCCGAGATCGTGAAGAATGATATGTCCGAGATCGCCCGTAAGTATGGGGACGATCGCCGCACCGAGATCGGCCATGGGGAGGTCGGTCTGGAGGATGAAGATCTGATCCCCGTGGAGGATTGCATCTTCACCATGACCGAGGCCGGCTATATCAAGCGCCAGCTGACCGATACCTATAAGGCGCAGCACCGTGGCGGCCGTGGTATCACCGGCATGAAGACCAAAGAGGCCGATGTGGTGAAGAATCTCTTTGCCGCCTCCACCCATGATACCATCTTGTTCTTTACCACCTTGGGTCGTGTGTATAAGCTCAAGGGCTATGAGGTGCCGGAAAGCTCCCGCACCGCTAAGGGCACCAATGTGGTGAACCTGCTGCCGTTGCTGCCCAATGAAAAGGTCAACGCCATGATTCGGGTGGAAGACTTTGATATGGATGGCTATCTGCTGATGGCCACCCGCAACGGTACCATTAAAAAGACCCATCTGAAGGATTATGCCAATATTCGCAAGACCGGCGTCATCGCCATTATCTTGGAGGAGGGGGACGATCTCATCGAAGTGGTGCTGACCGACGGTGAAGATAATATCCTGCTGGCCTCCCATGAAGGAAAAGCCATTCGCTTTGCCGAAAGCGATGTGCGCCCCATGGGCCGTGTGACCCGTGGTGTGCGGGGTATCAAGCTGGCCGAGGGCGATTATTTGGTGGGTATGTGTATTCAAAGAGAAGGTGCTCAGTTCCTCACCATCACCGAAAATGGCTATGGAAAGCGCACCCAAGTGGAGGAATACCGTCTGCAAACCCGTGGCGGCAAGGGAATCTCCAATTATAACATCACCGAAAAGACCGGCAAGATCGCCGCAGTCCGCATGGCAGAGGAAGGAGAAGATATCCTTCTGGTCACCAGCGGTGGTATCATTATGCGCACCAAGGTGGAAGAAATTTCCTCCCTCTCCCGCAGCACGCAGGGTGTGCGGGTGGTTCGCTTGGGTGAGGGTGTCACCGTCATCGACATGGCAGGCGCCGCCCGAGAGGAAGAATCTTCCGAGAATGAAACTGAGGAAAGTGCGGAAGAATAATACCATTTAAGGATAAGGAGAAAAGCATGAAACGAGTTCTTGCGCTGCTTTGCGTGGCGGTGCTGCTGCTGAGCGGTTGCGCCGATCCTTCCGTAGATACGCCTCAAAAGCCGCAAACCGTCTATGGAGAAACCCCCGTCAAAACGGACTTTACCGTTTCGGTGGCGGGAAAGACCCTATCGGGATTGTATGAGCAAAATGGGGTGCTTTATCTGGAAGAGGGCATGTTTATGACCCTGCTGGGGGGAACCACCAAAGCCCAATTAGGGGATGCGGTTCATACCATCACCATCACGCTGGATGGCTATACCCGCACCTTTACCACTGCCGATCAAGAAGACCCCGCCATTTTCGATGGTCAGCGCTGGTTCTTGCCCTGCAAGGGCATTTTGGAAACCTTAGGCTATCACCTTTTTGAAGATGTCGAGAATAAGCATCATTATTATACCTATTATCCGGAAGGAGAGGACCTCACCTTTGAAAAAGAGGTGCCCGTTCTGATGTATCATGCAGTGGGCGATGATCTTTGGGGCATTGAAAGCCTCTTTGTGTCTCCCTCCTCTCTGCGTCAGCAGTTCCAATACCTGAAGGACAATGGCTATACCCCCATCTTCTTTGAGGATCTGGCCAAGGCCGATCAGATCGAAAAGCCGGTGATCCTCACCTTTGACGATGGGTATCGGGATATCTATTCCGGCCTGATGCCTCTGGTGGTGGAATTTAATTACAAGGTCACTGTGTTCAGCATTACCGGCGCCATCGGCACCGATCATTATCTTTCCGAAAAGAATATGCTGAAGATGCAGGAAACCGGCTTGGTTTCCTTCCAGAGCCATACCGTCACCCATCCGGAGCTGAATACCTGCACCGAGGAAGAACTGGAAAAAGAGTTGTATGAATCCAAATTATATCTCACCCGCCTCACCGGCAAGGAGCCCTTTGTTCTTTGCTATCCGGTGGGAAAATATAATGATCGTTCTTTAAAGAAAACGGCGGAGTATTATGAATTTGGTCTCCATATGTCCGGCAATACCTATGTGGCAGGCAAGACCAACCCCTATCGCATCTATCGCAAATATGTGTCGAGAAGCACCACCATCGGTGAGTTTGCCGATATGATTGATTAAAAAAAAGAGCCTACGGGCTCTTTTTTTGATGAAAATAATCCTTTGCTCCTGCAAAGACTTCTTTGGAAAGCCCCAAAAGCCCCCATAAATTGGGAAAGACCATCAAGGCGCAAAGAAGATCTGCCAGCGCCCAAACGGCATCGGAAGAAAGAGAGGCCCCCACCCATAAGAAGAATAAAAAGAAAAGGCGAAAGACCTTTTGAATTTTTGGGGTGTGGGGAAAGAGATAAGAAAGGCTTTGCTCCCCATAGTAGCTCCAGCCGATGATGGAGGAGAAGCCAAAAAATAAAAGGCAGAGCATATATAAAAAGGAAAGAAGTCCCGATGGAAGGGGCAGCTGCTTTAGGGCAAAAAGGGTGATGCCTGCCCCGGAGAGGGCAGGGTTGCACCAAGCATCGGTGAGGATCACGGCATAGCCCGTGAGGGTGCACATCACCACCGTATCCAAAAGGGGCCCCAGCATGGAGATCAGCCCTTGGCGGGCAGGATGATCGGTGCGGGCGGCGGCCGCCGCAATGGGATCGGAGCCCATCCCTGCCTCATTGGAAAAGATTCCTCGCCCCAATCCAAAGCGAACGGCTTTCTGCAGCGTATAGCCGGCGCCCGCTCCCAAAACCGCCTCCGGCTGAAAGGCGGAGCGGAAAATCAAGGCGGTGGCGGCGGGAATTTTCCCAACATTTTGTAATATCACCCATAAAATCAACAGTGTGTATATTCCCCCCATAAAAGGAACCATCCAAGTAGAGACCCCGGCGATCCGCCCAATGCCTCCTGCCAGCACCAAGCCCACCAAGGCAAGGATGATCAGCGCCCCAATCTGTCCGGCAGAGCTGCTTTGAAAAAAATCCTCCATGGCATCTACCATGCCGTTGATCTGGGAGGTGGTGCCCATGCTGATCAGGCAGCAAAGGGCACAGGATGCGGCAAAAAGTTTTGCCAAAAAAGGCTTTTTTAAGCCCTCCTCCAGATAAAGAAAAGGTCCGCCCAAAAAGCCCTTGCCATGGGGGCGGCGGTACCGTACTGCCAAGTAGCCTTCGGCAAATTTGGTGGCCATCCCGAAAAAGGAAGAAAAGACCATCCAAAAAAGAGCTCCCGGCCCTCCTGCCCGAAGGGCGGTGGCCACGCCGATGATATTCCCCGTTCCCAAGGTGGCGGCAAGGGAGGTGCAAAGAGCCCCCAGCCCGCTGATCTCACCTTGGGCGTCGCTCTTTGTGAGCACCGCCGAAAAAGCCGCCTTCAAGCGGGTCAGAGAAAGAAAACGGGTGCCGACGGTCAGATAGATCCCCGTTCCCAAAATAAAAAGTAAGGTGCCCGGCCCCCAAAGAAAGGAGGCAAGGGCTTCTAAAATCATGGTCATAAAAAAAGGAAGTTCAAAAAGCAAAAATTTTGAACTTCCTATTCTTTACATATACATTCCGCCGTTGGGCGCCAGCACCTGACCGGTGATCTGCTCCTGCTGGGCCAAAAAGAGGATGGCCTCTGCCACATCCAGCCCCGAGGTCAGCTTGCCTGTGGGGATCATTTCCTTGAGATCCTCCCGATCCAGATCCCCCAGCATTTTGCTTTCCACCACACCGGGGGAAACGCAATTCACGGTGATCCCCGAAGGAGCCAGCTCCTTGGCCAGTGCCTTGGTAAAGCCGATGAGTCCTGCCTTGGCGGCAGAATAGGCCACCTCGCAGGATGCGCCGGTCTGCCCCCAAACGGAGGAGATATTGATAACAGCGCCGCTTTTTTGAGAAAGCATGGCGGGGAGGGCCAAGCGGGTCAGCGCCATATGGGAGATCAGATTGGTCTCCATCATTTGGGCAAGAGAGTCGGCGGTTTCATCGGTAAATAGCCCGTATTTGGCCACGCCGAAATTGTTCACCAACACATCCACGCCCCCAAAGGCCTTGGCTTCCTCTATGAGGCGGATGCGATCCTCTTCTTTGGTCAGATCCCCCTGCACCAAAAGAACCGAACCCTGCATGGCCTCCAGATCCTTTTTTAAGGCTTCGGCCCCTTCTTTATTTTGATGGTAAGCCAGCACCACTTTATAGCCCTTGCGCACCGCAAGGTAGGCAGTCATACTGCCGATGGCGCCGCTTGCTCCGGTTATCACCATGGTTTTCATAGAATTTCACTTCCTTCTATTTTATTCTAATGGATTTTGCATTAGAATACAAGAATGAATTGCAAAATAAGAAATTTTCGTGTATAGTAAAACTAAGAATAATAGAAAAGGGGGGAGCCAAATGATTCCCATTCAAAATTTATCCGGCGTGGGTAAGCAACGGGCTGCCCTTTTAAATAAAATGGGTCTTTTTTCCTTTGAGGATCTATTGTTGCTTTATCCCCATCGGTATGAGGATCGCTCCATGGTGATCCCCATTGATGAGGTGACCATCCATCGGGGAGAGGCGGTCAGCATCATCGCCACCGTATTGGAGCCTGCCGAGGAGCGCCGTATTTACGGGGGGCGCACCCTCACTCGGGTAACGGTGGGGGACGATACCGGCGTGATGACCCTGACCTATTTTAATAATCCCTATATCAAGCAAAAATTAAAAGAGGGCAAGACCTATAATTTCTACGGGCGAATGGATCAAAAGGCCCTTTTGAATATGGTCTCTCCTCAGGCCGAGGAATTAAAGCCCGGTCAAAAGCCCGCCATTCTGCCGGTTTATCCTCTAACGGCGGGTCTCAATCAAAATCAAATGCGCCGCTGGGTCAAAGAGGCCTTTTTGCGGCTCCGATCCACTCTTTTGGATCCCTTACCCCAAAAACTGCAGGAAAAATATCAGCTCATCTCCTTGGAAGACGCCTTGGAGGCGGTGCATTTTCCCAAAGACCAGTTTTCGATTTTGAAGGGGCGCCGGCGGCTGATTTTTGAAGAATTATTGTATTTTCAGTTGGGTCTTGGGCTATACTCCCGTCGGGAAAAGGATGTAAACCGATTTCCGGTGGGCAAAGGATCTTCTGCCTTTGAGGCGTTGCAGCCCTTTACCCCCACCGCCACCCAAAAGCAGGCGGTGGCCGAGATCCTTTCGGATATGAATGGGCCTTTCGCCATGAACCGCTTGCTGCAGGGGGATGTGGGCAGTGGTAAAACCTATGTGGCGGGAGAGGCCGCCTTTGCCGCCCTTTCGGCAGGCTATCAGGTGGCGATCATGGCGCCCACCGAGATTCTCGCCCGCCAGCATTATGCCTATTTTCAGCCCTTATTTGAAAAATTGGGCTATTCCACCGGCCTTTTGGTGGGGTCTATGACCCAAAAGGAGAAAAAAGAAACCTATGCCGCTTTGGAATCGGGCACTCTTTCCTTGGCGGTGGGCACCCATGCTTTATTGCAAGAGAAGGTGCAATTTCAGAATTTGGGGCTGGTCATTGCCGATGAGCAGCATCGCTTTGGCGTCCGCCAGCGGGCAACCCTTGCCCAAAAAGGCAAAAAGCCCCATATTCTCGTGATGTCCGCCACCCCCATTCCCCGTACCATGGCGTTGATGGTCTGGGGCGATCTGGATCTTTCGGTGCTGGAGGGCAGACCCGCCGGCCGAAAGGAGATTCAAACCTTCTTGGTGGACAGCAGCTATTCCGAGCGCCTGCAAACCTTTATGGAAAAGCAGATCGCTGAGGGCGGGCAGGTTTATATGGTCTGCCCCTTGGTGGAGGAAAATGAAGGGCTGGATCTTAAAAGCGCTGAGTCCATCTTTGAAGCCTTGCGGGAGCAATACGGCTCTGCCGCCGACAGGATCCATGGCAAGATGAAGCCGGCCTTAAAGGATGCCGCCATGGCTCGGTTTGTGGCAGGGGAGACCAAGATTTTAGTTTCCACCACCGTCATCGAGGTGGGCATCAATGTTCCTGCCGCCACCTTGATGATTTTGCAAAATGCCGAGCGGTTCGGGCTTTCCCAGCTTCATCAGTTGCGAGGGCGTGTGGGGCGTGGAGAGCGTCAATCCTATTGTATCCTCATCAGCGACCATAAATCCCCCGCCACCCAAGAGCGGCTGCGCTTTTTCTGCTCCACCACCGATGGCTTTGCCATCTCCAATAAGGATTTAGAACTGCGTGGCCCCGGTGATTTCTTCGGCTACATGCAGCATGGCTTGCCCAAAATGCAGATCGCCGATTGCGCCACCGATTTGGAACTTTTGACCCTTTCCAATCAATGCGCCAAGCGAATGCTGCAATTTGATCCCACCCTTTCTGCGGATTATAATCAAAAAATCCGCCAAAAAGTGGAGGATCTTTTCCAAAAAGAGGGCACGATTTTTAATTAACAAAAATTGTCAGAATTTTTTGTTTCGTTTCGCCAAAAATAGGATTGTAAACCTTGAAAGGGAGGTGAAACGAAATGAGTAATTCTTCCAAGAGCAATGCTAAGGCAGGTCTTGAAAAGATGAAGTTTGAAGTGGCCCGTGAGATCGGTGTTGATCTGAAGCAGGGCTACAACGGTGATTTGACTTCCGCTCAGGCAGGTCACATCGGCGGCCAGATGACCAAGAAGTTGGTCGAGAAGGCTGAGCAGTCTCTGTAAGTCCATTTTGGATATAAAAAAGGAGCCCAATGGGCTCCTTTTTGCTGTTATTTAAGAGTAACATCTGCATAAATGGGGAGGTGATCCGAAACGTTTTCCACACCGCCGTCGATGATCACGCTAAAGGTATTGGATTGTACCTTATCATTCACAAAGATATGGTCGATTGCCGCTTTTGTGTTGGGGTTCACCTCACCGCCCCAGCCACCATTAAAATAGGTGCCGCAGGAATGGATCAATTCCTTAGCGGAATATTTGGCGTCTGTAACATTCAGTGTGGACATCAGGTTGCTGTAGAGAGGGGAAGTCTCCGAGGCATTGTAATCCCCGGTCATAATAACGGGAAGATCGGGATACTCTTTTAACTTGGTGCTTACAAGATCCAAGATAATCTTGTGGTGGTTTTCAACCTTCTCCGCTTTGTTGCTGGGGTGGGTGTTGAACACAACAAACTTCTCTTTGCTGCTGCGATGTTGAAACAGGGCAAAATTCACAACTCGAGTTTCATTCCCCGGGTCGATATCGAGGATCTCCGATTCCAAAAGTTCAAGCGTTTCACCGTTATAGAGCAGGGTGGTAAGAAAGAAGGTATCCTCTCCGTTGCAGGCTTGCAGATAAGTGCCGTTTTCTACCAAATCTTGATAAAAAGCAATGTGCCAATCGGTAAGTGCTTCCTGAACACCGATCACATCGGGGCAATACTCATTGATGATGGAAAGAAATGCGTCGGACCGCTCCTTAACGGGTTGGGGGATCCCTGTTTCATTATAACCGCCGCCCGGATGCATCACATTATAAGACATTACACGAAGATTGGTTTCCTTCTTGGCGCAGGAGGTGCCGAATAAAAGAAGAAAACAAAAAAGAAGAGATAGAAAGGATAAAGATTTTTTTGAAAACATAAGAAGGTTCCTTTTTCAATAATTATTTTCTGTAGTCCAGATACTTCCAGTTTTTCACTAAGTATTCCACACCGGAGATGACGGTGAGAGCGGTGGCAACCAGCATCAGCGCTGAGCCGATAACGGCGGTGGATTCGGGGGTGGCACCGCAGAGATAGGGGATGCCCCAAGGCTGCTCGATTTTGCCTAAGAGCGCAGGTTCTACCATCAAAAAGAGGGTGGCGATCATTTGAGTCACGGTCTTGGCCTTGCCCCAAGTGCCGGCGGCGATGACCTTGCCGCTGGATGCGGCCACCAGCCGAATGGAGGTCACCATCAGCTCACGGGCAATGATAATCACCGTGATCACCGGATGGATCAGCTCTACATGCTGCAGCAGCACCAAGGCGGTGATCACCAGCATTTTATCGGCCAAGGGATCCAAAAACTTGCCAAAATCCGTCACTTGATTATTTTTGCGTGCCAGATGACCGTCAATCGCATCGGTGGCAGAGGCAATGCCATAGATGGCCGCCCCCACAAAGGCGCCCCAAGGGGCAGGGATGGCCAAAAAGGCAATCATAAATAAGGGGATCATCAAAACTCTCAAAAGGGTTAATTTGTTGGGTGTGTTCATGTTGCAACTCCTATCAAATCATAATCCATGGTTTCTTCGATGGTCACGTCGATAAATTCGCCCACCGCAATGTGGGTACCGCCGGTAAAGAAGATCTTCCCGTCAATATCCGGCGCCTCCCGCACACTTCTGCCATACCAGCATTCGCCGAACCGATCAAAGCCCTCCACCAAAACGGTCAGGGTCTTGCCCAGCAGGGCGTTTTGCTTTTCTTCCACCACATCGGTTTGCACCGTTTCCAGAATTTCTTGGCGTTTTTGCTTGATTTCCTCCTGGATCTGATGGGGGAAATCATAGGCAGGGGTATCTTCTTCTCGGGAATAGCAAAAGACTCCCAATTTATCAAATTTTGCTTTCCGCACAAAGCGGCAAAGGGCGTCAAATTCCTCCTCGGTCTCCCCGGGGAAGCCCACGATCAAGGTGGTTCGCAGGGTCACATCCGGCACCTTTGCCCGCAATTTTTCCAAAAGACCCAAGAGTTGTTCCTCATCCCCGGGGCGGTTCATCCGCTTGAGCACACTGCCCACTCCGTGCTGAATGGGCATCTCAATATAGGGAAGAAGTTTTTCCTCGGTGGCGAAAAGGTCAATCAGCTCGTCGCTGATCTTATCGGGGTACAGGTAGAGAAGCCGCAACCAAGAGAGCCCCTCAATTTTAACAATCTCCCGAATAAGGGCAGGGAGTTTTCGCTGGCCGTAAAGGTCGATGCCGTAGTTGGTGGTGTCCTGAGCGATAAGGATCAGCTCCTTGGCACCATCCGCCACCAGTTCCTTGGCCTCTTTGAGAATATTCTCCATGGGGCGGGAGCGGAAAGGCCCCCGAATATCGGGAATACAGCAGTAGGCACAGCGATTGTTGCAGCCGTCTGCAATTTTTATGTAGGCCGTATGGCGGGGAGAGGTCAGCACCCGCTTGCCCTCCAGTTGAAGCTGTTCCTTGGGATCAAACCAAGCGATCCGCTCTCCCTTTAAAACAGCGTCGATGGCCTCTGCCACCCGTTGAAAGGAGCCGACGCCCAAAAAGCCGTCTACCTCCGGCAGTTCTTGGGCAATCTCCCCTTGGTATCGCTCCGAAAGACAGCCGGCAACCAGAATCTTGCCTACCTTGCCCTCTGCTTTCAGTTGCGCCACCTCAAAGATGGTCTCCAAGGCCTCCTGCTTGGCGCTTTCAATAAAGCCGCAGGTATTGATCACCACCAGATCGGTCTCCTCCAGATCGGTCACAATGGTATGACCGGCCTGTTGGGCCGAGGCGATCATTTTTTCGGTGTTGACGGTGTTTTTCTCACACCCCAACCCGATGAATCCGATTTTACTCATCCAAATCCTCCGTCATGCAGGCAAGGCCGCTGCGAATGGTTTCATAATCAAAGCCCAGGCGCATCAGCCCCTGAATGACCTTTTGCACTTGCTTGCGGTCGGAAAAATCCTGACCGCCGTATTTTGCCGAAAGGTGGTATGCCACCGATTGCTCATAGTCGGCATCCAGCCCTTGGGTGGTCTCCTTGGCAAGGTCTAAGGAAAAGCCCTTTTGATAAAGCTCCTGCACAATGCGGCGAGGCCCCCATTTTTTCTCCCTTGCGTATCGCTCCGCCAAGCGGGCGGCAAGGCGCTCATCATCGATAAAGCCCTTTTGCTCCATCTGATCGCAGGTGGCCTCTGCCACATGAGGCTCAATGCCGAAGCGGGTCAGTTTTTCATAAAGCCGCTTGCGGGAAAGATCCCCATAGGAAAGGTATTGATAGGCTTTTTCTTTGGCGGGAATCAATTGGGCGGCCAAAAGCAGCCCCGCTTCTTCCTCCTCCCCAAAGGGAGCGCCCACATAAAGATCCTGCCCGAAAACCAGTTCCATGGGCAGGGTGGCGTAAAAGGCGCCGTCGATATAGAGATCCCGCTGATCGGGGCTCTTTTCATTGACCGCCAAGGCGGTCACCGTGGGTTTATTCAAAGTCATCCGCCGACACATCCAAAGAAACTGCAGGTGCCGCTTCCTTGGGAGCCTCTGCCTTGGGGGCGGGGGCCTTCTTGGCGGGCTTTGCTTTATTTTCCATCTCTCTTAAAGTATCGAAATCTGCACGGATGGCGGCCTCCAGCTCGGCGGCAACATCGGGATTATCCCGCAAAAAGGCCTTGGCATTATCCCGACCCTGACCGATGCGATCCTCTTTATAGGAGAACCATGCACCGCTCTTTTTCACCAGCTTCAGCTTCTCGCCCAGATCCAGCAGTTCGCCTTCCTTGGAGATGCCTTCGCCATACATAATGTCAAATTCAGCGGTCTTAAAGGGAGGAGCCACCTTATTCTTCACGATCTTGCAACGAGTGGCGCTTCCGATCATCTCGCCGCCGGACTTTAAGGTCTCGGTCTTACGCACGTCGATACGAACCGATGCATAGAATTTCAGCGCATTACCGCCGGTGGTGGTTTCGGGATTGCCAAACATCACGCCGATCTTCATCCGCAACTGGTTAATGAAAATGGCAGTACAATTGGTTTTGGCCAACACGCCGGTCAGTTTTCTTAAGGCTTGGCTCATCAAGCGTGCCTGCAGACCCACATGAGAGTCGCCCATTTCCCCTTCAATTTCCTTGCTGGGGGTCAAGGCGGCCACCGAGTCCACAACGATCAGGTCAATGGCGCCGGAGCGCACCAACTGCTCAGCGATTTCCAAAGCCTGCTCGCCGTTATCCGGCTGGGAGACCAGCAGTTCATCCACATTGACGCCCAATGCGGCGGCATAAACGGGATCCAGAGCGTGCTCTGCATCGATGAAGGCAACAATGCCTCCTGCCTTTTGAGCCTCGGCAGCGCAATGGAGGGCAACGGTGGTTTTACCGGAGGATTCGGGACCATAAATTTCCACCACACGACCCTTGGGAATACCGCCTACTCCCAGCGCCATATCCAAAGATAAGGAGCCGGTGGAGATGGCGCCCACATTCATATGGGCATTATCTCCCAGCTTCATCACAGCCCCTGCGCCAAACTGCTTTTCAATCTGCTCTAAGGCCTTGGCCAGAGCATCTCTTTTATCTGCCATATTCAAACATCCTCCCAAACGAAGTTATTTATATATTTATACAGTATAATTATATAATATACTAAAATAGAAATCAAGAAAAAAAGGAGCCGTCTTGCTCCTTTTCTTTCTTTAAAGTTGTACTTCGGCGCCGGTGTCGGTATAGGTGATCCGATCGCCCTTGGCGGCCAAGGTATCAATATAATCAAAATAAGCCTTTTGGCTGGGGAAGGCGGGGGTAAAGCCGGCGATGATCTCTTTGGCTCGGGCGGCCTCCTTTTCCAAAAGCAGAGAGACCATGCCCAACTGCCAGCGAGCACTTTCCACGCAGGCAAGGTCGGGATTATCGATATAATAGTCGGAACCGTGGCTGACGCCGATGGCGCCGGGGGCATAAGGGTGAATGGCAGGCATCACCGCAGAAATATCGCCCATGTCGGTACTGCCGGTGCTGGTTTTATCCCGAGCCTCAAAGGGCAGGCCCAAGCCTTGGGCGGCATCCTTGGCAAGGTCGATCATGCCGGGGGCGTTGGTCAGCGGGGCATAACCGGGAGCATCTTGAATATCCACATTACAGCCCAAAGAAAGGGCGGCGCCCACAAGGGCTTGGTTTACCTTTTTATTGGCAGCCACAATGGCAGGGTAGCTGACACCCCGCACATAGCTTTCCACCACCACCTGATCGGGAATAGCGTTTACTGCACCGCCACCCTTGGTGATAATGGGATGGAAGCGGATATAGTCGGCTTCTTTGAAGGTCTCCCGCAGAGCGTTGGCGGCAGTAAGACCTTGGGTGGCGGCATAAAGAGCGTTGTGCCCCTGCCAAGGAGCGCCTCCTGCATGGGCCGAGGTGCCCTTAAAGATCATCTTTTTGGAAACAATGCCCACGGCGGCCCGATTGCAAGCAAAGGTCTCACCGTTGGTGGTGTGTACCATAAAAGCCAGATCGCAATCTTTAAAATAGCCCCGATACATAAATTCGGTTTTGCCGCCATAGTAGCGAACAATTCCCTTTTCCATTAAAGAATCCCGATATTCCCGCTCGATCAGCTCCTCGGCGGGCACAGCGCAAAGGCGGATACTGCCACAGATCCCATCCAGAGCACCGGGCTGTTTTAAAGCGGCGGCAATGCCCAAAAGGGCGGCGCATTGAGCGCTATGACCGCAGCAATGAACCCGATCGTTTACCGCATCGGGATGCTCGGCGCAGATCAGAGAATCCAGTTCTCCAAAGATCAAAAGGCGAGGGCCGGGGCGGCCGGTGTCCAGATCGGTATAAAAGCCGGGAATGTCGCCGGGAAGGGTCAGCTCATAGCCCAAAGCCCGAAAGGCGTCCTCCATATATTTCGAGGTCTCCCATTCTTGATATCCCGTTTCGGGATGCGCCCAGATATAATTTTGGGCGTTGATGATCAGATCTCGGAATTGATAAACAGACTCGGTTAATTTATTCACAAAGAATCACGCTCCTTTTTTTAAAAGTATAGCATTTTATAAAGAGATATGCAATAGCCAAGAGTCCTAAAGGACACTTGGCAGCGATATAAATCCCTAACGGGATTTGCGATATACCTAATAGTGCGATATAAGGCGATGCCTTGCGATATGCTCTCGACATCCTTGCCGCAGGCAAGGGATGTCGAACGCACAAAAAGGATTTATATCATATCTCGTTTACCGACAGGTAAACATATCGCATTTTACAAAGTAAAATATATCGTATTGCGAAGCAATATATCGCAAAACACTATTTGAAAGGTTTAGCGGGTTGTCTTTAACTATGCAATCTGTTTGACATTTTTTTGGTGGAGTGCTACACTTGGGAAGGAAACACGCCCAAGAACAAGGAAGTGGGGTGAGAATCCCCCGTGATCCCGTCGCCGTGTTTGGCAAGGAACTGCTCAAAAAACCACTGCCCGAAAGGGTGGGAAGGGGAGCGGAACCGCTTGAGCCATCAGCCGAAAGACTTCTCTTGGGATGTCGGATCTGCTGTTACGATGAATAACCGTTTTTTAGGGCCTCCTTTGGCAGAGAGGTGGGCCTTAAAAGATGAAAGAAGCGTATCCGAAGGGTTTCTAAAAAAAGAATAAGGAGAAAAAAGATGCAAAAGAAGCAAAAATGGTTGATTGGCATTGGTGCAGCCCTCTTGGTTGCGGCGGTGACAGTCGCTGTGCTCCTTTGGAACGGTTTTTCTGCCAAACCCCAAGAAGGAAGTAAAGCGATTGTATTTGAAGTGGTGGCGAAAGACGGCTCCTCCAAGGAGTATCAAATTGCCACCGATGCAGAGTATCTGGCCGATGCTCTGGTGGAAAAGGGCTTGGTGGAATACGCAGCCGACGGTCTTTATAATACCATCGATGGCATTACCGCCGATTGGAATGCGGATGAATCCTGGTGGAACATTTCCAAAGACGGCACCGCCCTCAATGTGGGGATGAACCAACAGCCCATTGCCGATGGTGAGCATTATGAAGCAACCTATACCATCGGTTTTTAAGATTCGGGAGTTGGCGGCACTGGCGGTATTTGCCGCCTTGATGATCGCTTTGCAGGTGGCTTTGGCCTCCTTGCCCAATATTGAGGTGGTGTCCCTGCTGATCATCCTTGCCACCGTTGTGATGGGTGCTAAAAGCCTCTATGCCGTGGCGGTATTTGTGATGGTGGAGGGGCTGATCTATGGATTTCATATCTGGTGGATCAATTACCTTTATGTCTGGCCCCTTTTGGTGGGGGTGGTGTTGCTCCTTCGGAAATGGAGCCATCCCCTTCTTTGGGCGTTGGTGGCAGGGCTTTTCGGCCTCTTTTTCGGCACCCTTTGCTCCATCCCCTATTTTCTGACCGGCGGATGGGGAGCAGGCTTTGGCTATATCATCGGGGGCATCCCCTTTGATCTGGTTCATTGCCTTGCCAATGTGGCGTTGGTGGCGCTCCTTTATCGCCCCTTGGAAAACATCCTAAAACGAGTCTTACCCCAATAAGAAAAAGCCAAGTCTTTCGACTTGGCTTTTTTTAATAGTAATAAACCTTAAACAAATAATTTCCCAGCCCCAGTTGCTCCAAAAGCAGCATCAGCAAAAAGGGAAGCACCACCGTTGCCAAAAGGTGGATCCACCAAGTAAATCGGATGGGTTGCACCTTTTCTTTATAGGCCAGCTGTTCCTCAACGGAAAGGTCATTATAGGCCTCGCCCCGCAAAAGCTTGATGGTGGGATTCATCCCCAGCATCCCCACTCGCTCATCCTCCAAAGACCGCTTGAGCTCATTGCGGATCACCGATTCAAAGATCAGGGAAATGCCGGCGGCAACGGGGAAGGCCCAATTCCAAAAGGCCACCAAAAAGACCACCGTATTCAAAAGCAGCGGCCAGACCGTTCCGTCGATAATGGCAAACACCCCTCGGCGAATAGAGGAATTAAAGCGCTTCATCAGCCCTGCCGTTATTGCCCAAAGCACCAAGAGGATCAACACCACCGGCACCGCATAGCCGGCGGACATCACATCCCACCATGGCAGCATGGTGTATTCGATTTTTTTATCCATAAGTCCAGGGTCCTTTCAAAGGGAATTGATGGCCGAGAGCAGGGCTTGTACCTCTCCCGCTTCGGTGCTCCAAGCGGTGCAGAAGCGCACCACCGCCCGCCCATCGGGCAGAGTCTCTTGGAATTCAAAGGTAAAATCTTTGGCCAGCGTTGCTTGCTGCTCCTCGGTGAGGATCACAAACTGCTGATTGGTGGGACTGTCGATAAAGAGGGGGATGTCCTTGGCTAAAAAGGCGGCCTTGATCAATTGGGCATAGTCCACCGCCCGACGGGTGCAATCAAAATAAACTCCATCCTTCAGCAAGGCAAAGAATTGCAGTCCCAACAGCCAGCCTTTGGCCAGCATGGCGCCGTTTTGCTTGATGCAGCTGCGAAAATCCTCTTGAAGCGCCGGATGGGTCAGCACCAGCGCCTCTCCAAAGAGGGCGCCGCATTTGGTACCGCCCAGATAGAAGGCATCGGCAAGGCGGGCAAGATCCGCAAGGGTCATATCGGAAGCCGCCAGACCATAGCCCAGGCGAGCACCGTCAATAAATAAGTACAGGCCGTATTTTTTGCATACGGCGGAGATCTCCTCCAATTCCTTTTTGGAATAGAGGGTTCCCCATTCGGTGGGGAAGGAAAGATAAACCATTTTGGGCTGGGTGATATGCTCCTGCACGCCGCTTTGGCGATAAAGCTCCGCCTCCGCCTGAATTTGAGCGGCTGAAATTTTGCCGTTTTCATGGGGCAGGGCATGGATCTTATGGCCGGTATGCTCCACCGCACCGGTCTCATGCACATGAATATGGCCGGAATCGGCAGAAATCACGCTCTGAAAGGGGCGCAGAGCCGCAGCGATCACCGTGAAATTCACCTGCG
Source organism: Eubacteriales bacterium (assembly GCA_045539335.1). Lineage (GTDB taxonomy): Bacteria > Bacillota > Clostridia > Oscillospirales > QAKW01 > QAKW01. Next base: position 63,739 of record JAZQFD010000025.1, read on the forward strand.
TGCCGCCCACCAGAAAATGCACCTGCGCTTGGGGGTTTTGCAGGTGTTTTTGCAGTTCTTCGGCGGCTTTTTGGCACCATTCGTCTTTCCCATATCCCCCGTAGCTTTGGGAATTGGTCTCGGTCAGCGCTTTCAACACCGCAGGATGAGCGCCTCGGTTATAATCGTTATTAAATCGGATCATTGCAGTTTGTCCAGCCTTTCAAAAATGGGAGTTGCGCCTGCTTGGCGGGAGATGTTTTCCCCGTCGGCCGATTTCACCGTCCAGAAAAAGAGGGGCGGGCGATACACGCCCCGACAAAGGCGAAAAGAGAGATTTTTTCGATCCTTATAGTTATAGGCCACAAAATCCGGTCGGGAGATCACGTGTACCAGCAGATTTTTCAAAAGAAAATTAATGAGGGAGGAAACCTTGGCGCCGTCCTTTTTCACATTGCCTGCCAGCTGACCCCGAATAATGGCGGGGTCGGCCTTTCCCAGCCAATAAAGGGCTCGAGGCTCAAAGCTTTCCACGCAATAAGGGCCGTTATAGCCCTTTAAGGCGGCGGCCACCGCCTCAGCAAGGGGCTTCATGTTGCCGCCCACGGCCTTCATTTCGATCAGCAGGGGCACTTTGCCGTCCACCAAGCGGAAAACCTCCTCCAAAAGAGGCAGGGTTTCTTCCGTTCCTTCTAATTTCAGGTCTTTGAGCTCCTCCCAAGTGCAATCCTCAATGCGGCGAGGATCGCCGGTGGTGCGGGTGAGGGTATCGTCATGCTCCACCACCAGCTTCCCATCTTTGGAAAGGTGCACATCCAGCTCAATGCCGAAGCCCTCCTCCACCGCAAGGGAAAAGGCCTTCATGGAATTTTCCGGCACGCCCAAGCGGATGTTATGGAGTCCCCGATGGGCAAAGGGAGCCTTTTGCAAGGGCGCTAGTCCCTTGGGGGTGTGGAAGCGGGGGGCGATCATAAAAAGCCAAAGGGCAAAAAGGATGCTCAAAAGGATCAGGATCACGATCATGGTTTAGTCCTCAACATCAAAGATTTCCAAGCCCTTGGCTTCGGGGCGATTGTCCCCGTGCTTCACAAAGAGCATGGTAATAAAGGCCAGCACAGAGAACACAAGGGCATAGGGGAACATGGCCTCATAGCCAAAGGATTTAAAGAGATAGCCCGATAAAATGGGGGTGAGGATCTGGGCCGACATGGAGAAGGTATAGTAAAGGCCGGTATATTTGCCCACATCGCTTCCCTTGCTCATCTCCACCACCATGGGATAGGAGTTCACATTGATGGCCGCCCAGCCGATGCCGATAATGGCCATGATCAGATAGGCATGGAGTCCATATTGGGGGAAGGCAAAGCCCAAGGCGAAGGCGATGGCCAAAAGGGTCACGCCCCCTAAGATCACCTTTTTACGCCCCAGCTTAGAGGAAAGCTGACCCACCGGCAAAAAGGCAGCGGTGGCCACCAGCATGGCAATGATCATCATAAAAGCGCCGGCGCTTTGGTTTTTGTCCCACACACTGTCCACATAGCGGGAATAAGCGGTGCTGACGGCGTTATAAGCCATAAACCATAAAGAAACCGACAGCAGCAAAAAGATCAGGCTCTTTTTCACATCCTTGGGCATGGCTTTCTTTTCGCCGGTTTCGGTCACCTCTTCCGGCTCGGGGGGCATTTGCGCCACCAGCTTTTTCTCATGGATGGTCAGCCCCAAAATAATGGCGCAGGCCACCATAAAGGCAGAGATAATGGCAAATACATAAGGGTAATTGGTCAAGGACTTATCTTTGATCAAAATAAAGACGATCAGATAAGTCATAATGCCACCCAAGGAGCCCATCAGGTTGATCACCGCATTGCCCTTACTGCGCAGGGGCTTGGGGGTCACATCCGGCATCAGCGCCACGGCGGGGGAGCGATAGGTGCCCATCACCACCAGCAAAACCCCTAAAACGATGATAAAGAACACCAGATTCTTGCTGTTGTTGGCCACCGGCACCAAAAGCATAATGGCGGCGGCCAGGCAGGAACCGATGATAATAAAGGGCTTGCGCTTGCCGAAGGGGGTACTGATCCTATCGGAAAGAGCGCCGAAGATGGGCAGCAGGAACACCGCCAGCACGTTATCGGCGGCCATAATATAGCCGCTGATATCGGCCCCCACCCCGAAGGTTTTTTCCAGCATCAGGGGCACCGCATTATCATAGAGCTGCCAAAAGGCGGAGATGGCCATAAAGGCCAGCCCGATTAAGAACGTTCTCTTATAATTCAGTTTCATACGTCCACCTCATTGTTAGTATAAATTCATTTTAAAGGTTTTAACCTTATAAGTCAATGATTTTGGAAAACTTTACAATCGGGCAGAAGATGCTCTGCCGTCAGGGGCATGGGGGGAAGGGTTCCCTCTGCCAGCATACGGGCAAGGCGGCCTCCCACCTGATGTTCGATCAGGCGGCGAATGGAGCGGGCGCCATAGCGTTTATCGGCCCCTTGGGCAGCGACGGCCGCCGCCACATCGGGAAGAAACTCCACCGCCACACCCTTTTCCGCCAGTCGCTCCCGAAGAGCCTGCAACTGTAAAATGGCCACCTGCTCCAAGGTCTCCTGCTCCAAGGGGTGAAAGACGATGATTTCATCCAATCGATTGATAAATTCCGGCAAGAAGGCCTTCTCCACCGCCCGTCGAGCGCTTTTTTCCAGATCGCCCCCCTGCTCCTCTCCAAAGCCCACCGCCTTTTCGAAAAGGGCGGCGCTCCCCAGATTGGAGGTCATAATAATGAGGGTGTTGCGAAAATTGGCCACTCGCCCTTGACCGTCGGTCAGCCGCCCCTCATCCAAAATATTCAAAAGCACATGAAGCACATCCTTATGGGCTTTTTCGATCTCATCAAACACCACAATGGAATAAGGGTGATTCCGCACCTGCCGCACCAGCCCCCCTCCTTGCTCATGACCCACATATCCCGGAGGCGAGCCGATGAGACGGGAGACGGAATGGGGCTCCATATACTCTCCCATATCATATTTGATGAGGGCATCCTCCTTGCCGAAAAGTTCCTTGGCCAAAAGGCGGGCCAGCTGAGTTTTGCCCACCCCCGTCGGCCCGCAAAAAAGCAGGGAGCAGGCGGGACGCCGAGGATCTGCCACTCCGGTGCGGCTTCGCAAAAGAGCGGAGCAGAGGCTATCAATAGCGGCATCCTGCCCCAAAAGAGAGGCCTTCAGGCGTTGGCTCAGCCCCAGATAAGGAGCCTCCTCTCCCTCCGAAAGAGGAATGCCGGTTTTTTCCGCCACCAAGGCGGTGATGTCCGAGGGCGAAAGGGTGCATTGGGGCTCTTTTTCATCCTGCTCTAAAATCTGCAGTTGTTCCAGTTCCTCCTTCAGCTCCAAGGCGGCGGCAAATTGGCGGGTTCGGATCATCCGATCCAGCTCCAGCTGCTTTTGCAAAATTTTGCTTCGCTGATGGGTGGTCTGCCCGGTAAAGGAGCGTAGCTGCGCCTTGGCGCCGGCCTCATCCAAAAGATCAATGGCTTTATCGGGCAAAAAGCGATCCCCGATATAGCGATTGGAAAGGCGAATGGCGGCCAAAAGGGTCTCTTTGGGATAGCAAACTCCATGGTGCTGCTCCAAGTCCTCCCGAATTCCCTCTAAGATTTTTAAGGTTTCCTCCTCGGAGGGTTCCTCTACATGAATGGGAGCAAAGCGTCGCTCCAAGGCACCGTCCTTTTCAATATGGCGGCGGTATTCCTCCAAGGTGGTGGCGCCGATGACCTTCATTTTTCCTCGGGCAAGGGCAGGCTTTAAAATATTGGCGGCATCAATAGCCCCCTCAGCGGCGCCTGCCCCCACCAAAATGTGCATTTCATCAATAAAAAGCACCATATTGGGGTCTTTTTCCGCCTCATCCAAAAGAGCCTTTAAGCGTTCTTCAAATTCGCCCCGATATTTGGTGCCGGCGATCATGGCTGTCAGATCCAGCATATGGATCTGCAGTTCCCGCAGAGCGGCAGGCACCTCTCCCAAAAGGATTTTGCGGGCAAGCCCCTCCACAATCACCGTTTTCCCCACCCCCGGTTCGCCGATCAGGCAGGGGTTATTTTTATTGCGGCGCATCAGCACTCCCATCAACTGTTCCAGTTCTTTTTCTCGGCCGATGAGGGGGGTGATATGACCCAAAGCCCCCTCTTTGGTCAGGTTGATGGCATATTTCATGGTGTTTTTGCCGGAGCGGGAGGGTTTCCCCTTCTCCGATTGCAGGGGCAGATCGCAAAGTCCCATCCGCTCCTGCAGAGCGGCAGAGAGCTTGCGGGGCTCGCAGTTGAGCTCGGCCAGCAGTTTATAGGCCGCCGCCTCCGGCGCTTCGCAAAGAGCCATCAAAAGATGATCGGTACCCACCACCGAAAAGCCGTAGCGATGAGCGATGGAGCCTGCTTTGGTGATCACCCCCTCCAAGCGAGGGGTCATATCATTAATGGAGAGGAGGGTGGGACTGCCGGTGCCGGTATTGCGGCGGATGGCGCTTTTCACCTTATCGGCGGTAATGGCCTTGGAGATCAACATGCGGGAGGCCACGCCCTCCGTTTCCTTGAGCAGGCCTAAAAGCAGGTGTTCGGTGCCAAGATAAGTGTGGCCCAGCTCCTCGGCCAAGGTCAGGCTTCGCTCCAGTGCGTGGGCGGCAAGTTTCGAAAATCGTTCCATGTGGGTACCCCTTCCATCGGTTTTGCTTCTATTATTGACGCTTTCTTTTCAATATATGATTGAATTTCAGCGGCTATTATGGTAAGATGGGGGGCGGAGCGTGATAAAAATGATCCATATTGTGTTAGTCGAGCCGGAAATTCCGCAAAATACCGGCAATATCTCCCGTACCTGCGCCGCTACCGGCTGTGCCCTGCATTTGGTGGAGCCTTTGGGCTTCTCCATTGATGAAAAGGCTGTTCGTCGGGCGGGGCTGGATTATTGGCAGTTTCTGAACCTGACGGTGCATAAAAGCTATGAGGAATTCCAGCAAGCCACCGAAGGAAAGGGCAAAAAGTATTTTTGCACCACCAAGGCCAAGCATACTTATAGCGAGGTTTCTTATGCCACCGAGGAGGATGTGTATTTCATTTTCGGGCGGGAAACCCGAGGGCTCCCCGAGCGGATTTTAAAGCAGCATCCCGATACCTGCATCCGCATCCCCATGATCGAGGAGGCCCGAAGCCTCAATCTTTCCAATGCCGTTGCCATCATCACCTATGAAGCCCTGCGCCAGCAAAATTTTGAAGCCTTAAAATTGGAAGGCGAGCTGACCGGCAGAATAGATTAATTAAATCAAGCCACACTCTATTAAAAGGAGTGTGGCTTTTATTATGTTTGTAAAATTTCTCATCGCCCAAGGGTGCTCTCTCACCGGCGGCTATGTGCAGACCTTGGCCCTTTCTTGGGTGGCGGCGGACTTTGGCGGGGGGCTTTTGAGCCTTGCTTGCTATATGATCGCCTGCTATCTGCCGGTGGCGGCGCTTTCTTATCCCTTTGGGCGGTGGCTGGATCGCCGCCCGCAAAAGGGCTGGCTGCTGCTGAGCGAGGGAGTGCTGGCAGGGCTTTCGGTGTTTTTATGGTGGGCGTCGGTAAAGGAATGGCTGACCTTTCCCTTTTTGCTGATCTTTGGCGGGGTGTGGGGGGTGGTGCGAGCCTTTCAGACCCCCATTTATCAAAGCCTCCCTCGGCGGCTTTCTTCAGACCTTTCCAAGGGCACCGCTCTTTTGACGGTGATCACCCATTCTGCCCGAGGGCTGGGGCCGGTGATCGGCGGGCTTCTTTATGCCAAATGGGGCGCCTCCGCCGCCTTTTTGGCCAATGCTCTTTCCTTTGCCCCCTCCTTGCTGTTTTTAAGTCTGTTGAAGCTTCCCGCTCCCCAAAAATCTGCCAAAACCAACCTGCGGCAGTGGATAAAGCCCTTATTGGAGATTTTTCTCACCTGCTTTTTGGGGGTCAACTATAATGTGACCTTTGTGGCACTGGTGAAGCAGGCAGAGCTGGGCACCGCTTCCTATGGTATTGCCATGGGGCTTTTGGGATTGGGGGCCCTTTTGGGCTTTTGGCTCAAAGGGAAGGTGAAAAAAAGCCCCGCTCCGGGGGTGTTTCTTCCTTGGATGGGCGGGCTGAATCTGGCTCTTTCCTTTTTCAGTAGCATCTGGGCGCAGGGGGTGTGTATTTTCCTTTATGGCATTTTGGATTTTTGGTATTTTGCCACCGCCTCTTATGGCCTTTCCAAGAAAGCCAAAGAGGAGGAGATCACCGCCGTGATGGGGCTTTATACCGTGGTCACCATCGGTGCTCTGCCTGCCGGCGCCCTCTTTTGGAGCGCCATTGCCAAAGCATGGGGGCTGAGAATAGCCCTTATCTTGATCGGCATGGGGCTTCTCATTTATGGTTGGCTTCCCTCAAAAAACAACAGCCGCACTTAGGTGCGGCTGTTTGCTATTAAAGGTTAAAGGCGTCATTGTAGGTATCGATATAATGCTTGCCGGTCTTTTTCACTTCTTCCCAGATTTCGGGCTTCTGATTGTCGTAGACGGCAACGGTATCATAACCGGCCTTGGTGGAGTTGGTAATGGCAATGAGGTTATCTTCAAAATAGGTGATTTCCTCCGGCTTTACCCCCAGCACATTGGCCACATGATAGAAAAGATCCGGAGAGGATTTGCTCATTTTGAAATCCTCCACCGACCATACATGGGAGAAAAGGTCAAAAACGCCGTTGTTTTTCAAGCAGGGATCGGTGGCAGGATGGGGAGAGGCGGTCAACACAAAGAGGGAAACCCCCTCCTCTTTTAAATGAAGAAGAAACTCTTTTACTTGGGGCTTCAGCATGACCTCGGTGGCATAGAGGGGAAAAAGATTATTTTCTATCTCATGCACCAGCTCCTCCACCGACTCGGTCAGCCCATAATGCTCCCGATAATACTCGGCGCTCTTGGTATAGCCCAAGGGAGTGAGAATTTCAATCAGCTCAGGGCCGTAGGAAATGCCCCGATCGTCCAGCAGTTTTAAGATGCCCTTGGAATAGGTGGGCATGGAGTTTACCAAGGTGCCGTCTAAATCAAATCCGTATACTTTATTCATCTTTTATCTCCTATTTTATATTTCGTAGTCAAAGGAGGCCCGAGCGGCGACATTGGGGCGCACGGTATTGTTGGCAATCTCCTGATGAAGGGGATGGCTTTGGTAAGCCTCCAGCGCTTCTTTACTCTCCAAGGTGGAATCCATCATCAAGTCTCCTGCGGAGCAGGGGAACCCCTCGGTGAGAATGTGCATCTCCAAAAGACCGTCGATTTTCCCCACCAAGCCCTCCAGTTGGGTCTTGATTTGGGCTTTGATGGCCTCTTTATCGGCAAGGTCTTCCTTTAAAGACCAGATAATCATGTGTTTAACCATTTTTTCTCCAAATTAATAATTTTTGCAGATCCTTTTCATTATGAGCGGGCAGTAGCCCCAGCTTGGCAAAGGGGGGGATGGTCAGGGCGAAAAAGGCCGCCATGATCGCCACCTCAATGGGCAAAAGCACCGTATTTTTAATCAAGCTGCTTCCCAAGTAGAAAAGATATCCCTTACTGTAGAGCAGGGCGCTCCATAGGGCATTGAGCCCCACATGGCAGAGATAATTGGTGCAGACCTTGGCCAAAAACAACCGCCCCAAGGTAATTTTTTGCCGATAGAAAAACAGTCCGTAGATCAAAGAGACCAGCACCTCGGTGATCATATAGCCGGGGAAATAGGCATAGCCGGTGTTGGCAATAAAAAAGCAAAGGGTATCCACCACCGCCGCCAGCAGCATCCCCGTTACCGGCCCGTAAACGGCACAGCCGAAGGAGATAATAAAAAAGGTCAGTTTAATCTCCAGCCCCATAAAGAGGGGGATGCGGGCAATGCCGTCCAGCGCAACGGTGATGGCGCAGATCAAGGCGGCAAACACCAGATGACGAATGTTTTTCAGTTCCTTGGCGGAAGAGCGCCAATAGTCTTTGGTAAAGATGTTCATAAATACCTCCAGCGGGATGCGAGATCTGCACGGCGAAGACTTCTTCTTCGTTCCAAAGACAACTCCCCGTTCTTCGGACACGTGACCCACAAATCTCTACTCTGTGTACGCAGCATATCATATCATAATCTGTATGATTTTGCAAGAATAAATGCTCGTAAAATATCAATGCTTTGGGTGGCGGCTTTGGCGGCGAAGGTGGGATAGTCCATGGAAGCGTCGCTGCCGGCCCCGTCGGAAAGGGTGCGCAGGATGGCAAAGGGGGTCTCGTTTACATAGCAAACCTGCCCGATGGCCGCCCCCTCCATCTCGCAGCAATCGGCCGAAAAGGTTTGGCGAATGGCCTCTTTTTTGCCCTCGTCGGCAATAAACTGATCTCCCGAGGCAATGCGCCCTTGCCGCACGGTAAGTCCCAAGCCCAAGGCGGCTTGGCAAAGAGCGTCGGTCAGCTTCTGGTCCGCCGACAGTTCAATTTTATTAATGCCGGAGATCAATCCCTTAGGGTCACCGATGGGCGAAGTGTCCATATCATGCTGCACCACATCCTTGGCCAGCACCACATCCAAAAGGCCATAAGAGGGATGGAGCCCGCCTGCTACGCCGCAGTTGATGATGCAATCGGGGGCATAGGTCAGGATCATGGTCTGGGCGCAAAGAGCGGCAAACACCTTGCCGATGCCGCAGGTGGCCACCACCACCTCCTGCTCCTGCCAAAAGCCCTTGATAAAGCGAATGCCGCTGATCCGCTCCTCGCAAGGGGAGGTCAGCTCTTTTTTAATAGCGGCGGTTTCCGCCTCCATTGCTCCGATAATACCGATCATAGAAAATCTCCGTTTCTTTTGATTTTTTTGGAAAGCTTGATTGCCCCGAAGGCAAGAAAGAAATCTTTGGGCAGATAGAGAAGGGAGCCGTAAAGCAAGCAAACCCAAAAGGAATTTCCGGAAAGAAGCATCCATTGAAGCACCCCCGCCAAATGGCAAAGGAGCACTCCCAAAAAGGGAAACACCACGCTGTCTTTGCGGCAAAAGCCTGCCAGCAGTAAAAATCCCCATAAAAAGCCGCCCGTATAGCCCATCAGATGGTGCAATCCCCCTTGCAAAGAGGAAAAGACCGGTGCGCCCATCGCCCCCAGCAAAAGCCAAATGCCGATGGCGACCATTGCTTTTTTGCGTCCCAAAAGACAGCCGCAAAGAACGACACCGAAAACCTGAAAGGAAAGGGGGATTCCTTGAATAGGAAGGGTAAATTGAGAAAGCACCGCCATCAGCGCTGCCGAGAGGGAAATGGCAGTCAGGTGATGGACTTTCATCGATAATCCTCCAGGGCGATCTCCCCGGAGCCGAAGGCTTGGAGCCCCCGAGCGGTCTCGACCAAGAGAGCACCGAGATCATCCACCCCGGCCACCTGCCCTTGAAAGCGGGTCTCTCCCTGCACCACCGTCACTCCTTTTCCCAAAAGGAACAGGCGGGAGCGATAGAGAGGAAGGCAAGCGGAAAAATCTTTTTGATAAAGGGCAAAAAACCGATCTAAAATGGTGGCGCCCAAGGTGGCAAGCACCGTTTCTTGAGGCGCTTCCTCCAATAAAGCATCGGCAATGGCGGAAAGAGCGCCGAAGCCTTGGGTCGGCTGATAGACATTCAGCCCGATGCCCAAAATGCAATAGGCAAGGCGGCCGCTCTCGTCGGTGGCGCCTTGGGCAAGGATGCCCGCCACCTTTTTGCCGTTGAAATAAAGGTCATTGACCCATTTTACCGAAAGGGAAAGCCCCAAAACCTGCTCCACCGCCTCTGCCACCGCCACGGCGGCGGTAATGGTCACCTTGGCAGGGTCAAATTCCTCTTGGGGGCGCAGCAGCAGGGAAAAATAGAGCCCGCTCCCTTCGGGGGAGAAAAAGGGGCGGCCGAAGCGCCCGTAGCCGGCGGTCTGCTTTTTGGCAAAGACCACCGTTCCCTGAGGGGCTTGTTCCTCTGCCATGGTGCGCAGTGCCCGATTGGTGGAATCCACCTCCGGCAGATAATGGGCATGAGAGTACCCTCGGTCATATAGTATTTTTAAAAATTCATCTTTCATAGTTTTCATTATATAAGAAAGAAAAAAGATGTCAACCGAAATTTAAAGGGTTGACATCCAAAGTCCCAAAAGCGCCAGCGCCAGAGCGGGAAGGGCGCAGGCGGCGCCATAAAGGGTAAACCGCCCGAAGGAAAGCTTCAAATTTTGGGTTTTTAAAAGCTGCATCCACATCATGCCGGCCAACGCTCCGATGGGGGTAAAGAATGCCCCTAAATTGGACCCGACCACGGCGGCATAGAGAGCCGCTATTTGTTGCCCGCCGCTGATGGCGGCAGTAATGCCGGAATAGAGCACGCTCATGGGAATATTATTCATGAAATTGGCCGCCAAAAACGAGGAGATTCCATAGGCGGGAATGGGGGGCAGAGGCCGCAAGAGTTCTGCAATGGCGGCGGTAACGCCATATTTTTCCAGACCCAGCACCAAAACAAACATGGAGAGCACAAAGGGTGCCATCTCAAAGGGGGCTCGCCTGAGCACTTCGAGAAGCATCGAAAGGGAACGATGCTTTATCAAAAGATAGAGGGTGGCGGTAAAAAAGAGGCTGAGAACGGCAACCAAGGAGATCAGCCACATAGGCAGATCCCAAAAAGAGGAAAAGACCATCAGCAAAATGCAAAGTCCCAAATGAACGACCCCCAAAAGCACCAAGGGGCGATCCAACCGCACCGAAGGGGTGAAGCTTTGGGTAAGAGGTTGGCGCAGTTTTTTGCCAAACAGCAGCCAAAGAGCCAAAAAGGAGCCCGCTCCTGCCAAAAGGGTGGGCAAGGCCATAACTTTTAAATAGGGGAAGAAGCCGATGCTTGCTCCGCTGGCCAGATAGATGTTGGTGGGATTGCCGATCACAAAGATCATGCTCCAGGTATTGGCCGCAATAAATTCACAAAAGAGATAGGGAAAGGGATCCACCTTGGCGTGGCGGGTGAAATAGCAGATAAAGGGGGTAAAGGTCAGAACGATAATGTCGTTGGAGGTAAAGACGGTCAAAACGGAAACGGTCAGATAGAGGATAATAAAGAGGGTTTTCTGACTGCTTTTTGCCCGAGTCAGCATGGCTTCTGCCAGATAGCGGAAAAAGCCGGCCCAATCCAAAAAGACCGATAAAAGGGTCATGGAAAAAAAGAGGATCAGAATCTGCAGGGGATTCATGGCGCCGGGGGCGGTTAAATTCTGCCAGACTTCCCGCAACGAGAGAGAACCGCCCAAAATCAGCAGGAGCGCTCCCAAAAAGGGCGGGATCCAATAAATACTGATCTGTTCTTCCCGCAGGGTGATGGTGGGCTTTATGAACACCAGCAAAATCAATCCCAAGCAGGTGATGATCCCTACCGAAACCGCAAAAACCATGGCAAATTCCTCCTTTCCGCCGGATATTTTAGCATAGTTGCTTGCCATATTCAAGAAGGAGTGCTAAAATATTTCTATGAAAATTATAAAAAGCAATCGAAAAACCTTAAGCCTTTGCATCAATCGCCAAGGAGAGCCGGAGGTGCGTGCCCCTTTTTGGTGCTCCCAAAAAGAAATTGAGCGGTTTGTGGCCGACCATGAGGATTGGCTGAAAAAGCGTCTGGCCGCCTATCGCCCGCCCAAGGTCTATTCCCAAGAGGAGCTTTCCATCTTGCGGGCAGAGGCAAACGCATATTTTCCCCCAAAGGTGGCGGAATTTGCCGCTTTGATGGGGGTGTCGCCCAGTGGGGTGAAGATCACATCCGCCAAAACCCGCCATGGCAGTTGCTCTCCCAAGGGCGGTCTTTGCTTTTCTTTGTATCTGATGGAGAACAGTGAGCGGGCAAGGGAGGCGGTGGTGGTCCATGAGCTGGCCCACCTGCTGCGGCGGGACCATTCCAAGGAATTTTATCGGATCGTGGAGACCTTTCTCCCCGATTATCAACAGCGAGTGAGGGAACTGAAACGATGATCAAAAAGTTTATCCGTTATTATAAGCCCCATCAAAAGCTCTTTTGGTGGGATATGGTGTTTGCGGTGCTGGGCGCCGCCGTCACCTTGGTATTGCCGCTGATGGTGCGAAGGATCACCGGCGATTTTGTTAACCGTCCGGCCGATGAAGCCCTTCGGATGATCCTTCTTTACGCCGCCGGCATGGTGGCGCTCATCGGCTTTGAGGCCTTTTGCACCTATTTTACCGCCTATTACGGTCATATCATGGGCGCCCGCATGGAATACGATATGCGGGACGAGCTGTTTCATCATTACCAGCGTCTTTCTTTCAGTTTTTATGATAATCAAAAGGTGGGCGCTTTGATGAGCCGCATCGGCAATGACCTTTTTGATATTGCCGAGCTGGCCCACCATGGCCCCGAGGATCTTTTCATCTCTGCCATTAAGCTGATCGGCTCGCTGATCATTATGATGAGCGTCAGTTGGAAGCTGGGGCTGGTGGCCTTATTGATCCTACCGCTGATGATCCTTTATGCCGGCGCCTGCAATCGGAAGATGAAAACCGCCTTTAAGCAAAATCGTATCCGCACCGCCGAATTCAATGCAGGGGTGGAGGATAACCTTTCGGGCATTCGGGTGGTCAAATCCTTTGCCAATGAAGAGGTGGAGGGCAAAAAGTTCAAAGGGGTCAATGATGCCCTCTTGGCCAGTAAGAAAAATGCCTATCAGGCCATGGGCACCTTCCATTCGGGGCTGGGTGCTTTTACCACCTTTATCACCGTGGCGGTGCTGGTGGCGGGGGCTATCCTCATCTCCCGCAAGATGCTGGAGGTTACCGACCTGATCACCTTTATGCTGTATATCAATAATTTCACCGAGCCGGTGCGAAAGCTGATTAATTTTACCGAGCAATTCCAAAATGGTGCCACGGCCTTTGCCCGTTTTCGGGAGATGGTGGAGGTGGAGGTGGAGATCCGAGATCTGCCCCATGCCGCTCCCGCTCCCCGCTTTGAGGGTGCCGTAGAATTTGAGGAGGTTTCCTTCCATTATCCCGAGCATGAAAAAACGGTGCTCTCCCGGGTAAGTCTGCAGGTGCAGGCAGGGGAGTATGTGGCCTTGGTAGGAGAATCCGGCGCCGGAAAATCCACCCTTTGCAGTCTGATTCCCCGCTTCTATGAGGTGACCGACGGTGCCATTCTCATTGATGGGCAGGACATCCGCTCCTACACCCTCAAAAGCCTGCGGGATCAGATCGGCGTGGTACAGCAGGATGTGTACCTCTTTGCCGGAACGGTCATGGAGAATATCCGCTACGGCCGCCCCGATGCCACCGATGAGGAGGTGGTGGAGGCCGCCAAAAAGGCCAATGCCCATGAATTTATCCTCTCCTTGCCCAATGGGTATGAAAGCGATATCGGTCAGCGGGGCGTCAAGCTCTCCGGCGGGCAGAAGCAGCGGCTTTCCATTGCCCGTGTCTTTTTGAAAAATCCCCCCATTCTGATCTTTGATGAAGCCACCAGCGCTTTGGATAATGAATCGGAGCGGGTGGTGCAGGAAAGTTTGGAAAAGCTGGCCAAGGATCGCACCACCTTTGTGATCGCTCATCGGCTGTCCACCATCCGCAATGCCGGAAGGATCTTGGTGCTCACCGAGGAGGGCATCGCCGAAGAAGGCTCTCATCAAGAACTGCTGGCTAAAGACGGCATCTATGCGGAACTTTATAACATGCAGTTTAATTAAAAAAGAAAAACCGCCCAAAGGGCGGTTTTTCTTTTCAGTCTAAGCCTCATGGTCCGGCTCGTTTCTCTTTTTCTTCATGATCTTGCGATAGTCGCTGGGGGAGCTGCCCACCCGCTGATGAAAGCATCGGGTAAAATAAAGGGGATTTTCAAAGCCCACCGAGGCGGCCACCGATTTGACCGTAAGCTTTTGGTTGTTGTGCTCCAAAAGCTGGCGGGCCTTTTCAATCTTCAGGGCGAGGAGATATTCTTGAGGGGAAACGCCGTATTCCTTTTTAAATAAGGTATACATATAGTTTTGGGAAAGGAAAAACCGATCGGCCACCTCTTTGATCTTTAAGGGCTTATGATAGTTGCGCTCTAAAAATTCCGCAATCAGCCGAGCCTCCTTAGGGTGGGGGTTTGAGAGGCTGACCTGCTCCTCCATATGGATGGCCAACACCTCAAAAAGGCAGGCCTGCAGGCGGCAGGCTTCTGCTTCTTCATTGGCGCTTTCCTCTTGGTAAAGGTAGCGATGGATTACTGCCGCACAATCCGCCGAGCGGGAAAAGGAAAAAACGCCGTTTTTCACCGGCAGTCCGCACTTGGCAAAAAGCTCCGGTGCAAGGCTCCCCCGAAAGGTGATCCAATAGCTTTCATAAGGGGCTTCTTTATCGGAGCAAATGGTCTCCAGATGGTTGGGTACCACCGTATAGCCATCCCCTTTTTCAAAGGGCTGATTCATAAAGACCCCTCGCCCGTCTACTACATAATGAAGGATATAGCGGTTGCGCTTCATCACCCGATGCGCATCGGGGGGCATTTTATTATGACCGATCTCCAGCACCGCAATCTCATTGGAAAAGGGGGTTGTGGTGGTGCGGTAGCACTTGGGATGGTTCTCATCATAGGGCACTCGGTAAAGCATAGGCTCTCCTTAAAAAGTGAATTTGTGTATATTTTACCACGATAAGTGCATTGTGTCAACGGAGCCGTTCTTATATTATAAAAGAGAGGTGAGATCCCGTTGATCTGGTCGAAAGATGAATTTTTACATATAAAACCAAATCTTGAGCCTTTGGAGCGGCGACTTTTAGAGCGTGCCTTTGACACCCTCCAAGGCAATGTTTATGAGCCGGAAGGGTATCCTTGGAGTCCCTATCGTCTGGTAAGCCCCGGGCGGCCCCGCTTTCCCGGCGTGTGGAATTGGGATACCGCCTTTCATTCCTATGGCATCTCCCGCTGGGATCCCACTCTTGCCAAAGAGGGGATCTTGGGCTTTTTGCAGTTTCAGGGAGCGGATGGCATCCTGCCCGATGTGATTTTTGAAAACGGGCAGGTGGTGGATCTTTATTCCAAGCCGCCGGTCTTTGCATGGGCGGCCCAAAGGGTCTATGAGCGGGCGCCGGATGAGACTTTTTTGAAGGCGGTTTATCCCAAGCTTGTTAAAAACGCCGCCTTTTGGGAGCAAAAGCGGTGCTATGAAGGGCTTTTCTATTATGATTCCGCCGACCGAGGCGATCCCCTTTATGAAAGGCATATCCGCTATGAATCGGGCTGGGACAATTCGGTCCGCTGGGATGATTTTATTGGGGATCAATGGCCTATTGATCTCAACTGCTTTATGGTAATGACCTATGAGGCCCTTGGCTTTATGGCCAAGGAGCTGGGAGAGTCGGATGCTTCGTGGCTTGCCAAAAAAGAGGCGCTCTGTGCCCGCATTCATGAAAAGCTATGGAACGGGGCTTATTTTGCCGATGCCAATCGCTGTACCGGCGAGAGCTCCACGGCGCTGACCCCCGCCTCCTTTATGCCGCTTTTTGCAAAAATCGCAACTCCGGAGCAGGCGCAAAAGATGGCAGAGCTTGCCGCTGATCCCCAAAAGTTTAATGGCCATATGCCAACGGTAGCCTATGATCATCCCGCCTATGAGCTGGAGTACTGGCGGGGGCCGGTTTGGCTGAATGTGGCCTGGTTTGCGGCCAAGGGGCTGAAAAAGTATGGCTTTGCCGTTGCCGAAACCATCCGCCGCAACATTCTTGCCATGGTGGATGCAGAAAAGCGAGGCATTTTTGAAAATTATGATTCCCGCACCGGTCGGGGGTTGGATAAAAAAGATCGGATCCGTTGCAACAATTTCAGTTGGTCCGGCGTGTTCATTATAGAATTGATATTAGGATGGAGTGATTGAGGAAATGAAAAAGCGGCAATGGATTTGTCTTTTGGTACTTACAGTGTTGTGTATCACCATGCTGGGCGGCTGTGCCGGCACCCAAGAAGAGGAACGGGGCGTGACTGATTCCTTTGTGAGCGAAGAAAAAGAGGAATCTAAAGAAGATACTTCTAAGGAAGAATCTCCCCAAGAGGATACGCTCAAAGAGGATGAACCCAAAGAGGAGGATCTCAAAGAGGACACTCCCAAGGAAGAGACTCCCAAAGAGGAAGATCCTAAAGAGGAGGACCCCAAAGAGGAAGATCCGAAAGAAGAGGATCCCAAAGAGGAAACTCCCACCGATCCCGATGAGGGAGAGGAAGACCTTCCTCCCATCACCAAGGAGGAAAGCGGCACCGCCATTACCTTCTTGATGCAGAATCTGAGAACGGCCGGCAATCAGACCGGCTTGGATCCCAAAGAGCGGAGTAACGGAGATCTGAATCTCTATCGCCGTAAGTTCCGTTTTAAGAAGCTGGTGCAGGCTCAGGATCCCGATGTGATCTTGGCCCAAGAAGCCACCCCCGGCTGGCTGGACTTTTTTAAGACCGATCCCTATTTTTCCAAAACCTATACCATGGTCTGGACCTACCGTAAGCCCGGATCTGGTGTGGAGATGGCAACGCCGGTGCTCTATAAGACCGCCAAATATTCGGCGCTGGAATCGGGACATTTCTGGTGGAGCGACACTCCAAAATTCTCCTCGCCCACCTATGGATATACCGAGGCAGACGGGGAAGGCCATTACCGCCCCTGCTCTTGGGTGAAGCTGAAGGATAAAGAGACCGGCGGGATATTTTACGCTTATTCCATCCATATTGATGCAGGCAACGATGTGGTGGCCTATAAATCCCTGCAGCAGCTCAACGGCATCTTCGACCGTCTGGGCAAAGACGCCTATGCCTTTGCCGGCGGCGACTTTAACTTTGGTTTTCGGGATGACTATTATAAGATGGCGGTGGATTGGGCCTATGAGACTGACCTGCAAGAGATGGCCCACAATATGAATGCCGACGGTCTTTGTGAGCTGGGCGGCACCAACGGTTCTCTTCATACGAAATATAATGCAGATGATAATCCCGCTACTGCCGATGTGGATGAGGGCTATTTCCAAGGGGTGTTCCCCGATCCTGACCCCGGCCGTAAGCGGCAGCTGGACCATATCTTTGCCAAGAATCACGCTAATTTAGCAGTCGATTACTGGGGCTTTGATTATACCGATTATGAAGATTCCGCCAATCAGGTGGAAAAGGGCTATATTTCCGACCATTACGGTTTGGTCTGTAAAGTGCGGATCGATACCGAGGTGGATTATTCCCGCTATCAAGTAGAATATGACGGTAAGCCCGGCGCCGCAGAAAGCTGATTTTTATGAAAACGGAACGGACCCTTCTCTCTCAAAAAAGAGAAAATCACCCTTTTGGATAGCGGCCACTTCTGGCTGTGCAATACCCCCCATCAGGCGGCGGTTTCCTATGAGGCCAAAGGCCCTTATGGGCGGATCGTCACCTGGGCCGCCCTGCAGCATCAAAAAACCAAGCCGGTCTTTGCCTGCTATAACGCCCATGTGGATGCAGAAAAGCGAGGCGTTTTTGAAAATTATGATTCCCGCACCGGTCGGGGGTTGGATAAAAAAGATCGGATCCGTTGCAACAATTTCAGTTGGTCCGGCGTATTCACGATAGAATTTATCTTAGGTTGGGAGGAAGAATAACGTGAAATTCAATCGACTGCTTTGTTTGTTTTTAGTTTTGGTGCTGTGTCTTACAAGTCTCAGCGGCTGCAAGGGCGCTGAGGAGGAAGATTTCGGCGTTGCCGACTCCATTGTGGAGGGCGATGAGAGCACCGAGCCGAAGGAGGATAAAGATCCCGAGAACGAAAAGGACAATCCCAAGGACGACACACCCAAGGAGGATCCCAAAGAGGAGGATCCCAAGGAGGACGAACCCAAAGAGGAGAATCCCAAAGACGAGGATCCCAAAGACGAGGATCCAAAGGAAGAGGATCCCAAAGAGGAAACACCTGCCGATCCCGATGAGGGAGAGGAAGATCTTCCTCCCATCACCAAGGAGGAAAGCGGCACTGCCATTACCTTTTTGATGCAAAACTTGCAAACCAGCGGCACCCAAAAGGGACTGAAGGAGGAGCGTGGCGGCGGCCGCCAAAACCTGTATCACCGCAAGTATCGCTTTAAGAAAATGGTGCTGACCCATGATCCCGATGTAATACTGGCTCAGGAAGGCACTCTCGGTTGGCATAATTTTTTTGCGACCGATCCTTATTTTTCCCAAACCTACGATTCGGTTTATATTCTCCGCAAGCCCGGTGATATTGTGGAAGAAGGACCGCCGGTAATGTATAAAAAAAGTAGGTTTACCTTATTGAATAAGGGGCACTTTTGGTTTAGCCCCACTCCAAAAAGCTCTACGCCTACCTATGGGTATACTGCCGAGGACGAGGGTAGCCATTACCGTGTGTGCACGTGGACTCAGTTGCGGGATAAAAAGACCGGATCGACCTTTTATGCTTATACCATTCATATGGATGCCGGCAATGACGTTGTGGCGTATAAATCCATGAATCAGTTACTGGATATTTTTGAGGATTTGGGCAAAGATGCCTATGCCTTCATCGGCGGCGATTTTAACTTCGGCTATCGGGATGTGTATTACGACGGCGCCGTAGATTTTACCAAACAAATTGATCTGCAGGATATGGCTTTTAATATGCAGAAGGACGGACTTGCCACGGTCGGCTCGTCCAACGGGTCTCTTCGTGGCAAGGCAGATTATGAAAAGTTGGACACGGAGTTTATAGCGGATCCCAATCCCGGCAGACAGCGGCAATTGGACCATATTTTTGCGAAGCTCAATCCCCATATGGCGGTGGATCATTGGAGCCATGATTACACCATCTATGAAGACCCGGACAACGATGTGGGAAAAGGCTATATTTCCGACCATTACGGTTTGGTCTGTAAAGTGCGGATCGATACCGAGGTGGATTATTCCCGCTATCAAGTAGAATATGACGGTAAGCCCGGCGCCGCCGAAAGATGATTTTTATGAAAACAGAACTGACGATCCTTACTCAAAATTTAAGAACCAGCGGCTCTCAGATCGGCCTGCGGGATGAACGCAAAAATTCCATCAGCAATTTGTATCGTCGCTCCCGTCGCTTCAAGGCGATGGTGCAGCGGTGGGACCCCGACGTGATCCTCAGCCAAGAGGCACAACTGGGTTGGATCGGTTTTTTTGAAGAAGATCCTTATTTTACCCGGCAGTATGAGATGCTTTGGAAATGGCGGGGCCCCGAAGGGGTGATCGGCGGCAATCAATGTTGCCCCCTCTTTTTCAAAAAAGAAAAGTTTGTTCTTTTGGAAAGCGGCCATTTCTGGCTTTGCGATACCCCCCATCAGGCGGCGGTCTCCTATGAGGCAAGAGGGCCTTATGGGCGGATCGTTACCTGGGCCACCCTGCAGGATCGAAAAACCAAGCAGGTCTTTACCTGCTATAATGCCCATGTAGATGCCGGCGGGCTGACTCATGTGAAATCCATGAAGCAGTTTGCCCAGTTATTTGCCGCTTCTCCTGAAGGGACCTATGCCATTGTGGGCGGAGACATTAATATTCTTTACAAAGATCAGCGGTACCATGAGTGTATCTGCTGGGACGAGATGATGGATCTGCAGGATATTGCCTGCAATATGGCTGAGGCAGGACTTTGCACCTTAGGAGGCTTGAACGGCACCTCCAATCGGGCATGGCAAACCTTGGAGATCGATGAAAATGCCGGTCACGGCCAGCAAAGAGACCACTTTTTTGCTCGCCATAACCCCCGCTTAGGGGTCACCTATTACGGCGTGGATTACAATCGCTATGAAGCCCCCGAGGCGGGGGTGGAATTGGGGCATATCTCCGATCACTATGGCGTGGTTGCTAAGGTGGTTTTAGAGGGAGATGATTATTCTGCCTATCAATTTCAGCGAAAATAAAAAGGAGAAAAGCTATGACGATGAAGCGTTGGCTATGCTTCTTGCTGATCGCCGTTCTTTCCTTAGGGATGCTCAGCGGCTGTAAGGGCGCCGAGGAGGAAGATTTCGGCGTTGCCGATTCCATTGTGGAGGGCGATGAGAGCACCGATCCGAAAGACGATAAAGATCCTGAGGACGAAAAGGACGATCCTAAGGACGAGGATCCCAAAGAGGAGGATCCCAAGGACGAGGATCCGAAGGAGGACGAACCCAAAGAGGAGAATCCCAAAGACGAGGATCCCAAAGACGAGGATCCAAAGGAAGAGGATCCCAAAGAGGAAACGCCTGCCGATCCCAATGAGGGAGAGGAAGACCTTCCTCCCATCACCAAGGAAAATAGCGGCGTTGCCATAACCATCCTGACCCAGAACCTGCGCACCTCCGGCACTCAGCGAGGGGAAAAGGCGGAGCGGGGGAGCGGCGACCATAACCTGTGGCATCGGTTCCGCCGCTTAAAGAGTCAGGTGCGGGAGTGGGAGCCCGATGTGATCATGACCCAAGAGGGCATGAGCGGGCATGTGAATCTCTTGACCACCGATCCTTATTTTGATCAGGTCTATGATATTGTGTGGAAAAATCGAGGCCCCAATAATGACGACAGCATTGTGGACGATCAGTCGGTGCCGGTGCTGTATAAGACCTCAAGATTTACTTTGGTAGACAGCGGCCATTTCTGGCTCAGCGAGACTCCCCATATTCCCTCCATCGGCTATGGTGCCACTGAGGAATATGCC
The DNA here is from genome assembly GCA_045539335.1 of Eubacteriales bacterium. GTDB lineage: Bacteria > Bacillota > Clostridia > Oscillospirales > QAKW01 > QAKW01. The sequence goes on from JAZQFD010000025.1 coordinate 84,412, forward strand.
CGTATCACCACTTGGGTGCGGTTAAAGGACAAGGCCACCGGCGTGGAGCTTTATGCCTATTCTGCCCATTTTGCCGTTACCGAGACCTTCCATATTCGGGCGATGGAGCAGTTTATGAACGCCTTTGATAAATTGAAGAAGGGCACCTATGCCTTTGTGGCAGGCGATTTCAACATCCGCTATAAGAGCTTTGAATATGATTCTATGCTGGAATGGGATCGCATTATCGACCTGAAGGATATGGCCCTTAATATGCAGGCCGATGGTCTGGCTCAAGTAGAGGGCGATACCGGAACCGTTCATTCCCGCTACGATAAAAACGGCAAAGTGCAGGATGAGTGGGCCGAGGGCGAGCCCGATGTGGAGCCCTTTGGGGATCTTCGCCAGATCGACCATATTTTTGCCAAGCCCGATCCCCATATGGCGGTGGATTATTGGAGTGTTATTTATAAGCAATATGGCTATGATGAGGGCGAAGAGTTTGTGAAAAACGGCTACCTTTCCGACCACTACGGCGTGGTGTGTAAGGTGCGGGTGGATACGCAGGTGGATTACTCCCGCTACCAGCATCAAAACCCCGATTCTCCGGCGTTGTAAAGACTCTTCGCTTGGACTCTTAAGCGGATGATTCCCGCTATTAGCATCAATATCGTGATTAAAAAACAGCGTGAGGATAGGCGTTGTACCCGTAAGGATACAACGCCAGTTTTATTCGCCTTGCGGCGAGTTATATTGCTTCGCAGTTATATTCGGCTAAAAGCCGAGTGTTATTCGCTTTGCGAGTTTTATAGGCGAATAAAATATCACTAAAACCATTAGGTTTTAATATTACTTTTGATTTATCAAAAATATCACTGTGAGACTTGTCTCACAATAGCACTATTAAAAAGTATTTTATTTTGAGGACAGTAAAAAAGCTGTGTAGAAATTTTCTACACAGCTTTTAATTATGTCTCATACCGTAACAAGCAGGGAAAATGTACGGCACATTTCCCAATCTTTAGGAGAACCTAAAACCCTTTTCTAAACAAATATCATCTATTCGATAAATTGGAATTTGCTGATTTATGTCCATAGCGATGTTGTAAACATTGGCGAAGCATCTTTGCTTTTTTCAAAGCCACACGCTTCGTAAAACTGTAACTCATCATCATAAGCGACAACTACAATACGCATATAATCTTTATACTTTTCTTTTACCATACTTACAAGAGTTCTTCCGATCGTTTTGCCGTGATAATCAGGATCAACAAGAAGATAATGAACATGCATTCATTATTCCATCATCCATAACACATACCATTCCAACAAGTTTACTCCTATCCCAAGCAGAGTAAACCGTATTAAAATTTTTCATTGCAACCACAAGCTTATCGGGAAAATGTCCCGACGACCATTCAACAGATAAAAACAGTCTTTCTAAATCTTCTTGCTCAAAATTATGAATGTCTTTATATTCAATGTTCATATTTTACCTCGTCAAATTCTTATTTATCGGTTCGTTATATTATAGCACGACTTGACTAACAAAGAAAGGAAATATTAAAAACACCCATAGTTTTTTAAAAAACTATGGGTGTTTTCGTATTTTGTTGTACTGTCCCTTACTGTACGACTCTTACCCCTTGCGCTGTTTTTTTACCCTCCTCAACATATTTAACATACACATTATCGCCTCCATGCAAACAAAGGGCATTACCTAATCCAAAGCGCTGGTCGCCAATACAAATGAATTGTATCGATCAAAACAAAATTCCGCTCTTTAATACAAATGAATTGTATCGATCAAAGCAAAGCTTTGTTCTTAATACAAATGAATTGTGTCGATCAAAACAAAACTCTGCTCTTTAATACAAATGATTTGTGTCGGAGGATTGCGTTTTTGGGGGCGGCGGTGTATAATGAAGAAAAAAGGAGGTGCTGATATGGCGGCAAAGATCTTCAGCAAACGGTTAAAACAATTGCGGCTTGAAAAAGGCGTCACTCAAAAACAAATGAGCCAAGACCTGCGGATGGCAGACAGCTATATTTATAATATTGAAGCAGAATACGCCTATCCCTCCATGACTCAGTTTTTTGCCATTTGCGAGTATCTGGACATCTTGCCCTCCGATTTTTTGCAATTTGAGCCGGAGACTTCGGCTAAAGAGGATGAATTATTGGATGCCGTGAAGGGTTTTAGCAATGAGAAGATGGATCGGCTGATCTGCATAGCAAAGGAGTTGCAATAAATGAGAAAACTCTTCTGGGCACTGATCACGGTGCTTTTATTAACATCGGTGGGCGGGTGTGCGCCCAAGGGAAAGGAAGAAATTGCCCAAGCCGATTCGGTGGCAGAAGGGGAAGCCCTTTATGAAAAATTAAAATCGGAGCTGGAGTCCTCTCATTCCTTAACCGCTTTTTCAGAGGAGGCCACTCACCTGATCCCCACCCCCGAGTTGGACTTTCATAGCTGGGGGCAAGGAGGTTGGACCGACGGGGAATTCTATTATCAAGCCTTTGTGTGGCGGCATGATGAAAGCAACCAAGAAGAAAACAAGGTAACCATCGTTAAATTCGACCTTGCCAAGGATGAGGTGGTAAAGCAATCGGAGATCCTCCCTTTAAACCATTGCAATGATATTACCTACGATTCCAAGCACAACCGCTTGATTTTGGTTCATAATAAGCCCAACTGGCGCAAGCTGACCTTTATGGATCCCGATACTTTAGAGGTGCTGGGCACCCATACCATCGACGATCAGATCTTCGGCATGGACTATGATGCCGCCAATGATCGCTATTGCATCGGTATCAGCTCCGGCTATCCCACCTTTCGGGAACTGGACAGCGACTTTTTTGCCACCGGTCAGATCCATAAAACCCTTTCGGAAAGCAATGAATTTGTGCGGCAGACGGTGGCTTGTACTAAGGATTTTATCTTCCATCTTTACCACCTGCCCAGTTATATTTATGTTTACGATTGGGAGGGCAATTTTGTTACCAAAATCGATTTTATGGGCAAGGGCTATGAGCCGGAAAACCTCAGCGTGGTGGGAGATACCATCTATGTGTCGGTGAATGATGCCAAAAAGGCTGGCTGTCATATTATCGAATTGAAGGATTTTGTTCCCTTCTAAAAGAAAGGGGGACACTCTGTAAAGAAGTGCTCTCCCTTCTTTCTTTTTACATAAAAATTGACACTTTCAAATTGAAAGTGTCATAGTGGGTTCCATACTTTTAAATTATACATCCAAAATGAATCGGGCGATATTGTGAGACGGGTCTCACAGCGATATTTTCTTTTGAAAAAGAAAGCGATATAAAAGCCTTTGGCTTTTGCGATATTATATTCGTGCTCTTTCGCACGGCGCAAGCCGTATATCGTGCGGTTTACCGCATATCGCAACGAATGTTATATCGTTCGGGCGAAGCACGAATATAGTTGTGGCACCTTCCTTAAGGAAGGTGCCACAAAGGGCGTCATTTTATTTTACTTTAAAGACCCGCAGGGGCTTGCCCTGCTTTTTGCAGTTTTCAATCACAAAGCGGGTGCCTCGGGACTCCCCGTCCCAAAAGGCCAGCACCTGATCGGCATAGTCGATAATGGTTAGGTTTCGCCTAAGAGGCGCTCCTCTGCCGAATTGCTCATAATCGGGCAAAAATTCCGTCAGCTTCAGTCCGTGGGCTTGGGCGTAGCGGCGGGCGCATTGGTCGATGCCCCGGGCGCCGCCGGAGACGATCTCGGTAACCTCTTTGGGCAGATAGGGAGAAAAATCCTCTACCGAAAGACCCCGAGAGCCGATGATGGCCACTTTCATTTTTGGTCGCCTACCTTTAAGGTATAGTCGCCTAAAATGGTACCGTCGGCTTCATTGATCACCGCATGGATTTCGTTTTCCGAGATGGTATAGGCGGTTCCCGCCAGCGCCAAAGAGGCTTTTTTCAAGGGCTTACCGCCCACAATGATGGGGCAGAACTGACCCAATTGATCCAGCTCGCCGCCCTTTTCAAACAGACCCACCTTATGGGTGTGCCCCGCAATAAAGAGCTCCGGCTGAATATGCTCCCCGATCAGTTGGCACCACTCGGTATAGAGCTCCTGCTCAATGTCAAAGGGCGGGGGAGAAACATGGCTGAAGGGGGCGTGGCAGACCACAAATTTATGCTGTACGCCGGGGGCGTTGTATTCCTCGTCGGCTCGGGCGATCACCTCTTTGATAAATTCCGTTTGCGCCAAGCGGAAGGGATGGTAGCAGGAGGTATGGCCGTAGGCTTCATAAGAATCGTCCTTATCCTCGCCGCAATCCAGGCAGATGCCCCAAATGTCGCCCAAGCGGAAGGTATAATAGGTGCGACCCTCCCGATGGGGGCAGTATTCCCCGAAATGCTCCCCGTAGAAGCCTCGGGTATCGTGGTTTCCTCGGGTGAAGATGGAGGGCATCTCGCCCTTGCCCAAGGTGCCGGAAAGGCGCAGCATCTCTAAAAGATATTCCCGCTCGCCGCTATGATTGGGAATGTCGCCGTTTAAAATAAGGCCGTCGTATTGAGGCATATGTCCTGCCGCCTCAATGGCCAGATCGATGCAATCATGCACATCGGAAAGATGATAAAACCGAGCGGTGCCCGAAGGGATGGGGCGGAAGGTGTAGGGAATCTCCACCGTATCCTCCGAAGGAGGATCATAGGGCGGCCGCTCCGGCATATGGCGGTAGCAAACGGTATAACCGCCGGCGGCATCCAGCTTTTCTTGGGGCACGTACACCCGATGCACCTTGCAATCGGTTTTCATTACGCCGGCAAATTGATCATAATAGGTCTCCTCACCCACCTTTACCCAAAAGAGGGTGGGCACATCAAAGGGAACCATGATCTGATATTCCCGATCGAAAATATAAACAGTAGGGGGATAGAGCATATGATTCGGTGTGTTCATAAAAAACTCCTTCTGCTTTAATGCGTGGCAGGCTCGACTCTCCACGCATTAAACAGTATACCACACTCAGCCGAAAAAAGGAAGAAGCAAAAAGAGTTTTGTAAAGAAAAAGGCCAAAAGCCCGCAGGCGGGAAAGGTCAGCAGCCATGCAAGCGCCATGGAGCGGGCGATGGCGCCGTCCACTTTTCCTTGAGGGTGCCCCAAGGCGGCGCCCATCATGGCGCAGGTCTTGGCATGAGTGGTACTGACGGGAAGCCCCTGCAGGGTGGAGAGCAAAAGGCTGGCCGCTCCCGCCAGATCGGCGGCAAAGCCCTCTTTGGGGGAAAGCTGCACCAGCTCATTGCCCACCTTTCGAATGATCCGCCCACCGCCGCAGAGAGTACCCATCCCCATAACGGCACTGCAAAGAACCATGGTGGCAGAAGGGATGGCCTCGCCGCTCACCACCAAAAGGGCGGCAAATTTGGGGGTGTCCTGAAGACCGTGGGCAAAGGCCATAAAGGCGGCGGCCACCCGTTGCCCCTTTTTCCAAAAGGCAGGGGAGGGGGTGCGCTTTTGAAAGTAGGCGGAGATGGCCCAGCCTCCCAAAAAGCCAAAGACCACCGAAAAAACCAGTCCCACCAAAACCTTTAAAAGGGCCACCGTGGAGATTCCGCCTGCATTCAGCGCCAAGGCGCCGCCCATCAGCGCCGCCATCAGCCCATGGCTTTCGCTGGTGGGGATGCCAAAGACCCATGCCGCCACCGCCCAAACCACCACCGCCAAAAGGCAGGCGGAAACGGCCACCGTCCCTCGGGTGTCGGCAGGAAAATTGCCCAAAGCCCCCATGGTTCTGGCCACCTGCTGACCCATGCTTAGGGCGGCAATGCCCCCTAAAAGGTTCATAAGGGTGGCCAGCCATACCCCTTTTTTCATGGAAAAGGCGCCGCTTCCGATGGCGGAGGCAATGGCGTTGGGAGCATCGGTCCAGCCGTTTACGAATAAAACCCCCAGCACCGCCCAGGTTTGGATCACGTTCCATAAATTCAATGAGATCACCTCAAAAAAGTTTATGAACGGGCGGCGATGTTAAGACCCTCTTTCCTCAACGCTGACGTCAATGCAATTCATTTGTATTTAAATGCGCAACAGAGCGGCGGTAATACAATTCATTTGTATTGGTGGCCGCAAACGGAGGTTTTCGATACAAATGAATTGTATCGAAGACATGAAAGGGAGGGGGGCAATACAAATGAATTGTATTGACGGATTACAATTGTGGGAGGGGTTGATACAAATAAATTGTATTGCGGGCAAAAAAAGAGAACCGCTAAGCGGTTCTCATAGGATTTCATAGGTAAAGTTTTCATAATGCAGGCGGGTGCCGATATCACAGCCCTCGGGGAGCAAGGCCATGGCAATAAAGAGATCTTCGGAGCATTGCCCGCTCTCATCCCGCAAATACGCATAATCCCCTTCAATTTTGATTAAAATATAGTTTTTTTCAAACATTGCAAAACTCCTCCCTTCCTTCATATGTCCACCAATAAAATGTGCCTGAAAACCGAGGATATTCTACAATAACATTAGGTTTGGTCAATTCTTATATCAATAGACTTAAATTCATGTACTTTTGCGTACGCATAACCATCTGATTTTTTTATATAATCAAAAAAATTTTCGTCAGAATCATCGCTCCACAAAGTATCTTGTAAAAAACGATTTTCTTCATCAGGAGAGAACATTATACTTACTCGTAGCTGAAAATATTCATCTTCCCCATCAGGATATTGTCTTACTAAGTCATAGTAAAACAAATCTTTCCCCGTAAAATCATAAACACCATACTCGCTTAATAAAAGGTCTTCTTCAATAGGGGTTTTACACATTTCTTCGAATACATTTATGATTTCGTCCAACGATTTATTAATTGAAATATTACTCTTCAAATACTCTAATAATTCCATATTATTTACCTCGTGATTTACATTTAAACTTGTATTTTCATTTAGGTTACAAGCGGAAAGTCCAAAAATCAGTATTAAACACAAGAGAAAAACTGCAATTTTCTTCATATCATAACCGACCGTTAATGTATTCTAACATAAAAGCGGCGATAAATCAATGCGAAGCATTGTATATCATCAATTCCGCAAGGAATTGCATATCATCATTGCGAAAGAGTTTTTGATACACACCTTTGGTGTGATGAAATACAAAGGCGGTGTGCCGCCTTTGATGATATCCAGCCTAACGGCTGATGATATGCCATTGCTTTCGCAATGGATAAAAAAAGAACGAAGCATTCGCTTCGTTCTTTTTTGGTGGAGACAACTGGAATTGAACCAGTGACCCCTTGCATGTCAAGCAAGTACTCTAACCAGCTGAGCTATGCCTCCACAACGCTTAACCATTCTACTATAAGCGGTGTTTTTTGTCAAGCATTTTTTTGAAAGCAGATGCTCTCTCTGCGATCTAAGGCAAAGGCCATGGGTTCGGCAGAATCCAAGTCCACTTGAGAAAAGGAAACGGCGGAGAGATTGCGGTTTTGATAGGTGGCATAGCAATAGAGCCCCTTTTGGGAATCGCAGCAGCAGGAGTAGCGGGTGATGATGGGAGAGCCCTCTTTGGAGAGGGCCACCCCTTGGGGCACCGCCACTCCATCCAAAAGGTGAAAATAATCGGCAAGAGAAGGGGCGGCGGGGGCATGGCTTTTCATAAAGGCCGCCCGCACAAAGCGGGAGGCAGAGGACCAATCCCCCGGCAGGCCTATGGCGCCCATCCCTCGGCTATAAGGGGCAAGAAGCTCTTGGCAGGTAAAGCGATCGGCGGGGTAGGCAGAGGTTAGATTCAGATAATCGGTCAGATGGGTCATCTGATAATCAAAGGGCGGATTGTTGGTTAGAATCCCAAGGGGGTTTTCATAGATTCTAAGCCCCTCGGCAGTGGGCTCCAGGGTCAGTGCGCCCGAGGAGTCGGCAACGATCCAATGAAGGGGAGAGAGGGGATATTCTGAGGAAAAGGGCTGATCTAAAAGGTTGACCCGCAAAAGCAGCGCCTTGGCCGCCTTCAGATCGGGGCATTGCCCCAAAATCCAAGGAATCAGCTCATAAGGGGCAAGGTTATAGCGCTCCTTTTTATGGGGCAGATACACGGCATTGCCGGCAAAAAGCAAGCCTGCCATAAAAAGCCCCCGCTCATTCATGCCATCATAAAAGAGGGGCACCCCCTTGACCATGGTGGCCATGCCCATGATGGCCAGATGGGGCTCCATGGGCGGCATGGCCTTAAAGGGGAACCGCCCCAAGCGAGGGAGAATCGCCACCTGCTCCCCATAGCCCTCATGGTGATCCAGCGTTCGACCGAATAAATTGTTGAAACAAATTGCAGTACACATATTCATAGTATGAAAAAACGGCGGGATTTTATCCCGCCGTTTTTTAGTTATGTGTTTTTTCAAAGGTGTCGAAGAGTTCTTGGGCCAAGCCCTGCATGGCATCGGGGGTGACCTTCAGCACTTGGCGATCATAGGTATAAAGACCGTTGGTCTCATCCTCCACATCGCTGACCTGGGTATACACGGCGGCAGAGAGTCCGTCCTCAATGGCAGGAAGAATCTCCCGCCGATAGAGGGCGCAAAAAGCCGTTTCCAATTCCTTTGGCTCTTCGGTGAAGAAATGGTAGCCGGTATTCTCATCCAGATTAAAGGAATGATTCTGTACCTTGCAGGAATAGCCGCCAAATTCCGAAAGAACCATGGGTTTTTCCGGCACGGCTTTGAGCTTTATGGGCTTGAAATAGATATGGTCGCTTTCCACATCGGAGCGAGTCTCTTTAAACCAGCCGGAGGTGGTATCGTAGATGCGGGTGGGATCCTGCTCTTTAAAATAGGTATAGCATTCATCGGCTTCAAACTGCCCCCAGCCCTCATTGAAGATGGTATAGTATACCACCGAGGGGTGATTATAAAGGGACTCTTGAATCCCCTTGCTTTGAAGCAGGAATTGCTCCTTGCGGGCAGGGGTTGCCCGATGGGTGATGCCCCGCCGCAGCCAAACGGTGGGGATAGCGGTATCGATGAAAAAGTCATACCGCCCCGAATTAATGAAATCCTGAAAGACGATCATGCCGTATTTGTCGCAATAATAATAGAACAGCTCCGGCTCTAATTTAATATGCTTGCGGAGCATATTAAAGCCACACTCTTTCATTTTGAGAATATCGTTTCGGAAGCCCTCGGGGGTGGCGGGGAGGAAAATGCCATCGGGGAAGTAGCCTTGATCCAAAAGACCGTGGAAGAAATAGGGGCGGTCATTCAGAGTCAGCAGTGCCTTGCCCTTTACTTGGGTCACCCCAACGGTGCGCAGACCGAAATAGGAATCCACTCGATCTTCGCCGTGTACCACCGAGAATTCATAAAGATAAGGATCCTCCGGCGTCCAAAGATGGGGCTCCTCCACCGGAACGGTTATACAATCAGTAAAAGGAATCTCCTTTTCGCCAAAGAGTAAAATATTTTCTCCGGCGGCTTCAACGGTGAAATCCGTCAGCGTGGTGGTGACCTTCAGGGAGGCGAGATAATCGGCGGGAACGCTCTCCAGCCACACCGTTTGCCAAATACCGCTGATTTTGGTATACCACATGCCGCCCCGCTTGGTGCGTTGCTTACCGTAGGGCAGTTCTAAATTCAAGGGGTCGGTGACCTCTACCTGCAGAAGATTTTCCCCCTCCTGCAACGCTTCGGTAATATCAAAGGTAAAGGGCAGATAGCCGCCGCTATGGAAGCCAATCTGCTTACCGTTTAAGAATACATTGGCCTCTTGATCCACCGCTCCGAAATGGAGCAGTACCCGCTCTTTTTGAAAGCCTGCGGGCAGAGAAAAGGTGCGGGAATAGAGCAAAAGGTCGCCTTTTTCGGTGATCCGCTCCACGCCGGAAAGGCGGCTCTCCGGCGGGAAGGGAACGGTGATCCCCTCAAATTCTTCTGCTTCTTGAGGAGTCTGCACCGCAAAGGTCCAGCGACCGTTGAGGCAAAGGTAAGAATCCCGCTTCATTTGCGGGCGGGGATAATCGGAGAAGGGGATTTCTTCCATCTTTTCTTCAAAGGGGGTGGTCAGCTTCACGGTACGGGTGGGAATGGTCTTGCGAATCCACCAAAAGAAGGGAAGGATCACCAAAATGGCAATAAGAGCGCCTAAAAAGATGTTTTCATTGGGGATAAAGGAGGTGGTGCCGTCGCTTCCCACCACCGTTTGGGCATTGGCAAGGATCTGCTTGCCGATAAAGGGACCTACAATTCCCGGCACAAACACCTGAGCAAAGATCCGCACCCCTTGCAGCATGCCCGATTTGCCGGCGGGGGTATGATCCCGCACCGCCGCACCAAAGACCGCCATCCCCGAAAGGTAGCCGGCCATCATCAAAAGAGAGCCCAAAAAGACCAAGGGGGTGGAACGGAAAAAGAATAAGAGCAGATAGCCGGCCATCAGTAAGCCTACCGACCAAAGCCCTGAGAAGCGAAATCCCTTTTGATCATAGGCCTTGCCCCAAAAGGCGGTAAAGACTGCCGCCAGAATAATGGCCGGCGCCATGATCAGCACATAATTGGCCATCTTCAGCCCTTCGGTATAATAGAGGATCAGATAGGGCATGAAGATCTGAATGGAAATGTTGAACACAATAAAGGCCAAAAGGGTCACATAAAGGGTGGGATTGGCTTTCACGGTGGAGGGGCGGAAGCCATAAAAGACCGTTTTAAAATAAGGCTCTTTTACCGGCTGAATGTGGGGTTCTTTAATCAAAAAGAGACCCAAAATACCAAAAAGCAGAGTCAGTCCGCCGATGACCGAGAAGATCACCGTCCAGCTTTCGATCTTTTTAAGATCAAAGAACATAAATCCGCCAAAGACCACCAAAATGGCCACTAAGGGCATCATGGAATTAATGCCCTCGGCGGCGCCACGGTTGGTACTGTCGGTAGAATCGGTAAGCCAAGCGTTAAAGGCGGCATCATTGGCAGAGGAGCCAAAGAAGGTCATCACGCAATCGAGAATAATCACCAAGGTCACCCCCACCGCCGCCGCAGAGGCTGCCATGGGGAAGAGGGCAGAGATGAGATCAATGCGCAAAAGGGTAAAGCTCAAAATGGAAAGACCCCAAAGAATATACCCTGCCGAAATAAAAATTTTGCGCTTGCCCAATCGATCGGAAAGGGCCCCCACCAAAACGGTGGTCAGAGTGGCGGCGACCGAGGAGGCGGCCACCATATGGGAAATGTCGGCGGCAGAGGCGTTGAAAATATTGTAGATAAACACATTGAAATACATATTCTCTACCACCCATGCCACCTGACCCATCAGGCTGAAGATGGCAAGGGCCGCCCAAAACCGACCGGAGAGTTTGGTTTTCATAAAAAATCCTCCTTATTTTAAGGGCTTCGGCTCGTCGATGAGCCCTAAAATGTAATCAGCAGAAACATTGAAATGCCTTGCTAAGAGAATCAGCTTTTCACCGCTGATATCTGATTTTTCGCTTTCGATGTTACTGTATTGTTGTTGCGTAGTCCGAAGAATCTTTGCCATGTCCTTTTGAAACAGGTCGTGATCTTCTCGAAGATCTTTAATTCGGTAATTCATAGGAGCACTCCTTTCTTCTATAAGAAAAGAATATCATACAAATCTAACTTGTATTGACATATACAAATAAAATTTGTATAATAGAGTAAAATACAAATTTGATTTGTTTAAAAGGGGTGTTATGCATGGAAAATTTAAGAGAAGTATTAAAAGAGGCGTTGTATGAGCGGGCGGCCCGATTATCGGTACAGGCGCAGAAAAAGGATCTGGAATGGACGGTGTGTGAGCAAGCGTATGGAGAGTTCTTAGAGGCGTTGCAAAAGGTGGGATTGGTGGATCAAGCCGAAACGGTTTTCGGAAGCCTTCGGGTGCAGGAAACGGAGTATTTCTATTGGCAGGGTCTGCTGGACGGCACAGCGCTGTTGAGACTTTTATCGGAAAAATAAAATCCAAAAAATACACAAAAGCCGTTGATATTTTTCCGATACGAGAAATAACACACCCCGAAGCGGTTGCTTCGGGGTGTGTTGCGATATATTTGCCTTGCAAATTCGATATATCTTCGCAAATGCTCAGATGCGATATGCCCCACCGAAGGCGGGGCGCTGCAAATGAGGCAAAGCCTCTTTTGCATTAAAGATCGTCTACGGTGACGGTTCCGTCTTCCTCCACGGTGACGGTCATGCCATCCTGCACATAGTTTAAGAATTCATCGCCCAAGCAGTCGATGACCGGCATGGACACATCATCCAGCCACACATCGGCCAAAATGGAGCCGGCGGCGGCCAGAGAATCGATATGGTTGGCAAAGAGCATGCAAGCCGGCTGACGCTTCATGGCGCAGGCGCAATAAAGCACCATGCCGCCGGTGGTGGAGCCGATGGTCTGAGGCAGGCAAAGGGCCTTTCCTCTCATCTGCTTGCCATAGAGATCGGGGTTATTCTGATCGCCGCAGGTGGCCTCTTTATCGCCAAATTGCAGGGCCTTCTGGAAGGAGGCTAAGGTATTGAGACCCCCATGGGTCACCAGCGCTTCGGCGGTTACCTTGCCGGGGGCAACCACCCGTCCTTTAAAAGTCTTCATGGCTTATTTGCCTCCTTTCGTGATCTGAACGAGGATCTCCTCGTCGGTATAATAGCGGGCGGTGGTATAGGTGCGGAGCTTATTGGAGGAGGTGATCACCGGCATCTTGCCTGCCAAGGGGTTGTTCATATACATCAAGGGGCAGATATAGGAAACGATAACGCCGGTGGCCTTCAGCCGAGGGGCATAGGGCGTCTTATTAAACTCCTCAATAACGCCGGGTGCGGCGGTAAAGACGGTGGGGATCAGCACCTTTTTATTGCCGGCCTCTTTCAGTCCGGCCTCCACCTTATCGGTCCAGTCCTTGAGCTGCTGCAGGCTCATATGGGGGCAACCCATAAAGCAGAGCTTGGGCTTGGCATCCTTGTTTTTCCACATAATGGGATATTCATCATACACCCGCTGCAGCTCTTCATCGGTGATGACATATTCCTTAGCACCCTCGGCAATGAGGCTCTCGCCCAATTCCACCGCCTCGGGGGTCAGGTTGGCAATGTGATACAGCCCCACAGCACCGTTGGAAGCGGTGGCGGCACCGAAATCCTTTAAGTAGGAGCAGGCCTCCTCGGTCAGCTCATTGCCCAGCCATTTATCCAGCCCGATGACATAAGGAACATCCTCCATCACCTTCATGCCGATGGCAGAGCCCAAAAGCTGCGCTTCAGGCTTTTTGGTGGTCTCCACTCGAATGACCCAGGTGGCTTTTCGACCCTCATCGGTCAAAAGACCGAAATAAGGCACATAGCCTGCCACCGAGCCCATAATATCCATAATGCCGGAGTTGCGGTTACAGCGAGCGCCCAATACCGAGTTGACATAGGCCACCGCCGAGGATTCCGCCCAGCTTAAGATATCGCCCTTTTTGGGCAGGTTGCCCACCTGCTCCAAGTAAGAAGCGCAGGTAAAGGCATCCTCATTCATCAGACCCAGCTTTTTGAGCTGTTCTTCATAAAAGTCTTGTTTGGAATACATAAACTTGTTGAAGATCAGGTTCATAATGGGGTTGGCGGGCACATTTTTATCCAAGGGACGGGGGTCCATGGAAAATTTCTGCTGCGATACCGCACCGGCCTCGATCAACTGATCCATCAGGTCATAAACCGGCCCGATCATCTTCAGACCGAAGGAGGTCACCAAATGGTTGTACTGGCCGGTGACCGGCACCAGCTTTTCAGCGCCGAAGGCATCGCCATACATCACCAAGGTTTTCATTACCTTGGCCATGGTTTCTCCTTGGGAGCCGTTTAATAGGGCTTGTTGTTCGTCGGTTAAATACATCGATTTTTCTCCTTACAGTTTCATTGCAATATCCCATGCCTGCCAGATCACCGTGCGCAGGTTGCCCACCTTATAGGCATCGCCCAAAACATGAACGCCCTTTTTGGTGAGCGGCGCAGGGGTGTAGCCTACCGAGAGGATCACATCGTCCCCTTCAATAGAGAAGGAGTTGCCCTCTTTGTCGGCAACGGTGACAAAGCCATCCTCAATGGCCTGCAGGCGGGTCTCCAGATGCACCGGCACCTGATTGGTCTTAAAGAAATCTCTTAAGTAGCTGGTATTGGCAAGGCAGACGCCCTTGGTGGTAATCAGATCGTCCTGCATCTCCACAATGGTGGGCTTTTTGCCCTGCAGATACAGTTCATAAGCAATCTCACAGCCGGTAAGCCCGCCGCCGATGATGGTCACCCGATCTCCCACCTCTTTTTTGCCCAAGAGGAAGTCGATGGCCTCGGTGGCCTTTTCAGCGCCGGCAACGGGGATGCGATTGGGCACCGCACCGGTGGCAACGATGATTTCATCAGCCTCCAAAGAGGCGGTGTCTTTAATTTCGGTGTTCAGCTTCACCTCAATGGGATACTTGGTCAGCTCCCGCTTGTACCAAGTGATCAGATCCCGATCCTTTTCCTTAAAGGAGGGAGCCGCCGCCGCAATAAACACGCCGCCCAGCTCGCCGGTCTTTTCATAGAGGGTGACCGAATGTCCCCGCTTGGCGCAGACCAAAGCGGCCTCCATGCCGCCGATGCCGCCGCCGATAATAGCGATCTTCTTTTGCTTTTTGGCGGGGGTAATATGATATTTTTTAGATTGCATGGTCTCGGGGTTCAGGGCACAGCGGGCAAGACCCATGGTATCGGTAAGATCCTGAGTATTGGCATGACCCTTGGAGGAGGAGAAATTAAAGCAGCCTGCATGGCAACAAATGCAGGGGCGGATATCCTCCAGCCGCTCCTCGATCATCTTGGTGATCCACTCAGGATCCGCCAAGAATTGGCGGGCAACGCCCAGACCGTCGATCTTGCCTTCGGCAATGGCTTGAGCCCCTACCTCCGGCTCCATGCGGCCGGCGCAAACCACCGGAATGTCCACAAATTTTTTAATATGAGCCACGCTCTCCAGATTGCAGTTTTGGGGCATATACATGGGGGGATGAGCCCAGTACCAAGAGTCATAGGTGCCATTGTCGGCATTGAGCATATCATAGCCGGCATCCTGCAGGTACTTGGCGGCCTTCTCCGATTCCTCCATGCTGCGGCCCATTTCGGTATAATCCTCTCCGGGCAGAGCGCCATAGCGGAAATCCTTTACCTTGGACTCCACCGAATAGCGAACGGATACGGGGAAATCCTCACCGCAAGCCTTTTTGATGGCCTGCACCACCTCCACCGGGAAGCGATAGCGGTTTTCAAAGGAGCCGCCGTATTGGTCGGTGCGCTTGTTGGTCCATTCCATGGCAAACTGATCCAGCAGATAGCCCTCATGCACAGCGTGTACCTCCACGCCATCCACTCCTGCATCCTTGCAAAGCTTGGCGGTTTTGGCAAAGGCCTCGATAAGCTCATGGATCTGCTCCACCGTCAGCGCCGGAGTGGTGATCTCCGGATCCCAGCGGGAGGGCAGGGGAGAGGGGCTGGCCAATTCATGGTTGGTGTCGATAATAGGTTTGATGAGGGCACGAGTCACCTTGTTTTTATGCAGAGGCGCCACCAGCTCGGTGATAGCCCAGGAGCGACCCATGCCGGCGGTCAGCTGAATAAAAAGCTTGGCGCCGGTTTTATGGATCTCTTCCATAAAGACCTTAAGATCCTCAAACATTTTGGGGTTTTGCCACAGCCATTTGCCCCAAAAGGTATCCCGCAGGGGGGCAATGCCGGGGATGATCAGACCCACATTATTTTTGGCTCGCTCCAAAAAGAATTTGGCGGCCTCTTGATCGAATTTACAGCCGGTCAGCTCAAACCAGCCAAATAAAGAGGTGCCGCCCATGGGGCAAAGAACAATGCGGTTTTTAATCTCCACATTGCCGATCTTCCAAGGGGTAAACAGTGCATCATATTTTTGATCCATAGGATTGCTTCCTTTCCTTAATTTACTATTTATCATTATAAAAAAGATTTTTCCCCTCGTCAAGATTCGGAAATCAGAATTCGCTAATCTTATAATAGGCTTAAAAAGAAAAAAATCCCATGAGAACCATGGGGTTCATATTGACAGATGAAATAAAAAAATATATATTATAAAATGGAAAACTGTGAACACTAAGATCAAAGTTGATTTTTGAAAGGTAGGTTTTAATATGGCATTTTCTCTTCATGGGGTTCACCTGCCCCACAGAAAAAATACCGCAAATATGTCCGCTGTGCGGATGCCCGTTCCTGCCACCGTCACCATCCCTATGGGGATGCATATCGGCGCCCCCTCGGAGCCGGTGGTGAAGGTGGGGGATCATGTGGATGTGGGCACCCTGATTGCGGAGCAAAAAGGAGTCATCTCCTCTTGCGTTCATGCCAGTGTTTCGGGCACCGTGAAAGGAATTGTGGATCAGCTGCAAAGCAATGGGCAGGTTTTGCCCTCCATCGTCATTGAGTCCGATGGCGCCCAGACTCTTGATCCTGCCATGGCCCCTCCGGCAGTCACCGATCAGGAGTCCTTGGTGGAGGCCATTCGCCAAAGCGGCATTGTGGGCTTAGGCGGCGCCGGCTTTCCCACCTATGTGAAATTTAAAGTAGACCCCGAAAAGGTGGAGGAGCTGATCATTAACGGTGCCGAGTGCGAGCCCTATATCACCAGCGATAGCCTCACCATGGTGGAGCGTGCCGAGGATATGGCCGAGGCCTTAAAGGCGCTGGAGCAATATCTGGGCATCAAAAAGGTGATCATCGGCATTGAGAATAATAAAAAAGAAGCCATTGCCCGCATGAAGGCGCTGGCGGCAGAGGATCCTTGCGTTGAGGTAAAGACCCTGCCGGCGGTATATCCTCAGGGCGGCGAGAAGGTGCTGGTCTATCATACCACCGGCAAGGTGATCCCTGTGGGCAAGCTGCCCTTGGATGTGGGTTGCATTGTTTGCAACTGCACCACCCTTGCCTCCATCGGCACGTATCTGAAAACCGGCATGCCCTTGGTGGAAAAGTGCATCACCGTGGATGGGGGTGCTGTGAAGGAGCCGAAGAATGTCATCGTTCCCATCGGCACGGCCATGGAAGAGGTGTTTGCCTTCTGCGGCGGCTTTAAAGCAGAGCCGGGCAAGGTGCTCTATGGCGGCCCCATGATGGGCATTGCGGTGCCGGAGCTCAGTGCACCGGTCATGAAGAATACCAACGCCATTCTGGCCTTCACCGAAAAAGAAGCGGCTCCCGCTAAGGAGACGGCCTGCATCCATTGCGGCGCCTGCGATAATCATTGCCCCTTCGGCATTGACCCCGGCGCCATTGAGAAGGCCTATCGGGAAAAGGATTATGAAGGAATGGTAAAGGCAGGAGCCGATGCCTGCATGGAATGCGGCTGTTGCTCCTATGTTTGCCCTGCCAAGCGCCCCTTGGTGCAATATAATAAACTGGCCAAAGCGGCTCTGCGGGAATACCGTGCCGCAAAGAAAGAGGAGGAGAAGAAGTAATGGAAAAACTGCATCTTTCAGTCTCTCCCCATATCCGCTCCGCTCGGACAACCCAAAATATCATGCTGGATGTGATCATCGCCCTTTTGCCCACGACCATTGCGGGCGTGGTGATCTTTGGGTGGTCGGCGCTGGCGGTGGTGGTTGCCTGTGTGGCGGCTGCCGTGCTCAGCGAGTACCTGTTCAACCTTATTATTAAAAAGGAGCAGACGGTGGGCGACCTGAGCGCCGTGGTCACCGGTCTGCTGTTGGCCTTGAACCTGCCCGCCAATCTGCCCATTTGGCAGGGTGTTGTGGGCTCGGTCTTTGCCATTGTGATCGTGAAATGCTTCTTTGGCGGCATCGGCTGTAATGTGGTCAATCCCGCCATCACCGCCCGTGTGTTTATGCTGGTGGCCTTTGGCACCATGGCCAAGGCGGCTTTCCCTGTGGATGCCGTCTCTGAGGCTACTCCCTTGGTGGAATTGGCAGAAGGCAAAACCCTCTCGCTGATGGATCTTTTCTTGGGCAATGTAGGAGGAAGCATCGGTGAAGTCAGCGCTTTGGCGTTGCTTTTGGGCTTTGTGTACCTTTTGGTGCGCAAGGTCATCACCTGGCATCTGCCGGTGATCTATATCGGCACCGTCTTTCTCTTGACCTTGGCGGTAGAGGGAGATCCCTTGGTCGCTTTGGCCTACATCCTCTCCGGCGGTCTCTTCATCGGCGCCATTTTTATGGCCACCGATTATGTGACCTCTCCTCCCACCCCCGCCGGCAAATTGATTTTCGGCGTGGGCGCCGGTATCATCACCGTGCTGATCCGTTTCTGGGGCAATTATCCCGAAGGGGTTTCCTTTGCGATTTTGCTGATGAATATCCTCAATCCTTATATTGAGGGCTGGACCCGCCGGAAGGTATTTGGAGGGAAAAAAGCATGAAACAGTATTTAAAGAGTATTATCGTGCTCACCGCCATCTGTGCGGTGGTAGCCCTCTCGCTTGCCGCCACCAATGTGCTGACGGCTCCGGTGATCCAAAAAAATGAATCCGCCGCCGCCAATGAGGCGTTGCTGGTGGTCATGCCCGAGGGCAAAGATTTTGAATTGGTGGATCTGAGCAGCTATGAGCTGCCCACTACCGTTACAGAGGTTTATAAAGAAAGCGCCGGCGGTTATGTGGTGAAGCTGGTGACCACCGGCTTTAATCCCAATATGGTGATTATGTGCGGCGTGGACGCCTCCGGCACCGTTACCGGTGCCACCTGTCTTGCCAGCGGCGAGACCTTGGGTGCAGAAAAAACCTATGGAGAAAAGACCATCGGAAAAACTCTGCAGGATATTGATACGGTGGACACCGTCGCTTCCATGACCAAAACCACCGAGGGCTACCGCAATGCGGTGAAGGATGCCTTGAATGCCGCCGTGATCTTAGGCGGTGGCTCGGTGGATCTTCGCAGCGAGGAAGAGATCCTCAAGGACAATCTTTCTGCCGCTCTGCCCGGGGCACAGGGAGAGTTCACTCCTTGGTTTATGGTGGAGGAGCTGGCCGGGGTCAGCGCCGTTTATCTGGCCAATAATCAAAGCGGCATGGTCTTTGTTGTGGGCGAAGCCTTTATCGGGGTGGAGACTTCCGGCCATGTGAGCGGAACAGAGGATGAGGCGGTAAAAGCCAATGTCAGTGCCGCCGCTGCCGCCGTTTCCGCCTCCAAGCTTCAGGCGGTGGATCTTTCGGCTTATGAGCTCCATTCCTCTGTTGTGAGAGTGGATAAAACCCAGAGCGGTAATTATGTGGTGGAGATCAAGGCCAATGGCTTTGGCATCAATGGCGATCGTTATTATAATCCCTCCGGCGAACCCATTGTGTTGCGGGCATCGGTCACCCCCGCCGGCAAGATCATTGCCTGCGAGACCCTCTCTCAAAAGGAGACCGATGGTTTTGGTTCTCAGTGTGCCGAGCCGGAATTCTATACCCAGTTTAACGGAAAAGACGAATCCGATTATAAAGAGATCGACGGCATCAGCGGTGCCACCCTTACCACCAATGGTTATAAAACGGCGGTAGGTCGGATCTTCGAAACGGTAAAAATCATGGAAGGAGTGGCTTAAGATGAAAAACAACAGTAATTTGTCGGTTCTGTTCAAGGGCCTGCTCCTTGAAAACCCCGTGTTTGTGCTGGTGCTGGGCACCTGCCCCACCTTGGCCACCACCCAAACGGTCATCGGCGCTTTTGCCATGGGCCTTGCGGCCATGGCGGTGCTGATCTGCTCCAATGTGGTGATCTCTCTTTTGCGAAAGGTGATTCCCGATACCGTTCGCATTCCTTGCTATATTGTCATTATTGCAGGCTTTGTGACCATCGTGCAGATGTTTATGCACGCCTATCTGCCGGAGCTTTATGAGCTGCTGGGCGTGTATCTGGCGCTGATCACCGTTAACTGCATCATTTTGGGTCGTGCCGAGATGTTTGCTTCCAAAAATTCCGTGGCCCGCTCCGCTCTGGACGGTGTGGGCATGGGTCTTGGCTTCACCTTGGCTCTGCTGATGATGGCCACCGTTCGTGAAGTGTTTGGCGCCGGCTCCTTTGCCGGAATCGCCATTCCCTTTATGAAGGATCATACCATCGGCATTCTGACCCAAGCCCCCGGCGGTCTTTTGGTCTATGGTCTTTTGATCTTTTTGGTCACCGCCCTGACCCATGGCCGTGCGCCCAAGAAGAAATCCTTCGGCTGTGAGGGCTGTCCCTCGGCGGGGAGCTGTACCTCTTGCGTAAAGGAGGGCAACTGATATGGAAAATGCAAAATTGTTGCTTAGCATCCTGATGGGAAGCATTCTGGTCAATAACTATGTGCTTAGCCAATTTTTGGGCATCTGCCCCTTCTTGGGCGTTTCCAAGAAGCTGAATCAGGCCACCGGTATGGGCATCGCCGTGATCTTCGTGATGCTGGTTGCCACCGCCGTGACCTGGCCCATCCAGAAATTCATTCTGGAAACCACCGGTCTGGAATATATGCAGACCATCATCTTCATTTTGGTGATCGCCGCTTTGGTGCAGTTCACCGAAATCGTACTCAAAAAGTTTATCCCTGCGCTCCATAAGAGCCTGGGCGTGTACCTGCCCCTTATTACCACCAACTGTGCGGTGCTGGGCGTGACCATTAATAATATTACCGACGGCTATGACTTCTTGCAGTCCATAGTCAGCTCCTTGGGCTGTGGTGTGGGCTTCTTGTTGGCTATGGTATTGTTCTCCGGGGTACGTTCCCGCATTGATGAAACCAAGATCCCCCAATATCTGCGGGGCTTGCCGGTAACCTTGATTGCCGCTTCCTTTGTGTCGCTGGCCTTCTTCGGTTTTGCCGGAATTGTTGAAAATCTGTTAAAGTGAGGACCAAACCATGAATGAAATTTTAATTGCATTATTGGTGGTGGCCGCCATCGGGCTGATTGCTGCCGTGCTGCTGGTGCTGGCCTCTCATTTCCTTCGGGTGGAGGAGGATCAGCGGGCGGTAGAGATCCGTGCCTGCCTCCCCGGCGTCAACTGCGGCGCCTGCGGCTATGCCGGCTGTGATGATTATGCCAAGGCCCTTGCCGGGGGCGGGGTCAAGACCAATCTTTGCATCCCCGGCGCCGATGATACCGCCGCCGCCATTTCCGCCATCTTGGGCGTAGAGGCCGAGGATGTGGTGGAGCAGGTGGCTGTGGTACATTGCAACGGCACTTGTGAGGCTACCTCCAAAAAGGCTCTTTATGATGGCATTTCCACCTGCCGTGCCGCCTCTATGGTATATGGCGGCCCCGATGCCTGCCGCTTTGGGTGCTTGGGCTGCGGCGATTGCGCCGAGGCTTGCCCCGTCAGCGCCATTTGCATGAAGGATGGCATTGCCCGCATCGACCGTCGCACCTGTATCGGCTGCGGTCTTTGCGTCAAAACCTGCCCCAAGGGCATTATCTCCCTGATTCCGCAGGTTTCCGCCGTTGCCAACCTTTGCAGCAATGAGGATAAGGGCGCTGTGGCCCGCAAGGTCTGTACCCATGCTTGTATTGCCTGCAAAAAGTGTGAAAAGAATTGCCCCCATGGGGCCATCACCGTGGTGAATAATCTGGCGGTGATCGATTATGCAAAATGCACCGGCTGTGGGGCTTGCGTGGAAGGCTGTCCCACTCATTGCTTGGTTACCTTATGAAATTAAAAAAGTATCGCAATGATCTGTTGCTGTTGCTGGGCATTTTGGTGCTGGTGGCGGTGTTCGCCTTGGGCTATACTCTCACCCGCAAGGAGGGGGCTTATGCCCTGCTCCTGCAGGATGGGGAAGAAATTGGCCGCTATGCTCTTCAAGAGGATCTGGAAATCCCTATTTTAGAGGGCGAGACCGTTACCAATGTGCTGGCCATCGGCGATGGCAAGGCCCGCATGAAGGAGGCCACCTGCCCCGATCAGATCTGTGTGGAGCATAAGGCAGTATCCAAGGCGGGGGAGACCATTGTTTGCCTGCCCCATAAGCTGGTGGTGAAAATCGTGGCGGCGGAACCCTCCGATGCGCCGGATCTGGTGGTGTGACCATGAATCAAAAAACCAAAAAAATCGCCTTTTTGGGGCTATGCACCGCCGTGACCCTGATCCTCTCCTATGTGGAGGCACTGTTGCCCCCCCTTTGGGCGGCGGTACCGGGGATCAAGATGGGCTTGCCCAATATTATGATTCTATTTTTGCTCTATCGCTTTTCCTGGAGGGAAGCGGCCGCCGTTTCTTTGGTGCGGCTGGCGGCGGTGGCCATGCTTTTCGGGTCGGTGATGACCCTTGCCTATAGCTTCGCCGGAGCGGTACTGAGTCTTTTGGTGATGGCGCTTTTGAAAAAGAGTAATCGGTTCTCCATGGTAGGCGTCAGCATCACCGGCGGAGTTTTTCATAATTTAGGTCAAATTTTTGTGGCCATGCTGGTGTTAGAAACCGCCGAAATCGGGTATTATATGATTGTGCTGACCCTCACCGGCACCGCCGCCGGCATACTGGTGGGCTTGGCAGGTTCCTTCGTTTTAAAAGCGCTGGAAAAGAAAATATGAGAACCCTATTGACGAATGGCGTTGTATATGTCATAATGCGAATGGAAGTCTATAATTTTTTTAAGGAGAATAAACACATGAAAAGAGTATTATGCGCAGTCCTGGCAATCCTGATGCTGGTTTCTCTGGCAAGCTGCGGGGAAAAGCCCGCCGCTACTCTGAAGTTTGGTTTTGGCGTGGAGGCCGCTTACGGCAAGGTTACCTCTGCTGATGGCGATACCAATGGTTCCGGCGAGATCAATGCTACCGGCGCCGCTGTATTGCTGGATGCTGAGGGCAAGATCGTAAAGGCTGTGATCGACACCGCTCAGAGCACCGTCGCCTACACCGCCGAGGGTAAGGCCGTTGCCAACACCGAGTTCAAGACCAAGGGCGAAAAGGGTGCCGATTATGGCATGGCTGCTTACGGTAAGGATCTGAACGGCGATGGAGTTGTGAAAGAGTGGAATGAGCAGATCGCCATCTTTGCTTCCGCTGTGGAAGGCAAGACCATCGATGAAGTAAAAGCTATGGTTGTAAACGGCTATGCCAATACCGAGGTGCAGACCGCCGGTTGTACCATGGCAGTTGCCGATTATGTAAAGGCTTTGGAGAAGGCCGTTGCCAATGCCGCTGATTCTGCCGCCACCGCTGCAGACACCCTGAAGCTGGGCGTTGTTACCACCGAGGATGTAACGGATGCTACCGAGGAGAAGGCCGGCTCTGCCGAGATCAACTCCAACTTCACTGCCGCTGTTGTAAAGGATGGCAAAGTGGTTGTTTCCGCTACCGATGTAATGCAGGTGACCTTCACCTTCGATACCACCGGCTCTGCCACCACCGATACCGCCGCCACCTTGGTTTCCAAGAAGGATAAGGGCGCCGATTATGGCATGGCTGCTTACGGTAAGGATCTGAATGGCGACGGTGTTGTCAAAGAGTGGAATGAGCAGGCCGCTGCTTTTGATGCCGCTTTGGTTGGCAAGACCGCTACCGAGATTGCTGCTTTGGCGGTCAATGGTTATGGCGTGGAGTCTGTTCAGACTGCCGGCTGCACCATGGCGATCTCTGATATGGTTGCCGCCGCTGTGAAGGCTGCTACCGTAGCATAAGAATTTTTATGAAATGAGAAAAGCGGAGATGTTGGATACATCTCCCTTTTTTCTGTTGGGAGTATGTTTATGAAACGGATTCTTGCCTTTCTGCTGGCCGTCTCCTTGCTGTTGGGCGTCAGCGGCTGTAAGACCCAAACGAAATATACCAATTATTCCTTCGATTTTTTCGATACCGCCACCACCGTGGTGGGCTATGCCGAAAGCAAAGAGGCGTTCGATGGGATCTTTGAAGAGATTACCGCTCTTTTAAAGGAATATCATCAGCTTTATGATATCTACCATCGCTATGAGGGGATCACGAATCTTTGTTCCGTCAACGATCTGAAAGACGGAGCGCATCAGACTCTGCAGGTGGACCCTAAAATCATGGGGCTTTTGACCTATGCTAAGGAGCTGTATGTAGCCACCGAGGGAAAAATGAATGTAGCCATGGGCAGTGTATTGTCTATTTGGCATCAGTATCGCACCGCCGGCATCAGCGATCCCTCCTCTGCCGCTTTGCCGCCCATGGAGGCGTTGCAGGAGGCGGCAGCCCATACCGATATCGAGAAGATGATCTTGGATAAGGAGGCCTCCACCGTCTATCTGGCCGACCCTGAAATGAAGCTGGATGTGGGCGCCATCGCCAAGGGCTATGCCACCGAGCAGGTGGCCCGCCATCTGGAAGAGAAGGGTGTTACCGGCTATCTGTTGAATGTGGGAGGCAATGTGCGGTGTATCGGCAGCCGCCCCGATGGGGAGCCTTGGGCGGTAGCCGTTGAGAATCCCGATACCGAAAAGGAGGAGAAGCCCTATATTGCCTATCTCCACCTGAAGGGAAAAAGCTTGGTGACCAGCGGCAGTTATCAACGGTACTATACCGTGGATGGGGTGCGCTACCATCATATTATCGACCCCGCCACCCTGATGCCGGGCATCAATTTTCGCTCGGTTTCAGTCCTTTGCACCGATTCCGGCAAGGCCGATGCCCTTTCCACTGCCCTTTTTTCCATGAGCTTTGAGGAAGGGAACGCTTTGGTGGAACGCCTTTCGGATGTGGAGGCCATGTGGGTCCTGCCCAATGGGGACCAACGGTACTCCTCCGGCTTTGAGGGGTATACCTATCAGCCGTAATTTCATAAAACTTTTCAAAAAAGACTTGCCAAATTTTCAAAAATCTATATAATAAATATGTGCCGGTCAATATCGGCGCAATTTCGGGGTGTAGCGCAGCTGGTAGCGTGCTTGGTTCGGGACCAAGAGGCCGGGCGTTCGAGTCGCCTCACTCCGACCATAAAAAGGAAGGTAGACCTTGCGTCTACCTTCTTTTTTATTTTCTTGATTAACCGAGGCGACTCGAACGCCTGACCTCTGCCCTCCCAACCAATTTGCCAACGGCGAATTGGTTGGGGTTGCGACTGCGACCGCCGCCGGTGGCGGGTAAAGGGAGCAGGTTAGCAGCTGCCGCAACACGGCAGTTGCCGAGCAAACAGCGGCTTGCGAAGGAACTGCCGATGTTGCAAAGGGGCAGTTGATCAAGACTTTAGATACGGAATGCCTATCAAGACAGGCACAAGCGCTACCGAGTCGCCTCACTCCGACCATAAAAACAGGAGATGCGATTGCATCTCCTGTTTTTATTTATTTGTATCCGTCGTCTCACTCCGAGATGTGATGGACTTATTTTTTAATCCCGAAAATCAAATAGCTCCTTGGGCGCCACACCCAGAACCTCGCAAAGGCGGAAAACCACATCAAAGGAAACGCCCACATTTCCCAATTCAATGGCGCTGATATGGCTGCGGTCGATATCCACAAGCTCTGCTAATTGCAGTTGGGTCAGTTTCTTGCGTTTGCGATAGTAGACCACATTCAATCCGAATTTTTCATACAGCTCTTTATACTCTTTGCGCATACAATCACCTCAATATTATTTTAGAGGAAATACTGCCCACATTAAACCTTGCCAAAACAGCGTTGCGCTATTCACACACATCAAAGTTTTAATAGCAGCAGTTGACAGAACGGTTGCTGTTTAGTATAATAAAAATACAAATACCCTTGCTACAGGAGGAAAAGCAATGAAGCGGAAAACATTATGGATCTCGGTTTTTGCGATGGTTCTGCTTTGCGCCATGGTGCTGACGGTCAGCGCCGAAGCGACATATAAAGACGTATCCAAAAAATTCTGGGGCTATAAAGATGTAATGTGGGCGACCCAAGAGGGCGTTATGAACGGCACCGGCGACGGTTCCACCTTCTCGCCCAACGATGATATGACCCGAGCCATGCTGGCAACGGTTCTTTGGCGAATTGATGGGGAGGAAGCCCCCAAGGCCGGCGGCCATTTCACCGATGTGAAGAAAGGGAAATGGTTTACCGATGCGGTCAACTGGGCGGCTGAAAACGATATTGTGAACGGCGTGGGAGAGGGCACCTTTGCGCCCAATCAATCCATTACTCGTGAGCAGATTGTGACCATCCTTTATCGCTATGCGGAGTTGAAAGCGTATGATATTTCCGCTCGCTCTGATTTTGAGGGGCTGGGCGGTGTCAATAAGCTTCATTCTTGGGCAGAGACCGGTATGCGCTGGGCGGTAGCCGAAGGGCTGGTCAATGGTGTAGAGAAAAATGGGCAGAAGCTGTTGGCGCCTCGTGATTCCGCCAGCCGTGCTCAAGTGGCAGCGATCCTCCATCGTTTTATGGAGAATATCGCTGTTCCCGATCCTTGCGCCAAAGGCCATACGGAGGTAATTGATCCGTCTTTGGCAGCGACCTGCACCAAAGAGGGCCTGACCGAAGGAAGTCATTGCTCTGTTTGTGGGACGGTTTTGGTTCGTCAAAAAGTTATTGCCAAGTGGCCTCATTATCCGGTCACCGATCCGGCAGTGAGAGCGACCTGCACCAAAGAGGGCCTGACCGAAGGAAGCCATTGCTCGGTTTGTGAGACGGTTCTGGTAGCGCAAACCACCGTTCCCGCCACCGAAGTTCATCTGTATGGTGAATGGGACATCCTTGATGCGCCGGCCAAAGGAAAAGAGGGTCTGAAACGGCGCAATTGCACCAACTGTACCGCTTTCCAAGAGCGGGTAATGCCGGCGTTGACAAAAACAAAGTATGACAGCAACCCGTTGATTGCCGAGAATAAAAAAATCAACACCGAGGTATTGCCTTCTTTTGATATCGATACCACAAATTTCTCTAAAAATGACATTAAATTAAAGGATTTAAAGGGAAAGTCTTTACTGTTGTTGACCGCCGAATCTCAAGGTAATTTCTTCTATACCGATAAAAACGGAGAGCGGATCGACGAGTGGCAATGGTTTGAATTGCTGAAGAACGAGCTGGGACTGCAGGTGAAATATATCGAGTCTCATTGGCACGATTCCATGAAGCTGGCGTTGACCTATATGAATGCCGGAAAATCGTTGGATATCATTCCCACTTCCGGCGGCGGATTTCCTCAGTTTTTGAACCTTTCTCAGCCGTTGGATCCTCACGCAAATATGGCCAAGGTTGTTGAATCTCCGGCTGTGGATGAGATGGTGCTGAAGCAAACGAGATACGGAGGCGGCTATCGCTGTATTTCTCCCATCGGTGCCGTGGATGTGTTGATTTATAACCAAACCTTAGTGGAGGAGTTGGGCTTAAAGGATCCCCATGCTTTATGGGAGAATGATCGGTGGAATTGGAATGAATTCCGCTCATTTCTGGCCGGCGTCCCCTCTACAACGGCAAACGGCAAACCGCTTTATGCTTATCGGGAAGCGGTAAATTCTTGGTGGAGCACCTGGCCTACCACCAATGGTGTGCAAGCTTTGGCGTTGGATAATCAAAGTAATGAGCGGTTGATCATCAATAATTGGAATGATCAGCGGGTGCTGGAGGCGGTGACCTTCTTCTCTGATACCATGAAGAGCATTAAGGATGCCAGTACCGGGAAAGACGGCGAAACCTTAAGTACTTTGCAAAGCTATGAGCGCCTGTTCAATGGCACCATGGTGATGAGTAGCCGAGCCACGTTGTTTAGTCAGGCGCCTACTGCTACCGCTTATGCAAAGAGTTGTCGGTATAATTGGGT
The DNA here is from genome assembly GCA_045539335.1 of Eubacteriales bacterium. Classification (GTDB taxonomy): domain Bacteria; phylum Bacillota; class Clostridia; order Oscillospirales; family QAKW01; genus QAKW01. The sequence continues at coordinate 112,051 of JAZQFD010000025.1, forward strand.
GCCTTATCCGGCGGCGCCCAATGCAGGCGGTCGCACTGCGGCCATCAGTATGGGTTATTCCATGATGCTTCCTCGCAAAATTAAAGATGAAAGCAATATCCCTTATGCAATGAAGTTTATGGAGCTCTGGGCAACCCGTTTCTCAGAAGCCATCGTTGATGATCTTTATTTGAGTTATGGGTTTGACCACAACGCACAAAAAGAGTATTTCGAGTATTGCATGAATAATACTTATTTGCCTTTGCGAATGGCCGATTGGCGGCTTCTTTCCACGGAAGAAAAGAATGCCTTCCGCAATACCACCGATGGGTACATCTATTCCGGCTTCTATTCCACCATTAACACGGCAACCAAACACAAAGAGGTGGCAAGTTATGTGGAGAAAGCAATCCAAGAAGCGTTAGAATGGGGAATGTGATCAAAAGCGAGATCTTCGGATCTCGCTTTTTTCATATTTAAAGAATTGCATTTTTATTTCTTATATAGTATACTGAAAGGTACCGACGATTTTTTAAATTACCTTTAGGGAGATAGAAAATGATCAGAAAAGCAAGCAAATGGCTCTGTGGAATCTTAGTGGTGCTGATGCTGGCGGTATGTGTGCCGGCGGCGTCTGCCATTGAGGCTGCGCCTGAAACCGGCGCCCGCAATGTGATGGTGGCCAGCGTTAATACCGGCGCTATCATCTATGAAAAGAATGCCGACCAAAAAATCTATCCTGCCTCCACCACCAAATTAATGACCATGGCGGTGGCCATTGATCTGATTCCGGATTTAAAGGCCACCATGACCTTTGATAAAAAGGCGGCCTATGCCGATTTGGTCATTGGCAGTTCCAATATGGGGCTGAAGGATGAGGAAGTCATTGTGTTGGAAGACCTGATGTACGGTATCGCCATTTCTTCTGCCAATGAGGCCACCAATGCCATTGCCATTCACTTGTGCGGCAGCATTGAGGCTTTTGTGGCCAAGATGAATGAGAAGGCGGCTGAATGGGAGATGACCAACACCCATTTTGCCAATACCCACGGCCTCACCGATGAAAACCACTATACCACCCCTCGGGATATGATGAAGCTGGCTCAAAAGGTGTTTGCCGATGATCGGTTGCATCCCTTTGTTAGCGCCAGCTCCTATCGGCTGCCCGCCACCAATAAAAACGAGGCTCGGACCATTATTACCACCAATCAGTTGATTCGGATGAATTCCGGCAACTATTATAAATATGCCGTTTCCGGCAAGACCGGCAGCACCACCGCCGCCGGCTTCAATCTGATCTCCACCGCCAAGTATAAGGGCATGGAATATATCTGCCTGACCATGAATGCGCCTTATGAGGTGAAGCCCAATCCGGTGTTCTCTGATTCGGTGAGCCTTTATAAATGGGCGTTCAATAACTTCGGCATGAAAACGCTGATGACCGAAAGCACCTCGGTTTGCGAGATTCCGGCGGCATTGTCTGCCAAGGCGGATCATGTGTTGCTGAGCCCCTCCGGCAAGATCGAAGCGGTGGTGGCGGATGATACCGATGTGCAGAATTATGCCATCCATGATCTTTCTGCCGGCATCTCCGATGAGCAGCGCCAAAAGATATTGGCCTTTATGGAGGCCCATCCTGAGGTGAAGATCTCGGCAGTGCCCGATGCCTATGGCGCAGAAGAGCAGGGAAAAGAGGGGGCAAAGGCCAAGGAAATTGCCGAGGCCAAAGCAGCAGCCGAGCTGATGAAGAGCAATCTGCAGGCCGCCCTGAGCGCCGATCCCAATGTGCAGTATCTTTGGCTCACCGTTACCCAAGGCACCGCCTATGCGCCGGTGGCTGTGGGAGATGCGCTGGGCAAGGTCTTTTTGATGGAAACCCAATCCGGCGCCATCTATGCAGAGCATGGAGTGGTGGATCTGGTGGCGACCACCGAATTGGAGCGTACCGCCATTTTGTATTATCTCCATCTGATCCGCACCTTCTTTAATAATATCGTGGTGCGGGTGGTGGCCATTGGGCTGGTTTTGGCCATTGTGGCGTATATTATCTTTATGATTTGGCAAAATAATCATCGGCGGCGCCGCAAGATTGCCCGCCGGATTCGGTTCTGAGAACCTTCCTATATATAATATAAGCCGCTCCCGAAAAAACTTAAAATTTTCTCAAAAAAAGTGTTGACAAATGGGCTGCGGAGTGGTATTATATTCAGGCACTCGTGAAAAAAAGCGAGAAAGCAGCGGACTTTGAAAATTAAACAGCATCATTTTTTACAAGGACCCGTTAATTGAAAAATCCAAGATTCCAAGTGGATTTTGGTGAAAGCGATTAACAAAACTTTTAAGCCAGTTTTAGAAGAGTTGTTATGAGCTGGATTCTTAACTTTTTGAAATTAATTTTTTT
>JAZQFD010000026.1:0-19930 GCA_045539335.1 Eubacteriales bacterium
AATGGGGGATACTATCCTGCGGCTTATACCAATCAATATGCGATTGAAAAGATGAGTCTGCCAGCAGCTTGGCATATTTCAAATGGAACAGCAAATACGATTAAGGTGGGAATTCTGGATTCCGGAATAAGCAAAAAGCTGAATATGAATAAAGAAAAAACACTCCCCCTTTAATATACGTTTGTAAAAGCGTTTTGTGACAACAATTTTTAAAATTTGATGTAGAAATTTTTTGGCATTTTTTGTGCAACATAGAGAAATTCCATTATTTGAGCCATCGACCTTTACAGAAAACAAAAACTTTGATAAGTTAAAATTAAGAAGAGAAATGCTCTTTGAAAAAATAAATGATAAAAAGGAGGATCATTCAGATGAAAAAAAGATTCGTTGCACTTATTTGCATTGTGGTATTGCTTTTGTGGCCTTTGGCGGGATGTAAAAAGCCGAGTGATTCTGCTTTGGATGGGGTTCTTTCCGATGTGCCCGAAGATCAAGTTTCGTCGGGAAACAAAGATGCCGCCGAAATAGAAACCAATTTAGAGGATTCTCCATTAAACGAGGCACCCCAAGAAGAAAAGATCTATTGCACGGCGACTTTGGAAGACGAGTTTAAAACTTCAGAAGTAATTCTGACATTGAAATCCTCGGTTTCAGATCCATACACGGTTTCTGATGCAGTAAACTTTTCTCATAAAGATTATGAAATTGTTGTATGGAAAAACCGCTATGATGCAGAAAAGTCTAAAGATGTGGATTTTTCAGGCTATCGACAAGTGTTTTTGATCACCTTAAAGGTGCGCACGAAAGAAAATGTTTTAAGCGCTATTAAAGAGCTGGAGCAGCTGGATTATGTGTATAGCGCAGAGCCTAACTATAACATAGAAGAAGAGTTTTCCGTTGTTCAAAAATTCGGCCCCAAAGAAACACTGGCGGAAGAAAAAATGTTTTGTACTACAACGATGAACGGTCAATTTGAACCTGGAGAAGTGCTTGTATTGTTGACACACAAATCCTCGGATTTATATACGGCGTTACCTTCCAACACTTTTTCTTGCATAGATTATGAAACAGTTATTTGGGAAAATAAAAGACCGCCGGAAATACTTAACAAGATAGACATTTCCAAATATCGGCAACGTTATACCATAATACTAAAAGAAAAGACAAAGCAAGCGGTATTGGATGCCATCAAAGAATTGGAAAAACTGGATTTTGTGTATTGTGCTGAACCAAACCATATCTTTGAGGTGGATCTTCCTATCGTTGAAGAATCTTCGTCTATAAAAATCGGAAAAAGTGTGGAAGAGCCAACAAATGATAGCGGATATCACCCATCAGATACTTATATCAATCATCAATATGCGATTGAAAAGATGAGTCTACCGGCAGCGTGGCATATTTCAAATGGAACAGCAAATACGATTAAGGTGGGAATTCTGGATTCCGGAATAGACCGAACACATCCTGATTTAAATATCCCTATCACTCGGTGGGGCTATAATTTTACCGGCGATGGCACCGACGCATATGTAGCAACGGGAAAGCACGGAACACATGTTGCCGGAATTGTTGGGGCCATAGCAGATAATGTCGTTGGCATTTCAGGGGTGTCGTGGAATGTAGAATTGTATTCCCTTAAAGTATTTTATCAAAGTGGAGTGGACTCCGATGGAAATCCAAAGTTAAAAGGAAATTCAAATTATGTTGCTTCTGCGATAGAGGAAGCAGGAAATCATCAGATTTATCTTTTAAATTATAGCGGTGGCGGTAGCACATTTAACCCAATTTTATTTGAAGAAATTAGTCAATTTCCGGGCTTATTGATTGCTGCAGCCGGCAATGATGGTGACTGCATTAACGAAAATATATCGCCATTTTACCCCGCCTCCTATGATTGTCAAAACATTATATCTGTAGCAGCGACCAATAGCAACGATCAGCTGAGAGCAAGTTCTAATTATGGTTCTATTTCAGTGGATTTGGCTGCTCCGGGAGATGAAATATATAGCACAACGCCAAATGGATACTATGGATATAAGAGCGGCACCTCTATGGCAGCGCCGCAGGTAACCGGGGTTGCCGCTTTGATTTGGAGCCTTAATCCCTCCATGACAGCTGATCAAGTAAAGCAAGCTATCATGAACGGAGTTGATTCGGTGAGCGGCTTAAGCGGAAAGTGCGTGACCGGCGGTCGTTTGAATGCATTTAAAGCAGTAACAAATGTCTTAACTAATTATAATCCGCCTGGAGTATTAAGCGGAGATGTAACGGGCGATGGATTAGACGATCTGGTTGTTTCCGGCAATTTTAATGGCAAAAGAAAGATTTCGGTTTTCCCCGGACAATCCACCGGAGGCTTTGGACAGGCTGTTCATACGTTTTCACAAGCCACCTTCGTTTATAACGATACAATGTACATCGGCGATGTAAATGGAGACGGTAAAGATGATTTAGTTGTCCTTTTTGCGCAGAACCTCAGGCGTTCCATGGCAGTCTATACAGCAAAAGGGGACGGCACCTTTTATGAACGCATCAATTTCTACAGCACAAGAACTCATGATCCGTCTTATTTCCGTTATAAGTTGTTTTTAGAAGATACAACAGGGGACGGAAAGGCGGATTTTGTTGTTCATTGGCGCACCGATGCAGGAAAACGAAAGTTCTTAGTTTATAAAGGGTGTTCTTCTAACGGGAAAGGCTCTTTTAACGAAGGAATCGATTCTACAGAAAGCGTCTTTAATTATGTAGATTCCGATCCTGCCTATATGGGCGACGTGAACGGAGACGGGCGGTCGGATTTTGTGATCCATTGGTCTGAAAACAATAAGCGTCGGCTATTGACCTATACCGCCAAAGCAGACGGAACCTTTGCGGAAGGTGCCATGCTCTATAGCGTGCGCACTCATGATCCGAATACTTATCCCTGCTCCTTCCATCTTGCAGATGCCACCGGAGACGGAAAAATGGATTTCTTGGTGCATTGGAAAAACACGGCAGGAAAGCGTAATATAATGGTTTATAAAGGGATCTCTTCCTCCGGCACCGCAAATTTTGAAGAAGGGTATTATGCCCTTTCCAGCACTCGTGCTTATATTGGGACCGATCCTGTTTATATGGGCAATTTCAATGGAGATGGCAGATCGGATCAAATGGTGCACTATGCCATTAATGGGATTCGAAATATGCTGGTGTATTTTGCAAATGCAAGCGGAAATTACAATGAAGCAATACAAATCAGTACCACGCAGCAACAAAATCTAACAACCTACCCATGTACTGTACATATTATGAACACCAACGGAGATGCAAGGGATGACTTTGTAGTTCGTTATCGAACAATCCCCGACTGGCGCACAGCATTTCATGCTTATAAAGGAACAAGCAGCGGCTTTGCCGCCTCGGTTCCAACCACTGCAAACTTTTTCCCCTACTACATTTATTACTAAATAAAAACCCCGCAATGCCAAAGGGCTTTGGTGAATTTTTTAGTCTACGTAGCGATCTACAAAGTTTCTTAAGTACTTGCCCAAGAAGGGGATCAGGATCTCAAAATCGGGGGCGAATTTGGAAAGATTGATCTCAAAGTTATAATACCCATCGTACCCGATCTCTTTGAAGGCCTTGAAGGTCTCCTTCCAGTTGATATTACCCTGACCGGGGATCAGATGCTGATCGGAATAGGTGTTGTTATCATGCAGATGCAGCACCTTAATGCGCTTGCCGAACATCCGAATGAAATTGGGCACAGAAAGGTAGCCGGCGCCGATGGCATCATTGGTATGGCCGGTATCCATGCAGAATGCCTTCATTTCGGTAGGCAGGCTTTCATACTCTGCCAGCATCAGTTCGGGATTGGAGAAATAATCAAAGCCATGAACCCCGCCATGATGGCAGCGACCAAAGGTCTCCATGCAGATCTTCACGCCGAATTCTTCGGCGGTGGGAATAAAGTCGGCATACATTTTTTGGTTTTCGGTATGCATGACCTTGGCGGGAACATCAAAGCCCCAATGCATGGTGGAGATGCAATGAACAACGGTATATTCACAGCCCAGCAAAGCGGTGGCTTCAATGCCACGAATCGCCTGCAGCTTTCTAAGTTCACACACCTCGGGATCGGGAGTATAAGCGCCCACCAGATTATGGGTCTGCACAATCACGATCCCCACCTTATCGGCATGCTCCTTCAACTCTTTGAAATAGGCCACAAACTCCTCATAGGGCATATGGTACACATCGGGACGATCTTTTCTGCCATAGCCGGATACATCAAGATCTACCCCATCGAATCCGGCTTCCTTCGCCATTTCCAGAGCACGCTTATCGCCATACTTGGTCTGCAACGATCCGATACTTAAACTGATTTTTGCCATTGTTGATTCCTCCCTTTATTGCTTCATTAAAATTTTAACGCCGTCTTTACCATCTTCCAGCAAGACGCCCATTTCAGCCAACTGATTCCGAATGGCATCGGCCCGTGCAAAATCCTTGGCGGCACGAGCGGCAGTGCGCTCATCCACTAATTTTTGCACCTCTTCGGGAATTTCCGCCTGCTGCTCTCCGGTGAGAATATTCAGCACGCCGGTCAGCTCCTCAAAAAGCCCCTGCATGGCGGTAAGGAATGCCAGCGAATGCTCCTCGGTCAGGCGGGTATTGATCCAGCGAGCCAGATCAAAGAGTACGCTTACCGCATCGGCGGTATTCAAATCATCGTCCATCTTCTCCAGATACCGCTCCTTGAATCCATTCAATTCGGGGAGCAGGGCTTCTTCCTCCGCAGAAAGCTTGCCGCTTGCGGTCTTCATATTATATTGCAGATTATTCTTGGTAGTATAAAGGCGGGCAAGACCGGCCTTGGCCCCTTCCAAAACATCCTTGCTATAGTTGATGGGACTTCTGTAATGAGAGGAGAGCATAAAGAACCGAATGGTCTCATAGCCATAGGCAGCCGCCGCATCCCGCACGGTGAAGAAATTGCCGGCAGATTTGCTCATCTTGCGGTTATCCACATTGATATGGCCGTTATGGAGCCAATAATGGGCAAAATCACAGCCGTTTGCCGCCTCACTCTGGGCAATTTCATTTTCATGGTGGGGGAAGATCAGATCCACACCGCCGCAATGAATATCGATGGTCTTTCCCAAGAATTTGCAGGCCATGGCCGAGCACTCAATATGCCAGCCGGGGCGACCCAAACCCCAAGGAGACTCCCAAGCAGGCTCGCCGGGCTTGGCGGACTTCCATACGGCAAAGTCCATAGGATCTTCCTTTTGCTCATTCACATCGATGCGGGCGCCGCTTTCCAGCTGATCCATAGGCAGATGAGAAAGCTTTCCATAGCCCTTGAATTTCTTGGTGGAATAATAAACATCGCCGCAGGACTCATAAGCATAGCCCTTTTCGATGAGGGACTCAATGATCTTAATAATATCATCGATACAATGGGTGGCACGGGGATGAATGGTGGCCTTACCGACGCCCAAGCCTTGGGCATCGGTGTAATACTCATTAATATACTTATCTCCCAGCTCTGCCAAGGTGATGCCCTCCTCATTGGAGCGGCGGATCATCTTATCGTCCACATCGGTGAAGTTCTGCACAAACTTTACCTTATAGCCCCGATACTCAAAGTAGCGGCGGAGCACATCAAAGGTAATAAAGGGACGGGCGTTGCCGATATGGAAAAAGTTATACACGGTAGGGCCGCAGGCATACATCAGCACCTTGCCGGGGGTGATGGGCACAAACTCTTCCTTTTGGCGGGTCAATGTGTTATATAATTTCATTCTGATTTCTCCTTCAATTGTTTCTTCAGTTCTTCAATTTCTTTGGACATTCTGGCCAGTTCTTGAGCAACGGGGTCGGAAATATGGATCTGATCCATGGGATCCACCGCCTTGCCCTTCTGGCGCACCACCTTGGCGGGAACACCCACCGCCGTGGAATAAGGAGGCACCTCCTCCAGCACCACCGCATTGGCGGCGATCTTGCTATGACTGCCGATGGTAAAGGGACCTAAAATCTTCGCTCCGCAACCAACCATCACATCATCCCCCAAGGTGGGATGGCGCTTGCCGGTCTCTTTGCCGGTACCGCCCAAGGTAACGCCTTGGTATAGCAGGCAGTAATCCCCGATCACCGTGGTCTCCCCGATGACAATGCCGGTGCCATGGTCAATACACAGGCCTTTACCGATCTTCGCCGCCGGATGGATCTCCACTCCGGTGCGGAATTTGGCATACTGGGAGACCCAGCGGGCCAGAAAATAGCGCTTATGCTGATACAACCAATGGGACAAGCGGTAAAACAGCACCGCATGAAAGCCATTATAGAGAAAAAAGATCTCGGCTTTGCTTCTTGCGGCAGGATCTCGCTGCATAAAAGCATTCAGATCCTCACGCACCCTCTTAAACATAACATTCTCCTTCCAAAATAAAAAAACACCCCTGCTGTCACAGAGGCGTCTTAACAAAAAACACGGTTCCACTCCGAATTTATCACTCGCATTCCCGCTAACGGAGGAACAACCCGCCTTCCACTCATGCAGAAGGAACAAACCACGGAGCGCACACTTGGGAATGCTCCACACCCATCGGGCTTTCAGCCAACGGCACCGACTCTCTTTTCGGGGAACCATTCTTACTATTTCCGTTTACCTCATTATATGTGAATCCTTTGAAAAAAGCAAGCATTTTGGACATTTGTAAGAAAATTTTTTTGCTTTTTTCATATTTTTCCATTTTTCTTCACACTTTTTTCATATAACCATACTATAATTAGCATTGTTAAAAACCATTTCTTGTGTTATACTACTTGTGACTATAAAGGAGGGACAACCCCATGAATGAATATAATTTTGATCCTATGACCGGCGAGCCCATTCCCAAGCCGGAGGCTCCCGCTTCCCAAGAAGAGCCCATCCCCCAACCGGAAGAGGCCGCCGCCCCTGAGACCCCGATGGAAGAGCCTCCCATTGGCGATGCGCCCACTCCCGAGCAACCAATTTATCATTATGCTTATGCTCCCCAAGAGGAAACCACCTCTTTTACTCCCGAGGCGGCGCCTCCCATTCCCCCTCAGCCTAAGGTAGAAAAGCTCCCCCCTAAGCCGGTGACCATGAAGACCTTCATCGGCGGCATTGCCATTGCGGTGGTCTTTTCTCTGGCGGCCGGATTGTTTGGCGGCTGGGTAATCAACCGTCTGGGGGACGGCGGTATCGCCATGAAAGAGGGATCGGTTGTAATTTATAAAACCACCAAGCTGGAGGGAGCGGATAAGGCGCTTTCGGTTCAGCAGGTGGCCGAATTGGTGAAGCCCAGCGTAGTGGCCATCACCACCGAGCAGGTGGTAACCGGCTCCTTTATGCAGCAGTTTATCAGCGAAGGCGCCGGCAGCGGCGTTATCATCACGGCGGATGGTTATATTGTGACCAATCACCATGTAATCGACGGTGCCACCAATGTGAAGGTAACCTTGGATAACGGAGAGAGCCATCCCGCCAAGCTTATCGGCACCGATGCCAAGGCCGATCTGGCGGTGATCAAGATCGAAGCTACCGGCCTCACCCCCGCCCCCTACGGCAATGCCGACGAGCTGCAACTGGCCGAAACGGTGGTGGCCGTTGGCAACCCCTTAGGCGAGCTGGAGGGCACGGTGACCAGCGGTGTGCTCAGTGCCTTGGATCGGGAGATCACCATTGATAATACCACCATGCAGCTTTTGCAAACCGATACCGCCATCAACCCCGGCAACTCCGGCGGCGGTCTCTTTAATACCAGCGGTCAGTTGATCGGCGTGGTCAACGCCAAATCCGCCGGCGCTGAGATTGAAGGCTTGGGCTTTGCCATTCCCATCGACACGGTGGAAAAGGTGGTGGAAGACCTGATCAACCATGGCTATGTGACCGGCCGTGTGGATCCGGGCTTCACCTTTGTGGAGATCAATGATTCCATGACCGCCATGATGTATCGAGTGAATCGGCTGGGACTTTATATCTCTGCGGTGGCCGAGAATTCCGATGGCCATAAGGCCGGCTTCCGCTCCGGCGATTATGTGGTATCGGTGGAAGGCACCAAGGTTTCCACCGCCGCTGAGGCCTATGCCATCATCGATCAGAAGGCAGTGGGAGATACCCTCTCCTTCGAGATCGAGCGAAACGGCGAGGATCTGACCCTGACGCTGACCCTTTCGGAGTATATCCCCTCTTTAACCAATCAGGCGCCCAGTCAATCCCAACCTCAGCTGCAAAACCCCTTTGCCAACTTCTTTTCATAAAAAGAGCGGCTTCGAAGCCTATGCTTCGAAGCCGCTTTTATTTATCCCCCAAAAAAGAGATGCTCTATCAGTATTTTCAGGCCGATGCCCAAAAGGATCAAGCCGCCCACAATCTGCGCCTTATCCTTCAAAAGACCGCCAAACAGCTTTCCGAGGTACACCCCTAAGGTGCTGATGGCAAAGGTGCTGATGCCGATGATGGCCACAGTAACAAAGGCATCCCCAAAACCCGAAAGCTCCGTGGAAAAACCAATCCCCACCGCCAGTGCATCAATGCTGGTGGCCACCCCCTGCACCAAAAGGTTTTTGAGGGCAAAGGGGCGGGCAACGCAAGCCTCCTCTTCCTTTTTAAAGGCGCCCACGATCATATTCACGCCGATGCCGCCCAAAAGAAGAAAAGCGATCCAATGATCCAGCGGCTGAATGTATTTCATAAAATTGAGCCCTAAAAAGAAGCCCAAAAGCGGCATAGCCGCCTGAAAAAGACCAAAGGTCAAGCCATCTGCCAAGGCATGATGAAAGCGAAATCGCTTGGCACAGATGCCATTGGTCATGGACACCGCAAAGGCATCGGCCGCAAGACCCACGCCCAAAAGGAGTGCCGAAGCAATAATCATCTTCCCAAAACCTCCTTGATTGCGGCCCAAGAAGCCGCTGTATTCTCCAATTCCTTCAGCACGGTCCTAGCGGTACTCACCGTCTGCGCCAGATGAGCGGAATCCATATGCTCAAAGCTCTTTTGAGCAAAATAAGCCTCATCCCGCCCTGCCGCATCGGTTAGCAGCTCTTTCATGGAAGAAAGCACCAAATCGGGGCTGTAAGAACCGTCCCGGGCCTTCTTAGTCAAATACTCTTTATAATGAGCGTAGTTTTCATTAACGATATCTCGCTTATTATATTCCGTGTAGTATAAAGATTCTCCGCTGATCTCCGGCATTCCCGTATAGAAGCTGGGCAGAAGATAGATGATCTCTTCGCCGTGTACCCAAAGGGTGGTGTCGAAAATATAGGTCTTATCCTTTTCCAGCAGACTGCGCCCCACCACATTATTCTTGGTGCCGAAAATACACACCGTGATGGGGTCCTCCGGCATACAGCCGAAATAATCCTCGGTAACCTCCACCTGATAGACGGTATTGGTCTCGGTCTCCAGATCATAAAAGGAGATGGGAGTGGAATGATTGCCGGCAGAGAGTACCTTTCCCGCAAAGAAGAAATGTCCCTGCTCCAGGGAATTCTCCATGGTTAATACCAGATCCTCAAAGGGAACCCCCTCTTTTTTCTTTTGACAGCCCGAAAGCAGCAGGCAAAGGATCATCAAAAAAGCCGGCAGAGTGCGCCGCAGATTATGCTTCATGGCTCTGCCCTCCATATAAGGCCAGCATCTGACTGTAAAACAGCTTTTGCCGCTCATAAAAATTAAATTCATTAAAATACATGCTATAGGTCACGCCGGACACATCGGCAATAAACTGACTGTCGATGGTGGCTTTAAGGGCATCCGGCAAGCGATAGGTGGCGGTAAGATCCAGATCCACTCCGCTGATGGCGGTGTCGATCAGCCCCTGATAAAAGACGGCCGTTCCCCGCTTTTCCCCTAAGGTCACATCGGTTTCCCGAGCCAGCTCCAGCATAAAGCCATAGTCGGTCCGCAAATAGGCACGAATCAGGCGAGGGGCCCAAGCATCGGCAGAATCCTCCACCAAAAGTTCCATGGAGCGGATGTCGAAGGCGCTCATCCCCTCGGGCATAGCCAAGGCAAATTGAGTGGTACAGCCCAGTTCAAAATCATCCTTCCCCGGGGTGTCCAACGGATATTCTTTCACATAAGAACCGCCTGCATCGGAATAAAACTGCACCCGAAGGGTCATGGTTCCGTCGTAATCAAAAAGGTCGGTTTCTTCAAAGGATACCTTCCCCGATTGATCCCGTAAAAGCTGGCTTTGCGCCTCAAGGCCCACTGTTTCGATATCCAAATACAGCATATTCCCGTCCCCCATTCCAAGAGAGCGAAGGGCCTTATATTTCATCAGCGATTCATGGACGGTGGTATGATCATTTTGGCAAATCTCCAACACATAGGGATAAAGCTCATTGATCTGATTATAATAATCATTCTCGGTGGAAACCACCTGCAAAACCGAAGCAGGGCTTTCCTTGGAAAAGGTCATGACCCCTTCCCATTCCTTTTGCGCCAAAAGAGTTCGCTCCCCACCTAAAAGGAAGGAGATCTCCACATTACGGCACCGCCAAGTGCCATACTGCCCCTTGGCATCGGGAAGAATCGACAGTTTATACTCCGCAATATCAAAGGCCGACACCGTCTCCGGCAAAATCAAGGTAAATTGATCGGTATGGCCGCTTTCAAAAGTATCCATATTCCGATTCTTCAGGGTATATTCCATGCGACTGCCATCTTTCAAGGTCATGGCCAGATTCACATTGCCTCGGGTCAGATGCACAGCCTGAGGCTTGAGATTTTTGATGGAATCGGTGGTAACCGTTACCTGAATGCGATTGGTGGAGCCAAAGCAATGCAGGGCCGACAACACCGGATTGCTGCGATTAAAATCGGGATCGGATAGCCGCCGCACCAATACCGCCTCGTCGGCCAAAAAGGAGCGACAGAGCAGGGAAGATCCCACGATCAAGCCGCCGACTACACAAAGAGCCACCGCAGCCAACACCACTCGTCTTGCAAAAGAGCTTCTCAGCTTTTCCCGCCGCAGTCTCCGCCGCAAACGGCGCAACGCCCAGCGGAGATTGACCCAAAGATATTTCCAAAAGCGATCCTTGCGAAAAAGATTCTTAAACCATTGCCCTTTCTTCATCCCGGCGACTCCTTTCTTTAAAAACTCATTAGTTTATATATTAACACATTTTTTTCAAAAAATATAGAGGCGCCAAGGCTTTTTTAAAAAATTTTACATATTCTTTGCCTGCAAGGGACATAATATGCGTAACTTAGCATTTATAAGGAGATGAAATCATGAATAAAATCGCTTTGATTCTGGCCATCATCGGCTGCCTCAACTGGGGCTTGGTGGGTCTGTTCCAATTCGATCTGGTGGGATGGATCTTCGGCGGGATGGATGCAGTGGTCAGCCGCATTATCTTTACCGTGGTTGGCATTGCCGGTATCTGGTGTATCAACCTGCTCTTTAAAGATTTGGGCCCCCAAAGAGACGGTGAGATCCGCCACTAAAAGAAGAACCCGAAACCAAAATGGTTTCGGGTTCTTTACATTCATAAAATCAGATCGCTCGAGTTATCTCAGACCCTTTTTAACCAACAAAGCATTGATCTTCTGAGTAGGCTCTAAGAGACCGCTGATGGATGCATCATGGTTGATGGTATCAATCAGATAAGCAATATACTTGGAGAGGTCAACGGAGCAGTACCACTCACGGGCCAGCAGCTCGGGGGTGGTATAAATACCATTGGTGGTAAAGACCTTGGTGATCATCCCCTTTTCATAGGCCTCATCGAAATGATCAAGCCCTTCGCAGAAAAGACCAAAGGTGGTGCAAACATAAATGTTGCGACACTTGAGAGCCTTGAGTTTTTCCGCAAGATCCAACACACTATCACCGGAGGAGATCATATCATCCACGATGATCAGATCCTTGCCTGCTACATCGGCGCCCAAATACTCATGGGCAACAATGGGGTTGCGACCGTTTACGATCTTGGAGTAATCACGACGTTTATAGAACATCCCCAGATCCACGCCCAGTACGGAGGAGAAATAAATGCCTCTTGCCATAGCGCCTTCATCGGGGCTGATGATCATCATATGCTCGGGATCGATCTTAATATCGGGGAACTGATTGACCAAAGCCTTGATCATCTGATAGGTGGGCATCACATTATCGAAACTATTGGAGGGGATTGCATTTTGCATGCGGGGATCATGGGCATCAAAGGTCAAAATGTTGGAAACACCCATGGAAACCAGCTCCTGCAGCGCAACCGCACAATCCAAGGATTCACGGCTGGAGCGTCTATGCTGGCGGCCTTCATACAGCATGGGCATAATCACATTGATCCGCTTTGCCTTGCCGGCGGCAGCACCGATGATACGCTTGAGGTCGGCGTAATGATCGTCGGGACTCATGGGGACGGACTTGCCGTACATTTTATACTCTACCCCATAGTTGAAGCAGTCGGTCACAATATAAAGATCCAAGCCACGAACAGACTGACGGATCAAGCCCTTGGCCTCACCGCTTCCGAAACGGGGGCACACCACATTGATCAGGTAGCTTTCCCGCTCATAGCCCAGATAAGAGGCTGAGGACTTATGCTCATGCTCCCGCTCTGCACGCCATTTGGTGAGATAAAAATCAAGCCGCTTTCCCATTTCCTCGCAGCCGGGCATTGCGATAATGCCCAGAGGACCCACCGGGGTGTTCAACAAATTCTCCAAATAATCTGCCATGTTTAACATCCTCCTCCAAGATATTATGTGTCGTTTTAACTACCTTTATTGTACTATAAGTTTTCTCTGTTGTAAAACCTTATTTTGCATTTTTGCAAAATTTGTCAAATCTTATAAAACAATGGTCTTTTCCAAAGAAAAACTGTATATTTCCCGCCGAAGAACCGCCAGATTTCGCACCCGTTTGAGGGCCTGCTCATAAAGCTCCATCTGAATTTGGTAGCGGGCTATCAGCTCCTGGGGATCCCGAACCCGATCGGTCTTATAGTCCAAAATAACGGCCTTGCCGTCTTTGACCCAATAGCAGTCCAGCACGCCTTGAATCAGCACCTCCCCTTGAGCCTCCTCTCCAAAAAGTTCCTTGGCCTCCATGGGGAATAAAAACCGCTCCTCCTTATAATAGGCATCGGCGCTCATAAGGGCCTCAAAGCAATCACTTTTGGTAAATCGCTCCAGTTTTTCCACCGGGATCATCTCCCGCTGCTTTTCCAAAATAAAGCCCTGGTTTACCAGCCGAGCCAGCTCTTCCTCGGGATTTTCCCTAAGGCGGGCAAAATCGCAAAACTGCAACGCTTGATGAAGGGCATTGCCGATCTCATTGCCCCGCAGGCGGTTTTGAGCGGCAAAGGAAGGCACCGCACCTTTAAGCTTTTGCTCAAATAAGGGCTGAGCGTCTTCTTCCGCCTCCCGCATTCCCTTCAGTTCCGAAACCGAAAGCTTGGCGGGAATTCCTACCTGCTTGAGATGAGGATACACCCAATCCAACCGCTGACGGAAGGCTTCTCGATCAAAATCTTGCTTCTTTTGGGCCCCTTGCACCTTCATCCGCTCCTGCTCCTGCGCCTTTGCCATGGTCAGGGTGGCATGCAAGGCAGGGGCATCCGGGCGGGGCAAAAAGCCCAGTCTCTTTCTTAAAGGTTCGCCCTCTTTGGAGCCTGCCAAAAGAAGCATCATCCATTGGGCATAGGAGGAACGGCGGGTCTTTAAGATCCATGGAGGCAGGATTTTGCCGAATTGAATACCGGCATTGACCCATTCATGAATCGTTTTCTCCTCGGCATTGCAAAGAAGCACCACCTTGCTGACGGCTCGAGTCACCGCCACATAGAAGATCCGCTCCTCCTCGCTGACGCCGCCCGCAAAAATCTGTTCCTCCAAAACACTCTTAGATAAGGGCTTAAATTTATAATACTGCTTCGGCAAGGGATGCTCCATAGCCACACCATAGCGGGAATGAAGCAAGACCTTTCCCTTTATATCCTGGTCGCTGAAGGCTTTTTGGCAATCTCCCAAAATACAAACGGGAAACTGCAAGCCCTTGGATTTATGGATGGACATGATCTCAACGCTATTGCTTTCATTCTTCAGCCGAGCCCCCGATTGGGTGCGCTTACGGCTGATGCGGATATGCTGCACAAAGGCATAAAGCCCCCGATAGCCCTCCCGCTCAAAGAGGCGGGCATCCTCTGCCAAAAGCTCCAGATTGGCGCATTTTTCGGCGCCGCCCTCAGTGGCGGCATAGGCGCCGAAGATGCCGCTTTGCTGATAGATGCGGTATAAGAGATCATACACATAAAGGCTTCCCGCCTGCTTGCGGTAGTCCTCGATTCTCTCCACCGCCGCCTTGGCCTTTTCATTGGTTTGGGCGGCCTTTTTTAAATCTTCATAAAGAGGGGTGTGGCGATGGCGCATGCCTGCCAGTTCCCCAACGGTGAAGCGAAAATAATCCCCGTAAAGCAAGGTGACCAGCGCCACATCATCATACGGATTATTCAGCACTAAAAGGTAAGAGAGGATGCTCTGCACCTCCGGCAGGTCAAAAAAGCGATCTCCCTCATTGCGATTGGTCACAGGGATTCCCGCCTCTCTCAGAGCACGCTCAAAAACCGGTGCGGTGAAGGCAACGCCTCTTAAGAGAATGGCAAAATCTCCATACTCCACCGGGCGGCGTCCCTCCCCCGGCAATAAGATCTCTTGCTTTTCTGCCACCGCCTTGGCAATATAATTGGCCGCATAGCGAGCATTTTGCTTCATCTGCTGGGCGGTGGTTGCCTCATCGGCCGGTGGCTCCAGCCAATGAAGCTCTGCTTGGCAGGAGTCCTGTTCCAAAAAGGCCTGCCCTGCATTCAGCCGCTCCCGCTCATCATAGACCACGCCCCCCAATTCGGGGCTCATGATCCCCTCGAAAATCCGATTGGAAAACCGCAAGATCCCCGGATGAGAGCGGAAATTGGCATTGAGTTCCAGCACCGTCTTTTGGCCCAGGGCTTCTTGGGTAAAGGGAGCCGACTGCTGACGCTTTTGATCGAAGATCTCCGAATCTGCCCCACGGAACCGATAAATACTCTGCTTCAGATCCCCCACCATAAAGAGGTTTTTCTCCTCTTTGGAAAGGGCTCGGAAGATCAGATCCTGAGCACGATTGGTATCCTGAAACTCATCAATGATAATCTCATCATAATCCTGCCGCAGCTGCAGGGCAAGAGCGGTGGGAACCAGTCGGTCGGCTTGGGGGTCATAGGACTCCACCAAAAGTTCCACCGCCATCTGCTCCATATCCTGATAGGAGATCCAGCCGCCCCGACGGCGTGCCACTCGCATCCGCCGCCCCAGCTCACGGCAAAGCCCCAAATAGGTCTCTAAAAGGGCGCCTTCTTCTGCAATGAAGGCCAGTTCCTGCTCCTCGGGATAGCAAAACTTTTTAATGAATTTCTGCACCGCATCTTTGAATTTTTTGCGGTATCCATCGCTGAAAATCGTTTTAAATTCTTCGTTATTATCGCCTTCGGTCAAGGCTTTCCAATTGGCCGTAGCAAAAGAGATCTTGGAAAGGGCATGGCGGAATTGCTCATAATCCCGCATCTCCAAAGCGTCCAAGGCGGGAGAAAGGCCTTCTCCGTCTCCACGGGCCAGTTCCACCAAGCGAGGATAGTTTTTCATATACGGATGGGTGGTAACCTGCCGCAGATAAAATTCTCCTTGCGCCATCAGCTCATGGAGCTTTTGGCGAAGATAGCGATAAAGACCATCCTCGGCAAAGCAGGCAAACAGCCCCTCCTCGGTGCGCCGATAGGGGGTAAGTGCTCTTTGGATAAACGCATCCTGAAAGGGTTGCTTTTCCAAAAAGGTCATGCCGGCACTCAGCAACTCTTGCAGCTTGCGATCATCCCGCCCGGTGGCAAAGCATTCCATAAAATGCTGCATTTTGGGATCGGGGTTGCCGTAAAGTTCTTCGATCAGCTCCTCCATCTGCTCCTCCAGCATGGCCTCTTCATCGGTCTCATCAATGATCCGCAGGCGAGGATCTAAGTCCAACTGCTCAAAATGGCGGGTAATCAGCCCTAAGCAGATGCTATGAATGGTGCCGATCTGGGCACTGTCGATCAAGGTGCTTTGGAGAAGCAGATGCTCTCCTCCCCCCTGTTCCCGCAGATATTGATCCACCGCTTTTTTAATTTTCATCCGCATTTCGGCGGCGGCCGCATCGGTGAAGGTCATAATGATCAGCCGGCGGATATCCCCGCCCTCGGCGGTGAGATATTGCAACACCCGCTCCACCAATACGGCGGTTTTGCCGCTTCCGGCGGCGGCGGAGACCAGAAGAGCATTTCCTTTTCCGCCAATGGCATTTAATTGTTGGGGGGTAAAGTTCAAGATTGCTCCTCCTTTCTCCAATCATAGGGCTCCTTGGAATACTCCCGATAGGGGTCGCCCCGCTTGCTGTCATAACCACAGGTGGCAGAAAAAGCGCAGTATTTGCAGGCATTTTGACCTTGCTCTTCATCGGAATCCTTTTCCTTTAGAGGCAAAACAGTTGTTTTCCCTGCAAAAATATCCTCTGCCGTTTCCCGAATGACCTGCTCCATATGCTCCACCAATTCGTTCATCAGCGCAGGATCATATAACTTGGTGTTGGCGTAAGGGGTGCCGTCCTTTTTATATCGCAAGCGGAAATAACGGCTTCCCTGTTGGGTGTCCAGCGCCGTAAGGCCGACAGGATCGTTCATATAGGCACCATCCCGCCGATAGAAATTCTTCAATTCCTCCTCCACCTGCTCCGGCGGCACCAGCTTCTCCAGCTCCGGCCATTGCGCCTCCATATAGCAGGCGGCCATGGGGCGGGGATCCGCCCATTTTCCGCTTTTCATTAATCCATAAAGATAAATGGGAAGCTGCACGCCGGTGCGGTTGGTGATCCCCTTCATATCAAAGGATTGTTTGCCCGTTTTATAGTCGGTGACCTTTATATAGGTGGCGTTCCCCTTCTCATAGGTATCCACCCGATCCACCGAGCCGGTGAGAGAAACCGTTTGTCCCCCTGCCAGAGGCAGGGAAACCCCGCTTAAGGAGACCTCCTCCCCATAGGGAGTAAACGCCCCTTCCTTCAGCTCGCCCACCACATTCTCCGCCACCTTGCAAAAGAGGGTGGTCATGCGGCGGTAAAGCCCTTCAAAGCGATTACTGCGATTAAAATCCTTCAGTTGCTCTGCCAGATATTCCTTGGCCAGTTCCTCGCCGAAGCGTTGAATTTCTTGGGAATTATACTTACCGTAATCATATCCCGCCGCCCGAATTTGCTTGATGAGTTTTTCCATTCCATAGTGGATAAAGGTGCCGATATTGGCCGCATCAAAGGTAATGGGCTTCAGTTCCTCAATATCCATGGTCTTTTCCATAAAATAGCGGAAGGGGCAGTTTTGATAAAGGCTGATCTGGCTGTAGCTGAGATTCAGCCGGCCGTTAAACAACCGTTGTACCACCTCCTCCGGCAGGCGGTCATCGTATTTACGGGGAGCAAGCTCCTTTTCCCCCAAAAGACCTAAAATCTCCTTGCCAAAGGCAGGCTCATAGCCAATCAGCTCCCGTGCCCCATCGGGGGTCAGGGCGAAATCATAAAGGGCCAGATCCTCTCGATAGAGGGGCTGTATATCCAATAGATTTTTCACCTTATCTACATAAAGGGAGGGCACCAAGGGCTCTCCGTTCATCCGGAAGGCGGCATAGGTAAAGGTCAGCCGCTCCTTGGCGGTAAAGAGAGCGCTATATAAGCGATATTGCGCCTGCAAGGTATTTTGCTGCAGGGTGGCATTGCAGGGCAAGGCCTGCTCCAAAAGCAATCGACGCTCTCCATCCCCGATCAGCCCCTTATCACCAATGGGCTTGGGCAAAATCCCTTGATTGCAACCCACCAGATAAATCTCCTCCGGCTGACCCAAACGGCTATGGGTCACCTCTCCCAAGGGCACGGCATCCAAGGTGGGAGGCGCTAAATTCAGCGCCAGCTCCTCCCCGCAAAGACCGATCAGCTCCTCCAGATCATAAAGGGAAATCTTTTGGTCGCCGAAAACCTCATGGATATCCTCTAAGATCTCCATCATCACGCCATAAACCTTGAGATATTCCTCGCTGAGGCGGCGGCTTTGCTGCCGCTCCCAAGCATTTTGCGCCTCATGGCTTTGCTGTTGATACTCTGTGGCAAGGGAAGAAATCTGCTCTGCCACTCTAAAATCACAAAGAAGCTGATAGAGCCCCTCCGTCAGGGCGGCGCCGGTGGCTTTGGCCGCCGCTTCTTTCCATTTTAAAAGAGGAATGCGGATGCGATTTTTCAGAGCATTCAGTTCCGCCAAAAGGGGCGCATGCTCCTTTTTCATCTTTCCGCTTCCGGCGGGGTTCTGGGTCCAATCGGCTTCCCGAATCAGCCGCTCTCCATGGATCTGCCAAAGAATGCAATAATTCTCCAATCGGCTGATCAGATCCCGCTCCTCCCCACAAAGGCCGGTTTTCAAAAGGATCATCAGATCCTCCTGCCGAAAATACCGCTCGGGGCTCACCAGCCGCAGGGCGCTCTGAACAAAGGCAAAAATCGGCTTACCCAAAGAAGGGCGACCCCGATCCACAAAGAGGGGCACACCATATTTGGCAAATACCGTTTCCGCCACCGGCCCATAGTCGGTCAGATCCCCGCAAAGAAGGGCAAAATCCTTATAGGCTTTCCCCTGCTCCCGCACCTTTTTGGCAATATCCACCGCCACCATGGCCAGCTCTTCCCGCAGATTTTGCCCCACCATCAGCCGAACGGCTTTGGCGGGCCGTTTTTTCTCGGGGGGCTTTATTTCGAATAAATGCTGCTCCAGATATTGAAGTTCTTCATTCTTTAACCGCTTGGAGGGACCCAAAAGGGACATAACCTTTTGCTCCACTCCCTCAGCCAAGGCTTTGAGGGCCTCCCATTCCTTGCGAGCAGAAGCAAACAACAATTCCTCTCGCTCCGAAGGATCCAAAAGCAGAGCGCAATAAACAGCAGGGCTTTGGGAAAAGCACACCCGCAGCAAATCCCGCTGATTGCCGGTAAAGCCGAAAAAGCCGTCGATCAATACCGCAGAATCTTTAAAAAAACCATGCTCCCGGGCCAAGGCGGCGGCCACCGCCAGATCCTCTGCCGCCCAGCGGTTTTCCTGATCCAAAGAAGCGCAATAGGCTTCATACAGCAAAAAGAGATCCTGGTGCTTTAAGTACCAATCCTGTCGCCCGCTCTCCTTCATCACCGGCAGGACCTGCTCTTTTTTCAGCCCCGAGAGGGCAAACTCCGAGAAGACCTCCGATAAGCGGGATACAAAACCCATGGTAGGGCGGGCAGAGCCGTAATACTGCAGTTGCTTCTTTTTCTCAGCCAATACTTTATAGATCAGCGCCGTTTGACGGGTGGTGGTCAGATAGGTTCCCGCCACCCCGCCGAAGGCACGAAAAATCTCATTGGTCAGCCGCCGAAAGGAGACCACCTTCACCTGAGGAAAGGCGCCGGATAATTCCCGCTCCAAGCCCAGAGAGCTCTGCTCCGGCACCAAATAATAGATTTTATTATATTGAGGGGCAATCTCTGCCAAGTGCTCTTTTAGGGCGGTGGTCTTTCCCACGCCGCTGCGACCTAAGATCCAGTTGACCATTCCGATCCTCCGTTTTTCTTGATACTTCTATTATAATTTTTTTCCCTCTGCTTGTAAAGATAATTATACAACAGCCCTCGTCCCATAAAAAGGACAATAGCCGCAAGAACAACGTTCTTGCGGCTATTTTATTAAGGTGACAAGAAAAATCCGAACCTTGTTTTAAAATGGCGGATTTTCGCTCACCCTTTGTTAAAATACTCGCCAATGCGGCAGCATTGGCTGCGTTTTATGCCTTGGTTGAACAAAAATCCGCTCTTTTTAAAATCTT
>JAZQFD010000027.1:0-57082 GCA_045539335.1 Eubacteriales bacterium
AAAAAAAAAAAAAAATAAATCCCCCCATTTGCCCTATCTTGAGTTGATTTTTTGTTTGTTCCTTATTTTAAAGGCGCTTGAAAAATAATATCGCCGTTCCGTTTATCCAAAACCTTGAAAACCGGCTTTCCTTTTTCATCTGGCTCGATTTTATGATCGAATTTTTTGTATTTTTTCAGTTCTTTGTTTTTTATTCGTTCAAGATCTTTATATTGAAGATAGAATATGCCTTTTTCTTTCGTATAGCAATACTTGGTTAATTTCTTTTTTAAAGCAACGTATTGATCCAATTCGGGGTAATAAACCTTAAAGTCTTGTTTACTGATTTTGCGAACCGTATTTTTTGCGTTGGCAAAGCTTTTTCCAAATAGCTTGACGCCCGAATAACGTTGTACGGCAAAAACAAGGGCTTTTCTTATGACACTGAGTATTATTATGAGAGTAAATAAACAGCAGAGAAGTATATTTGCAACGGTATAATTGCCGTTCAGAATAAAGATAAGGATCAAACCCATGAACAGCGTAAACAGAAAACCCAGTTTGCGGTAAATACTTACAATTTTAAAGGATCCCTTCTTTTCTGCAAAAGCGAGTAATAAAAAACGGCCAAATTTCGTGTTTTTCTGTTTGATTTTTTGCGGTTTGACATCACTTGTTAACGTTCTCGTTTCAAGCTTTGGAATATGATAAAGATAATAATAAATCATATAGGCTACTGTAATATAGAGAATCAACGAATAGTTCATGTTTCTTCCTCCGCAAGCCATAAGGGCCGTCCCCGCCGCACTCACCGTCAATTTATTTTAGTATACTTTAGAGCAAAATAATTGTCAATAAAGAGAAAACGGCGGTGCTCGCCGTATTGGTTCCTGCAGACTTTTGGGTGTAGGAATCTACCCCTTTGCAACATCGGCATTTCCATCGCAAGCCGTTGTTTGCTCGGCAAATCCCGTGTTGCGGCAGCCGCTGACCTGCTCCCTTCATCTGCCACCGGCAGCGGTCGCAGGCACGACCCCCGACCCGCTCCGCATGTCGTGGCACGAGCGGCTTTTGCCGCTCGTGCCACTAAAAAAGGACATCCGTAAGGATGTCCTTTTTTAGTGGCAGGGGCAGTAAGAATCGAACTCACGACACGCGGTTTTGGAGACCGCTGCTCTACCAGCTGAGCTATACCCCTATAAGGTTCTCAATTAGTATAATAAAATCCGAGGCGATTGTCAAGAGATTTTAAAAGGAATTTTCAAGAAGAAAAACCATCCCAGCCCCTTTTGGGGGCAGGGATGGGGATGGATCAGTGGCGAACCATATCCTTATCCACGGCGATGACGGTGAAGAAATCGGGGTGGCGGAGGCGAACCTCCCGATCCACCATTTGGCGCAGTTCATCGTCGGAATATTCGAAGCCGAAGGGCACCACAAGATCGAAAAGCAAGTTGGTATGGGTGGTGCCTCGCACCAATCGCAGGTCATGATAGGTAATCTGAGGGCCAAAGGGAGCCAAAATTTCGTTGAGCTCTTGGCGCAGTTGGTCCATTTCGGGATCGTTGATCACAATGGGGTCCATATGGATGGTCAGTTGGAGGCCCAGCTTTCTTTGAAGCTCTCGCTCGATATTATCGATCAGGTCATGGCTTTCCAAAAGATCCTGATCGGCATCTACCTCCACATGCACCGAGGCAAAGGTACGGCCGGGACCATAGTTATGGACGATGAGATCGTGAACCCCCAGCACGTCGCTATAGCCCAGAACCTCCTCCTTAACACGGGTGGCCAGTTCTTCATCGGCCCCTTCGCCTAAAAGAGGCTGGATGGTCTCTTTCATCAGCATAACGCCGGAGTACATAATAAAGAGCGCCACGGCGGTACCCATCACCCCGTCGGTATTATACCCGATCAAGGGCGTGAGGGCGATGGATAGCAGGACAGCGGTGGTGGAGATCACATCGTTGATGCTGTCCCGAAAATTGGCACGCAGGGCATCGCTGGAAATAGCCTTGCCCATCTTGCGATAAAAGAGCCCTTGCCAAAGCTTCATGGCGATGGAGAGAAGCAGCGTAATCCAGATCAGCGGGGAAGAGGCGGCAGGCTGAGGATGGAAAATCTTAGGAAAGGATTCCTGCACCAAGGTAAAGCCCACCACCACCGTCATCATGGAGATGATCATGGCGGCGATGTATTCCATCCGGCCGTGGCCGTAGGGATGCTCCTCATCCGCCTGCTGGGCGGAAAGGCGAAAGCCGATCAAGGTGATGATGGAGGAGAGGCTGTCGGCCAGATTATTAATACCGTCGGCCACAATGGCGATGGCGCCGAATAAGAGTCCGATCAGCATTTTTGCTCCTGCCAAAAGCAGATTGGTGGCAATGCCTACTGCCCCTGCCACCGTGCCATGCTTGGCACGGACCAAGGGATCGTCGGTATTTTGATAGTCTTTGATCATTAGTTTACGAATCAGCTCTGTCATAAGGTCCTCTGAAAAATATTATTTTTACCATTATATACCCAAAAGAGGGTAAAATGCAATAAAAGGGGATGTAAAAATAGTCTAAACCGCAAAGGGCGAGAAAAATCAACAAACAAAACACCAAACGAGCGGTCTATAAACATAAAAAAGGAAGGAAAATATCGAAGTAACGATATTTTCCTCTCTATAAAAAGCCCTTTGCTACCTCCAAACCTCGCCACTCGGCGTATCGCATACGCCTTCGGGTAGCCCGTAGCCTTTGGCTACGGCTCGGTTTGAAGGTTTTAAACAATTTTTTCTATCCCCTAAAAAAGGAGCTGTAAAAAACGCATGTTTATTTACAGCTCCTTTTTTTTGTTAAATATTGGCGCAGGTTTCGCAAGGCGTTTTCTCTCCGATCTCCCCAAAGGGAATTTCGGTGGCGCCTTCACCGGCGCAGGCGGCATCTAAATGATAGGTGGTGCCTTCGGCGGTGATATAAACGGTTTCCGGCGGAATGATCGGCAGTTCCCCATAGACCGGCACAATAAAATGGGCGGCGGCATTGGGATCGCTATATGCATTTTTGAGAATAGAGGCTTCCTTTAGGGGCGCTTGCGCATCGCTCATGTAGTTTTTGCTCTGGAAGCCGTTGTATCGGAAGAAGTAGGGGGTGGTGGCCCCTTGATCCAGATACTGATCCTTCACCCAGTTGGCGCCCTCCACAATGGAGCGGAATACGCTGTTCCAATTACGGTCCTTGGCGTATTTGGCGCCAACGGTGGGGTTATTATCGTAGCATTGAATGCCGAAGAAATTATAATACCCTTCATAGCCGGTGACGGTGCCCTTGGCAAACTTAGAGGTGCCATAGCCCGATTCCAAAATGGCTCGGCAGGTAATATAATAAGGATTCATCAGCAAAGACTCGGAGGCTTGGGTGAAATAGGAGACGGCCTCATCCTTGGTAATGGCCTTTTCATTGATCCACATGGCCTTGATGCCCTCTTGATTATATTGACCTTTCGTATAGGAATCAATGTCCAAAAGAGCAAAGATTTTATCCTCGGCCAGATAATTGGCAGGGTTTAAGAGGGCTTCATGGTTGTCCCCATAAGTGGCCAGCTCTTTATCCAGCGCCTGCTGATAGGTCATTTCCATATCCACAAAGGAGAAGGTCCAATTGGGATGAGCCTCTTTCAAAGCGGCAATGGCATCGGCATATTGAGCAGGCATTTCGGTTTCATTCCAGTTCCATTGGAGATTTTCTTTTTTGATATAACCAATGGTGTTGGTGTAAAGTAACTGAATGCGACACCAATTGCCTTCTGTTTCACCCAGAAAATACACTCGTGTTATACTGGTGATGTACAACTCTTTGAGAACCTCTGCATCTTCATAGGGCTCGGCCATGATCTCTACATATGGTTTATTGGGAGCCACTAATCGGGCGATTCCGTAGCAGTATTCTGCTGCCTCAGGATCGGTGATCACGATTAAGTAATCTTTGGAAGTACCGTCCTCTTTGGTGACGGTCACAGTGACCTTGGCTCGGCCATGGCCCAGCTGCAAGGGTTCACCCAGCACATAGGGCGTATTGCGGTAGGGATAATAGGTGGCATATTGCTCCACCGATACGGTGATGGAGCCTTCGCCGTTATAGCCTAAAATGCGGCAGTTGGTGAAATCCTCTGCTTGGCAAAGATAATAGTCTTTTTCCTCCAGCATCACCAGCTCAAAGCCACTGACATTCAATAAGGAGTTGGTGCCTGCATAGTAGCGATAGAAAATGCAGGCCGCTTGCTCACGGGTGGCAGTGGTGGTGGGCATAAATTCGCCCTTGTCGTTTCCGCTAAACAGACCCAATACACTGCATTTTTGCACCCACTCTGCCGACCAAGAGGCGATGGCTTCACCGTCGGTATAGGTGGGGGCATTTTCAATGGGAAGAACGGTGCCGGTCATCTTTTCGATGGCGGCGCCTATCAGCTTGCACATTTCCTGGCGGGTGATGGTCCGCAAGGGGCCAAATTCGGTGGGGGAGATGCCTTCGGTAATACCGTTGGTATAGGCCCAAGCCACCGCAGCATAATACCATGCCTTTTGGGACACATCGGTAACCCCTTCGGGAATGGTCAGGGGAGCGGGGGTTTCCTCTCCCTCAGAAGCCTCTTGAGCAGTATTCTCCCCAAAGAGGCGGTAAAGAGCGGTGATAAACTGGCTGCGGTCAATACTGGCGCCCACACCGAAGGTGCCGTCGCCCCTTCCTTGAAACAGCCCTGCCTCAATGGCACCGGCGGTTTCCGCATAATACCATTTCCCGGGAATCAGGTCGGAAAAGCTCTCGGCGGTGACCTTTTCCGGAGGAGGGGTCTCTGCCTCCTCGCCAAAGGCGCCGAAAGGAACGCTGACCAAAAAGGTCAGCGCTAAAAGAAGGGCAAGAAGCTTATTCAGCCCAGTTATGTGCAACTTTCTGTACATCATCGTCGTCCTCCAGGGCGTCCAAGAGCAGCTGCATTTTGAAGCGCTCTTTTTCATCGGTGAGGGAGACATCATTGTCGGCAATACGGGTGACCTCGGCGGTGAGGAATTCATAGCCGGCTTCCTCCAGCGCCGTACGCACAGCAGAAAACTGCTCGGGTGCCGTCAAGATCTCATAGGCGTCGCCCTCGGCGTCAAAATCGTCTGCACCGTTGTCCAGCGCACACATCATCAATTCGTCTTCATCCACATCTTCTTTGTCCACAATCAGCAGACCGTTTTGCTTAAACTGCCAAAGCACGCTGTTGGAAGCGCCCAGATTGCCACCGAATTTATCGAAATAGTGGCGGAGATTGGCGGCGGTACGGTTGCGATTATCGGTGAGGCAGTCCACAACGACTGCCACACCGCCGGGGCCGTAGCCCTCATAGATCAAGGATTCATAGTTGCTGGTGTCGCCTTCGCCGGCGGCCTTTTTGATGGCACGCTCGATGTTATCATTGGGTACATTGGCGGCCTTGGCTTTGGCGATGGCATCGGCCAAGCGGGAGTTGGCGGCAGGATTGGCACCGCCTTCTTTTACGATTACGCTGATTTCACGAGCCATCTTGGTGAAGATTTTGGCACGCTGAGCATCAGTTTTTCCTTTTTTGTTTTGGATGTTATGCCATTTGGAATGTCCGGACATGGGGTGGTTCTCCTTTTAATATAAATACAAAATTATTATAGCACGGAAATTTGTCGAATGCAACCTATTCCAAGATTTGGTCGGTGCTTTCAGGATCTTCATTAAAAGCCTCTTCTTTGGCTTTTTCGGCGGCGATGGCAGCCTTTGCAGAGCGGATGCCCATATAGATATCATACATAAAGATAAAGAGGAGCACCCCGGCGGCTGCCTGAATCAGATCCTTTCGCAGGGTGCCGGTGGCCAGCAGGAAAGAGGTGGTACCGTTGCCGGCAATGAATTGAAAGACCAGCATGTAAAGATAGTAGCCCCCTACCGGAACAAAAGCGGCAGGGCAAACAGCCAGTTCCGGATGCTTTTGGCCAAAGGAGGTATTCAAAAGCTTTTTGGCAAGCAAAATCATCAGTACCTTGATTGCCAGTGTGATGGGCGCCAGAAGATAATATCCGCCCAGCACATCCCCCAATGCACCGCCAATTCCGGCGGCGCCCAAGGCATAGGGGGTGGGCAATAATACGGCACAGAACAATACCACGATATCAGCGGCATGGAGATAGCCGGTGCCGGTAGGTTGTCCCAAAAGGGCGGCCACCAGCATTAAGATGCCGAGAATCAGGGTGGTTTTCATGGTGGGGGAAAGTTTTTTCATAGATGGAACTCCTTCACTGCTTAAGGATAGAGAAGTTTATTGGCATAGCGCTGGCCGATGAGTCCATCATAGACCAACAGGAGATATTCATCGAATTTCTCTTGATCTTCCGCTGAAAGGGCAGCCACAGGCAGTTTTTGACCGTTGACCGCTACCTGACGGGTGACTCCCTTTACCTGCTCATACAGACTGTCCATATAAGTGTGGAAGTAGGGGCGGGGCAGGCTCAAGGTACGGGTGATATAGGGCATCATATGGAACATGGAAAGCGTTTCTTCCTGATGGGTAGGCTCTTGCTCAAAATTATTCCATACTACATAGGGGGTGGATTGCAGATCGGTCAGTCCCTGGGGGGAAACCCGATCGGAGGCATAGCCCACCTCTACCCAAAGATCTCGGGTATCACCGTAAACGGCGGGCTGATGGTCGCCAAAAAAGAGGATAACGGTAGGCTCTTCCACCTGCTCAAAATAGGCAACCAGTTTGCCCAGCGCCTCATCGGCAAGGTGAATGCCGGTGGCGTAGCTGCGCAGAGCGTTATAAGCCTCCTCGTTCAGTTCGCAATCATAGGTGAAATCGATCTGCTCCTCCTCCGGAAAATCATCCAGGTAGAAAGATGCGTGGTTTTGCATGGTAACGGTATGGCAGAAGAAGGGCTGATCGGTGGCTTCGTTTTTCTCATATTCGGTGATGATCCGATCCACCACCGCATCGTCGGTAATATACTGCTCTCTGCGGATACGGTCGGCTCCTTCAAAATGCTCCTCACTGTAGAAGTCATCAAAGCCCAATACCTCATAGGCCTTTTCACGGCTGAAAAAGCTTCTCAGATAAGGATGGAGCGCCACCGTGTAGTATCCTTCGGAATTGAGGTAAGAAACATAACTGTCTACCTGCCCGTTAACATAGTTCATATAAGGCACGGTGCCGCTGGGCAGCAGATAGGTGGAATAACCGGTCAGCACCTCAAACTCGCAGTTGGAGGTATTGCCGCCGAATTCGCTGGTCATGGTCTGGCCGGAAAGATAGCGGGAGGCAAGGGACGTGAAGTTGGGGGCCAATTCCTTCTCGAAATGCAGTTTTTCGGCATTCCAGATATCGGAAAAAGCCTCGCTCATCAAAATGATCACATTGGGATCCTCCACCTCCACCGATCCTTTGGATTGGTCTTGGTATTGCACCGCAATTTCCTCAACGGTCTGCTGCGAATAGTCGGCAGGCTTTTCTAATTTGGATTCATGGATGTTATGAACAAAGGAATACACAAATCCGTTTTGCGCATAGCCGGCAGGCTGGTTATAAACCAGAATCACTACCTCTTTCTTTTTCATATAGGCGGGATTCAATAAGGCCCAGCCGCTGAGCAGGGTGATGGCCAAAATGCTCAGGGCGGCGATCAAGGACTTTTTATAAGAAAGGCGAATCTTTTTGAGCAGGAAAATATCGGCTAAAATGGAAAGGATCAAGGCGGCAATAATATAGAGGATTCCGTGAATCATAGCATCGGTAAGTTTCAGATCCATACTGCCGGCAATGTTGCTGACCTCTCCTGCCAAGGAAAGATCCCAAGGGAAGAGGGGTTCATTGCGAAAGCCCAATTTAAAGGCGCTGATTATATGGAGGATGAAAAAGGGAATGCTCACCACTCCGACCCCCACCGAAAGTTTGGTGGTCAGCAGGGTGATCAAGCCGATTAAAAGTGCCACCAACCAACCGATGTTTCGGAAAAAGAGAGGCGCTTTTTCTGAATCCAGAAAAGCCTCAAAGGCTTTGGGATCCTGCCGAGCAGCGCCCTCGCTGAGCACCGCCAATCCATAGGAAAAGGCAAAGACCAACAGCGCCAACAATACTTGACACCAGAAACGTTTGCCGGTCATGTATTTTTTTATGGCATATAAAACATTCATATACTTCTTCTTTCTTTATAAAGATAATTCTATGTAAGATTTTAGCGGATTTTCACTTTTCTGTCAATTTATTTCACGGGATTCACGAAAATTTAACAAACTTTAAATTTTGCCGGATTTTTGGAAAAAATATTGACGAACATCGGCGATAGGAATAAAATAGGGTTGATAAAGGAGGTGCCTTTCTGTTGAAGTTTTTTAAGGGAACCCTTCGTAAACGGGATCTTACAGCCTATATAATATTACTGCTCAGTAACTTTTTGCTGTGTCTGACCCTTTGGTTGGCCACCAAGTATGATAAGGTTTTACTGGATCAGTTCATCTATCAAATGAAGACCTCAGCGGCAGGCGCCAATCGAAATCTACTTGGATCCGCCTTTGTGCGGGTGGGGGTGCTGGGCGTTTTGCTGACGGCGGCAGAGATCTTTCTGTATTATGTTCTGACCGGCGCATTCGAGGCCAAATGGAGCCACTTAAAGCGTTATGTAACTTATTGCGGCGGAAAGGTTTGCGCCTGGATGAAGGAAAGCGCATTGTTGCTCTCGGTGTTCAGCATGCTTTTGGCGGTGGTTTTGTTTTTTACCCAGCTGAATGTGTTTGCTTATTTCGGTACCACCAGTACCGAGTCGGATTTTATTAAAACCAACTATGTGGATCCCGAAAAGGTTCCGTTGACCTTCCCCGAAACCAAGCGGAATCTGATTTATATTTTCTTGGAATCTATGGAAAATACTGTGTCGGATCCGTCGGTAGGCGGCCCCATCACTGATAATTATATCCCCGAACTTTCGGCGCTGGCCAAGGAGAACATCAACTTTTCGCATTCCGACGGAATGGGCGGCGCTCTTTCCTTTGACGGCACCACCTGGACGGCGGCTGCCATGGTGGCCCAGACCTGCGGCGTGGTGGTAAAAGTGCCTTTGAATGCAAATAATTACGGTGGGGAAGATCCTTACCTGCCCGGCGTGACCTCCATCGGCGAAATCTTGGAAAAGCAGGGCTATTCCCAAACGCTTTTGGTAGGCTCCGATGCAGAATTTGCCGATCGGGAATCTTATTTTACCGAGCATGGCAACTATGAGATTGTGGACACCAATGCCCTCAAAGAGCAAGGCCGCTTGCCGGAAAACTATGATGAATGGTGGGGCTTTGAGGATGAAAAGCTTTTTGCCTTTGCCAAAGAGGAGTTGACTCGCCTGTCTCAGAAGGAGGAGCCTTTTAACCTCACCATGCTGACCGCCGATACCCATTTTCCAAATGGTTATGAATGTCCCTTATGTCAAGAACAGTATGATAGTCAGTATCCCAATGTGTATGCCTGCTCTTCCCGTCAGATTGCGGCCTTTATTGAGTGGGTTAAGGCCCAGCCCTTTTATGAGAATACCACCATTGTGATCAGCGGGGATCACCTGACCATGGATCCTAATTTCCTGGAGGATGTAGACGAGAATTATACTCGCACCATTTATAACTGCATCATCAACGCTTCCTTGGAGCCGGTGAAGGAACAAAACCGATTGTTCGGGGTGTATGATCTGTTCCCCACCACCTTGGCGGCCATGGGGGTTGAGATTCAAGGAGATCGGCTGGCGCTGGGGACCAATCTTTTTTCGGAAAAGAAAACCCTGACTGAAGAATTCGGCTTTGAAGAACTCAATACAGAGCTCCAGAAAAAATCGGTCTTTTATAATACCGAACTACTGGGAATGGAAGAATGGAACTCGATGCAATAAAAAACAAAATAAAAAATGCACGGAAATAAAATTCCGTGCATTTTTTTATGTTTGATTATGCAGCAAAATAGCCTTTGGTGATCAGCGCTACCAAATAGGTCAAAAGACCGGCAGAAAGGGGAGAGCTCACCCAAGCGATGGCGATATTCTTAAATACGCCGAAATGAACATTCTTAATGCCCTTCACCAGACCGGCACCCACAACGGAACCAACCACAGCCTGAGAGGTAGAGACGGGAATGCCCATGAACTCGCCCATCAAAACGATGGTCAAAGACATACCGATGATGACCACAAAGCCATCTACCTGGCTGATATCGGCAATGCTGCTGCCGACGGTCATCATAACTTTTTTGGAGTAAGTAAGTACGCCCAGCGCAATGGCGGCGGCACCGATCACGGCAGCCACCCGTGCGTCGGTCAGAAGGTTGGCGCCTTGGCCGGTGGGATCATAATAGAAGGCCACCACGCTGGCGGAACTGTTTTGACCGATACTGTAAGCAGCGAAGGCACCGGAGGCCAGATAACCGATCTTAATGACGGTGTCATAGCTCTTTAAGGTGGTCAGCTTCTTCTCCAAGAATTTCTTGGTGAAGAAGACCAAAACAAAGGAAATGATGGCCGCACCTAAGGGGCAAAGAAGCCAAGTAGAGGCGAATTCGCCCAGCTCGGCAAGGTTTTGTGCCAGCACTTCGGGATGGGCCTTATAGTCCACATGGCAGACACCCCAGCCAATGACTGCACCAACGATGGATTGGTTGGCGGATACGGGGAACTTCAGGTAGCTCATAATAAAAACGGTGAGAGCCGCACAGGTGAAGATGATAAAGGCCTTCAGTGCGGATTTCAGTTTCAAGGTTCCCAAAGTGCCGGAAGCGATTGCGGCGTTTACATCCTCTTCCGAAGAGATCACTGCATTGTTGGTGGCCATTTCAGAAAGCTTATTAATGTTATTGTCACCGGCGATAAAAGCGCCGACCATAACCATCACGGCGATAATGGTAATAGCAGTGCGGTATTTTACCACACGGGTGGCAACGGCGGTACCGAATGCATTGGCTGCATCATTGGTGCCCAGAGACCAGCCCATAAAAAGGCCGGCGGCAAGCAATAAATACATCATGGTTCTGCGTCACTCCTTATGCACGAGTGATCAGCATGATCTGGATCTTATCGGCAATATTCTCAATAATGTCGGAGAGGTCGCAGAGCAGCTCCACAAAGCCGGCGGCTTGAGTCTGATGGGCCAGATCCATATCGGAAGCGAAGATGCAGGCATAAAGCTTTTGCTCGATCTTATCCACTTCGGACTCATGCTCACGGATTTCATAAAGAATGCTGTGATCCTTCAGCAGTTCGCCGAACTTATCAAAGAGCTTGCGAATGCTCTTTTCCAGAATCTCAAACTGCTCGTGGGTGATTTCCAGAATCTTGTTGATATCGTCCAGATAATCAGCAGGGAAACGGAAGTTTTGCAGGGTCATCATCATAGCCAGATGCTCGCACTTATTGGCAACTCTGTCGCAGTTGGTGGCGATGGAGATCAGATCCTCTTTGGTGGCGGGCAGCATAGAGCCGGTCAAAGAGTCGATCATCAGGGCCAAAGAACGGTCAGCAGCGCCTTCCATCTGGAACACACCGTTTGCCAGAGCCTTCAGGGTTTCGGGAGCAGTTTCGGGAGTGGCAGAAGCGCGCATATAATTCTCAAAATTAATCAGGCAGCCTTCCACATCCTTGATCTGATCCATGATCATTGCGGTAACATTGGATTTCTTGAACATACGTTTTCCCTCCGTATTATAATTAATAATAGAGTATTATACTCTTATTTTTTATAAATGTCAATAGAAGTTTACATTTAAGTAAAACGCTATTTACATCATAAACCAACCAAAACCTTGGGGCATCAAAACGCTTCCTTCCAGCCCTTCACTGAGCAGGGGAGTGCCTTCTGTTGCCATGGGGGATTGAGAAAAATTCATATAAAGACGAATTTTTCCTCCCCGCTCCATCATCAACTGTCCCTGTCCGTAACTCCGGAAGATACAGTCTTCTTTAAAAGCCTGCCGATGGGTGGTGCGGATGGCGGCCAGCGCCTTATAGAAGGTAAGAAGCTCCTGATCGCCGCCGCCCCAGGGATAGGTGCCTCGGCAATAGGGGTCGCCATAGCCCTCCATACCCACTTCATCGCCATAGTAAATGCAGGGGATGCCCGGCAGCGTGAATTGCAAAAGAGCAGCTCGCTTCATCAGGGCAATGCCTTGCTCTTTCTGTGTGGGAGAGAGATAATTATCTGCCTGAAAGGCTCGGGGCGGAATGGAATCGGCGGCCAGCCGATTAAGAAATCGAGGGGTGTCATGGGTGGATAAAATGTTCATCAGGCAACGCAGAGTGGGCTGAGGGTAGCAATCCATCAGATCCATGATTTCATTGTAAAATTGCCGGGTGTTGCCGCTTTTGAGCAGGTTACAGATGGCATGAAGCCAAGGGTAGTTCATCACCGTGTCGCATTGATGGCCTAAGAGGAATTTACGGCGGGCGCCGTAGCTGACCTTTTCCACCGCATTCTCCCAAACCTCGCCGATGATCACGCTGTTTTCATTGGTGTTCTTGACCCTCTTGCGGAAGGCTTCCAAAAAGCCGTCGGGCAGTTCATCTACCACATCCAGCCGCCAACCGTAAGCCCCTTTTTTCATCCAGCGGTGGGCGATGCCCTCTTCTCCGCTGATATAATTCAAAAAGTCGGGAGAAAGCTCGTTGACGCAAGGCAGGGAATCAAATCCCCACCAGCTATCATATTGATCGGGATACTTATGGAAGCTGAACCAATGATAATAGGGGGAGTCGGTACTTTGATAGGCTCCCACATCGGGATACAGTCCCTCTCGGTTGAAATAGCGGCTGTTGGCGCCGGTATGGGAAAAGACCCCGTCCAACACAATTTTGATGCCGAATTCTGCCGCTTTTCGGCAAAATGCCTCAAAGTCCTCATTGGTTCCCAAAAGGGGATCGACCTTTTCATAGTCGCCGGTACTGTATCGATGGTTTTCGCCGCTTTCAAAGATGGGGTTGAGGTATAATAGATCAACGCCCAGCTCCTTCAGATAGGGGAATTTTTCGGCAATTCCCGCAAGGTTTCCGCCAAAGAAATCATTGCCCTTCCAATCAGGGCGGTCTTGGGTGAATAAAGGGCGCTCGCTCCAGTTTTCATGGTAGATGCGCTCTCCTTTGATGGGGCCTACCGGTTGCCCTTCTTTTTTATAGAACCGATCGGGGAAGATCTGATACCAGATGCCGCCGGCCAGTTCCTCGGGGGTGTCAAAGTCCTTGTCGTATACCGTCAGCCGCCATTCGGGAAGCCAATCACCGATGGTGGCGTTCACCCCATCGGAGGTGCCGATAAACAGCACAGAGCCGTCTTCCTTTTCCGCCTCAAAGCGATAAAAGCAAAGGCCCACCGTTTGAAGGGAAAGAGTTCCTTCAAAAACGGCGGTTTCTCCCTGCTTTTCCAAAAATCCGATCTCGGTTTCTCCGGTCTCAAAGCGGAAAATGACTCGAATGCGGCGGCAGGGCGCTTCCTCCTCTAAAACCATTTTTAAATAGAGCGGTTGCTCCGCTCGAACGGCACCAAAGGGACGTTTAAATTCAGTTGATCTGCTGTTAAATGTTATCATAATTTAATCATACGAAATTTTTTGGATTTCGTCAAGGGGGCATAGTCGAATAATACAATTTTAATCACCTGTCACCTCTATTTTTGGGCAGAATAACCAAAAATATGAGGCAATTTTTATGCAATAAATGGATTTTGCGGAAATCGGGAAATTCTTTATTTATTTTTATTGAAAAGGAGTTATAATAATAATATGAAAGAAAAAAGGAGTGGGAACATGAGTTTGGATCAATTCCCCAAAGATTTGTATTTTACCGGAGCGAACTATCGGGCGCATTGGTATTTCGGAAGCCATTTGCTGGAGGACGGCAGATGGCTTTTTCGAGTGTGGGCACCCCATGCCAAATGGGTATCGCTGGTAGGTGATTTTTGCGGCTGGGATCTCTTTGCATTCCCCTTGGAGAAGACCGATGACCGAGGGGTTTGGGAGACGACGGTAAGCGGGCTGAAGACCTTTGATACTTACCAGTTTGCCATCGGCGCACCAGACGGTCGGGTGCTTTATAAGGCGGACCCTTACGCCACCCATTTTGCCCTGCGGCCCGATCCCTCTTCCAAGCTGTTTGATCTTTCCGGCTATCAGTGGAAGGATCAAAAATGGATGGCGGCCCGCAGCCGTGAGAATGTAGGGGAGCGCCCCATGAACATCTATGAGATGCATCTGGGTGCTTGGCGTAAGTATGAAGACGGTAATTTTTATTCTTACACCGCCATTGCGGACGAACTTTTGGATTATGTCATTGATATGGGGTATACCCATATTGAACTGATGCCGCTTACCGAATATCCCTTTGATAAATCCTGGGGCTATCAGGTAACCGGTTATTTTGCCCCCACCTCCCGCTACGGAACGCCCCATGATTTCATGGCCTTCGTGGATCGCTGTCATCAGCGGGGGATCGGCGTATTGATGGATTGGGTGCCCGCTCATTTTCCCAAGGATAGCCGAGGGCTGTATGAATTCGACGGAGATTGCTGCTATGAGTATGTGGATCCGCTCATGCGGGAGCATCCCGATTGGGGGACTCGGGTCTTTGATTTCGGCCGGCCGGAGGTTATGAGTTTTTTGATTTCCAGTGCCTGCAATTGGCTGGAGAATTATCATATCGACGGTCTTCGAGTGGATGCGGTAGCGTCCATGCTCTACCGCAACTACGGCAAAAATGATGGAGAGTGGAGTGCCAATCAATACGGCGGCACCGGCAATTTGGAAGCAGTGGAACTGCTCAAGCGGTTGAATTATGAGATACACGCTTCCTACCCCGGCGCCATTATGATTGCCGAGGAATCCACCGCATGGCCCCATGTGACCGGCACGGAGGACGGAGGCTTAGGCTTCGACTTCAAGTGGAATATGGGCTGGATGAACGATACGTTGGAGTATATGAAGCATCCGCCATTGTTCCGCCATGGAATGCAGGATATGATGACCTTCTCCATGGTCTATGCCTTTTCCGAGCAGTATATTCTTCCCCTTTCCCATGATGAGGTGGTGCATGGAAAATGCTCCATGCTCTCCAAGATGCCCGGCACCTATGAAGAAAAGTTTGAAAACCTAAAAGCCTTTTACGGCTATATGCTGGCTCATCCCGGCAAGAAGCTGCTCTTTATGGGCGGCGAGTTCGGCCAGTTCATCGAATGGAATGAGGAGCAAGGGCTGGACTGGATGCTGCTGGATTATGAAGCACATCGTCATTTGAAGGACTATGTGAAAGCGCTGAATCATTTTTATAAAAAGACCCCTCCCCTTTGGGAGATGGATGACCGTTGGGAAGGCTTCGAGTGGGTTACCAATGACGATACCACCAACTGTGTGTTGGGTTTCCTGCGTAGTTCGGAAAAAGAGCAACTTTTGGTGATGGTGAATTATTCGGAGTATGATCTCATAGACTATCGGATAGGACTTCCTCAACCGGGAACCTTGACTATGCGTCTTTGTTCCGATGAGGCTCGGTTCGGAGGGCAGGACCGCTTTAAAAAGCGGATCACCGTATCGAAGAATAAACCCTTCCATGGGTTCGACCATTCTGCGGTGCTGCATCTGCCGCCGTTTTCCGCCAGTTTTTATAAATTCACTGTTAAAAATAGAGAGGAGCAATAAGTTATGAAAAGAAAAGAAATGCTGGCCATGCTGCTGGCAGGCGGTCAAGGAAGCCGTCTTTACGTATTGACTCAGGAGATGGCGAAGCCTGCCGTTCCCTTCGGCGGTAAATACCGCATCATCGATTTTCCCTTATCCAACTGCACCAATTCCGGTATTGATACCGTTGGTGTGCTGACGCAGTACAGACCTTTGGAACTTCACTCTTATATCGGAAGCGGCCAGCCTTGGGATCTGGACCGTATGAGCGGGGGCGTACATATCCTTCCTCCCTATGCCGGCGTCAAGGGTGGCGAGTGGTATGCCGGTACGGCCAATGCCATCTATCAAAACATTGAATTTATTGAGAAATATGACCCCGAGTATGTGCTGATCCTCTCCGGCGACCATGTGTATAAGATGGACTACAGCAAGATGCTGGATTTCCATAAAGAGAAGAAGGCCGATGCCACCATCGCTACTCTGCAGGTACCCATTGAGGAGGCCAGCCGTTTTGGTATTATCAATGCCCATGAGGACGATTGCATCTATGAGTTTGAAGAGAAGCCTGCCCATCCCAAGTCCGACCGTGCGTCTATGGGTATTTATATCTTCACTTGGACCAAGCTGCGTAAATACCTCATTGAGGATGAAGCCGATCCCAATAGCTCCAAGGATTTCGGTAAGGATGTTTTGCCCAAGATGCTGAATGCCGGCGAGCGGATGTTCGCCTATCCCTTTGAGGGGTATTGGAAGGATGTGGGAACCATCGAAAGCCTTTGGGAGGCTAATATGGACCTGCTTAATCCCAAGATTCCTTTGAATCTCTCGGATCCTCATTGGCGGATTTATGCACGCCATGATCATAACCTGATGCCTCAGTATATCGGCAAGAATGTGAAGATCGGCGAGTCCTTGGTGACCGAAAACTGCTCTCTTGACGGTTGCGATCTTTGGTACAGCGTGTTGTTCTCCGGCGTCAGCGTGGGAGAGGGCTCGGTCCTCAATTCCGCCGTGGTGATGCAGGATGCAAAGGTGGGCAAGAATTGTACCATCAAATATGCCATTATCGCCGCCGATGCGGTGATTGAAGACGGTGCCGTCATCGGTGCCGAACCGGAAAATTATGAAGGCGAATGGGGCATTGCCGTTGTAGGCTCCGGCGCTGTTGTAAAAGCCGGTCAAGTGGTGCTGCCCAATGAAATGATTGCACCCAATACCGGAAAGGAGGAAAAGTAAGATGAACGCTTTAGGAATCGTATTCTGTGATCACTATTATTCTGAAAAAGATCAAAAAACCGAGTTGACCCGTGTTCGCACCCCGGCCTCGGTGCCCTTCGGCGGCCGCTTCCGTCTCATCGACTTTACCCTTTCTTCTATGGTCAACGCAGGAATGCGGGATATCGGCATCATTGCCAAGGAAAACTATGGCTCCCTGATCAATCACATTGACGGCGGCGCCGAATGGGATCTGAACCGCCGCCGTGGCGGTGTCACCATGCTGACTCCCTTGTCCCGCCCCGAGAATCATAGTATTTTGACCCGTGGCCGTCTGGACGCTTTGCGCTCCATTAAGGGCTATATCAAGGATGATCGCCATGATCTGGTGGTGATGACCTTCGGCGGCGTGGTTGCCAATGTAGATCTCTCCGCTATGATGGAGGCTCATGTTAAGAATAATGCTTATATTACCATCGCATATAGTAATGTTGTGGCCGCCACCGGTGAAATGATCGTAAATGCCAAGGAGGACGGTCGGGTGGAAACCATCACCTATCTCCATGAAGAAAGCGACCAGCCCTATCCCTATGCCATCGGCGCTTATGTGATGAATCGAAAAGATTTAGTGAATTTTCTTGACGAAGCCGACAATAAAGATTATACTAATATGCATCGTGAGTTGATTCAGCAGAATCTGGATCGCCGTGTATTTGCCTTTGAGCATACCGGCTATGCCCGCATTTTGCGCACCGTGGAGGATTATTATTCCGCTTGTATGGATATGCTGGATCCGGATCTGAAAAAGGATCTGTTTACCAACGATCGCCCCATCTATACCAAGGTAAAAGACTCGGTGCCCACCTTCTATGATTATCATGCCCAGGTGGAAAACAGCCTGATTGCCGATGGCTGTACCATCAAGGGAACCGTTCGCAATTCGGTGTTGTTCCGTGGGGTAACGGTAGAGGAGGGCGCCGTGGTGGAAAATGCAGTTCTCATGCAGAATACCAAGGTGCAAAAAGACGCCCGTGTTTGCTATGTGATTGCCGATAAGAATGTGGTTGTCGGTGAAGGCAATGAGCTGCGTGGCGTTGCAAAGTTACCGTTCATTATCGGAAAGGGTAAAGAGGTATAATATGAAGATTTTATATGCAGCCAGCGAAGCCGCCCCGTTTATTAAAGTGGGAGGCTTGGGGGATGTGGCGGGGGCTTTACCAAAAGCCCTTTGCCGTGCCGGAGACGATGTGCGGGTGATCCTGCCTTTTTATGGTTCCATTCCTCAGGCATTGAAGGATCAATGCACCTTCCGTGCAGATTTTTATTTCAATAATTCCTGGCGCAGCCAGTACTGCGGCATATTTGAAGCAAAGATCAACGGGGTAACCTATTACTTGTTGGATAATGAATATTATTTCAAACGAGCCACAGCCTACGGGGAATATGATGATGGCGAGCGTTTTGCCTTCTTCTCCCGTGGAATTTTGGAATGTCTGCCTTGGATCGATTTTTATCCCGATGTGCTTCATTGCAACGATTGGCATACCGCTTTGGTGCCGGTGCTGCTGGATACTCAATTTCGAAATCGCCCCGGATATGAGAATATTCGTACCGTTTATACCATTCATAATATTGAATTCCAAGGAAAGTATGACCCTTATATTTTGGGCAACGTTTTCGGCTTGGATGAAGCCTTAAAGCCCCTGCTGTATTATGGAGACTGTATCAATCTGATGAAGGGTGCCATCGAGTGCTCCGATCGGGTAACTACTGTTTCGAAGCGGTATGCCCAAGAGATTATGGATCCTCCCAAGTCCTGCGGCTTGGAGCATATCCTGCGGGCAAGATCCTATAAGGTTTCGGGCATTTTAAACGGCATCGATACCGAACTGTTTGACCCCGAGACCGATCCTCGCATTGCTGCGAATTATAACGCCAAGAGCCTGACCAAAAAGGTCGAGAATAAAAAAGCCCTGCAAAAAGAGCTGGGCCTTCCCGCCACCAATAGCGTGCCGCTTTTCGGCATGGTTACCCGCTTGACCCATCAGAAGGGCATGGATCTGATGCAGCAGAAGCTGGATTGGCTGCTCTCTCAGGAGGTGCAGGTGGTGGTTTTGGGTACCGGCGACGCTCATTATGAGCAGTTTTTGAGAGAGTGCGCCGAGCGCCATCCCGAAAACCTGCGGGTGATTCTGGCCTTCGACGGAAATCTGGCTCAAAGAATCTATGCCGGCTGCGACATCTTTTTGATGCCCAGCGAGTTTGAACCTTGCGGACTGGCACAGATGATCGCCATGCGCTATGGTACTCTGCCCTTGGTGCATACCACCGGCGGACTTGCCGATACGGTCATTCCTTATAACCATGAGGATGGAACCGGGCGTGGCATCACCTTCCAAAGCTTTCATCCGGAGGATTTTTCCAACGCTCTTTGGCGTTCTATTGAGTTATTTAAAGATAAGACCCATTTTAACCGTGCCCGCCGCAATGCCATGGCAGGGGATTATAGCTGGGGACCCAGCGTGGTGTCTTACCAAAATCTATATCGCAATATCTAACAAGGAGTTAAAACTATATGACCCAACAGGAAATCAAAGAACAGCTTCAAAGCGTCGTCAGCGCCAAGTTCGCTTGCGACGCCGAGGATGCTACTACCCGGCAGATGTACGAAAGCGTTGTCAGCTTTGTGTTAAGAGAGCTGCAAAAGCGTCGTAAGGCTGCCAAAAAAGAAATGAAAAAGCAAGAGGCAAAGCAGGTCTACTATATGTCTATGGAATTCTTAGTCGGCCGTTCCCTCAAGAATAATCTCTATAATTTAGGGATGGAAGAGGATGTACGGGCGGTTTTGAAGGATCTGAACATGGATCTGGAGACCCTCTATGAGATGGAGCCCGATGCAGGGCTTGGCAACGGCGGCTTGGGTCGCTTGGCCTCCTGCTATCTGGATTCTCTCACCGCCTGCAACTATCCCGCCACCGGCTTTTCCATCCGCTATGAGTTTGGTATCTTCAAGCAGGTCATCATCGATGGCTGGCAGATGGAATTCCCCGATAACTGGCTGGAGCTGGGCGGCGGCTGGCTGGTTCCTCGCCCCGATGAGGCTCAAGAAATTCATTTCGACGGTCAGGTAGAAGAAATTTGGAGCAATGACGGGCTCAAAACCGTTCATACCAATTATTATAAGGTATTGGCGGTGCCCTATGATCTGTTGATTTCGGGTCATGATTCCAAAATTGTGAATAAGTTGCGCCTGTGGGGTGCTAAGAGTATGGACAATTTTGATATGTCCCTCTTCTCCCGTGGCGAATATCTCAAGAGCTGTGAAGGCGATGCCAAGGCAGAGGCCATCTCCCGTGTGCTGTATCCTGCCGATGACCATGAGGAGGGTAAAAACCTTCGTCTGCGTCAGCAGTATTTCTTCGTCAGTGCCTCTTTGCAGAATATCTTGGCCGAGCATTTAAAGCAGTATGGCACTTTGGATAATCTGGCCGATAAGGTTGTGGTGCATATCAATGATACCCACCCCGCCCTTTGCGTGCCTGAACTGATGCGCCTGCTGATGGACGACCATGGCTATGAATGGGATGATGCTTGGAAGATCACCTGCAATACCTTGGCCTATACCAACCATACCGTTATGAGCGAGGCGCTGGAGAAATGGTCCATCCATCTCTTCTCCGGCAGACTGCCCCGTATCTATACCATCGTGAAGGAGATCAATCGCCGCTTCTGCGAGAAGGTATATAATGAGCATCCCGAGAAGCGCCATGTGATCGATCAGGTGGCCGTTATCGGCGATGGAATGGTGCGGATGGCCAATCTTTGCGTAGCTTGCTGCTATAGCGTAAACGGTGTTTCCGCTTTGCACAGCGAGATTTTGAAGGTGGATCTCTTTAAAGATTACCATGATATCTTCCCCGGTAAGTTGACCAATGTAACCAACGGTATTGTGCACCGTCGCTGGCTCTGCCAGTCCAACCCTTGGCTTACCGATATGCTCAAAGAGCTGATCGGCGATGGGTTTGTGAATAACGGTGCCGAACTGGAGAAGCTTTTGAAATATGCCGATGATGAGACGGTGCTTAAGCGCCTGCCTGAAATCAAGCGGCAAAATAAACTTCGTTTGGCAAAATATATTGAAAATTCTGCCGGAATCAAGATCAACCCCGATTCCATCTTTGATGTGCAGGCTAAGCGTTTGCATGAGTATAAGCGTCAGCTTCTCTGCGCCCTGCATGTTTATGATCTCTATCGTCGTATTAAGAATGAAGGGTTGAAGATTCAGCCTCATACCTTTATCTTTGGTGCGAAGGCTTCGGCCGGTTATATCATGGCCAAGGAAATCATCCGCTTTATCTGCGCCTTGGGTGATATGATCAATAATGATCCCGCCGTAGGCGATATGCTGAAGGTGGTCTTCTTGGCCGACTATAAGGTTTCTCTGGCCGAGATCTTAATGCCTGCCGCTGAGGTCAGCGAGCAAATTTCTCTTGCCGGTAAGGAAGCCAGTGGTACCGGTAACATGAAATTTATGATCAACGGTGCGTTGACCATCGGCACCTTGGATGGTGCCAATGTGGAGATCCATGAGCAGGTGGGGGATGAGAATATGTTCCTCTTCGGTCTCACCACTCCCGAGGTCAACGCCTGGAAGCGGGATGGTTACCATGCCGATCAAATTTACCGCAATGATCCTCATATGCGGGATCTTCTGGATTCCATTCTGCGGGATGGTATCGGCGGCAAGAACTTTGAATCCATCGTCCGTTATCTGATTGGTCCCGATCCCTATATGGTATTGGCTGATTTCAATGCCTATAAGGCGGCTCAGGCCAAGATCAATGAAACCTATCAGGATCCCATGAAGTGGAATCGGATGTCCCTGATCAATATCGCCAAGTCCGGCATCTTTGCTTCCGACCGTGCGGTGCGGGAGTATGCCAACGATATCTGGCATCTGAATGAAATTCAATAAAGACCTTAAAAACCCGAAGCCGTCGGCTTCGGGTTTTTGATTTAAAATAAACTTGAAAAAGGTGTTGACAAATAGGAAAAAGCGTGGTATGATGTTATCACTTTAGCGAATTAAAGCAATAAAATTTGGAGGATCAACCCGATGAAAATGATGAAAAGAGTACTGGCTTTGATGCTGGTTGCAATGATGATGCTGACCATGGCCGCTTGCGGCGGTGATAAGACCGATTCCGAGTATGTAAAAGATAAGGGCACTTTGGTCGTTGGTATTACCGACTTTGCTCCCATGGATTATCAGGATGCCAATGGGGATTGGATCGGCTTCGATGCTGATCTGGCCAAGGCTTTTGCGAAGTCCTTGGGTGTAGATGTAGAGTTTTCTCTCATCACTTGGGGTCAGAAGCATAATGAACTGGCTTCCAAAACCATCGACGTTGTTTGGAATGGTATGACCATTACCGATGATGTGAAGGCTGTTATGGACGTATCCAATGCCTACTGCAAGAATGCTCAGGTTGTTGTGATGAAGGCAGATGACGCTGCAAAGTATCCCGATGCTGCCAGCATGAAGGATCTGCGCTTTGCTGTGGAAGATGGTTCTGCCGGCGAAGAGATGGCAGTTGCCAATAACTTCACCACCGTTCCTGTGGAGGATCAGGCCAAGACTCTGATGGAAGTAAAATCCGGCACCAGCGATGCTGCTGTGATCGACCTGCTGATGGCAGGCGCCATGATCGGCGAAGGCACCGATTATGCCGATCTGGTCTATACCATCGAAC
Source organism: Eubacteriales bacterium (assembly GCA_045539335.1). Lineage (GTDB taxonomy): Bacteria > Bacillota > Clostridia > Oscillospirales > QAKW01 > QAKW01. Next base: position 22,623 of record JAZQFD010000027.1, read on the forward strand.
TCAACAGCGAGGAATATGGTATTGGTTTCCGCAAGGACTCCGATCTGGTGGCTTTGATGAACGACTTCTTGGTGGATGCTTATAAAGACGGCACCATCACTACTCTGGCTGAGAAATACGGTATTGCCGACAACGTTGTTGAGCAGAAATAATTAGTTTTTTTAACAGACCTTGAGCAGAGAGGTACATTTGTGCCTCTCTGCTTTTGGGCTGTAGAGGAAAGAATATGCAAACTTTTTTAGAACAATTGCCCATCGTAATGGGAGCACTCAATGAGGGTTGTCTGCAAACCTTAAAACTTTTTGCGGTCACTCTTTTAGGCGCAATGCCGCTGGGCCTTTTGATCTCCTTTTGCTCTATGAGCAAATTTGCGCCGCTGAAATACTTAACCAAGACCATCATCTGGGTCGTGCGGGGAAGCCCGCTGATGCTGCAGCTGATGATTATATTCTATGGTCCCGGTCTGCTGTTTGACATGCCTATTTGGGGCGGCGGGGAGCAGGGGCGTTTTCTTGCTTCGGCCGTTGCTTTTATCTTGAATTATGCCTGCTATTTTTCCGAGATCTATCGAGGCGGAATCGAAGGAGTGCCTCGGGGTCAGCAGGAGGCCGGTCAGGTATTGGGAATGACCAAATCCCAGATCTTCTTTAAGGTTACTCTTTTGCAGATGATCAAGCGGATTGTTCCGCCCATGTCCAATGAGATCATTACCTTAGTAAAGGATACCTCGCTGGCACGGATCATCTCCCTGCAGGAGCTGATCTGGGCAGGAGATGCTTTTATGAAGGGCTCTCGAGGACTGTCCGGTCTGGTGTGGCCTTTATTCTTCACCGGCATCTATTATCTGCTGTTCAACGGGGTGTTGACGGTGATTTTGGGCAAGCTGGAGAAAAAACTCAGCTATTTCCAAGCGTAAGGGGGAGAGAATATGGCATTTTTAGACGTTCAGAATATCGAAAAAAGCTTTGGCTCTACCCGAGTGTTGGAGGATATCAGCTTTACCTTGGAAAAGGGGCAGGTTTTGGCCATTATCGGCTCTTCCGGCAGCGGTAAGACCACCCTTTTAAGATGTCTCAACTTTTTGGAGACCCCGAATGCCGGCAAGATCCTTTTAAACGGCAACACCTTATATGACGGGGAGGATAAAGCCGCCCGCAAGGATGATGAGATCCGCAAAAAGCGGCTTCATTTCGGGCTGGTGTTTCAATCCTTTAATCTGTTTCCCCAATATACGGCTCTGAAAAATGTAATGCTGGCCAAGGAACTTTTGGCCAAGGAACGTCCGGACTATAAGGAGAATAAAAAGGTCATCCATCAGGAAATTGAGGAGCAGGCCAAAGCCCTTTTGGTGCGGATGGGGCTGGAGGATCGGATGATGAACTATCCTCAGCAGCTTTCCGGTGGGCAGCAGCAACGGGTTTCCATTGCCCGTGCCTTGGCGCTGGAGCCGGATGTGCTTTGCTTTGATGAGCCCACCTCCGCCTTGGATCCCGAGTTGACCGGTGAGGTGCTGAAGGTCATTCGGGGCTTAAAAGGCGCCGATCGCACCATGATCGTGGTAACCCATGAAATGGAATTTGCCAAGCATGTGGCCGATAAGATCATTTTTATGGCCGATGGCGTGATTGAAGAATGCGGCACTCCCGAGGAGGTCTTTGAGCATCCCAAGAGTCCCAAGACCAAGGCTTTTTTATCCAAAGAGAACTTTTAATTTCAAAGAGAGGTATTTTTACCTCTCTTTGTGTCTTGTTTGTGAATTTTTCTTAAATACCGCACCAATCCCCTTGCATTCGACTTTTGATGGCGGTATAATTTGGTAGCAATATAGAATTAAGGAGATGTAGAAAGCATTGTTACGCTTAGAGAATATTGTTAAAACCTATGTAATGGGCGATAGCACCGTGGAGGCGCTACGTGGCGTTTCCATGCGGTTTCGTAAAAATGAGTTTGTGTCGATCTTAGGCCCCTCCGGCTGCGGCAAGACCACTCTTTTGAATCTCATCGGCGGTCTGGATAGCTATACCGAGGGTGATTTGATCATCAGCGGTCGCTCCACCAAAGAATTTCGGGATGGCGATTGGGATGCTTATCGCAATCATTCGGTGGGCTTTGTGTTCCAAAGCTATAATCTGATCCCTCATCAGTCGGTGCTTTCCAATGTGGAACTGGCGCTGACTCTTTCAGGCGTGTCCAAAGCCGAGCGCCGCAAGAGAGCCAAAGAGGCTTTGGAGCGGGTAGGACTTGGAGATCAGCTCCATAAGCGCCCCAATCAGATGTCCGGCGGTCAGATGCAGCGGGTGGCGATCGCCCGTGCCTTGGTCAATGACCCCGAGATCATTCTGGCTGATGAGCCTACCGGCGCTTTGGATAGTGAGACCAGTGTGCAGATCATGGAGATCTTAAAGGAGATCTCCTCCGATAAATTGATCATTATGGTGACCCATAATCCCGATCTGGCAGAGGAATATTCCTCCCGCATTATTCGGTTGTTGGACGGTCAGGTGGTCAGCGATACCGATCCTTATGAGCCGGAATCCATTGAGGTGCGGAAGGAAAAGACGGGTAAAAAGCCCTCTATGAGCTTCTTTACAGCCCTTTCTCTTTCTTTTAACAACCTGATGACCAAAAAGGGAAGAACCTTTATGACTTGCTTTGCCGGGTCTATCGGCATTATCGGCATTGCCCTGATCCTTTCGGTTTCGCAGGGGGTGCAGGGATATATCGATGCGGTGCAGGAGGATACCCTTTCTTCCTATCCCTTGTCCATTGAGGCGGAAACGGTGGATCTTTCCTCGGTGCTCGCCAATGTGATGCAATCGGATCCCGGCGCCTTAAACCATGAAAAAGATAAGGTTTATTCCGCTTCCGGCATGTATGAAATGATGAATGCCTTGACCTCTGCCGATACCGAAACCAACGATCTGAAGGCTTTTAAAGAGTTTTTGGAACAGGATGATAATGGCATGGAGGAGTATCTGAGCGCCATCAAGTACTCCTATGATCTGGATTTTAATATCTATACCAAGGATGAGACCGGCGCCATTGTGAAATCCGATGTGATGGAGCTGATGGAAAAAATGCTGGGCGGCGGTACCGGCAATTCCTTCACCAATAGCTCCATGATGCAGGGTTATACCAAATCCTTTAATATTTGGGAAGAAATGCTGGAAGGGGAGGATGGAGCCCTGATCAACCCCTTGCTGAAGGAGCAGTATGATTTGATTCACGGTCATTGGCCTGAGAATCAAAATGAGATCGTGCTGATTCTCAATCAGAATAATGAGGTGGCCGATATCTGCCTTTATGCCTTGGGTCTGGAAACGGAAGAGTATATGAATTCCGTTATGGAGGCCACCCTTAACGGCACCCAGATCGATGCCACCCAGAAAAGCTGGACCTATGAAGAGATCTGCAATCGTACCTTTAAGCTGATTTTGGATGCCGATCACTATCAGTATGATGCCGAAAGCGGATTGGTGACCGATATTTCCGAAAATGAAACCGGCCTGCGCTATCTGTATGATAACGGTATTGAACTGAAGATCTCGGGCATTTTACGTCCCAATGAGGATGCCTCTGCCAATATGATGAGCGGGTCTATCGGCTATACCGCCGCTTTGACTCGTTATGCGGCCGAGCAAGCAAACAGCCGTGAGATCGTGAAGGCGCAGTTGGCCGATGAAAAGACCGATATCTTTAATCAGCTTCCCTTTGCCACCGGCAATGAAGTGGAGCCTACTCAAGAGCAAAAGGCGCAGGATTTCAAAGCTTATATGGCCTCCTTAACGATTGAGGAGAAAGCAGAGCTTTATACGGATATCGTGTCCACCCCCTCTCAGGAGTATCTGGACACCACCATCGATGGCATGCTGGCCGGCATGGATCGGGCAACGATTGAGGCGCAGGTGATTGCGGCGGCCAAAGAATCCTCCAATATGTCGGAGGATACCATCCGGGAATATATTGAGTCCATGGACGATGAGACCCTCTTTGATTATATTCGGGAGGAGCTGGAAAAGCAGATCTCCGCTCAATATGCCGAGGCTGCATCCAAGCAGCTGGCCAACCTGCCTGCCGTTGCCCTTGGGGGAATGCTGGATCAGGCAACCCCTGCTTATACCCAACAGCAGCTGGCAGAGTATTATGATCGTTATATGCCTCCCACCGTCTCGGAAAGCACTTTAAAGGATAATTTAAAGACCTTGGGCTATGTGGATCTGAGCAGCCCCTCGACCATCAATCTTTATGCGGCCACCTTTGAAGATAAGGATCAGATCGCCGCTGTTATTGAGGAGTATAATGAAGGAAAGTCCGAAGAGCAGCAGATCACCTATACCGATTATGTGGCGCTTCTGATGAGCTCGGTGACCACCATCATCAATGCCATCTCCTATGTATTGATCGCCTTTGTGGCCATCTCTTTGGTGGTTTCTTCCATCATGATTGGTATTATCACCTATATCTCGGTGCTGGAGCGTACCAAGGAGATCGGTGTGCTCCGTGCCATCGGTGCCTCCAAAAAGGATATTTCCCGTGTCTTTAATGCGGAGACCCTCTTGGTGGGCTTTACCGCCGGTGCCTTGGGCATTTTGGTGACCTTAGGGCTCAATGTGATCATCAATATTATTCTCCATGCCGTCACCGGCATTCCCACTCTCAATGCTGTGTTGCCTTGGCAGGGCGGTGTGGCGCTGGTGGTGATCAGCATGGTGCTGACCATGATCGCAGGTTTGTTCCCCGCTCGTGTGGCGGCAAAGAAGGATCCTGTTGTGGCTTTGCGAACCGAATAATGGAAAACCGCACGAAAGTTTTTCGTGCGGTTTTTTATTTACAAGACCTACGCTTTATGGTATACTTTAAAAAATAATTGAAAAAGGAGGCGATATAGGATGAAAAGGGTACTATCTGTTTTTCTTTTGCTGATGTTGGTGCTGACCATGGCATCCGGCTGTAAGAGCGGAGAGGATGAGGAGTTGGGCGTTACCGATTCTTTTGTGGAAGAGCAGGAGCAAACGCCCTCTGAGCCCGATCAGAAGGAGCCCTCTAAAGAGGAAGAAAAGCCGGAAGAAACGCCGGATCAAAAGGAACCCTCCAAAGAGGAGAACCCCAAGCAGGAGGAGCCCAAGGAAGACCCTGTAGAGGAGCCGGATCCGGAGGAAGAGCCGGAGGAGCAGGAGCCGGAGGGCGATGAAAACTTTGTGCCTGAGGATCCGGAGGAGGAGACGCTTCCTGAAGATGAAAAACTGCCGCCGGTGGAAAAGGAAAATAGTGGAACACCCATTACCTTCATGTCTCAAAATATCATTCACGCCGGAGTGAAATACGGCGAAAAGGGCGATGGTACCGGCAATAACCTTTATAACCGCCTTCGCCGCTTTAAGTCGATGGTGCTGGAGCAGGATCCCGATGTGATCTTTATTAATGAGGCTCGCCGTGGCACCTTGGATTTTTTTGAGAAGGATTCTTATTTCGCCAATAATTATAAGGTGGTATGGAAATACCGCTATTATCAAGATGGCTATAAAATTGCCGGCGGCGATCAGGCAGAGCCGGTGCTGTTTAAGTATAAGAAATATGACCTTATGGATAGCGGCCATTTCTGGCTGTCTGCCACCCCCAATAAACCCTCCAAATCCTATGATTCCAGCGCAGCCTATGGCGATATTTCCAGTTGGGTCCATATTAAGGATAAGCAGACCGGCTCGGATTTCTATGCCTATTGCACCCATTTCAGCCCCAGCGGCGATCAGGTGCCTTTAAAGGCCATGGCTCAGTACCATGGTGAGGTGCAAAAGATCTGGAAAAAGGATCCCAATGCCTATGTATTTGTAGGCGGCGATTATAATGTGTATTACCGCAGTGAATTCCGCTATAATCTGATGATGAACTGGGATTATATCATTGACCTTCGGGATGTGGCGCTGAATATGTATGACGATGAGCTTACCCAATTGGGCGGTATGGCCAGCGGGCACAACCTTGCCTATGGCAAGGGAGAGGAATTTCCCGCCGTTTACACCAATAAGCCTCAGATCGACTATGTGATGGCAAGCCCTAACCCCCATATGGCAGTGGATTATTACGGATTTGACTATACCATCTATGATCACCCCGAGGATGATGTGAAATACGGTCATATTTCCGACCACTGGGGTCTGGTGGTAAAGGTGCGGATCGATACCGATGCCGATTATTCCCAGTATCAAAAGAAGCATATTTATGGGGATGATCCCGTTTATTTCAATACAGAACTTCGCTATTACGAACGATAACAAAAAACGACTGACCCTAGGCGTTGTACCCGTAAGGATACAACGCCAGTTTTATTCGCCTTACGGCGAGTTGTATTGCTTCGCAGTTATATTCGGCTAAAAGCCGAGTGTTATTCGCTTTGCGAGTTTAGGAGCGAATAAAATATCACTAAAACTGAAAGGTTTTAATATCACTTTGCCGATAGGCAAAATAACACTGTGAGACCTGTCTCACAATATCACTATTAAAATATTTTTTGAGACAGTAAAACGGATGTGCAGAAATTTTACACATCCGTTTAATATTTGTCTCATACCGTAGCAAGCAGGGAAAATGTATATCATTTTCCACTTGTTAGGACAACCTAAAACCCTTTTCTAAACAAATATCATCTATTCGATAAATCATAGTTTACCCAACTTCCAAACCGATAATAGCACGATACAGCATTACAAGTCCTGTGCTTAGTAACGTACCGCCAACAATATCCGTGAACCAATGTACGCCGGAAAACAGTCTGCCAATTACCATGAAGGTAATAAATGTTATGATTGAAACAGCAACGATATTACGGAGCGCTTTGCTCTTTATGCGACTACCCAACTGCATTATAGCCGTCGGCATAACGCACATTACCAGCATTGTTGTTGAAGATGGGTAAGATGCTTCTAAATTTCCGTTTATCAGTACCGGTCTGTAGTTGATTACCACGCTCTCAAAAAACAAATAGGCGGCAATCGTGACTATATAAAACCCGCCCAAAATAAGAATGTTGTGATCCACCTGGCGTATGCTTTTCCGCTTGATCCACTGCACCAGTCCCAGTATGCCAAATCCTATACATACAAAGATCGGCACAAGTTCGAGCCAATCCGTTATATTATATAAGCTGAAATGCACACCTGTCAAAGTGTGGACAAAACCATTGATGCCGGCAAATCCTACAGATGAACCTTGTGGGCCAATTGCACGGACATCCACAAAGCAAATTGCCACCGTCCACAGCACAAACGCTGTAAGCAAACACATTGAAGCGATAAAGCTTTTTCTAATTCTTTTCATTTTCTCTACCATCCTTTTGGTTTGTATTTTGGCTTTCGCCTGAATACAAGTTTAGGGAAAAGCAATGAAGAATGAAAGAATTTAGCCGTCACATCGATGATACGCTTCGTATCATTACCGTTTTATCAGCATTAAAGCCTTGATAATCAAAAATGCAAATATAAATACCGCTGCATAGGGTTGCTGACTTGCAATAAAAAGGCATACTCCAACGGCGCTTAATGTCAGCGACAAAATACTTTTGCTCTGAGTCCAAAGTCTTTGACGACAGTTTTGCAAGGCAAGGGTTATAATGCCCAACACTATCATAATACCTAAAAAAGCAATGTACGCAGTTTTTAAGTACGGCTGAACTTCACTCAAAGCAAGGAGCGATACCTCTCTGATAACGCTATCCGCTTTTTGACCGAAGAAAGGTAAAAATAGTAACAATGCCATACCGCAGTCAAGTAGACCAAAAACCAAGTCTCGAATCGTTCTTTCTTTTTCTTTGTGGTCTTTTTCTGCAATGGCAAGAATCTCTTCACCGGACAACAGTTCATCCAAGGGAACAGAGAAGAACTTTGATATTGCCTTCAAAGACTCTATATTCGGGAATCCACGACCTGACTCCCACTTTGAAATAGCAGTGCGGGATACATACAGCAATTCTGCCAATTCCACTTGTGTAAGACCTTTTTGCTTTCGGAGTTCCTGTAATTTTTCATTAAATTCCATAATAGCACTCTCTTATAAATTCTTATTTATCGGTCAGTTGTATTATAGCATAACTTGACCAACAAATAAAGAGAATATGAAAAAAACACCCACAGTTTTACAAACTACGGGTGTTTTCGTATCTAGTTATACTGTCCTTAACAGTACGACTCATACGGTCAGTCGTTTTTTTATTGAAAATCAAAGAGGGCTTTTCCGTCCTCCAATTTTAAAGAGGCCTCAAAGGGATTGCCCTTTTTGGAAATGAAGCCGGAAAGCTTGCGGGTTTTGCCGCTTGCCAGCAGTTCCCGAGCCGCTGAAATGGGGATGGTGCGTCCGCAAATGGTGGAATAAATGCGGAATTTACAGCCTTCTTTATAAGAAAGGCACCCATAGCCATACCGCCCTTTGACCACCTTGCCGCCGCAAAGGGGGCAGGGACCCACCTCATCGCCATAAAGGCCGGTATCGGTATCGTTTTGGGGATCTTGGGGAGCGGGATGAAAGACCGTGTCGATCTCCTGACGAGCCAAGGCCACACTATCGCCAATGGCCATCTCCCCTCGATAGACCTTTTTCAGTGCCTGACCCAGTTGGCTGGTTTTATACTTATCCATGGAGATGCCCATGCGGGTCAGCTCTTCAATGAGATAAGCCCCTCCGGGCAGCAGGTAATAGGTATCTTTTTTCAGAGCAATGTATTGACTCTTAATGGCATTGCCGATGATGCCGGTGCGGGTGGCTTCGGTACCCAGCTCCAAGCCTTCAAACATGGCCCGATATTCTTCCCGATCGTCTTCATCCTCGGCGGCCGCCTTATCCTCCCGAAAGGGATTTTTCAAATAGTTGTTCAGAGTTTCAATGGTATAGTGGCGGGGAGGAGAGGTCTCCTTTTCCTTGGGGGCAAAAGCGATATTCACCAAATCGCCCTTTTCCAAGGGCGGGAGCATTTTATTCTTTTGACCGCCATCATCGTATTGCATCCAGCCGGGCTGCAGAATCATGGTGCCTTTTAAGCGAAATTCTTCTATATCGCCCACTTGGATCACCATTTCTGCCTTCTCAGCCAGACATTCCTCGGCGCAAAAGACCGCCGCAAACCGCCGCATAATGGTGCTGTATACCAGTTTTTGCCGATCGGTCAGCTGCTCGGGCTTGGGGATTTTATAGGTAGGAGTCAGAGCGGAGTGGGATTCGATCTTGCTGTCGTCAAAGATGCTTTTGCCGTCCCGAAAAGCCACCTTGTAGCCAAGGCCCTTTACCGACTCCAAAATCTTTTTGATCTTTCCCTTTTCCTGCTCCGCCAGATACTCGGAGTTGGTACGGGGATAGGTGATATATCCGGCCTCATAAAGCTCTTGGGTCAGTTTCAGGCTCTCTTCCATGGGCATTTTATACTTTTTGCCCAATATGTTTTGCAGTTTGGAAAGAGAATAGAGCTTGCCCGGCTGCAGAGTGGTTTTCTTTTTCTTTTTATCGGTTACAATCGCCTGGCAGGCATTGAGCCGTGCGGCATATTCTTCCGCTTTGGCTTTGCTGTTTTTATCAAATTTTTCTTTGCTGGTCAGTTCAATGGGCTCGCCCTTGGTTTCGGCGTTGCTGACCACCGCATAATAGGTTTCCGGCACAAAGTTTTCGATGGACTTATCCCGATCGTAAATGGCTTTCACAATAGGTACAATTACCCGCCCCACCCGCAGCAGCATGCCGGTTTTTAAGGTGGCATAGCGGGTGAGATTCACCCCGTAGAGCCAATCAATATAGGTGCGGGCAAAGCCCTCGTCGGCTAAGTTTTGATAGGCGGTCTCATCCTTCATGGTTCCAAGCGCCTCTGCCACCGTTTCGGGGGTTTGGTCGGGGAGCCACAGCCGCAGGAACTTTTTGCCTTCTACGCCGGTGTGCTGCACGCAAAGTCGAACGATGATTTCTCCTTCCCGATCCGCATCTCCGGCGTTGACAATGGTGTCCACATCCGGCCGACTGCAAAGGGTGCGAATAATGTCAAATTGCTTTTGCACGCCGCTGTCCACCTGTTTATCCGCCCCTTTTTTCAGCTGAAAGCGAAAGGCTTCGGGGTAGCAGGGCAGGTTTTCCATGGACCAGCGCCCGGTGGCGGTGGGACCGGTATAATCCTCAATATCGCAAAGGGAGAAAAGATGACCAAAGGCCCAGGTAATCAGATACCCGCCGCCTTCCAAATATCCGTCCCGACGGGTGGTTTTGCCGATGCCGGCGGCGATATTGCGAGCCAAACTTGGCTTTTCCGCAATAATTAGGATCATCTTTTTTCACCTCACTTTCGTACTTTTACAGTATAGCAGAAAAACTCTTTTTAAGCAAGGAAAAAACAAATCAGCACATAAAAAAGGCTCCCCGCAAGGGGAGCCTTACTTTGTTTTTGGCGGTCTGCGCCATTTTCGTTTGTGTGCTTTTAGATGCGGGCAACGCCGGTTTCTTTAGCAGCCTTCACCACTGCTTCTGCAACGGCGGGAGCCACTCTTTTATCCAGAGCGCCGATGATGATGTTTTCTTCGTTCAGTTCTTCCTCGGGAATGAGGGAAGCCAGTGCATAGGAGGTGGCAACCTTCATTTCCTCATTGATGCAGGAAGCTCTGCAATCCAAAGCACCACGGAAGATGCCGGGGAATGCCAGAACGTTGTTGATCTGATTGGGGAAGTCGGAACGACCGGTACCCACGATCCGTGCGCCGGCGGCCTTGGCCTTATCGGGCATGATTTCGGGGGTGGGGTTGGCCATGGGGAACATAATGGCATCAGCGGCCATGGAAGCAACCATCTCTTCGCTGACGATGTTGGGAGCGGAAACGCCGATAAAGACGTCGGCACCCTTCATAGCATCGGCCAAATTACCCATCTTATGATCCAGATTGGTCAGTTCAGCTATTTCAGCATGAGCCTCGTTCAACTCGGGCATACCCTTGCAGATAATACCGAAGCGGTCTACCATGGTCAGGTTCTTCACGCCCATGTTCAAAAGGTGCTTACCAATGGCAATACCGGCGGAACCGGCACCGTTGATCACAACCTTCACTTCGCCGATATTCTTCTTCACAACCTTCAGAGCGTTGATCAAAGCGGCGGCCACAACGATGGCGGTACCGTGCTGATCATCGTGGAAGATGGGAATATCGCAGATCTCTTTCAGTTTGCGCTCTACCTCGAAACAACGGGGAGCACCGATATCCTCCAGGTTGATACCGCCGAAGGAGCCGGAGATCAAATAGATGGTGCGAACCAGTTCGTCTACATCCTTGCTGCGGATGCAGATGGGGAATGCGTCTACATCGGCGAAAGCCTTAAAGAGAGCGCATTTACCTTCCATAACAGGCATACCGGCCTCAGGGCCGATGTCGCCCAGACCCAGAATAGCAGTGCCGTCGGTAATTACGGCAACCATGTTGTTGCGGCGGGTCAGTTCATAGCTCTTATTATAGTCCTTCTGGATCTCCAGGCAAGCCTCGGCAACGCCGGGGGTGTAAGCCAAAGAGAGATCCTCACGGGTCTCGATGGGGCAACGGGTAACGACTTCGATCTTACCGTTCCACTCGTAGTGCTTTTTAAGAGATTCTTGTCTGATATCCATATTCTTACTCCTCCCAGGGGAATACATACTGGGTCAGACCCAGCTCATCACGAACAGCGATCATCTCAGCCTGAACAGACTCGTTGATGGGCACACCGTCTTTACGAGCCAAACGAACCAGATGCTCTTTCTCACCGGCGGTGTAGATCCGCTCAGCATTGGGATCCTTCTTGGCGCTGCGTACTTCACGCAGAATGTCGCCGGCCTTTTTACGGCAAGCAGCCTCGCCCAGGAAATGATCGGTATCAATAGCGATGAAGAAATGACCCAAACGGAAGGGAACCTTATTGCCGTCCTTATCCAGACCGGTCAGACTCTTACCGTAGCTACCGTCCTGCAGAGCAGCGGAAAGCAGTTCAACGAACATGGCGTAGCCATAGCCCTTATAGCCTGCCTGCTCCTCGCCGGGTCCGCCCAAGGTGCAAAGAGCAGCCTCGCCACGAGCCATGGTCTTAAGAGCATCGGCAGAGGTGCCTTCGTAGGCCTTGCCGTCTACGCCGATCAAAGCGCCCTTGGGAGCGTCTTTGCCGATACGAGCATAATATTCCAACTTACCATTCTGATAGGTGGAGGAAGCGCCGTCAAAGTTGAAGTCGAAATCCTCATCGGTAGGAACGCCCAAGGTCAGGGGGTTGGTACCGAACATACCCTCAACACCAAAGGTGGGGGCAACGGTAGGACGAGCGTTGGTACCGGTCAGACCAACACAGCCGGCTTTGGCGGCCATGGAGGTGTAGTAACCGGCGATACCATAGTGGCAGGAGTTGCGCACAACAACCATACCCATACCATATTCTTTTGCTTTGGCGATAGCCATGCTCATGGCCTTGTAGCCGATAACCTGACCCATACCGTCGTGACCGTCAACCACAGCGGTGGTGGGGGTCTCTTTGATGATCTCAAAGTTGGTTACTGGGTTCTGAATGCCGGCCTTAATACGATCCAGATAAACGGGCTTGAAGCGGTTTACACCGTGGGACTCAATACCCCGCTTGTCAGACTCCAGCAAAACGTCTGCACAGATTTTGGCATCCTCTTCGGGAATGCCGTAGCCCTTGAAGGAATCGATCACAAAATTGGTGATCATATCCCAATTTACAATGTTCTTGTTTGCCATTTTTTCTTCCTCCTCATATTTTGAGCCTGAGCATAAAAAAAGGGCACAGCAAAAAGAAGAGCAGCATTGCTCGAATTTTTACTGTGCACTCTCAAAATCTCATGTGCTCTTATTTCCGTACTTTATTATAACACGCTCAAAAAAAATGTCAACTAGATTGCATAAAAAATTATGCCGATATACTGTAAAATACTTCCCAATACCACAAACAAATGGAAGATGGAGTGCATATACCGCACCTTTTTGGCCACTCCATAGAAAACAGCCCCCACCGTATAGGCAACCCCGCCGGCTAAAATCCAGGTAAAGCAGGGAATCCCCATGGCGGCTACCGCCCATTTGCCGGTAAAGATGATGCACCAGCCGATCACCAAATAAAGGATCATAGACAGTACACTGTATTTTTTCAGATCAATGGCATTGAGGGTGGCGCCCAAGGCGGATGCACCCCATACCACGCCGAAAATCACCCATGCCAAGGCGGGAAAATGCTCTCGAATGGGTCCCAAAACAAGGGGGGTATAGGTGCCGGCAATCAAAATAAAAATGGTGCAGTGATCGATGATCTGAAAGACCTTTTTGGCCATCTCCGGCTTCAGCCCATGATAGACGCTGGACATGGTATAAAGCACAATCATGGAACAGCCGTAAATAAAAGCGCCCACAATGTCAAAGGCGTTGCCCACCCAAAAGGCTTTAATCACGCAAGAGGCCAGCGCAATCACGCCGAAGCCACCGCCCACAATATGGGATACCATATTAAAAATTTCTTCGCCACGGGTGTAATCCGGCAGTTTCCGATCCCGCAATTTGGTTCGTTTCATAAGGTGCAAGACTCCTTTCGCTATCCTTATTTTATCACCGAAAAGGGCATTGACAACTTAATTTTTTCTAATGTTTGACTTGATGGCCGGCCTTTGTTATACTGGTAGCGAGGTGTTTGATATGACCATTCGCAAAGCAACCCAAGAGGATATTTTCGCCGTTACGGCTATTTTTGATGAGATCCATACCCAAGAAGAAAAAGAGCCCACCGTGGGCTGGATTCGTGGGGTTTATCCCACCCAAGCCACCGCCGAGAGCGCCCTTTTGCGAGGGGATCTTTTTGTGCAGGAGGAAGAAGGGAAGATCATTGGTGCCGCCGTGATCAATCAGCTTCAGGTGGATGTGTATGCCGACGCCCCTTGGAACGATCCCGCCCTCGATCGTGAGGTGATGGTGCTCCATACCCTTTGCATCTCGCCCCAAGCGGGAAGAAAAGGCTATGGAACGGCTTTTGTGGGCTTTTACGAAGCGTATGCCCGCCAAAGGGGATGCTCCTATCTGCGGATGGATACCAATGCCAAAAACCATAAAGCACGGGCGTTGTATCAAAAACTGGGCTATCAAGAGATCGCCATCGTTCCTTGTGTGTTTAACGGCATCGAGGGTGTGCAGTTGGTTTTGCTGGAAAAGAAATTATAAAGGCTTTTGCCCCAAGGGGCAAAAGCCTTTCTTTATCCAATATAGTTTGCAAGCGCAATGCAGATGGGCATGGTTAAGATGGATAATACGCTGGTAAAGCCGCAGATCTTGGAGGCGGTGCCGGTGTTGCGGTCATACTTGGCGGAAAACATCACGGTGTTGTTTGCGGTGGGAGCGGCGGCAAAGATGGCCGACGTCAAAAGTAAGGGGCCTCGTACTCCCAAAAGGGACAAAATGCCGAGGGCGCTCAGGGGAAGCACCAATAATTTCAAAAGGGCAACCAAATAATTTTCTTTGCGGCGGAACATTTCCAAAAGATCGGTATTAGCCAGATAGGTGCCAAACATCAGCATAGCCATGGGGGTGTTGAGACTGCCGATATATTGAATGGGCGTGGCAAGCACCTGGGGAAGCTGAACCTTGAGCAAAAAGAGAGGCAGGCCGATGAAAATGCCCAGAGTGCCGGGGTTGATCAAAAGCTTTTTGAGATTCAGCTTTTCCTTGGTCTTTTGCATAACGGTAATGCCGTGGGTAAAGGCGAAGATATTAAAAACCGCTACCACCGCCGAGCAGTAAAACACGCCGAGATCGCCGGCCACTGCTTGGGTCAGGGGCAGCCCCATATAGCCTACATTACCATACATGGTGGCAAAGCGGAAGATGGGACGATCCTCGCCGCTCTTTTTAAAGAGCAAGGGGAGCAGTAGCGCTACGCCACCATGATAAACCGTTGCAATGATCACCGCCCCCAAAAAGCCTTTGGCATTTTGGGCATTGAACTCCACATTTAAAAAAGAGTTGATAACGACGGCAGGGGTTATAATATAAAAGAGCAGATCGTTGCAGGCTCGGGCGGTTTTTTCAGGGTAAAGCTTGGTTTTATCGCCAAAATAACCCACCAGTACCAAAATGGCAAGGATCAGAACCTGCATCAAAGCTGTTAGCATATATCCGAAAAATGATTGCATGGAAACACCTCGATAAACAAACTGACTACTATAATAATATTTTAAGAGAAAGTTGTCAATTATTATCTTGAAATCTTTTCCTACATGCTATATAATTAATTAGTAAAAGTATTTGATTTAGGAGGATCTCTCGATGGGCAGAAATAAAATCAGCGTTTCCATCGCCGGAAACGAATTTGTGGTCACCACCGATGAAGAACGGGAATATACTTTGAGCCTTGCCGAAAAGGTAGACGGTAAGATCCGCACCCTTTTAAATGATGCTCCCAAGCTTAGCTCGGGATTGGCATCTATTTTGGTTTGTCTGGATCTTTGCGATGAAAATGAAAAGAACCGTCAGTCCTGCGCTCGCCTCAGAGAGGAGATCCGCCGCTATCTGGTTCAGATCGAGGGGATGGGTGCTGAGCAGATGAAGCTGCAGCAGCGCTGTCAGGATGAGCTGGAGCGTTTGGAGCATGAAAATGAATTGCTTCGCAATCAGCTCAAGCAGTATGAAATGGGCCAGATCGGATTTCATTCATGAGGATTTTATTGGCCTCCGCCTCTCCTCGGCGCAAGCAGTTGCTGGAGGAACTGGGGCATGAAGTAAGAGTGGTGCATCCCGCCTTTGATGAGGCGGGGGTTGCCCTTTGCGAGCCTTCTCTTTATGTGCAGGAATTGGCAAAGGGAAAGGGGCAGTCGGCAGACGCTCCGAAAGAAACCCTCTTGGTCGCCGCCGATACGGTGGTGGTTTTTGAGGGAGAAATTTTGGGAAAGCCCAAGGATGAGGCAGAGGCATCGGAGATGCTCCATCGGCTGAGCGGGCAGACCCATCAGGTATATACCGGCGTTTATCTTCGGAGAAATGGCAAGGAGCGTCTTTTTGCAGAGGAAGCAAAAGTAGAGTTTCGCCGCCTTTCTGAGGAGGAGATTGCCGCTTATATCGCCACCGGTTCTCCCATGGATAAAGCGGGAGCATACGGAATTCAAGATAGTGGATTTGTGAAAAAGATCCACGGCAGTTATCATACGGTGATGGGCTTCCCCACCGAGCGTTTTAAGAAAGAGTGTCAAGCAATGGAGCAAAAAAATAGCGAGGGAATCATAAATATGTTGAGAAAGGGTTTGAAAGCCTTGAAGTTTTGGAATTATACCGATATCGGAATCGATTTAGGAACCGCTAATACCATCGTATATCGTGGCGGCAAAGGAATTGTGTTGCGTGAGCCCAGCGTGGTGGCCATTGATACCACCACCAATGAAGTGGTGGCTGTGGGTCAGGAGGCCAAGGATATGATCGGCAGAACGCCCGATAGCATTCGTGCCGTCCGCCCCCTGCGGGAAGGGGTTATTGCCGATTTTCAGAGTGGCTCTGCCATGCTGCGTTTCTTCCTTCGCAAGACCATGGGCAAGAATAATTTTACCAAAAAGAGAATTTTGATCTGTATTCCCTTTGGGGTGACCGATGTGGAGCATCGAGCAGTGGAAAATGCCGCTTATGAAACCGGTGCCAAGGATGTGCGGATCATTGAAGAGCCTTTGGCGGCTGCCATCGGTGCAGGCCTGCCTGTGGGCGAGCCTACCGGCAGTATGGTGGTGGATATCGGCGGCGGTACCTCCGAGGTGGCAGTGATTTCCTTGGGCGGTATTGTGTCCTCTCGCTCGGTGCGGGTGGCAGGCGATGCTTTTGACGCCGCTATTGTAGCTTATGTGAAAAAGCATTTCAATCTTCTGATCGGTGACCGTACCGCAGAGGAGATTAAATTTGAGATCGGCTCTGCCTATCCTTATGACGGAGAAGGAGAGATGAGCGTTCGTGGTCGGGATCTGATCACCGGCTTGCCTAAGAATATCAGCATCAGCGCCGCCCATATTCGGGAAGCCTTAGCGGAATCGGTGCAGGTGGTGATCGATGCCATTAAGCAGACCTTGGAGGATACGCCTCCCGAACTGTCGGCTGATATTATCGACCATGGGATCACCTTGACCGGCGGCGGTGCCAACCTGCGGGGCTTGGATACCTTGATCAGCAAGGTAACCGGTATGCCGGTGCATATTGCCGAGAATCCTTTGGATTGCGTGGCCTTGGGAACCGGTAAGAGCTTAGAGAATCCCATTCTCTGGGCATCTCTTGCACGCTGATGAAGGGGATCTTTACCTCCAGAACTTTTATTGCCATCTGCATTGCTGCGGCATTGCTTTTGGGGATGATGGTGCTGGATACCGCTTCAGACGGTCATATGAACTTTTTGGAAAACATCGGCGGCTCGCTGATCACACCCATTCAGAATTTCTGTACTACCGTGATTAACTATGGCGGCAATCTGGTGCGGGCATATACCGAATATGACGCATTGGAGGCAGAAAACAATAAGCTGAAAAATGAGCTGGCCAGTATCAGCCAGCTGCTGCGGGATGCCGAAAGCTATGTGGATGAGAATAAAAGTCTCAAGGCCATGTTGGGCATTGCCGAGGAGCATACCGATTTTAAATTTGCCGCCTGTTTGGTGGTGGGCAGCGATCAAAACGGTTATTCCCATACCCTCACCCTGAATAAAGGCTCTGCCGATGGGCTGGAGAAAAAAGATCTGGTGATGACGGCAGACGGTGTGGTGGGCTATATCAACGAGTTGGGGCTCACCTGGTGTAAGGTGACCACCGTATTGGATTCTTCCTGCGAGATGGGTGCCATTGTGACCCGCACCGGCGATGTGGGCGTGTTGGATTGGGATTATGCTTTATCGGAAGATGGGCTGATGAAATTGGCTTATTTGGATGCCGGCGTGGTGCTCAGCAGCGGCGATGCGGTGGAAACCAGCGGCGTGGGCGGCGTGTTCCCCAAGGGCGTGCTTTTAGGGCGTGTGCGGGAACTGAAAAACGAGAGCCACGGTATTTCTCAGTATGCAGTGCTGGAACCGGCGGTAGATGTCAGCTCGGTCAGCACGGTTTTTGTCATCACCAATTTTGAAAGAGAGTCCTAATGTTTACGAAGCCTGGAAATTATTGGAAATTTCTGGAATATGTGATCTTAACGCTGGTATGCTTTCTCTTGCAAAGCGTACCTGCCTTCGGCGTGCGCTTTATGGAGTGTGCGCCTTCTCTTTTGCTGGTTTTGACCATTGGGATCGCCTTTTTTGAATCCCCCTCCTTTGCGGCGTGGTTTGGATTGGTGGCAGGCCTTTTATCGGAACTGACCACCACCTCCATCGTGGGGTTGGATGGGATCATCTTTATGTTTTTGGGTTATTTCACCGCCATAGCCTTGGAATTGGTTTTGCAGCGGCAGGTGATTGTTTACCTTTCGATTTGCTTAGGCGGAGTTGTTTTACAGCAGATTTTGCGCTATTTCTATCATCTTTTGATCTGGGATCGAGTGCCCTTTGGGATTGCTTTGGTGAACACCATTCTGCCTATTGTGTTGTTTACCGGTCTTTGCGCTTTTCCCATTTATGGAATCATGCGTTATTATGATCGAAAATTCCGAAAAGAGGAGGAGCTGGGATGACCTTTAAAAACGGAAAAGCCCGTGGGATCATCGTCGTTGCGGTGGTGTTGCTGGTCTTTTTCAGCTACCTTGTCACATTGATCCGTCTGCAGCTGGTGGATGGAGATTATTATAAGGAACAGTCGGAAAAAAAGATCTACTCCACCGAAACCATCACCGCCTCCCGTGGCAGTATATATGATTGCAACGGGGTCAGCTTGGTGACCAACACCACCGGTTATTGCGTGAAATTTACCCGTGCCCTGATGCCTAAGGCACAGCAGAATGATATTATTTTGCAGTTGATCCAATTAATGGAAGAGCATCAGGCAGAGTATTATGATCGGCTGCCTCTCACCAAGGCAGAGCCCTTTACCTATACCGCCTCCTTTGAGGATGCGGTGGTGAGCAAGCTGATCAAAACCTTAAAATTGCAGGGAGTTCCCACCGAGCAGGAAATCATGGCAGCTTTGGTGGAGGAATTTGATTTGGAGGGGTATACCCCCCTGGAGCAGCGAAAGATCGCCGGTGTGCGCTATGAGATGAAGTTGACCAGCTTTTCTCTTTCTACTCCCTATGAGTTTGCGGGAAATGTCAGCGTGGATCTGGTGGCCACCATTAAGCAGCTTTCCGATGTGTTTTTAGGGGTGGATATTGATACCCAGCCTATTCGCTATTATACCGACCCTTCCATTGCCCCTCATCTTTTGGGCTATGTGGATAAGATTTGGGCAGAAGAATATGAATCCTATGCCGCCAAGGGCTATAGTATGAATGATACCGTGGGCAAGGCGGGGATTGAGAGAGCCATGGAAGAGGCTTTGCAGGGCTCCGATGGCACTCGGGTCATCGAGCGGGATTCTTCCGGCAAGGTGCTGAATGTAACGGTGCTGGAGGAGGCCAAGAGCGGTAATAATGTGGTGTTGACCATTGATAGCCGCCTTCAACGAATTGCTCAGGATTCCTTGAAGACCTGCATTGAAACCATTGCCCGTCGGGCAAGCGAGCCCGGCCGAGATGGGGAGGATGCCAATGCCGGTGCGGTGGTGGCCGTTGATGTAAACAGCGGCGCCATTTTGGCCAGCGCCACTTATCCGACCTACACCCAAACGGAATATGACAATAATTATTCCGCTCTGGCTGCCGATAAGATGAAGCCCCTCTTTAATCGAGCCTTTATGGGCACCTATGCCCCCGGTTCCACCTTTAAGATGGCCACCGGCATCGCCGCATTGGAGGAAAATGCCGTTGCCCGCTATGAAACCATTCGGGATACCGGTATTTATACCAAATATGCCCCCAGTTACAGTCCTCGCTGTTGGGTCTATTCCGATTACGGAAGAGGACATGGCAATCAGGATATTGTGGCGGCATTGAAGAATTCCTGCAACTATTATTTCTATGAAGTGGCCGATCGTATGGGCATCGGCGTTCTGAATGAGTATTGCCGCAAGCTGGGACTTGGCATCAAGACCGGCGTGGAGATCAGCGAATCCAGCGGTCTTTTGGCAGGCCCAGATTATCGGGCGACCATCGATGAATATTGGTATCCCGGTGATACCCTGCAGGCGGCCATCGGCCAGTCGGATAACCTGTTTACCCCTTTGCAGCTGGCCAATTATGTGGCTACCATCGTCAATGGTGGCACCCGCTATCAAACCCATCTGGTACAAGGTATTTATGATGCCACCTCCGGTGTTTGCGTTCGGCCGGAGCAGATCACGGCGCTGGACACCTTGAAAATGAAGGATGAAAACTATCATGCCATTATGCAGGGTATGGTGGATTGCGCTCTTACCGGCACCGCCGCCGGCGTGTTCGGCTATTCTTATGCCATTACCGCCGGTGCCAAAACCGGTACTGCTTCGGTGCCCAGCGGTACCGCCAATGGCATTTTCGTTTCCTTTGCTCCTGCCGATGATCCTCAGATTGCAGTGTGCGTGGTGGTGGAGCATGGCGCTCATGGCAACTATGTGGGCTCGGTGGCAAGAGATCTTTTCGATGCTTATTTTGCCGATGTCACCGTAACCGACCCCATTACGCAAGAGAATACTTTATTATAAATAAGAAGAAATTCTGCTTTTGGGCTGCTCCTTGGCAGAATTTTTTCTTTTTTTTTAAAAAACTTCTTGACTTTAACAAGTAAAAGCGTTAAAATCTTAAATAGTTAAAGTGCTTTTTAAAAAGGAGAATAAAAAATGAATGCAAAAAGACTGATTTCGATGCTCGCTATTGTGGCGATACTGCTGACTTGTATGGTTTCCATGACCTCTTGCGGAGAAAAAGCAAAATATAATGTTGGTATCTGTCAGCTGGTGCAGCATGATGCTTTAGACGCTGCCACCAAAGGCTTCCAGACCGCTCTGAAGGATAAGTTGGGCGATGAGGTTGCTTTTGATCTGCAAAATGCTTCCGGTGATTCGGCAAACTGTACCACCATTATGACCGGCTTTGTGTCTAATAATGTGGATCTGATCATGGCCAATGCCACCGCTCCTCTGCAGGCCGGTGCTTCTGCTACCGATAAGATTCCCGTGTTGGGCACTTCGGTTACCGATTATGCTACCGCTCTGGAGATTGAAAACTGGACCGGCACGGTTGGCACCAATGTATCCGGCGCTTCCGATCTGGCTCCTCTGGATCAGCAGGCTGCTATGATCAAAGATCTGTTCCCTGAAGCCAAAAAGGTGGCTCTGCTCTATTGCTCTACCGAGCCCAACTCGGTATATCAGTGCACCAAGGTAGAAGAATACCTGAAGGCTGATGGCATTGAAGCGAAGTGGTTTGGTTTCACCGATACCAATGACGTTAACTCTGTTACTCAGTCTGCTTGTGATTGGGCCGATGTAATCTATATCCCCACCGATAATACCGCTGCGGCCAATACCGAGGCCATCGCCAATGTAGTATTGCCTGCCAAGGTTCCCGTTGTGGCCGGTGAAGAGGGTATCTGCAAGGGCTGCGGCGTTGTAACCTTGTCCATCGACTACTATGACATGGGCTATGCCACCGGCTTGATGGCTTATGAAATTTTGGTCAATGGTGCGGATGTTTCTAAAATGCCTGTTGAAATGGTAGACGAAGTGACCAAAAAGTATAATGAAGCCAACTGTCAGGCTCTGGGAATCACTCCTCCCTCTGATTATGTTGCAATCGTTGTAGAGTAATATTGGAATAAACTTTTAAAAACGGCGGAAAAGGGCTTGCCTTTTTCCGCTCGTTTTTGTATGATATATCTATCTGTGCAAATTTTGATGTTTCTCGGAGGAAACGAAATGGACTTTTTAGCATTGTTAAACTCCATGCCCGGTGCCCTCAATCAGGGCCTGATCTGGGGTATTATGGCCATAGGTGTGTATATTACATACCGCATTCTGGATGTGGCTGATCTGACGGTAGATGGCTCCATCGCCACCGGCGGTGCTATCTGCGTGTTGCTGACGCTGAATGGTGTTCCCGTTGGGGTGGCCATGATCGTAGCGGTGCTGGCAGGAATGCTGGCCGGCTTGGTCACCGGCGTACTGCACACCCTTTGCGGAATCCCTGCCATTCTTGCTGGTATTCTTACTCAGCTGGCTTTGTATTCCGTGAACCTGCGGATCATGGGTTGGGGCACCGGCAATGGGCGTGCCAACCTTCCTATCAGCGTTGATCGCTATGATATTTTGGTTTCCGCTCGTTATGTGTTGGATTTTACCTTGAAGAACCCTCTGATTGTGCTGGTGATTGTCTGTGCGGTTATTGTGGGCCTTTTGTATTGGTTCTTCGGTACCGAAGTGGGCTGCTCTCTGCGTGCCACCGGCGCCAATGCCAATATGTCCCGTGCGCAGGGGATTAATACCGACCTAACCAAGGTGCTGGGGCTGATGATCTCCAATGGCTTGGTGGCTCTTTCCGGCGCACTTTTAAGCCAATATCAGGGATTTTCCGATATCAATATGGGCCGTGGTGCCATTGTGATCGGTCTGGCCTCAGTCATTATCGGCGAAGTGCTGTTTAGCAAGGTGTTCCGCAATTTTGCGCTGAAATTGATCGCCTGTATCATTGGCGGTATCATCTACTATGCGGTGATCCAGATTGTGTTGCGGTTGGGTCTTTCTACCGACGATCTGAAACTGCTGACCGCTGTTGTGGTTGCTTTGTTCCTTGCGGTTCCTTATTGGAAGAACCGAATGAATAAAGGCCATAGAGCAAAGAAGGAGGCGTAAGGCGATGCTGAAAATTGAAAATGTAACCCAGATTTTTAATGGCGGCACCATCAATGAAAAGATTGCGCTGGATGGCTTGAACCTCCATTTGAAGGACGGTGATTTCTGTACCGTCATCGGCGGCAATGGCGCCGGCAAATCCACCATGCTCAATGCGGTGGCAGGCACCTTTATGCCTACCGAAGGCACTATTTTATTGGATGGAATTGATGTGACCCATATGCCGGAGCATAAGCGGGCAAAATATTTGGGCCGTGTGTTCCAGGATCCCATGACCGGCACCGCCGCTACCATGCAGATCGAAGAAAATTTGGCTCTTGCCAAGCGCCGTGGCCAGCGTCGTGGCTTAAAGCGGGGCATCACCGCCGCCGAGCGGGAAGAGTTTTATGAACTGCTGAAGCTGCTGGATCTTGGTCTGGAGGATCGCCTCACCGCTAAGGTGGGTCTTCTTTCCGGCGGTCAGCGTCAGGCGTTGACTCTGCTGATGGCAAGTCTGGTGAAGCCCAAGCTGCTGCTTTTGGATGAGCACACAGCGGCCTTGGATCCCAAAACCGCCGCTAAGGTGCTGGAAGCCACCGATCGGATCATCCAAAAGGATCATCTGACCACCTTGATGATCACCCATAATATGCGGGATGCCATTAAGCATGGCAATCGCTTGGTGATGATGAACAACGGTAAGATCATCTATGATGTGTCCGGCGAAGAAAAGCAGAAACTGACGGTGGACGACCTGATGGCAAAATTCAGCCAGTCCAGCGGTAGCGAATTTGCTAACGATCGTGCGTTGCTTTCCTAAAAATGCTTGACAAGTGCTGTAATTTGTGCTAAAGTATTAACATATTAAAACCGATGAGCAAGAGTAAGTAAGAGTTTCTCCCTTCACTCCCAGAGAGTCGCAGATGCTGAGAATGCGGCAGTGAGGCAAATTCCGAATGGACTTGCGAGGGCAACCGAAAGCGAAAGAATTTTCGTTAGTAGCAGTTGACGGGACACGCCCGTTATCGTCGTGGACCGCATGATTGTGCGGGTAGAGCGGATGAGCGTTCATCAATTTGGGTGGCACCGCAGAAAATGTTTTTTCTGTCCCATACTTCCTTCGGGAAGTATGGGATTTTTATTTTGGGTGAAGCAAAGGAGAAGTATTATGGGATTGATTCGATGGCGAAAACCGATTGTTTTAAATCTGAAAGAACAATATATTATTTATACTAGGAGAGTTGAACAATGAAATTTAACGGTATTGATTTTGACACTTATTTTAAAAACTACCCCGATGAAAAGGGGTATTTCGGCAAGTACGGCGGCGCCTATGTGGATGAAAACCTTTTAAAAGCCATGCAGGAGATCAATGATGCATATCAGACCATCTGCAAATCCAGAAAGTTTATTGATGAACTGCGTCGGATCCGCAAGGAATTTCAGGGCAGACCCACCCCCATCACCCATTTGGAGCGCCTGTCCAACAGTCTTGGTAAGGTTCAACTGTATGTGAAGCGGGAGGATCTGAACCATACCGGCGCTCATAAGCTTAATCATTGCATGGGTGAAGCGCTTTTGGCTAAATACATGGGCAAGAAAAAACTGATCGCCGAGACCGGTGCCGGTCAGCATGGCGTTGCGTTGGCAACGGCTGCGGCTTATTTCGGCTTGGAATGCGATATCTATATGGGTTCTGTGGATATTAAAAAGCAGGCACCGAATGTGGCCAGAATGAAGATTCTGGGCGCCAATGTGGTGGAGGTGACCGAAGGTCTTGCCACCTTGAAGGAAGCAGTAGACGCCGCCTTTGCAGCTTACGCTCAGGATTATGAGAATTCCATTTATTGTATTGGTTCAGTGGTGGGCCCCCATCCCTTCCCCATGATGGTAAGAGATTTCCAAAGTATTGTGGGCATTGAAGCCAGAGAGCAGTTTAAGGAAATGACCGGCGAGTTGCCCGATGCCATTGTGGCGTGTGTTGGCGGCGGCTCCAATTCCGCCGGATTTTTCGCAGGCTTCTTGAATGATCCCGTGGATATTTATGGCATTGAGCCCTTGGGCAGAGGCACCAAGCTGGGCGATCATGCCGCCAGCCTGCAATATGGTACCGAAGGCGTGATGCATGGATTCAATAGTATTATGCTGAAGGATGAGAATGGTGAGCCCGCCCCTGTTTATTCGGTGGCAAGCGGCTTGGATTATCCTTCTTCTGGCCCGGAGCATGCCTTTTTGAGAGATATCGGCAGAGTAAAATATGATGTGATTAACGATGATGATACCATCGATGCTTTCTTCCGCCTCTCCCGTATGGAAGGAATCATCCCGGCAATCGAAAGCTCTCATGCAGTGGCATACGGTATCAAATTGGCCGAGAAGATGGGAAAAGGATCGGTGCTGATCTGCCTGTCCGGTCGTGGCGATAAAGATATGGATTATATTATCGAAAACTATGGTATTCGCTAAAAAAATCCGGATGGCTTCTTGCTATCCGGATTTTTTTGTGGTAACATAAAGCCAAAGGGAGGCGTTTGTGCTATGTATAAAATTGGCTTATCCACTTGCAAAAAACCTTTAACCACAGAACTCTTTAAGGCTTACCATAAAGCCGGCATCCATGTGGCAGAGATTGCGGTGGCCCGAGAAGAATATCCGGATCTGGACTATACCGCCATTGCAGAAGCGGCAAAAGAGGGTGGGGTAGAGCTTTGGTCCTTTCACCTTCCTTTTGCAAGCTATACCAATATTGCCTCTCCCGATGAAGAAGTACGGCAAGAGGCGGTGCGGATTCTTTCGGATTATATTCGCAAGGCCGCATCCATCGGTATTAAGGTTTATGTGGTGCACCCCAGTGTGGGGGCCAATCCCGATGAGGAGCGTGCCCTTCGCATTGCTTGCTCCAAGAAAAGCTTGGCGGCACTGGCCCAGGTGGCCGCAGAATGCGGCGGCGTGGTGGCAGTAGAGGATTTGCCTCGCACCTGCCTGGGTCGGAATTCTTTTGAGATTTTGGAGCTGATCAGCGCCGATGAGCGCCTGCGGGTCTGTTTTGATACCAACCATCTTTTGATGGAGGATCCGGCAGAGTTTGTCCGTAAGATGGGCAATAAAATTGTGACCATCCATGTGTCGGACTATGATTATCTGAATGAGCGCCATTGGCTTCCCGGCGAGGGTGATCTTCAATGGGATCGGATTTTGGAGGCGCTTCGGGAGGTGGGCTATACCGGCCCGTGGCTGTATGAGATCGGCTTTGCGGCCCCCAGATCCATGCAAAGGGAGCGGGATCTTACTTGCGAGGATTTTGCTCGCAATGCCCATGAGATCTTTGAGGGTAAGGAGCTGACGGTTCTGCCTGCTGTTCGCCCCAAAATGTATCACTGGACGTATCAGAAAAAGAAGGTGTAATGTAAATTGTCTCAATGGACGAAAAAGGCCATTATGGATTGCTTTACCCGCCAGATCGAGAGTAAACCCTTGGATCGCATTCGGGTGAAGGACATTGTGGAGGAATGCGGCATTACCCGCAATACCTTTTATTATCATTTCAGCGATGTTTTTGATCTTGCTAAGCAAACCCTGATCCTTCGCTTAGGGGAGATGAGCGAGAGCACGGTGGATAGTTGGGAGAGCTTTTTGGTACTGATTGCCCGCCAAATGGCATCCAATAAACGCTCCATTCTTCACCTGTTTCGTTCCACCCAAAGCGGGGAGATCGTGCGGTTTATGAGCGATCTTTTGGAGATGTCCATGAACCGCATTTTCGATGCTCTTGCTAAAGAAAAAGAGATTGAAGCCGATCAGCGGGGGCTGATCATTGAGTTTTACAGCGACGCTCTGACCGGCGTTGTTTCCCGCTGGCTCACCGACGGGAAGGAGGAGCCGGAGCATTTGATTCCCGCTCTGTCGATGCTGGTACTGGATGGTATGAAATCGGCAATCGACAATATTTAGTACATTTTTTGTTTCGTGCCCAAAAATTGGGCACGAAACTTTTTTTGTCTATGGTATTGATTTTTAAATTAGGGTAGAATATACTTGAGAAATTATAAGGAGTTGTGTACCCGAACCATGAAAAAGACCCGTTTTCACGGACAATTTTTTTCACTTCCCAATCTGCTCAGCTATCTGCGCCTTGCCATGATCCCCGCCATTGTGTGGACCTATTGCTGGCTGAGAGATTATCCGCTGGCCGCCGTGTTGATGGCTCTTTCCGCCGCCACCGATGTTGTGGACGGTTGGATCGCCCGCCATTTTCAGATGATCACCGATTGGGGAAAAATTGTAGATCCCATTGCGGATAAGCTGACCCAGATCGCCATTGCCTTTTGCTTGGCCTGGCGGTTTGTTCCCATGCGGTATCTTTTGGTGTTGTTGATTCTCAAAGAGGTGTACATGGGCATCATCAGCATGGTCTTTATCCATAAGACCGATACGGTGGAGGGTGCCGTTTGGTTTGGCAAAATGACCACTGTTTTGTATTTTTTAATGTCCATTGTGTTGGTGCTGATCCCCGAGCTTCCTGCTCCTGTGGTGTTGGGGCTGGTACTGGCGGAATGCTTGGCCATTCTCCTTTCTATGATCCTCTATACCCGTCGATACCTGCAGCTTTATAAAAAAATCTCCGCCGAGCCGGAGAAGAACTAAAAAAACGGATCCTAAGGGCAGCCCTTAGGATCCGTTTTTTAAGTTTTTAAGCCTTCTAAGATCTGCTTTTTATAAGCTAAGAATTCTTCCGATAAATTGAAATCCTCTCGCCGTGGCTTGGGCTCTTTAATGATCATTTCATCGGTTACCTCTCCCGGCTGACCGTTTAAGAGATAGATGCGGTCGGAGAGGAGAATGGCTTCATCAATATCATGGGTGATGAAAAAGGTAGAGAGGCGAATTTGCTCCATCACCTGCAGATACCAGCGATGGATTCCGCTTTTGGTCAGGGTATCCAGCGCCGAGAAGGGCTCATCCAAAAGAGCCACCTCTTGAGAGAAAAGGTAGGTGCGCAAAAGGGCGGCACGCTGGCGCATTCCGCCGGAAAGCTGATGGGGATATTGCTTTTCGGTCCCCTCTAAGCCAAAGGTGGCAAAAAGGGCGGCGGCTTTCTTGCGTGCCTCTTTTTTGGGGGTTCCCTTCAGCAGTAAGGGCAGGGCAACATTGTCCTCCATGGTGCGGTAGGGGAGCAGCAGGTCCTTTTGCAGCATATAGCTGATCTTTCCCGGCTTGCCGGTAATGTCCTCCCCGTCCAGCAGGATCTGCCCTTCATCAGGAGCAATGAGGCCGGAAATAATATTAAAGAGGGTGGTTTTCCCCACGCCGCTGACCCCCAAAAGGCAAACCAGCTCCCCTTGATGCAGGGTAATGGAAATGTTGCTCAGCACCTGCTTTTGGTCGAAGGCCTTGCTGACGTTTTTGATCTCTAATGTGTTCATATTAGTCCTCAGGTAAATAATCGTTGGTAAAGCCGCTCTCCGGCTCAAGCGTTCCTTCTAAAAGCTTATGGTCATTCAGCCAGGTGAAGAAGGCGGCCCAGCGCTCTTTGTCCATTTCGCCCCAGCGAGGGCTTTCGGCTTGGTATTCCTTGGCCAGATACTCTTGGCTGGCGTAAACCAAGTCCGCATTGCTCTTAAGCTCAGGGGCTGCCTCCATCAAAATATCAGCCGCCTCTTTGGGGTTTTTCATGGCATCTTGGTAGCCCTTGGAAAGGGCCGCCAAAAAGGCCTTGGCTTCTTGGGGGTGTTCTTCTAAATACCGGTTGTTGGAAATAATAACGGGGGAGTAGAAATCAAAAACCGGATCGATGTCGGCAAAGGCAAAGAAATCGGTTTCCAGCTCGGCTACCTGGCAGGCAATTCCCGCCCAAGCGTAATAAACCCAAATGGCGTCTACCGTTTTGGCGTTCAGGGCGGAAACCTCATCGGTTACGGTGGAGGGAATCAACTGAACCTTGGAAAAATCGCCGCCATCGGCATTCATCACCTCTTGAAGGGTGGCCTTCTCTACCGGAAGATCCCAGGTGGCGTATTTTTTGCCCTCTAAGCCCTTTGGCGTGTCCATCCCTTCTCCTTTGCGGGAGATGATGCCGGAGGTGTTGTGCTGAAGAATAGCCGCCACTGCGGTGATGGGCAGGGGCTCCTCTCCGATCAAGGCAGGGGCGATGTAATCCTGAAAGGAAACGCCGAATTGCGCTTTGCCGGAGGCGACCAATACCTCGGCACCGTCCTCAGGCGGTTGCACCACCTCAACCTTTAAGCCTGCATCTTCAAAATATCCCTTTGCAAGGGCAACATAGATGCCGGTGTGGTTGGTGTTAGGGGTCCAGTCTAAGACTAAGGTGATGGCGGCGTCGGTGCTTTTGCAAGCGGTTATGGCCAAAACCATGACCAGGATCATTAAAATTGTGATGATTTTCTTAAATGCTTTCATTTTTTTAGCTCCTTATTTTTTATGGCGATACGGCATGGTCTTTTTTTCTAAAAAGCTTACCAGCCCCATCAGCAGCAACGAGAGAATGGAAATTAAAAAGATCACGGCAAACATTTTGTCAAAGGCAAAGGCCTTTTTCACTCGAGTCATGTAAACTCCCAAGCCTCCAAAGCCGCCCAGCCATTCGCTGATCACGGCGCCCACCACCGAATAGGCGGCGGCGATCCGAAGCCCTGAGAAGAATTGAGGCAGGGAAGAGGGGCATTTAATATGGAAAAAGATCTGAAGCCGATTGGCGCCCATGGAGCGTAAAAGTCCGATGGTATCCTTGTCCGCACTGCGAAAGCCTTCCAAAAGCCCTACCGTGATGGGAAAGAAGGTGGTGAGAATAATCAAAAGGATCTTCGGCAGCATCTCGTAGCCAAACCATAAAACCAAAAGAGGCGCAATGGCCACCGTGGGAATGGTCTGGCTGACCACTAAAATGGGGTAAAACCCTCGGTAAAGGAATTCAAAGGAATCCATGAATACTGCAAAGAGGAATCCAATGGCAACCCCTAGACCTAAGCCCAAAAAAGCCTCTTGCAGGGTGATCAGCGTGTGCTTTGCTAAAAGAGGAGCCTCGCTGATAAAGGCTTTGCCTACTTGCAAAGGGGAGGGGAGCATATAAGAAGGCACCCATCCGCTGATGCAAAGCAATTGCCAAAGAACCAAAAGGGAGAGCCCTCCTAAAAGGGCAGGACCTTTTTGTTTAATGATGCTTGGTAACTTTTTTGTCAATGGTCAAAATCGCTCCTTCCGGCTCATAAACTACCTTGATATAGGCGGAGACCTTGGGGGCACCGGCTCGGATGGCAACATGCTGGCATTCCTTCATAATGTCCATCAGTTGATCGTAATCGTCCCCCTCAATGGTGGTTTCAAAGGGGCCTACATAATAATGGAGACCGGTGCTTTTGATATAGTCGATCACCTGATCCACAATGCGGATCAGTTCCTCGTCGTTTTGGGTTTCAGGCAGTACCTGAATGGCAACGCTTGCAGTCATTTTTTCTCCTCCAAATGATAAAAATGCCCTTGCCGGAAAAATCCGGCAAGGGCATTTGAAAAAACGAAAGGATAAAATACTCCAAATTTCGCATACTATGCTTCCTACGCCGGCATGATCCGGATCAGGTTCATGGGTCGCGGAATCATCCGCCTCTCAGCCCGTCAATTCGGACTCCCCTTTTTTTGTTCACTTCGAGTATATACCCATCTTTTAGTTTTGTCAAGAACATTTATCGCTTGTCAAAATCATTTTTCTCGTTCCGCTCGTTCTTCTCGTTCTTCTCGTTGCGGAAATTGAAATTGTTCTTTTTGTTGTCGTTGCGCTGGTTCTTTTCATTTTTGTTCTGATTGTTTTTCACGTTCTTCACCTCCCTGAAATGGTTTGCAAGAATAGTGTTCCTCGGATGGTCGGGGCTATCCTTAGAAATTATATCCTTGGGTTGAAGAAGGTGGTTTTTCGTTTTGCGTCTTTTCTTGTTCCTCGTCTTTTCTAATGCGATCAATGTTTTGAATCTCTTGGGGATTCTTCGACCACATAAAATTCAGTAAAGGGAACTCCGAATCTTTCATAAAATAAACACCTCGGCATTAATTTATGCGAAGAGCAAACGAAATATGTAGTTTTTTGAAAGGGGAAGAATGGGAAAAGAGGGACATTTTTTGAGTCGATGATGTTTGGAGAAGATGCACTGCGTCGGCATTTTTTCGAGCGGTTGGTCGGCGGGAGAAGATGCACTGCGTCGGCATTTTTTCGACCGCCCTTGGCGGTGTCCCGAAAAAATCGCCTTACTCGTGACTCCACAGTCCGACCCGCTTTGCGGCTCGGCTGCTCCGACGAACCCTTTTCCCCGTTGGGGAAAAGGGTTCAAATCTTCCATCAGTGGGACATAAAAAAATCCAACCCCAAAGGGTTGGATTTTTTTATGGCGCGCTGGAGAAGATTCGAACTCCCGGCCTTCTGATCCGTAGTCAGACGCTCTATCCAGCTGAGCTACCAGCGCATTTGCTTTTTCAAAGCGAATAATATGATATCATAGTTTTTTCGGAAAATCAAGTATTAATTTAAATATTTTTAAGAGAAATAAAAAATGTACTTTTTTGAAAAATACGGTTGACAAAGAGCATTTCTTGTGCTAAACTATTTTAGCATCATCCGGGTGTGGCGCAGGTGGTAGCGCGCTTGACTGGGGGTCAAGAGGCCGCAGGTTCAAGTCCTGTCACTCGGACCATAAAAAAAAGAGCAACTTCGGTTGCTCTGTTTTTTATTTTTCAAATGCAGCTTGAACCTGCGGCCTCTTGAGTTGCCATCCCCGAGCGGTTGCATAAAATTTGCCAATGGCAAATTTTAGCGAGCGAGTGGGGGCATCCGCCGCATTAGCCGTGGCACAAGGTGCCAACGGCTACAGGTTCAAGTCCTGTCACTTAATTTTTGCATGCTCATGTTTTAGTATTAAAATTCAATATCGCAACACTGGTGTAACAAATTGTCTGATAAAAACAAGTTTAATTGGGCGTGTAGATTTATAAAATGAAATGTGATATAATAGTAACACAAAATTGAAAATAGGGGGGCACTCTATGCCAATACAGGAACAACTACAACGATTATTGATATCGGTCTTGCGACTTCTTTTTTCGTTGTTTAACCCCGTCTTTTTAATAATCGCTACAATTATTGTTGTTGTCCTTGTCAAGAAAAACAAGGAATATAAAACCAGCGCTTATTATCAAATTACTAAACTTCCGTATAAGACGATTAAGCATGACGCCGGCAGATACGGTGAATATCTTACATACAAATTTCTTAAACATTTTGAAGCAGATGGAGCAAAATTCCTTTTTAATGTGTTTATTCCAAAAGGGGGTGGCGAAACTACAGAAATTGATGTTTTGATGATATGCTCAAAAGGTGTGTTTGTGTTTGAAAGCAAGAACTATAGCGGTTGGATATTTGGGAGTGAAGGCCAGAAGAATTGGTGTCAAACTTTACCAATAGGCAGGGGACAGAGCCACAAAGAATATTTTTATAATCCGATAATTCAAAACCGCTCACATATTAAACATCTTAAGGCGTTTCTCGGAGAACAAGTTCCTATGAGGTCAATTATTGTTTTTTCTAATAGATGTGTTTTAAAAAGTATCCAAATCAAAAGTAGTGACATTAGTGTAATTAATCGACGCAGCGTTGCGTCGGTTGTATCTACCATCTGTAATCAGATATCTACCGATTTAATGAATGAGAGTGATATAGTAGCTCTTTACAATAAGCTTTACCCATATACACAAGTTGATGCTACTGTAAAAGCACAACACATTTTAAATGTTCGTAGCACTTTAAATCCACAATTTGATCAGCGCATCGCACCACCTGTTTGTTCCGCTATAGAAGAGGTTGTTATCCAAACATCGATAACCGATCAATCTCAACCTGAAATCAATGTGTCAACTGAAATAGAGACGGTTGAAATCAAATCGAATATTGCAAATGCTACGACACCAAAATCCCAACCGTTTGATCTAAGTGATAAAAGACCTCAGGGCCTCAGGTGTCCAAAATGCAATGGTAATCTTATTTTAAGGATCGCAACCAGAGGTACAAGGACAGGCAAACAGTTTTATGGTTGTTCAAATTATCCAAAATGTAAATACATAAAAAATATTGAATAAGCTTAACAAACAGAGACAGTTATGAACATCTGCATAATAAAAAACAGAGCAACTTCGGTTGCTCTGTTTTTTGTTTTTCAAATGCAGCTTGAACCTGCGGCCTCTTGAGTTGCCATCCCCGAGCGGTTGCATAAAATTTGCCATTGGCAAATTTTAGCGAGCGAGTGGGGGCATCCGCCGCATTAGCCGTGGCACAAGGTGCCAACGGCTACAGAGAAGGTTTCATTTTCCGGCGAAACCTTTTAAAACCCTGCGAAACCGTATCATTTTTATCAACTGTTGCCACAAAAATAACCCGCCCACTGGGGCGGGTATTTTTGTACAAGTGAAAGGGGGGGATCGAACGGGTCGGAAGTGAATGACAATTTCCTTTCAAAGATATAAGAATGATCGGCAATTATTAAAACGTTTAGAATTTGTTGATGAGAATAATGCATTGTGCAAAATAAACAAAACTGCAAAAAAATTATAACGTTATATCTACGATTATTCGAAAAACAGGCAAAATTCGTTGACAATCAATGCGCAAAATAGTAAAATTGAGGTATGGAACAACTGTAAAGGAAGTTAAAACGTTTAGATTATGAAGAATGAAAAAGTAACAATTAAAGATGTTGCGGCAGCGGCTAACGTGTCGGTGGCGACGGTCTCGTTTGTGATCAATAACCGTTCCAGCGTAAAAATGGAAACCCGGGTTCGCGTGCTTCAGGCGATTGAGGAAACCGGTTATGTGCCCAATTCCAGTGCGCGTGCACTGGTTACGAATAAAAAGGGTGTAATCGGCGTGATTCGAAATGGTTTCGACCCCGGCAACTCCTCTGAAAAAGAAGGCTATGCCTTCGATACCTCTCCGAATACCTATTTGGCCGATATGCTGGACGCCATCGTGGCCGAAGCCAGCAAGTCCAACTATAACATGCTGATGGACACTGTTTACTGGATTGAGCATATGCCGACCGAAAAAAGGGAAATGCCCTCTGCCATGGACAGCAGCCGCATTGACGGCATGCTGTGGGTTGGCGGCATTTTGCTTCCTTCCCATCTGGAAAAACTTTCAAAAATGGAATTGCCCATCGTTTTGATTGGTGCGCGCGACGATCATTTTGACTGGGTGGATACCGATCCCGAGCAGGCGATTTATGATATGACCAAGTACGTCATTTCCTGCGGACACACGAAGCTGGCTTTTATCAACGGCCTTGATTCTACGCAGACTTCTGCCCGCAAAATGAGCGGCTTTATGAAGGCTGTGCAGGAAGCCGGCATTACGCTGCAAAAGGGCGCGCTTGAAAAATCGTATTTCAGCGGTCAGGGCGGATATGAGGCAATGGAGCGCCTGCTTCAGCTGGAAGAGCGGCCTACTGCTGTCATTACAGCCCATGACAAAGTGGCGGTCGGCGTTATTCACTGCTTGAACGCCCACGGCCTGAGCTGCCCGCAGGATGTTTCTGTCACAGGCTTTGAAGACGGTTTGCTTTCGGAATACTGCCTGCCGCCTTTGACAACGGTTTAC
>JAZQFD010000028.1:0-65480 GCA_045539335.1 Eubacteriales bacterium
CATCCAGGAAAAAAAAACCCCCCAATGCGCCAGCTTTGTGTGATTTTTGTCATTTCGCCTAAACGGAAAAACTGTGTCTCAAAACTGCCTGTGGCCCCCTGAATGGGATCCGTTTGGATGTAAGACAAGGCAAAAAGCGTAAGTATCCTGACGGATGGCGAGCATTTTTAACGCAGTATTGCACCAAAATGATTCTTTTCAGGGCGAATATTCGCTAACTGAGGGTGCTTAAATTCGCTTGCCTTTTTCTTCTGTTGCAGGTATACTGATAATAGAAGTATATTATAAAGGAGATTTTCATGCGTTTTTTAGCAACTGCTGATCTTCATATTCGCCATCAAGAGGATCTGCCCCTTCTGGAGCGGATTCTTTCCGCTGCCAATGAGCATCATTGCGATGCCTTGCTGATTGCCGGCGATCTTTTGGATTCCCCCTTCCCCACTCCCGAAGCGGAGCAGGGGATCTGCCAATGCTTTTCTGCATGGGGAAAGCCGGTCTTTTTGGCGGCGG
The DNA here is from genome assembly GCA_045539335.1 of Eubacteriales bacterium. Classification (GTDB taxonomy): domain Bacteria; phylum Bacillota; class Clostridia; order Oscillospirales; family QAKW01; genus QAKW01. The sequence continues at coordinate 511 of JAZQFD010000028.1, forward strand.
GCAACCATGACCCTTTGGCGGTAACGGCGCTGTATACCCGCCTGCCTGCCAACGTCACGGTATTTCCCGAAGCGGTAACCGCCTATACTCTCGCCCCTCATCTGCGGATCTACGGTTGCTCCTCCTTGCGGGAGCAAAGCACCCGCCGACCGGCCGCCGATCTTTCCGTCCCCCATGGAGAGACCGCCATTTTGGTGACCCACGGTCAATTTGAAGGGCGCACCTATCAGCCTATTTTGCCGGAGGATTTGGCTTCCTGCGGGCTGAGCCTTTGCATCTGCGGCCATGTGCATAAAGGCGAGCAGCGCCAGATCGGCTCCTGCCGCCTTTTGGTGCCCGGCATCCCCCAAGGGCGAGGCTGGGATGAGACCGGTGATAAATACATTTATCTTATTGAAGCGGAGCAAAGCATCCGCATTGAGCCCCTTTCGGTGGCAGAGGAAATCTGGCGCAAGGTGGCGCTGGATCTCACCGGCTGCACTGATACCGAAGCCATTCTTTCCCGCATGAGAGCCCAAAAGGCCGATGCCAAAACCCATCTGCGCTTAGAGCTCATCGGTTCTCCCGATTGCGACCCCTCCACCGCCATTCGCCTTTATGAGGAGCAGGGCGGCAGAGCCGAGGATCACACCACCCCCTCCCTATCCTTAGAGCAACTCAAAGAGCAAAAGACCCTGCAGGGCGCCTTTGTTCGCAAGGCGCTGAGAGATCTGGAGCAGGCCGCCCCTGAAGAAAAAGCGGTCTTAGAGGAAGCCTTGCGCTTGGGGCTCAGAGCCCTGAAGGAGGCGATGGCATGAAACTTTTAAAATTAGAGATCGGTGCCTTTGGCAAATTCAAGGATTTTACCCTCACCCCCGGGGAAGGCTTCAACGCCTATATTCATCCCAATGAATTCGGCAAGACCACCCTCATTTACTTTATCTACTATATGTTTTACGGCTATGAAGCCAAGCGGCTGAAAACCTATCTTCCTTGGAGCGGAGAGCCTCTTTCGGGGCGGCTGCTTTTTGAAGAAGGCGGCAAGCGCTGGCAGATCGAGCGGTTGCGCCCCCATAAGGGGATGGAAAAGCGGAAAGTCTTCTCTCCCGACACCGGCGAAGAGCTTTCCCTTGCCAATAAAGAGCAACCGGGCCCCCACTTTTTGAAGCTGGACGGAGAGACCTTCTTGCGCACCTTCTGCATCACCCAAGGAGATCTTCTTTTCGCCCGTACCGACGGGCTGGACACCGCCCTCAAAAACTTAGCCGCTACCGGCGATGAGAACATCTCTTATCTTCAGGCGGAAGAATATCTCAATAAAGAACACACCCGCTATATGCACCGTACCCGCACCCAAGGCCATCTTTTAGACCTGCAGCGGGAGCTGGAAGAAAAGCGAAGCCACCTGCAAGAGCTGGAGCGGCAATGGGATGAGCAGCTCCACCGCAAGGAGCAATGGGATAGACTGGAAGAAGCCCGTGCTCATCTATTGCGCCGTATCGAGGAGTTAAAGGCTCGGTTGAAAGCCGCCCAAGGGAGTGACGCTCTGAAAAAACTGCGGCAATTGGAAAACCTGCAAAAGCAAAAAGAGGCGCCTTTGGAGGCGCCTGCCGTCAGCCCTGCAGACCTTCGGGTGATGGAGGCGGCCTTTGCCGCCCATGAAACCGCCAAGCAAGAGGAGAGAGCCGCCCGAGAGGAAGAAAAGGCCGCCATAGCAGGCTGGGAGCTTTTAAATGAGCAGGTAGCGCAATTTGGCTTCCATGCCCTTTCCGCCCCTCAGATCCGCCAAATTCAAGAGGGCGGAAAGGCTCAAAAAGCCCTTGCCTTAGGGCTTTTGATCCCCGGCATCATCGCTCTGCCGGCAGGACTGATTCTTCAAACCCCTTGGCTATGGATCCTCGGTGCCATCCTCATGACCCTTGGAGCCCTGCTTTTCCTTTTGGAGCGAGCCAAACGAGATCGCATCTGCCGGATGAACGGTGCCATGGATGCCGCATCCCTTTTGGAAAAATGGGAGCAATATCATCAGGTGTTGGCTCGTCGGGACGCTCAGGCCGCCCAAAAAGAGCAAGCCACCCTGAAGGTGCAAGCTCTGCAAGAGCAGGCAGAAGCCACGGCCGCTCAACTGGAGCAACTCAAGCAAAAGCATCGGTTGCTGACCCCCCATGAAGTGAAGGAAATGCAAATTCAATGGGGCGTGTATGAAATGAGCCTCACCCGCAAAAATGAATCCCTCTCCCAACAAGTGCTTCTGAACGGCCAAAAGGAGGAGGATCTTCGCCGCTTGGCAGAGGGGGCATCCCTTTTGGAGGAAACCGCTCCTCAGGTACAGCAGGAGCTGACCGCCGCCGAAGAAGAACTGCGGCAGCTACAGCAGCAAAAAGATTGTTTGGATATTAAGGATCTTGCTGCCCTTTGGGAGCAAAGGGAAGCACTTCAAAAGAAGATCGATGAGTTTGCAAAAACCGAAAAGGATTGGATTCATGCTCTTGCCGCCGCCAAGCAAGCCCTCCTTTGGCTCAAAGAAGCCAACGAGGAAATGAATACCCATTTTGCCCCTCAGCTTTGCGCTTCGGCAGGCGCCTATCTTTGTGCGCTTACCGACGGCAAATATGAAACCCTGATCCTCAGCGATCAGTATGAGATCCAAATCAGCACCAAAGAGGGAACCTATCCCCTTTCGGCTTTTTCTGCCGGGACTCAGGATGCCGTTTACTTCGCTTTTCGGCTGGCGGTGGGCGCTTTGCTCACCGAAACGACCCTGCCCATGGTGCTGGATGATCCCTTTGTGAATCTGGATCCTCAGCGAAAAGAGGCGGCGGAACGCCTTTTGCAAAAGGCGGCAGAGCAGCGGCAGATTCTCTATTTTTCCTGTCGGGATTAACCCTTCGCTGAAAAAAGTATTGTATTTTTTGTTAAATTATAGTATACTATTAGCAACTATGGTTAAAAGGAGGTTTTCGCTATGACCGTAAATAATCATAACGGAACGATCAATATTACCGAAACTGTATTTGCCAATATCGTGGGCAATGTAGCCAATTCTTGCTACGGTGTGGTCGGCATGGCCGCCAAATCCGCAACCGACGGTATTGTTTCCCTTCTGAAAAAAGATCACTATGAGAAGGGTGTTAAGGTTCTTCCCGAAGAGGATGGACTGGTGGTAGAGATGCACATTGTGGTGCTCTATGGAGTCAATCTCCCCGCCGTTACCCGCAGCATTTCCAAAGAAGTAAAATACTCGGTGGAGCAGATGACCGGCTTTACTGTGAAGAAAGTCAATATTTTTGTTGACGGTATGAAAACAAACTAAGGAGATCTCATCAATATGATTACAGGTAAGCAGTATTGCGAGATGATCATCTCCGGATGCAATCATATCAGCAATCAGAAAGCCGCCATCAATGCCCTGAATGTATTCCCGGTACCCGATGGCGATACCGGAACCAATATGTCTTTGACGATTTCTGCCGCCGCCCGTGAAATGAAGCTGATGGGCGACTGTACGGTTGCAGAGGCTTCCGATCGTGCCGCCGGTGCCATGCTCAAGGGCGCCAGAGGCAACAGCGGCGTTATTCTATCCCTGCTGTTCCGTGGTATTTCCAAGGGGCTCAAGGGAAAAGAAACCGCCAATGCTCAGGATTTTGCCCTTGCTTTGAGCGAGGGTGTAAAAGCCGCTTATCGGGCGGTTATGAAGCCCACCGAAGGTACGGTACTGACCGTTTCCCGTGTGGCCGCTGAGCGACTGGCAAGCTATGTGGAAACCAATCCCTCCCTCTCTTTTGAGGATGCCTTGGCTTATTATGTGAAAGAAGCCAATGAAGTGCTGGCCGAAACTCCCGAGTTGCTTCCTCAGCTGAAGCAGGCAGGGGTTGTGGATGCCGGCGGTAAGGGCTTTGCTGTGGTGATGGAAGGCGCTCTCGCCGCCCTCACCGGCAATTTTATCGAGCCCTTGGAAGAGCAGCAGGCCATCAATATCAATGATCCCATTGTGGATGAAATGGCCCTGCGGGAAGAGGATATTAAGTTCACCTACTGCACCGAGTATATCGTTTCGGTGGATGAAACCGCTAAAAAAGACAATCCCGCCGAATTGCGTTCCTATCTGGAATCCATTGGCGACAGTGTTGTTTGCGTACCCGACAATGACATTATCAAGGTTCACGTTCATACCAACCATCCCGGCAGAGCCATTGAAGAAGCCCTGCGCTATGGTTCTTTGGTGAATCTGAAGATCGATAATATGAAGGAAGAATTCCGTGAGCGGCAAAAGAACCAGCCTGCGGAGCCTGCCATTGCCGCCCCCACCAAGAAATATGGCTTTGTTTCGGTGGTTGCCGGTGAAGGCTTGGCTGCCCTTTATAAGGATCTGGGGGTTGACACGGTGGTAGAAGGCGGTCAGACCATGAACCCCTCTACCGAGGATATTCTCTCCGCCGTCAATAAAACTCCTGCTGAGATCGTCTTTGTGTTGCCTAACAATAAGAACATTATTATGGCCGCCGAAACCGCTCAAAAGCTCTCTGAGGAGAAGCAAATCGTGGTGGTCCCCTCCAAAACCGTTCCCCAAGGTGTAACCGCCATGCTGGGCTTTGATGAAAGCATGAGCACCGAGGAAATCACCGCCGCCATGACCGAGCAGCTTGCCATGGTTCAGACCGCTCAGGTTACCTATGCTGCCAGAGACTCGGTATTTGATGGCCATGAGATCAAAGAAGGTCAACTTTTGGGCCTGATGGAAACCAAGGTCACCTTTGTGGAAGACGAAATGGAAGTGGTGGTGCAAAAGCTCTTTGAGCAGATGTCCCAAAAGGGTGGCACCTATGTGAATGTTTACTACGGCACCGATGTAACGGAAGAAGAGGCCAATGCCATTACCGCTAAGATTCAGGAGCAGATGCCGGATGCCGAGGTGGTTTGCCTCTATGGCGGCCAGCCGGTTTACCACTATATCTTCAGCGTAGAATAATCAAAAAGCCCTCCCGATGAGGCACCCTCCGTAAGGAAGGTGCCTCAGTTATATTCGCCTTGCGGCGAGTGATATTTCTTTGCAGTTATATTTGGGCTTCGCCCAAGTGATATTCGCTTCGCGAGTTTTAGGGCGAATATAATATCACTGAAACCGCAAGGTTTCAATATAACTTTGCCGTTAGGCGAAATATAACTGTGAGACCTGTCTCACAATATCACTTAATACATTTATCTTTGAGATAGGTATTATTTTAAAGTATGTAACCCACTATGACACTTTCATCAGTTGAAAGTGCTTTTTCTTTTATAAAAAACGATGGAAGACAACTTCCTTACGAAGTGTCTTCCATGGGAGGGCTTTTTAATTGCGAAAAAACAGAGCAGTCAAGACTGCTCTGTTTTTTTGATTTATTCGTAGATTTTCTTCTTGCCAAAGATCATCATACCAAACAATCCGCCGCTGACAACCAGCAACGCAATCCACAGATACAAATGGCTTTGATCGCCGGTATCGGGGTTGGAGGGATGTGCAGGAGGCTCTACCACGGGAGGCTCCTCAACAGGCGGCTGAGGCTCAACAGGAGGCTCTTCCACAGGAGGTTGAGGCTCTACAGGAGGCTCAACGGGAGGCTCCGCAGGCGGGGTGTAGGCATTGGCAAAGGTGATGGCCTTGGCGGCATCATTGTCCACCAAAACGGTGGCCTTCAGGGTGCCGTTTTCATCCACTACATGAATCGTCACTTGATAGACTGTGGAATCATAAGTGATGGTGGCATCGGTGCCGACCTTTTCCTTCACGGTAAACGGATACGTACCGGCTTGATCAAAGGTCAACTCCTCGAAGGTAATGGCGGCGCCTTTATTGGTCTTGGAATCCTTAAGGGTTTCGCCATTGCCCTCTACGGCATAGAGTTCAAAGGTAAATTCATCATCCACCAGATTCCGACCATTCAACTTCTTGGTACCGGAAAGGGTCACCTTGGCATCGGCAGGATCATAGGTATTGGTCACGGTGATCGTGCCCTTCTTCACGCCGTTGGCAGTCACCTCATGGATCAGCACATCACGGCCGGTATTATCGGTCACCTTGGTCACCTCAACGGTTACCACATAGGCGTTGGTATCATAGATCACGCCGTCTTTGCTCTTATTGGCGGCATGGACGCCCTCCGGCAGTTTCTCCTTGATCACAAAGTGATAAGTGCCGGGATGATAGAAGGTCATATGCTCACTCATCATCTGAGTGCCGCTCAGTTCATCGGTCAGCAGTTTTTCTTGGAATTGGAAGGAGCCGTCTGCCTTATTGGCGGCCTCCAGCAAGGGATCGCCAATGGCAACCACATTGCCTGCGGCATCTTCCATGGCTTGATAAAGCTCGAAGGTGAATTGACCGTCGGTAAGGGCCTTATTATAAGCCTTCTTACCGCCCAGGTCTACGGAAATGGCCTCCACCTTCAATTCATTGGTAAAGCGGAGTACACCGTCGCTGATCACGGAGGACACATGCTTTTCATCCACCTTGGTCACCAAGGGGGTGGCCTTCAGTCCGCCCAGCAGATTATCGATCACATCGATCTCCACATAGTAAACAGACAGATCATAATCCATCAAAGGATCGGCGTTGGCGGGAACCTGCTCTTTTACGATGAAGCGATAACCGCCGATGGCAGTAAAGTTCAAAGCAGAAATGGCCTGATGGTCAAAGCGGAAGGTGCCGGTGCCGTTATCGGTAACGGTAGCCAGCAAAGCGCCTTGCTGGGTAGTCTGAGTAGCCGGATCATAGCTTGCGGCATAGAGCTCATAGTTAAAGGCATTTGCGCCGGTATATTTGCTCAAATCATCGCCCAAGAGGGTCTTTTCACCCAAAAGGTCGATATAAGTGCCACTGACTTGATAGGCGTTATGGAACTGCACACCGCCGGCAGGATACTGCACATCGGCATGGAGCGTTCCGTCACCCTGATCGGTGACCACAACGGTCACGGTATACTCGTTGGTATCATAAATAACACCGTTGAGATTATTATTTGTCGCCGTAACACCGGCAGGCAGATGCTCCCGCACGGTATAGGTATAAGTGCCGGCCTTGGTGAAGGTCAGAGGCTCAAATGCAAAGGTTGCATTGTAGTCGTCCTGAGGAACGCCATTGCCAACGCTCTGAAGGAGAGTGCCGTTTTCCAGCAGTTCGAAATGGAAGGCATTGGCCTGCAGCTTGCGGATATTACCGGATAGGTGCTTGCCGCCGGAGATCACCACGTCGGTCACGGGATCCACCGTATAGTGATTATGGAAGGCGGCATCGGTCAGGTTGCCGTTGAGCTTATACTCTACAGCCGCCGTCAGTTCACCGGTGGTATTGTTGCCGGTCACGGTGACGGTCACATCATATACCGTCGTATCATAGGTCGTGCCCAGATAGCGATGGTTGGCATCGGCGCCGGCAGGAATCTTCTCCCGTAGTTTATAGGTATAGGTGCCGGGGGCGGAATAGGAAAGTGCGGGGAATGCGAAGGTGCCGTCGGAACCGTTGGTAGCTTCTTTGATCACCGTTCCGTTTTCCAGCAGTTCAAAGGTAAAGGCTTCCATGGCCTTGCCGGTCAAAGACTTGATGCCGGAGAGAACTACATTGGTATCCTTTGCGGTAAAGGAGTTTTCAAATTGAACCCAATTGCTGATTTCAGCCAGCACTACCGGCCCTTGGGTATCCGAAACGGTGGTCAATAAGGTCTTTGCCCCATTGGTCAGATCATACACCTCAACGGTGATGGTATAACCGCCGGACACATGACCCACAATCACCTTCAACCCATAAGCCTGTTGACTATAGCCAATCCGATCATCGGCATTGGCGGGGACGATTTCTTTGATGATAAAATGTTGGGTACCGATTTGAGTGATCTCATCATAGAAGAGAGACACTTCCGTCTTACCGTTTGCATTGGTCAAGGGCAACTCTTGGACCAGATTGCCCATATTAAAGTCGCCATCGGCATGGTACAGGCCGAATTGGAAACCGGAGGGCGGAATGGCAACCCCATTGGTGGGGGCGATGGTCTTATCAACATTCACCACAACCTCCGCCGCACCGTTCACACGGTACTGGTTCACAAAGGTGGCATCCACATTCCAAGTGTTGACCCCGCCACTGACAGAGGGGGTTACAACCGCATCGGCAACCGCCAGAACATCGCTGACATAAAGCTGGCCTAAGCCATTATCGCTGACCACCACATCAAAGTATACAGGGGTATTGTCATAAACAATTCCATTGTTTACATAGGTGGTGTTGATCGTTTCGATCAAGCGATAGGAATAGGTGCCTACCGCCGGATAGACCTCATTCTGCATAGCAGTGAGAAGATCAAAGGTCTTATTGCCGGTTTCATTGTTATAGGTTACAGAGGTGGTACCGCCCGGTACATCCACATACCCTTGGGTGGCAGCATCATAGCGTTGCAACTGGAATTCAAATTGCAAAGCGGTGGCCCAAGGAGCATCTGCATCCAGATTCTTGGTGCCGGTGATGGTCACATTGGTGGGAGGAATGGTGCTGTTTGCTTTATAGGTGTTGGTGAAGCGGATATATTGAGTATCGCCCACCACGGCGGTAGCAGAGCCGGTCAGGGAGTTGGCGGTAAAGCCAACACTGCTGTAATCCGTTTCTGCCACATTCACGGTAACACCGCCGGGCAGATCTTCAATATGCAGAGCCTGACCGTGGGTCAAAGCAACCGTATTGCTGCCGGCAGTCGACAGGGTGAACCGCTGACCGTCGCTGCGAACGCCTTCAAATACCATGGTTTGATTCACGCCGGCAAAGGTGATGGCGAACTCAAATTCCTTGGTCAAATGGCTCTCCAGAGGGCTGACCACCGTCTTGGTGATGACCACATCCCCATTCTGAGGCTTGGTATTGATAAAGGCGGCGGTGGTGATGACGCCGGAGGCAACCAAAGCGGTTGCGGTGGTGGCATTGGCATCTCCATTCACCGAGAGAACCTCATAATCCCCATCGGCGGGAATCACTTCGGAGACGGTAAAGGTTTTACCGATCATGCCGTTGCCCACCACATAAGCGGCTTCGCCGGTTTTGATGGAAACGGTTGCAACACCGTTTGCAAAGGAAACGGTACCCAAAGTCCGCTCCCCGGTTGCATCTTCTTTCACTAAGGTCACGGTCTCTTGGAAAGAGGAATCGTTGGCTTGAAGTTGGAAGGTATACACCTGCTCCCGATCTTCAATGGTGATATCGGCAGTCTTGGTGATCTTAATACCTTCATAAGGATCTACCAGCAGCTTACCGTTGTTACCCAGGTAGGAGTCCACATGATAGTTGGTCTTCACCGGATGAGCGCCTACGCTGATCTCATGAACAAAGGGTTGATCCGATACCGGCAGGGTGGCGGTTTTATTTTCCGTCTTATTGACAATATAATCGCCATAATGATGATAGATGGTGCCTCGCAGAACCACCCAGCTTCCATCGCTAAGGCGTGCCATATCGGTGCTTTCATGCTCCAGTACATACTTAGAAACCGGCTCATAATGGTACTCGGCTTTTACATTGCTGCCGGAACCGGTATACACGATAAAGCGGTGATAATAAAGATTATTTGCATCATAGGTGGGAGTGGCGGCGCCTTTATAAAGAGTGCCGTTGGTATCGGTATAGATGGGGGTATCGGCATTATAATAATAGCGCTCGTTTTCAACAGAAGGCTCAAAGAAGGCGATGGTATTTTTGTTGGTGCCATAGGAATAATCATCATAGATTCCGTTGGGCTGATCCTTCATATGCCATTCATTGGTATAGAATACATACTTGCCGTCTTCCTTCTCCAAGGCATCGGGTGCGGTATTCTCCAGATCCAGAAGATCAATCTTTTCATCCAGCCCCACTTCATAAATCAAGCGGCTGGGGGCGGTAGCGCCGGAGATGGTCATTTGGGAAGGATCTAAGGGATCGGTTCCGTTAAGATCGATATTATACTCCACCAAGGGAATCAAAGCGGCAGGCAGACGCCCGATCACACGGGTATCGCCCACTTTGCTGGCATCGATCTTGCCGGCGGCGGTATCCTTCAAGGTAGTACGCACCTGAATAGTGGCATACATCATATCGGTCTTGCGGTGGGAATCATCACTGCCCAAAGCATCGTAATACCCATAGGACTTAATGGCATAAACTGCCCGATCTGCCCATGGAGCAGGAACGGCGGCGGGAGAATCGTCTTTGCCGTCCCAGAAGCCCACAAACTTGCCGTTTCCATCGGCATACCAGCCGATATAGTTGCTGTATTCATCAGTTTCGGGGTTGTAGTACAACTGACCGTTGGCATAGGCCTGACCCAACAGCGCTCTGGCATCCTCTGCCCGAGGGATTCCCAAGCGGAATTGCACGGACCATACCAGGTTGTTACCGACCTCGGTGGGGTTCTCCTGAGTACCCATGCCGCCCTCATAGATCATCTTGGCCAAGGTGCGGCCGGTATAAAGCTTTTCTCCTAATTGGATGCCTTTGACACTCTTGACTTCCATGTTTTTGCCGATATAATCTTCAAACTCCAAGAAGCCGTCTTCATTGATATTATTGCCGATCTCCACCAGGGTGGGATAATAAAGAGATTGCAGGACAATCTGATCCACAATATCTTCAAAAGCGGCAATCAAGCCCTCCGCATTACTGGCGGGGAAGTATTCGGTCACATAGTTTTCTGCCCAACCCTCTGCCAAAACAGAAGGAGTATAGGCAAGGGTACGCTCCACAGCATTCACCCAGCGGCGATTGCCGCCGTTGCCGGTCCAATAACCGGGGCGGATTTCAACATCCAAATTCTGATTGGTCTGGCCACTAAGGGCGATATAATCGGCCCACATGGTATCGGTGGCGGTGTTGCCGGCAGGATTCAGCACGCTTTGGGCCGCATCACTGCTATCTACTTTCAAACCGAGGGTGTAGAATAAGGGGTTCGTTCCGTATTTCTGCTCCATTTTATCCCGTACCCAAGAAGCAGTCAGCTGGGTCATAAAGGCAACGCCGGGGGTAGCATAATTAGCAGAGCCATCGCCGCTATTGGCGGTGCCGATATTGGTATAATCGGTGGTGGCGGTGGTGGGAGCACCATCGCTGAGCAGTACCATAACGGGCACTCTCTTCACGCCTGCTTGCAGGCCATCGGTAATGGTGGTCTCTGCCACATCCTCAAACTGCTTCCAAGCCTGGTACAGACCATTTTGAATATAAGTACCGCCGGAGGCCTGCTTATTATTGTTTACGCTGAAGGTGCTTTGAATATCATCGGCAACAGTGCCGGTCACGCCGGGGGCAACCTTCACGCCGGTGCGATTGCTATTGCCTGACTGCCAGGAAGAAACCAAATAAGCAGGATTTCTTTGGGCATTTTGGCCGGCCGTATAGCGACCCAAGGGAAGAATCACCTGTGCGGTACCGGTGGTGGAATAGCTACCGGTATCGTTGCTGCCGCTGTAGGCAATCACGCCCACACGGTTATACGCATTCAACTCCAAGAGCTTTTTCATGGCGTCATTGGCAGCCTCTACCGTGGCATCCACGGCCTGATTGGTGACCATACTGGCCGAAAGATCCAATACCAGCATGGTGTCGGTGGGCAGAGTGGAATAGCCTTCCACACTCTTGCTGGCGGCGATGGTGGAGAGCGCTACTAAGAAGTTCTCCTCCTTCATCATTGCCAGATCCAAAAGCGCCTGAGCATTTTCCGTCTCATCGGTGGCGGCAACCAACTGGTTGACGGTAGAGAACACCGATTTATCGGTCCACACAGCGCCTGCACTGGTGGTATCAGCCTTATTGGGCCCAAAGAATGCTTTCCAGTTATTCACCGTTGCAGGATCGGTGATGGCCGTATAGCTAGGAGGAACCTCATCTGCAAAAGTGGCAAAGGGGATTCCAATTACCAAAACAGCCACTGCCAAAAAGGCGGCCAAGGTTCTTTTTAAAATGTTGTTTTCTTTCATGGTTTTCTTCCTTTCTGTTAAAGGGTAGATGTACTAAATCTACTTGAATCTCAGAGTCACTCGTTGCGTTTTTCTTCAGGATTCTTTTTGCGGCGAATCAAGTATTCCTCAAAGGCCTGTTCATTCACTTCTTCCACATAATCTCGGAACTCTCTAAGAATTTTTCGGCCGATATCCCGATAGTCCATGGCCAATACCTTTTGGACCTTCATTCTGCGGGTCTCTTCCGGCACATTATAGATCATCATAATGCTATGCAGCGCTCCTGCAATCCGCACATCCAAGGGAGCCGAATCGGCGGTGGTCATCAGGGTGGCATATTCGATGCCGGAAACCAGCACCTCCGCTTCTTGGTAATTCATCTCTTTCCAATCGGGACAGTATTCTCCAAAAACGGTTTTGGCTCGCTCAATATCATTTTTTCGAATGATTTCCAAGGTCAAAGGATGGGAATAAGTGGAAAGATAAAAATCCTTTGCAATTTCATCTTCATCACACATGGCCGCCACAGCAGTCAGTTCCAGACACACGGCCATCAAGGAGCTATATCCTTCGTTGGCTTCCTTCTCCATCATCTTCCATTGGAAGTCGCAGAGCATTTCCACCAGCACCGCCAGCATATGCTCCTTAGTGGGATAATAAAAGGTCAAATTGCCGGTGCTGATTCCCAGCTCCTCGCAGATGGCCTTGGCGGAAGTATTGGAAAAGCCATGCTCCAAAAACTTTTTGCTGGCCACCTGAACAATTTCCAGTTGGGTGGTATTCACTCGTCTTCGAGACATAAATTTCCTCCGAATTTCACTTATTTTAGGAATTATCCTAATTTTAGGATGCATCCTATTTAGTATCTATGCTAATTTTAGCATGCATCCTAAAAAAATGCAATACCTTTTTGGAAATTTTTTTATTTTTTAAAGATTGCCGGACTTTCTATAAGGTGACAAGAATAATCCGAACCTGCCTCAAAGCGGCATATTTCGGTGCTTTTCACTTATTTTTATTTGATCGGCGCCAGCCGATCTGCATAAAAGACAGAGCAAAAATCCCTCGAAATCTCCTCGCTTTGAGGTCGAAGATTTTAAAAAGAGCGGATTTTTGTTCAATCAAGGCATAAAACGCAGCCAATGCTGCCGCATTGGCGAGTATTTTAACGAAGGGTGAGCGAAAATCCGCCTTTTTAAAACAAGGTTCGGATTATTCTTGTCACCTTAATATAATAGGAAGAAGAAAAGACTTCGGATTTCCCCGAAGTCTTTTATATTTTTTGACGGTCTGCACCGTTTTCTCGCTCATCAAGACCGATCAAAATGGTTGCAGATCTCCATTTCTTTAACCGAAGGCGTATGTCGATACGCCGAGGATAAAAAATAGAGAAGCTATCAAAATGTTTCCGACATTTTGATGCGGTCTGCACCATTTTCATCGGTCCGGCTTTATACTGCAATGCGACGATCCAACCGAATCCGTTCGGTCAGCATGGATATAAATTCCCCGTTGGTAGGTTTTCCCTTGGAGCTTTTTACCGTGAAGCCGAAGATGGCATTTAGGGTATCAATATCTCCTCTCCCCCATGCTACCTCAATAGCATGGCGAATGGCACGTTCCACCCGAGAGGCGGTGGTATGATTGTTTTTGGCTATGGTGGGATACAGCTCTTTGGTAATCGCTTTTAAAAGATCCCGATTATCCAAGGCCAGCAAAATGGAATCCCGAATGTAATCATAGCCCCGAATATGGGCCGGCACTCCCACCTCATGCATCAGGTCCGCCACATACCGCTCCAATTCAAATCGAGCGCCATCGGCAGGCTCCTGCTCACCGGCCCGCTTTTTATCGTAAATTCGCTGGAAACGATCCCGAATAAACTGATAATCCAAGGGCGGCAGTAAAAATAAATCTCCACCCGCATCCATCACTCGCTGCGCCAAGCGATCATTGGGCACCGCCGAGACCACGGCCATCACCGTATTCTTTCGATAGCCTACCTCCTGCAGGCTTTCAATAATTTCATTACTGCTTCGGCCGGGCAAAAAAGCATCCATCAACACCGCATCCGGCTGCAGTTCGGTGATCACCCGCACCGCCTCAATTCCGTTGGTACAAACGCCCAGTACCTCCATGCCCAATTCCGAAAAGCGCTCCCGATGGCAACGGGCAGCCTCTTCATCTGCTTGCAACAATACAATGGTCATTTTTTCAAAACTCTCTTTCTGCATTTAAATGTCCTCCTGATGAGGGGTCTTGGCAACGCCCAGAAGCATGGCGCCGCTTTTTTCGCCCCATTTTTCTAAATGGTAACAAAATTTTTCCCTTTATGGAGTCGAAATCCGTCTGAACGGCGAAAAAGAAACGGGATTTTTGAAAAGGATCCGCCGACGATACGAGCACCATATGTGCTCATTATAACCAATATTCCCGTAATTGTCAAGATCAACCCTTGACGAAAGAGCACATTTTGTGTATAATATCTCATAGAACCACAAAAAGGAGGGATCTCTCTATGAGCGTATTTGCTAAGCGCCTGCGAGCCTTGCGAGAAAAAAGCGGTCAATCTCAGCAAAAATTGGCAGATCTTTTGGGAATCTCCAAAAGCAGCATCAATATGTATGAACGAGGCGAGCGAGAGCCGGGCTTGGAAACGGTGCAAGCGATTGCCCGCCACTTTCAGGTACCGACCGATTACCTTTTTGATACCCAATCACCTTCAAGCACCCGTCGCATTCCGGTGCTGGGTGCCATCGCCTGCGGGCAACCGATCTTTGCCGAAGAAACCTATGAGGAATATTGGGAGGCCGACAGCCGCTTGGATGCAGACTTTTGCCTCTATGCCAAAGGGGATAGTATGGTGGGCGCTCGCATCTATGATGGCGATCTGGTGTTTATTCGCCGACAGGATACGGTGGATAACGGCGACATTGCGGCGGTGATCATTGAAGATAGCGCCACTTTAAAGCGGGTTTATTATTATCCCAAGGAGGGCACCCTCTCCCTTCATGCGGAAAACCCCCTCTATCCTCCGCTGGTTTATACTAAGGATCAATTGAATCAGATCCATATTTTGGGCAAAGCCATTGCCTTTCAGAGCCGAATTCTATAGAATTCACGCCAACGAGAACGGTTTGACAAATTCGAAACCATTTTTGGCCGTCTCTCAGCGTGCCAAAAAAAGAATAGACCGTGTTTTTTGGCACGCTGCAAAGCCGAATTCTATAGAATTCGGCTTTTTTCATTGACAAAATCCCCCCATCTATGATATGTTATAATAAAATAATACCGATGGAGGCGCAGCATACATCAGTATCCGGCCGTAAGGTGACAAGAGTAACCCGAATCTGCCTCAAAGCAGGACATTTCGGTGCTTTTCACTTATTTTTATTTGATCGGCGTCAGCCGATCTGCATAAAAGATAGAGCAAAAATCCCTCGAAAACTCCTTGCTTTGAGGTCGAAGATTTTAAAAAGAGCGGATTTTTGTTCAATCAAGGCATAAAACGCAGCCAATGCTTTGTGCATTGGCGAGTATTTTAACGTAGAGTGAGCGAAAATCCGCCTTTTTAAAACAAGATTCGGATTACTCTTGTCACCTTATAGGGATTAAAACGGTCGGTGAAAGGGTCTGCTGCCGAAGTGGATTTCTTTTCCCAATGCAAGAAATCTGCTGGTTCGCCGCATAAGATGCGTCGGACTGTCATAGCAAAAGCTATGGAGTGCTATCGATTGTATGGATGGTCGCACTCTGTCGTCGGTGCGATTTTTTATTATTTATAGGAGGAAATTTGTATGAATTTCAAAAAAATCTTGCCCAAACTGCTGATTTTGCTGTTTGTGGTTGCCTTTGGTGTGCTTTGCGCAGTGAATGGTTCCATCACCGAACCGGTGGGCACCCTTTGGTCCCTCTTCCCTCCGGTGGTTGCCATCGGTCTGGCGCTGATCACCAAGGAAGTGTATTCTTCTCTGTTTGTGGGTATTTTGATGGGCGGCTTGCTGGCCACCAAGTTTAACCCCATCCACACCATCGATTCCATGGTGGCAGACGGTTTTATTTCCGCTGTTTCCGGTACCGCCGGCATCTTTGCCTTCTTGGTATTCTTGGGAATCATTGTTGCCATGCTGAATAAAGCCGGCGGCTCCCGTGCCTTTGGTGAATGGGCCGCTAAGCATGTAAAAGGTAAGATCGGTGCCTCTTTGGCTACCTTTGCCTTCGGCGTGTTGATCTTTATCGACGATTATTTCAACTGCCTGACGGTTGGTGCCGTTATGCGTCCGGTGACCGATAAGGCCAAGATCTCCCGCTCCAAGCTGGCTTACTTAATCGATGCCACCGCCGCTCCGATCTGCATGATCGCTCCCATCTCTTCATGGGCAGCCGCTGTTGCATCTTATGCCGGCGACGGTCAGGGCATCGCCCTCTTCTGCAAGGCCATTCCCTATAACCTGTATTCTTTGATGACCTTTGTGTTCATCATTGCGATCACCTTAATGAAGTTTGATTATGGTCCCATGAAGCTCCATGAGCGCAATGCAGAAAACGGCGACCTCTTCACCAGCGGTGAGATCACCGATAATGGAGAGGAAGAGCCCGCCACCACCAAGGGTAAGGTCATCGACCTGGTGTTGCCCATTCTGGTGTTGATTGCCATTTGCGTGTTTGCCCTGTTCTATGTAGGTCGTTGCATGGGCGAGGAGTGGGTATTTGCTTCCGCTAATTACGATGCATCCCTGAACTTCATCGACGCCTTCTCCAATACCGATGCGACCGTTGGTCTTCCTTGGGGCGGTTTGGTGGCACTGGTTGTGATTATGATCTATTTCATCGCCCGCCGCTTGCTGACCCTCAAAGAGGCTATGGATTGTGTGCCCAAGGGCTTCATCGCCATGGTGCCCGCCATTCTCATTTTGACCATGGCTACCTCTTTGAAGAACATGACCGGCCTTCTGGGCTCCGATGTATTTGTGGATAATGCTTTGGCTGATGCCGGCATGCTGAATCACTTCCTGCCCGCCATCATCTTCCTGGCCGCCTGCGGTATCGCCTTCTCCACCGGCACCTCTTGGGGCACCTTCGGCATTCTGATCCCCATCGTGCTGACCGCCTTCGGCGTAGAGTCCGAAATGGGCATCATCTGTATGTCTGCTTGCTTGGCCGGCTCCGTTTGCGGCGACCATTGCTCCCCCATTTCCGATACCACCATCATGTCTTCCGCCGGCGCCCGCTGCGACCATATTAATCACGTGTCCACCCAGCTGCCCTATGCTATCACCGTGGCCGGTGTCTCCTTGGTTGGCTACTTGGTAGCAGGCTTTGTGCAGAATGTGTATATCACCTTGGCGGTTTCTATCGTTCTGACCCTCGGTACTCTTCTGGTGATCAAATCCATCACCAATAAGAAAACTGCTTAACCATTCAAAAAAGACCCTCCCATCGGGAGGGTCTTTTTTATAGGAAAATCATCGAAAAAAGCACCCTTGCGGGTGCTTTCTTCGATCTGCGCTCTTTTCAGCCGTCTGGGATTAATAGTTCTCTTTGCGGACCTCAAAATAGCTCTTAGGATGAGCACATACGGGGCACAGTTCAGGAGCTTTTTTGCCCATAACCAGGTGACCGCAGTTGCGGCATTCCCACATGGTCTCTTCGCTCTTCTCAAAAACTTTTTGCATCTCTACATTGGAGAGCAGGGCACGATAGCGCTCCTCATGAGACTTCTCAATAGCGGCAACAGCACGGAACTGATAAGCCAGCTTGGTGAAGCCTTCTTCCTCTGCTTCTTTGGCAAAGGTATCATACATATCGGTCCACTCATAGTTCTCGCCTTCGGCAGCAGCCAGCAGGTTAGCGGCAGTATCGCCCAGCTCGCCCAGAGCCTTAAACCACATTTTAGCATGCTCTTTTTCATTATCGGCGGTCTTTTGGAAAATAGCAGCGATCTGCTCATAGCCTTCCTTTTTGGCAACCGATGCAAAATAAGTATACTTGTTGCGTGCCTGGCTTTCACCGGCAAAAGCGGCCATCAGATTTTTTTCGGTTTTGCTTCCTTTGAGTTCCATAATTGTTCTCCTTTATAATAAAAATTAAATTTTTGCACAAGTGGGACATTGACAATGAAGGGTGATCTCATAATCAGAAATGGGGAAACCGATATGACGCTCCATTTCTTCCTTGAGGCCCTCCGACGGATGATCTAAAATCTTCCCGCAGGTTTCACAGAGCAGATGAACATGAGGCGTTTGCGTCTTATCATAATGATCCTTATGATCGGTGAAGACCACACGCTTGATTTCTCCCTGCTCCGACAGCCAGATCAGACTGTTATACACCGTTGCCAGTGCAATGCCCGGCATCTCTTCTTTGGCCAGCTCGAAAATGCGATCGGCTGTGAGATGCTCTTTGGACTGGCGAATGATCTTTAAGATCAGCGCTCTTTGTTTGGTCATGGCCGCCTCCTTTTTTAGAATTATTCTAATATTATTATAACAAACAATTCTCATTTGTCAATCATTTTTTAGAAAAATTCTAAAAAAGATTCAGCCGCCCCAAAAAAGCGGCTGAATTCCTTATTTCAATAAGCTCCAAACAGCGTTGGCATAAGCAACGGGATCTTCAATAGGCAAGCCCTCGATCAGCAATGCCTGATTATAAAGAACCTCTGAGAGGGTTTTAAGCCGCTGTTCATCGGCTGCCTCCAATTGAGCAAAAAGAGCGTGATGGGGATTGATCTCCAAGATCTTTTCCGCCTTCGCCTTCTCCCCATCGGGACCGGCAGAGAGAACCTTTTCCATTTCAATGGAGATGGCGCCTCGGGTAGACAGACAAGCGGGATGGCTGACCAGCCGAGCCGAGCTCTTTACATCGGCCACCTTTCCTTCCAGTGCCTCTTTGATCTTAGCCATCAGCTCACCATGCTCCTCGGTGGTCTCCTCCACCTCAAAGCCCAGATCGGCATCGGTAATATTCTTGAATTCTTTTTCTCCATAGGTGCCCAGCATCTTAATGGCGAATTCATCCACATCCTCGGTGAAATACAGAAGCTCATAGCCCTTGGCCAAAACCCCTTCAGCCGCAGGCATCATGCGGATCTTTTCCTTGGTTTCGCCGGTAGCATAATAAATATATTTCTGCTCCTCGGGCATCCCATCGGTGTATTCCTTGAGGGTTACATACGCTTCTTCCTTGGAAGAGGGAAAGATCACCAGATCCTGCAATACATCCTTATTCATGCCCCAATCGCTGTATAACCCGTATTTGAGGGTACGGCCGAAGGCTTCAAAGAATTTCACATAGGCGGCTCGATCATTTTTGCAAAGATTGGCCAATTCCTTTTGGATGGTTTTGGTCAGATGCTTGGAAATGGCTTTGAGCTGATGATCCTGCTGCAGCAGTTCACGGGAAATATTCAAGGAAAGATCCGCCGAATCCACCAAGCCCTGAACAAAGCCGAAATAATCAGGCAAAAGATCCGCACACTTCTCCATGATCATCACACCGTTGGAATAAAGAGCCAAGCCCTTTTTGAAATCCTTGGTATAAAAATCATAAGGCACCGCCGAGGGGATAAACATCAAAGAGGTATAGGTCAGATTCCCTTCCACATTGGTATGGATGGTTTTGACCGGCTCATCAAAGCCATACCGCTGAGCACGGTAAAACTCTTTATAATGCTCCTCTGTCAACTCTGCCTTGGATTTTTTCCATAAGGGAATGCGACTGTTGAGGGTTTCCAGCTCGGTATACTGCTCATATTCCTCGCTATCCTCTTTTTGGCGGGACTTGGTCATCTCCATCACAATGGGATATTTAATAAAATCGGAATACTTCTTCACCAGAGCCGACAGCCGATAGGGCTCTAAGAACTCATCATAATTCTCGGTCTCGGTGTTTTCTTTGATATGAAGGACGATCTCGGTACCGCAATCGGCTTTTTCTGCCTCCTCTACGGTATACCCGTCGCTCCCCTTGGAGATCCAGCGCCATGCAGTCTCCTCCCCTTCCTTTTTGGTGGTCACAATCACCTCATCGGCCACCATGAAGGCGGAATAGAAGCCAACACCAAACTGGCCGATAATATCCACACCCTCTTTTTCTTCCGCATCGGCTTTAAATTTAAAGGAACCACTCTCGGCAATGGTGCCGAGATTCTTCTCCAACTCCTCTTTATTCATACCGATGCCGCCATCGCTGACGGTCAGGGTGCGCTGCACCTTATCGGCATCCAAACGGATCTGATACCGATCCCGATCGGGGGCGGCTCCGCCCAGCAGGGCATTATAATAGCTTTTATCCGATGCATCGGAGGCATTGGAAATCAGCTCTCTTAAAAAAATCTCTTTTTGCGTATAGATGGAGTGGATCATCAGATCCAGCAAACGCTTAGACTCTGCCTTAAATTGCTTTTTAGCCAATGGAATCAAACCTTCTTTTTTGAAAAATTAGCACTCTTTGCTTTCGAGTGCTAATTCAGTTTAACTCTTTTTCCTCTTTTTGTCAATAGAAATCCTTGTGAACGATTTGTAAATTCCCTGCCAATCATTGAAAAGATTATTTTTTTATGGTAGAATAAGGCTAAACGAAAGGGAGGCGATGCCATGAATCCGGAAACTCAGGTTTTATATCAAGCATTACCGCCGGAGCAAAATCCTTATTATAAAATAATGGAAAAGAAAAATCTTTCCCGCATCGGCATCGCTATGGTTCTGCAGCTTTTACTGACCCATGTACTGGCGGCGGCAATCGTTCTTGCCGTTTCCTGGATTGCGCCGGAATTTTCCCAATCGGAAGTCTTTTTATGGATCATCAATCTGGTGCCGTCCTATTGCATTGCCCTTCCCATTGTGTGTCTGGCGCTTCATGGCATGAACAAAAAAGTGCCGGAGAAGAAAGCCTTTTCTTTAGAAAATAAAGCCGCCTCCTTGAGTATTGCCTTCTTTTTAATGATGGCAGGCAATCTGGTCTCCATTGTTTTAATGAGCCTCATTGAAACCATGAAAGGCGCAGAGATTACCAATCAGGTAAGCGAATTTGCCACTTCAGCGCCGAAGGCTTTGATCTTTTTAAGCGCCGTTGTATTGGCGCCCTTAGCCGAGGAATGGGTTTTCCGCAAGTTGCTGATGGATCGGCTGCTGCCCTATAGCGAAAAACTAGCAGTGGTTGCCTCCGGTCTGTTTTTCGGTTTGGCACACGGTAATTTCTATCAGTTCTTTTATGCCACCCTGCTGGGCACCCTCTTTGCCATCCTTTACGCCAAAACCGGCAAACTGCGCTACCCCATTTTTCTTCATATGCTGATTAATTTTACCGGCTCCATTGTGGTCCCTCTTTTTGCAGAGGTCACCTCGGAGCAGGCCGAGTTCCTTTCCTCCATTAATCCATGGGCGCCGATCTATAGCCTTTATCTGATCGCCACCTATATTCTGGCCGTTTGCGGATTGATTTTCTTTATTCGCAAGAGAAAAAGTCTTTCCCTTTCGGAGATCGGAGATCGGCAGCTGACCGTTAAAACCCAGCAAAAGCTTTTTTGGGGCAGTACAGGCACCATTGTGTTCCTGATTCTTGCCGCCCTTAACTTCGTCAGTAATTTATTTATATAAGGAGAACAACCATGGTTGAAATCAAGATTCAAAACAGCGGTACCATTAAATTAGAACTTTACCCCGATAAAGCCCCCAAAACGGTTGCCAACTTTGAAAAACTGGTCAAAGAAGGGTTTTACGACGGTCTGACCTTCCATCGGGTGATCAGCGGATTTATGATCCAAGGGGGCGACCCTATGGGTACCGGCATGGGCGGAAGCGATGAAAATATCTTCGGTGAATTTGCCGCCAATGGCTTTGCCAATCCCATTCGCCATGAGCGTGGGGTCATTTCCATGGCTCGGGCACAGCATCCCAATTCCGCCAGCAGCCAATTCTTCATCATGCACGCCGATGGCTTTTTCTTGGACGGCAATTACGCCGCCTTCGGCCAGGTGGTAGAGGGCATTGAAGAGGTGGATAAGATCGCCGCAGTGGATACCAACGCCATGGATATGCCTCTGGAACGCCAAATCATTGAATATATCAAAATCGTGTAAACCACATAAAAAATCCTCCCCGATGGGGAGGATTTTTTTATTTACTTAATAGGTCATAAAATTATACATAATTTGCGCCGCTTCGGCACGGGTGGCGGTTCCCTTGGGATTGAGATTGCCGTTATAGCCTTGAATCACGCCAAATTCCACTGCCCACAGCATAGGCGTTTTTGCAAAACTGCTAACATCATCGGCATCATTATAATCCAGCGCCGTTGTTTGAGGCTCATCCCCTAAGCGATAGCGATAGAGGAACACCACAAACTGCTCCCGTGTAATGGGATCATTGGGGCCGAACTTTCCGTTGCCATAGCCTAAGGTGATTCCCTCTTTAGCGGCCCACAGCACCGCATCGGTATACCATTTACCGTCTTTTACATCGGGGAATTGATCCTGATACTCCACAGCGGGGCGACCGGCATCATTATAAAGGATCTGGGCGATGGTGGCTCGGGTGGTTACGCCCTTGGGATTGAATTTTCCTTCGGCATCTCCTTGGAAAATCTCTCGGGCAGAGGTATAATCCACCGCCTTCTTAAACCAATCCTTGGCTTTCACATCGGGAAAATTGCGACACCACATGGCATATACTTCCAGATCATGATCGGTGCCGGCCTTAATGCCGGTGATCTTCTTTTCGAAAATACCATCCAAGTACCAACCGCCGAAGGTATAGCCCTCTTTGGTGGGTGCAGCAAATTCCAAAGCCGTCTCATCCGTAAAGGTGGCCGGATTCTTGGGAGAATTGACCCCGCCGTTTAATTCATAGGTGATCGAAAAGATGCTTCCCTCCCAATCAGGAAGAACGCCCAGCTCGCCATCCACCGCAAAGGCGGTAGGCAAGACCGATAGCATCATGGCCATCACCAGGCAAAAACTCAACACTCGTTTCATGGAAAAACCTCCTTTGGTTTTGTTAGTTTTATCATATCAAACAAATACCTTTTTGTCTATAGCCAGTTGATTTCAGCACCGAAAATTTACATTTGCATACCATGAATTAGAGGTGAACCGAATGAACTTTCATATCATGGGCGGAGACATCCGCCAGCTTTATCTGGCCGATTACATACGAAAAAAAGGCTTCACGGTATCCACATCCTATTTGGGCGACTCCCATCCGCCTCAATGGCAAGCCGACATTTTAATACTTCCCCTGCCGGTCACACGGGATCAGAAAACCCTTCACACCCCTTTAAGCAAAGCCAAACTTTCCCTCGAAGTCATTGAGGAGCAATTTTGCGGAAACCACCTATTTGGCGGAATGCTCCCCGCTCACATAAGCGGCATTGATTACTTTGCCGCCGAAGAGGTGACCCTTGCCAATGCCGTCCCCACCGTAGAGGGGGCGCTGGCGCTGGCTATTGCCAATACCTCCTTTACCCTTTGGGGGCAGTCGGTTCTGATTTTAGGAGCAGGGCGGATCGGACAGTTGCTGGCTCGCCGTCTTTCTGCCATGGGTGCAAAGGTCACGGTGGCGGCAAGGCGGGCAGAAAGTCTGGCTTTGATCCGAAATGACGGCGCAGAAGCCCGTCTCTATGAAGATGTGAATTGGGAGCGCTATCGGCTGATCTTCAATACCGTTCCCCAACCCATTTTAAAGGAAGAACAATTGAAAAAATTTCCCCGAGGGGCGCTACTGATGGAGTTGGCCTCTGCCCCCGGCGGCTTTGATAAGGAACTGGCCGTCTCTTTGGGGCTCCATGTGCTCAATGCTCAAGGATTGCCGGGAAAATATGCCCCCGAGACCGCCGCCGCCATTATCGGTGATTACATTTTAAAGGAGATGGATCCTCTTGAATAAGCCCCATTTAGGCATTGCCCTCACCGGCTCTTTTTGCACCTTTCGGCAGGTGCTCCATGCCATTGCCCCCTTAAAGGAGCAATATGAGCTTTTTCCTATCATGTCCCCTATTGTTTATGAAAGCGACACCCGCTTCGGCACCGCTGCCGAATTTAAAGAGGCCCTCTCCACTCTTTGCGGGCGGGAGATCTGGCATACCATTCCTCAGGTAGAGCCTATCGGGCCAAAAAAGGTTTTGGATGCCCTCTTGATCGCTCCTTGCACCGCCAACACCTTGGCAAAGCTTGCCCTGGGCATTGCCGACACGTCGGTCACCATGGCGGCCAAATCCATTCTGCGCAATCAGCGACCGGTGATCCTTGCCCTCTCTACCAATGATGCGCTGGCCGGTTCTGCCAAAAACATCGGTGCTCTTCAGGCGGTGCGGAATTATTATTTTGTGCCCTATGGGCAGGATGATGCCCAAAATAAACCCCGATCCTGCGTGGCGCATTTCCATCGCATTGCCGAAACGGTGGCGGCCGCTATGAGAGGAGAGCAACTCCAGCCTTTTTTACAATAAGAAAAGAATCCCGAAGTTCATCTTCGGGATTCTTTTCTTATTCACCGTGGGCAGAACCTTTCTTAAACAAATCCTCGTCCAACACGATCTCCATGATCTTCTGATAGTAGCCGGCGGAATTCTCCTTAAACCGCTCTGCCACATAATAGGCATCCTTCCGATCGGGAACCAATACCTGATAAGAGAGCATGGTCTCGCCCCCCTCTCGGATGGTGCAAGTCACATTAAAACCGCTGATGGTGGGCTCAATGGTGGCAAAGATCTGATCTTCCTCCTGCTTTTGCTTCAGCATGGCTTTGAGGGCGGCCAAGGTTTTGCTTTTCACATTATAAGGAAGCCGCTGCTCATATTCGCCCTCCACCTCCAAGCCTTGCTTGGTGATGCGATAGCTGCTCATTTCCTCCAAAGAGGCAATATCCATCAGCCCGTCCATCAAAAGCTGCTCGGCTGCTTGAGCATAATCAAAATATTCCACCAATCCATCTGCCATCATCACTTCGGTCAGCTGCGTTTCATTGAGCACACACTCTGCCTCTTTGAGCAGATAGAGGATCAGGGCTTTAATATCGGGAATTTCATGTAATCCACCAAGTTCGGGCATAAAACATTCTCCTTTGGTACATTCTTTTTTTATTATACTACTTATTCTTCCCTCATGCAAGGGTGTTTCCTTCGGCATTTTCATATATTTTATTGCAAATAAGATCTTTTTTTATTATAATAAAAAGCGAGGTGAAAAAAATGAAACAATTAACCATCCCCTTCGGCACTCTCCCCCCTATGCCGCTGGGTTATATTGATCAATATCCTTGGGACCGGGAAGGCTACTGCCCCAAGGGCGAGGTGTTCTTTTCTTACGACGAGTCCGCCCTTTATGTCAAACTCTTTGCCCCCATCAAAGAAGAGCTGACGGTGCTGACTCGGGAAGACAATGGCCCCGTGTGGGAGGATAATTGCATGGAATTCTTCTTTGCCCCCTTTGGCAGAGAAGAAGATTACTTAAATATTGAATGCAACTCGGTGGGGGCCATGGTCATCGGCAAGGGTGCCGGTCGCCATGATCGCCAATCGGTGGTGGCCACCATGAAGCCCCATATGAATGTAAAAGCAGAGGTGCTCCCTCAAAAGGGCTGGCAGGTCACCTATACCCTGCCCTTTGCCCTGGTCGAGGAGATCTACGGCAAGCCCTTTGCCCCCAAAAAAGGCGATACCTTCTGCTTTAATGCCTATATCTGCGGTGAGAAAACCCCCATTATGCACTTTGGAAGCTGGAGCCCCATTGATGCTCCCGCCCCCGATTTTCACCGCCCCGAATGCTTTGGGATCGGAGAGATGGGCTGATGGGATTATTCAAAAAGAAAAAAGAAAACGATGAGGTACTGGCGCTGCTGCGCAAGCTGGATAAGCGCACCATCTCCTCTTTCTCTCAGCGGGATCCCAAAACCTATCAGGAAAGAATTTTGGGCAGAGCCGGTGCTTTCAGCATTGCCGATGATACCCTCATCATCTCCTGCAACAATCAGATCCTCTTTCGCCATCCTCTAAAGGAAATCAAGGCCTATGAGCTGATGAACCTTTCCGGCATTGTGATGACGGTGGGGGAAGAACGCTTCATCGCCTATTATACCGATGGAAAGTTGGGAACCAAAAAATGAAAAAAATGAAATTATCCCTCATCAGCCTTTTGCTGATGCTGACCCTTTGCCTGCCTTTGGGGGGCTGTAAAAAGGTGGATTCCTTAAAGATCGAAGATCATCGCTGGCGGTTTTCTCTGGCGCTGAGCAATAAAGACGGTTCGGTGCTCTACTGCGCCAAGGATCGCCAAAAGCTGCATCCCGAAGCGCCGGTGCTGAAGGTGACCTGCAAGGTGAAAGAGGATACGCTGGTCATTAAAAGCAACGGCAAAACATGGACGCTGCCCTATATCCATTCCACCGAAGGACCGGAAGGAATGATCTATAAAGTGGGAGCAGACGGAGCCGATTTGGCCTCTGTGACCAAATCCACCTTCAGCGACGGTTCTTGGGAGCACACGCTCACTTTGGCCGTTGATCAATACACCCTCTATTTCAGAGATTAAAAAGGGGATGTAAAAATAGTCTAACCCGCAAAGGGCGAGAAAAATCAACAAGCAAAACACCAAACGAGCGGTCTATAAACCAAAAAAGGAGCTGTAAAAAACGCATGTTTATTTACAGCTCCTTTTTATTTTTTCATTACTTCATTATAGATTTCATTTTTGGGCACATTCCGATCGGCGGCAACGGCCTTGATGGCCTCCTTTTTGGAAAGGCCCGTTTCCATATAATACTCCACATGAGCGGCAGGAGAAAGCTTTTCCCAAAAGACCTCTTCCTGCTTTTCCTCGGTGGCACCTTCCACCACCAAAACATATTCCCCTCGGGGATCCTGCTCCTCATAGAAGGCGATCATTTGGGAAATGGTGCCTCGTTGCACCGTTTCATGGAGTTTGGTCAGTTCCTTACAAAGGGCAATCCGCCGATCCCCCAACTGCTCCAACAGATCCTTTAAGGTATTGCGAAGCTTTTGAGGAGCCTCATAAAAAATGAGGGTCTCCTTGGCATACCGCACCCCTTCCAGATGCTCCCGCCGATTCTTCTTGGCGGTGGAAAGAAACCCTTGGAAGGAAAAACGGCCGGTGGGCAGCCCCGAGAGCACCAAGGCGCTGATCAAAGCGCAAGGCCCCGGCACCACCGATACCTCATAGCCTTCCTCTGTCAAAAGGCACACCAGATCCTCGCCGGGATCGCTGATCCCCGGCATTCCTGCATCGGTAACCAAGGCGCAGGTTTTTCCTTCCTGAATGCGGGAGAGAATCTCCAAGCCCCGCTCCCGCTTATTATGCTCGAAATAACTGATCAGCGGCTTTTTGATTCCCAAGTAATTTAGTAGTTTTAAAGTATTTCTGGTATCCTCAGCGGCAATAAAATCCACCTGAGAGAGAATCTCTCTGCAGCGAGGGGAAATATCCCCCAAATTGCCGATGGGGGTTCCCACCAGATATAAAACCGGCTGGCTCATGCTTGCCGCTCCCTTCCGTAAATCTTCATTAATTCATCCGACATTTCTTTGTCCTCCCGATGGAGCAGCATTCTCGGCTCCACCACCAGCTCTCGCTTGCTATGGAGAATTCCCTCCAAAAGCACCAAGGCGGGGCGCTCCCCCTCATAGGGCTCCACCATCCGCAGGCGACTGAGGGCAAAGCCATGGGCATCCATGGTCTTCATGATCTCCGGCAGGCGAAAGGGGCGATGCACCATCACCAGCCGCCCGCCGCTTTTGAGCAGATAGGCGGCGGCATCGATAATATCCTCCAGGGTGCAGGCAACCTCTCGGCGAGCCAACTCCCGATGGGGATTTTGCCCTAAAATCCCCCGCCCCATGGGCTCATACGGGGGATTCACCGTCACCAAATCATATTCTCGCCCTTTGGCAAGGGAGCGAATCTCTTTCACATCCCCCTCCAATACCGATAGGCGATGGGCGCACCCATTTTCTTCCACGCTTCGCTCCATCAGGCGGCAAAGATAGGGCTGCAGCTCCAGCGCCTCGGCCCGCTCTGCCTGCCCCTTGGCCAGCAGTAAAAAGGGCACAATGCCGGTGCCGCTGCAAAGGTCGATCATCTTTTCCTTGGGGGTACAGCGAGCAAAATCCGCCAGCAATACGCCATCGGTACCAAAGCGGAAAAAGCGGCTGTTTTGCCAAAGCTTCCAGCCGCCCAGTTGCAGATCATCCAAACAATCAAAAGTAGAAAGATCGCTCATTATTTTCCCTCTTTAAAGGCCTTGATCCGCAGATCCTCGCCATAGAAGAAGCAATAGATAAAATGACCTAAAAGGCGGGAGATGATCCGCTCATCATAGGCCTTTTGAATCCCTTCTAAATTCAGGTTGGTGGAAAAGAGCATTTTTTTGCCGGTGCGGATGCGGCGATCCATCAGATCGGTCAACGCCCCGATGGTATAAGCGGTGCGGCCTTCGATGCCCAGATCATCGATAATCAGCATATCCGCCTCATAAAACTGCTCCAGTTCCCCGCCTTCATCCCGAAACCGCACCGACTCCAGGCGGCGGGCAAATTCCGGTGCGCTGATGTAGATAACGCTTTTGCCCTGATCCAATAAAGCACGGGCAATAGCGGTGGATAAAAAGGTCTTACCAAGACCGGTGGCGCCGGTAAAGAGCAGGTTTTTGGGTTGCTCATCAAAATGAGCCACAAATTCTTTGCATAAGCCAAGGATCTTACTCATATTATCCCGAGGAGAAAGAAGCTTTCCCTCTGCCACCGGGCTGTAAACATTCAGATCAAAGTTTTCAAAGGTCTGATGGACCAAAGCCTGCTCCAGATTGGAGCGGCGGAAATTCTCGGCAATCAGCGCCCGACGGAAGCATTCGCATACCCCCTCCTCGGTCATGCCGGTATCCTGACATTTTTCGCAGGCAAAGCGAGGGGCAAAATCCGCCCCGATCTCCTCTAAGTAGGCATCCTTTTTCTGCTGAAGCTCTTTGAGTTCTTTCTCCAGATGGGCAGCATTGCCCCCTTTTGTTAAGGCCAGGCAGTATTCCACGCCCTTTTCGGTAAGCTTGCGCTCCATCTCCACCAAGGCGGGATATTGACGCAAAACCTCTGCCTTGCGCTCCTCGGCCTCATAAACGGCGGCAGCATGGCGGGCGGCAAATTCGCCCCAAAGTTCCTGCTTGATATTCATCATTCATTTCCTCCATACTGCATCATCCCAATGCCCATTTTTTCCAATTCAGAAAGGCCCTGATGCTGTTGATTGCCGGTAGCGACCTTGGTTTGCTCCTCAATATCCGCCACCTTTTTAACGCCTTTTTCTGCCCAGTTGGCCAAAACTTTAGCCATATAGGCAAAGGACATTTTTCCGCTATGATCCATGCACCGATTGTAGGCCTCCACAATCAGCTCCTCGGAAAGCCCCATAGCCGTCCACTCTGCGATCTGCTCCTTTTGCTTGGCGGAAAAAGCGGTGCGAATGCCAAAGGTGCGTGCCAAGCGATTTTCCAGATTGCGGCTCTCCTCCAAAAGGCGAATCTTTTCTTCTGCCTTCTCAAAGGTATCGATGCCTTCATCATGCCAAGCGGCCGTCACCGTTTCCATATACCGATAAGTAAATTTCCCGATGCTGTTGCAATAAGCGGCGATCTGAACGATCATCTCATAAGAGAAATGCAGATTCTCCGCCATATTATAGAAAAGAGAAACCATCAGAGAATTGAGAGGCTTGCCGGTGATGCGCTGAATCTCGCCGATCATATCCCGAAAGTCCTTGGAGGTCTCCTCCAAAATAATGGTAGGCTGAACCCGAGGCAGTTCCTTGGGCAGAACCGTTTTGATGCCGCTGACCAGGCGCAGCTTGCCCTGCTCCTTCACAAAGATCTTCTCTTTGACCCAAAAGTCAATGGCGCTCTCCACATCCTCCTCGGCAATATTGCAAAAACGGGCAATATCCGCCGCCGAATGGGCCAGCTTATCAAAGCGCATTAAAAAGAGCAAGACCTTCAGCTGGGCGCCGGTGGCAATGCCTAAAAGACCGTCCACCACACGGGTAGGGACGGCGATACTCTGCATTCTGGTTTCTTCAAATTGGTAGTTCATAAACACCCCTCATTCTATACTGAGTCCATTATATAGAATAATAAAATAAAAATCAATATTGAAACCCTAAAAAAATAATGGTATGATACATAGAGAGGTGTTAACCATGAACTATGATATTACCGCCTTAGGCGAAATTTTAATTGATTTTATTCCCGGCGGCTTGGATGAGCAGGGGGATCCGGTGCTGATCCGCAAGGCCGGCGGCGCTCCCTTAAACCTTTTGGCTACTGCCGCCAAATACGGTGCCCGCACCGCCTTCATCGGCAAGGTGGGCAATGACATGTTCGGCAAGTATCTGCGCAAGACCTTGGCCCAATGCGGCATCAAGCAATCGGGGCTGATTACCGATGCCGAGCGTAATACCACCTTGGCCTTTGTGGCCCTCACTCCCGACGGGGAGCGGGATTTCAGCTTCTACCGCCGCCAAGGGGCAGATATTGCTCTGCAAAAGCATGAGATCCGCAAGGATCTTATTGAAAATGCCCGCATCTTCCATTTCGGCTCTCTTTCTCTCACCACCGAGCTGGGCAGAGATACCACCGCCGAAGCCTTGCGTATCGCTCAAGAGGCCGGCTGCATCATCAGCTATGACCCCAACTACCGTGCCCCCTTATGGGAAGGCGCCGATTGGGCGACCGCCATTATGCGGCGGCATCTTTCCAAGGTGGATATTTTAAAGGTCTCCAAGGAAGAAGCGCTGATGCTCACCGATGGTACCACCATTGAGGAGAGCATCCAAAAGCTTGCGGCCTTTGGCCCCAAGATCATTTTGGTCACCGATGGTTCGGAAGGGGTTACTGCCTTCTTTGCCAATGAGACCTGCCGTATTCCCGCCCGTCGGGTACAGGCGGTGGATACCACCGGTGCAGGAGATATTTTCTTCGGCACGTTCTTACGAGAATTCATCGCCGGCGGAGAGACCTTGGAGTCCTTGACCCCTCAGCAGGTTTTTGCCTATGCCGCAACTGCCTGCGAGATCGCCACCCAAAGCACCCTGCAAAAAGGTGCCATTGCCTCCATTCCCCCTCGCAACATTGAAAACAACCTGTATTGAGGTATTTTATGCTATTTGATAAGTTTAAAAAAGAACGCTATATGATCGTAGGTCTCGGCAACCCCGGCAAAAAATATGAAAACACCCGCCACAATGCCGGCTTTATGGCGCTGGACGTTTTAGAAAAAGAATGGGGCGCCACCCCTTACGGCAATAAAAAAACCGCCACCCTCTCAAGAGCCAAGGTGGGCGATAAGGAAGTGCTTTTGGTACGGCCTTTAACCTTTATGAACCTTTCGGGCAATGCGGTCAATGAAGTGGGAGCCTTTTATAAAATCCCTGCGAAAAACATCATCGTCATTGCCGATGATGTTTCCATGGCCGTAGGGCGGATGCGGATCCGTGATAAGGGAAGTGACGGGGGTCACAACGGCCTCAAAGACATTATTCGGGTCTTAGGCAACGATCGGCTGATGCGGATCAAGATCGGCGTGGGCCAAAAGCCCCATCCCGATTATGACCTTGCCGATTGGGTCTTAGGGCGATTCCCCAAGGAAGATCTGCCCACCTTAAAAGAAGTATTGGAAACGGTGCCGGGAGCGGTTCGCCTTCTGTTAGACGGAGAATTTGCCAAGGCGCAAAATCAATATAACAGGTAGGTTCTATGAGCATTTTAGACATCCTTCGGCAAGAGCCTGCCCTTCAAAACCTGCCTCCTGCATCCCCTCGGCCTACCGCCATCAGCGGAATGCAGGGGCAGAGCAGCGTTCTTGCCGCCGCATCTTTATGCAAGCAACAGAATCATAAGGGAATGTTCATCCTCCGTGAAGAGGCGGGGGTTTCGGAGATTCTCGCAACCTTTCATGCCCTTTTGGGGGATGGCGTTTACTATCTGCCCGAGCGGGACTTTTTATTCGACCGCTACGCCGCCCATTCCAAGGAGCGGGAAAATCAGCAGTCAGAGACCCTCAAACGATTGAGAAACGGCGATTATAAAATGATTGTGGCGCCTCTGAGCGCCCTTTTGATGCCCTGCCCGCCCTCCAACGAAAGCGCCGCCGAGGGGCGCACCCTCAAGGTGGGGGACTGTTGCGACTTAGAAGAACTGACCCTCTTTTTGGTGGAAAACGGCTATACCGCCTTTGAATTGGTGGAAGGGAGCGGCACCTTTGCCCGCCGAGGCGGCATTCTGGATATTTTCTCTCCCAATTATCCCGACCCCTTGCGGGTGGAATTTTTCGGCGATGAGATTGACCGTATCGTCTTTTTCGATACCCTCAGCCAGCGCACGGTGGAAAGCGTTGAGGAGGCAGAGATCGTGGCCTGCCATTCCCGCAAGGGCGAAGAGCGGCGGCTGTATCCCCTCTTAAAGGAGCGATCCGCCGACCATCCTGCCATCAAGCGGGATCTGGAGCTTTTGGAGCAAGGGAGCTCCATCGCCACCGATCGCTATATCCCGTTGCTTTATCCGGAGCTTTTTACCCCCTTGGATCTTCATAAGGGACTGCTTTTTATCGAAGAATACACCCGCCAGCAGAAGGTCTTTTCCTTTATAGACTGGCAGTTAAAGGAAGAAATGGAGCGCCTGACGGAAAAAGGCGAATACATGGCCGAGGGCGCCTATTTCTTAGATCAAGAGGCCTTTGAACAGCGCCTCCATCAAAACACCTATCTCTTTTCCGCCCTGCCGGAATCCCCTGTTCCTTTAGGGGAACTGCGGCAGATGCGGGTGCTGGAGGATCATATCCCCTTCTATCAGGAGGAGACCCTCTATGCTGAGCTTCAAGCCGCCTGCCAAGAGGGTTATACCGTTTGCCTGTTTAGCGGGCGGGCGGAGGAGCAAAAGTCCGCCTTAACCGCTCAGCACCTCCCCCTTTCGGACACCCCCAAAAAAGGGGCAGTCTGCTGCATGAACGCACCCCTTTCCTGTAATCTGCGCTTTCCCGATGCCAAGCTTCTGCTTCTTTGCGACGGAGGAAAACGAAGCGAGAAATTCCGCCGCAAGACCCATCCCAAAGGCGAAAAGATTCGCTCCTTCAATGACCTTTCGGTGGGGGATCTGGTGGTGCATGTTTCCCACGGCATCGGCATCTATAAGGGCATCCGCCAAGTAGAGAATCAAGGAGTCACCAAGGACTATATCGTCATCGGCTATGATAAGGGCGACACTCTTTTTGTGCCCTGCCCGCAGCTGGATCTGATCTCCAAATACATCGGCACCGCCGAGGATAAAGGCGTGAAGCTCTCCCGCTTGGGCGGCGCCGCCTGGGAAAAGACCAAGGCCAAGGTGAAAAATCAATCTCGGGAGATCGCCAAGGAACTGATCGCCCTTTATGCCAAGCGTCTCCATGCCCCCGGCACCCCCTGCGACCCCGACAGTGATTGGCAGCTCCGCTTTGAGGAGCAATTCCCCTATGAGGAAACCGAGGATCAAATTCGCTGTGTAGAGGAGATCAAAAAGGATATGGAGCAGCCCTATCCCATGGATCGCCTCCTTTGCGGCGATGTGGGCTTTGGCAAAACCGAGGTGGCACTACGTGCTGCCTTCAAGGCGGTGGACAATGGACTTCAGGTAGCCATCCTCTGCCCCACCACCATCCTCTCGGAGCAGCATTTTCTCACCGTGAAGGATCGCTTTTCCGATTTCCCCATTGAAGCGGCGGTGCTCAACCGCTTCCGCACCCCTAAAGAGACCAAAAAGATTTTAGGGGATTTGGAATCGGGGAAAATCGACATTATTATCGGCACCCATCGCCTGCTCTCTTCAGATATTCATTTTAAAAAGCTGGGTCTTTTGGTCATCGACGAGGAACAGCGCTTCGGCGTCAAGCATAAAGAAAAAATCAAGGAGCTTTCAGTGGGAGTAGATGTGTTGACCATGAGCGCCACCCCCATTCCCCGCACCTTGAATATGGCCCTCTCGGGCATTCGGGATCTTTCCATTATCGAAGATCCCCCTGCCGACCGCCAGCCGGTCACCACCTATGTGTTGGAATATGATCGGGATATTCTCCTCTCCGCCATGGGGCGGGAGCTGAAGCGAGGCGGATGCGTCTTTTATATGAAAAACGACATTGAATCCCTCGATCGCATTGCCGCCGATCTCCAAGAACGCCTGCCCCATGCCCGCATAGGAGTGGGGCATGGAAAAATGACCGGCACCGAGCTGGAAAAAACCTGGGAAAAGGTCTTAAAACATGAGATCGATGTGTTGCTCTGCACCACCATTATTGAAACCGGCATCGATGTAGCCTTTGCCAATACTCTCATCATTGAAGATGCCGACCGCTTAGGGCTTTCTCAGCTTCATCAGATTCGAGGGCGGGTGGGCAGAAGCAGTACCCGTGCCTATGCCTATCTTACCTATCGGCAGGGCAGTATCGTCAATGAAGTGGCGGCCAAGCGCCTTTCCACCATTCGGGAATTTACCGAATTTGGCAGTGGTCTTAAAATCGCCATGCGGGATCTGGAGATCCGAGGCGCCGGCGCCCTTTTGGGAGAAAAACAGCATGGGCAGATGAACATTGTGGGCTATGATATGTACATGCGGATCCTCAAAGAAGCGGTTTTTGAGGAGCAAGGCAAGGCGGAGCCCCAAGAATTTGATTGTGCGGTGGATATCACCGTCAGTGCCTATATCCCCAAATCCTATGTGCCCGCCGAAAAAATGCGAATCGATCTTTATAAAAAGATCGCCGCCATTGAAACGACAGAGGATTTTCAGGATATGACCGATGAGCTCTGCGATCGCTTTTCCGATCCGCCGGAATGCATCCTCAATCTGATGAAGATCGCCCTTTTGAGGTCCATGGCCAAAAAAGGAGGCATTCGGGACATTAAGCAAAAGCAGGATGCGGTGCTGTTCTTCACCGAAGAGGCTACCCCGCAAATGCTTGCAGCACTCACCAAAGCTCTTAAGGGCCGAGTTCTTTATTCCTTGGGCGCCAAGCCCTATTTCACCTTAAAGATCACCGATAAAGCCAATCCCTTGGAGGAAATCAATCAATTCTTGCAGATCTATACTGCCCAGAAGGAGGAAGCGTAAATGGTTCAGATTCTTTTAATTCGCCACGGCGAAACCGACTATAATAAGGAGCATCGAGTGCAAGGTCAGCTCAATTCCAGCCTCACCCCCGAAGGCATACAGCAAGCAAAAGACGTTGCCGAATATTTGGCAGAGAATTATACCATCGATGCCATCTATTCCAGCGATCTGGATCGGGCTGTCAACACCGCCAAGCCCTTGGCCCAGCGGCTGGAGCTTCCCATCCATACCACCAAGGACCTGCGGGAGTTGCATTTGGGTCTTTGGCAAGGGCTTTTATATCCCGATGCGGAAAAACGCTTCCCCGAAACCGCCCGCAAGCGCAAAGTAGACCCCGGCAACACCCGCTATGAGGAGGGGGAAAGCTATTGGGATCTGATGCACCGCTCCACGGCGGCCATCGATCGAATCGCCAAGGAAAACGACGGCAAAACCGTCGCCGTTTATTCCCACGGCGGCACCATTCGTGCCCTCATCTGCGCTTGGATGGGCCTCCCCGTCGAGGAGATCTTCACCGTCCCCGCCATTCCCAATACCGCTGTCAATGTCCTGACCTATGACAACGGTAAGGTGGAATTCCTGCTGCGGGATTCGGTGGAGCATACCAAAGGTGCCAAAGCCGCCTTTGTAGAATAAAAAAAGAAAGCACATTTGACCATTGGTCAAATGTGCTTTTGTTTTGCAGGCGGATAAGGTTCTTTTTGATCGGTCAAACCCGCCAGATAATCCATGCTGGTATTGAGTGCTTTTGCAATTTTAATGCACTGTTCAAATGTGTAATATCGTTTACCGGTTTCAATCTTTGAATAATCGCTTTGATCAATTCCCGTCAGCATCTGCATTTTTACCTGCGTATACCCTCGCTCCTTGCGAAGATCTTTTAAACGGCTCATTCATTATCACCTCTATAATCTATGGCAACTGTGCTTTTGTTTATTTTGGAATATCTTGATGAGTTTGCTCTTGCATCAGGCGGGTCAGAATATGCTCCGCCATGCGATAGCCGGCCACTGGCGGCACATAAGAGATGGAACCAACGGTACGCTTCCCTTCCTCATCAATAGGCATCACGCTCAAAGTGGGAGCGGAGGAATAAAGACAGCGAACCTTGGAAAATCCCTCTTTTCGCAAAAGGGTACGCATTTTTTTCGCCAAGGGGCAATTCTCGGTTTTATCAAAATTGACGATCTTCATTCCCTCGGAAGAGAAGCGATTGCCGGTACCCATACACATCAGCAAGGGGATTCCTTTTTCCTTGCAATAAGCGGCAAGAGCAGCCTTGGCAGGGGCATCATCCACGCAATCGGCAATATAATCGAGATGATCCGGCAAAAGAGCCGCCATATTCTCGGCCGAGAGGCGCTCCTGCAACGCCCTGCACTTCAATTGGGGGTTTATATCCAGCATCCGCTCCTTGGCAACCTCCACCTTTGCCCTTCCCTCATTGGAAGAAAGAGCCAAAATCTGGCGGTTTCGGTTGGAGGCGGAAAATGCATCGGGGTCCACCACCGTGACCGCTCCGATTCCGCCCCGCACCAAGGCTTCCAGCGCAGCGCCGCCCACGCCTCCCACGCCGATCACCGCCACATGGGCGCCTTGCAGGCGGGCAAAGGCTTCCTCACCAATTAATGCTTTTGTTCGTAAAAATGAATCATTCATGAATAGATTTCCTCTTAAAGACGAAACACCGAACGCTTTTGGTTCGGTGTTTGATGCCCCGCCTATGCCGTGATACTGCACCGTGTTGACCCCTAACAAACGTTAGGTGGGTTTTTGCCGAGGTTCACTTCACAGGCTTCCGACATTGGCCTCTGCCAGAGCCGGCATGCACACAGTGCCTCGAGTCGCTATCCCGTAGCATAAGTGTAGGCTCAAATAAGCGCAGACCACGCACATCGCAGGGTACTTTTATTTTACATGCTTTGGGAGAAATTATTCCTCGCCGTCGATATCATATTCCTCGCCCAAGGCTTCCTCAAAAACAGGAAGGACATTGGCCAGTTCCTCATCGTCGATGGTCACCAAAAGTTCTTCGCCATGATCATCCTCAATGGCTTTCAACACAATCATTCTGCCATCGCTTTCCAATTGTGCGGCAGGATCATCAAACTGCTCGATGAGCCCCACATAGGTCAGCCCATCATATTCAACACTGCCCAACACCTCAAATTCGATCTCACGACCGTCTTCATCGGTGAGAACCACATAATCATTTCCATATTCATTTGCCATTGGTATCACTCCTTTTCTTTTTACAGTCTATCATAATCAAAGAAAAAAATCAATCGGGAAAATAGCAGGTAAAGGTACTGCCCTCCCCCAAGGTGCTCTCCACCTGCACCCAGCCGCCCATGGAGTCCATAATGGACTTCACAATAGACAGCCCCAAGCCGGTACCGCCGGTCTCTCGACTACGGGCTTTATCCACCCGATAGAACTTCTCAAACAAATGAGGCAGATGCTTCTTTTCAATGCCGATGCCCTCGTCCTTCACCGCCAGCAACACACCGCCTTCGGTTTCTTTAAGAGAAAGGGTGATGGTGCCCCCTTGATTGGAATACTTCACACTGTTGCTCAAAAGGTTGATCATCACCCGCCGCACCTGATCGGGATCGCAAAGCAGTACCCGCTCAAGAGGCAGCTCCACCAAGCAGGTGAGTTCTTTTTTCTTCAGCTCCAGCGCCATGGCATCCACCACCTCTTTGGCGGCTGCCACCAGATCCAGCGGTTCTTTGGCGTTTTGGGGAGTCGTTTCGGTTTTGATCAGCTCCAGCAATTGATTGACCATTCCATTCATCTGATCGGCAGATTTTTCAATGACGCCGAGAAACCGCTTTGCCATCTCTCCCTCTACCGCCTCATCCAACAGGGTTTCACTATAACTCTTGATTACCGTAAGCGGCGTTTTAAGTTCATGGGATACATCCGCCACAAACTGCTTGCGCTCCTGATCCAGCAGCTCTGCTTCGGTAATATCGTCCAGCAAAAAGAGGGTGGCGGCAGCATCATTCAGCCGCAAGGGGGTGCGATACACCAAAAAGTAGCGTCCCTCCAAGGAAAGCAAAAAGCGATTCTCTTGCTCATGACCCTCGATAAAGAGGGATAAGGGCGGCTCTTGCTCAAAAAGAAGGCGATAGGCCTCATTGGCATGAACCGTCTCTCCCCGCTCATTCACCGCAAACAGCGGTTTGGGAATATTTTGCAACAGGGCCTTGAGCATCTTGATATTCTCGGTGATGCGAACGCCCATTTCATTAAAGACCTGGGTCAGCTGACCCACTTCATCCTTGGTGGTCACCTCAATGCCGGTGAAGGTGCCGTTCTTTTCCATAGAGCGTGCCTCTTCGGTCAGCTTATGAATGGGGATCAAAAAGCGGCGAGCAAACACAAAGGCCAAAACCACCGTCAGCAACATCCCCACCACCAAGGTTTGAATGAAAAAGCCCATATAGGTTTCGATCGTCTCCATCAGTCCCGTCCGAAGATCCAGCACATAAAAGACATGCCCCTCCACCTTCATGGCATAGGCATAATCCAAGGTTTCCGCTAAAATGCCTGCCTTTTGGTTTTCTTCTCCCGCCAGCGCCCCTTCCAGATTGGGAGTCATGGTCACCGTCCAATCAGGGTCGCTGGTATAAAGCACCAATTCATCCTTCAACACATAGTAGTAGCGATCGGTGCGAATCGGATCCAGAAGATCATCATCTCCCAATACCTCGGGCAGATAGGCCAGTTCTTCTTCTTTGGTATCGAAGAATTCCACCACAGCCGTCAGTTCTTCCATATCCTCATAAAAGGTACGATTATAATCGGCCATAATGTTGAATAATAGGGTGCCACCCACAAAGAGAACCACCACTACCACCAATAAAAGCATCATGGCCATCAACCGATAGCGCAAATGCTTTTTCATGACCGTACCCCCGCCTGATAGCCAAGCCCCCGCTTACTGATAATATAGCGGGGATGGGAGGGATCCTCCTCCATCTTTTCCCGCAGACGGCGAATGGCAACATCCACGGTGCGATCCTCGGGCTGGGATTGGGCATAGCCCCAAATCATCATCATTAATTCCTCTCGGGTATAGACCCGCTCCTGATTTTTAGCAAAAAGCTGAATCAGCTGGAATTCCTTTTTGGAGCAAGAGAGAGGCTCCCCGCCCCGATAAACGGTGAAGTTCTTTTCATCCAGTTCAAATTCGCCCCAAATAAGGCGAGGGGGCGCCGCCTCCTCTTTTTTATAGCGGGACAAATGCACCTTTACCCGCATCACCAGTTCCTTCACCGAGAAGGGTTTGCAGATATAATCATCGGCCAAGCGGGAAAACCCATCCAGCCGATCATCCTCTGAGGTTTTGGCACTCATGATCAATACCGGAACATCCCCTCGGGCCCGAATGGCATCCAGCACCTGAAGACCATTGATCTTGGGCATCATAATATCCAAAAGCACCAGATCAAACCGATCGGCTGCAAAGGTCAAAAGCCCTTCTTCGCCATCGGCGGCAGTTACCACCTGATACCCTTCCTTTTCCAAATTAAACGCAACAATATCCAAAATGTTGCGATCGTCTTCGATGATCAGTATTTTTTGCATAGGTCATCACCTCTTTTTTATTTTACCATACCCCCCGCCGCTTTTCAACTTTAATATAATTCTAATGTGGTCTCCTTTTTTATTGATATATAATTAAAGTATCAATAGTGGAAATGGAGGTACTCTTATGCCCTATATTATCGTTACAGAATCCACCTGCGACCTTTCTCTTTCCTTCAAGGAGGCTCATAAGGATCTGTTGGTAATTCCCCTGACCTATTATCTCAACGGAAAAGAGTATCCCGACGATGGAAAAGCATTGTCAAGAGAAGATTTTTATGATATATTAAGAAAGAAAGCAGAGATTACCACCGGTCAGGTAGGGGTCTATACCTTTGCCAAAGCCGTAGCCCCCTATTTGGAAGAGGGCTATGACCTGCTTTATATCGGCATGTCCTCCGGTCTTTCCGGCTCCTATCAATCGGCACTCTGCGCCATGGAGGAGTTGAAGCGAGAGTTTCCGGAGCGTCACTTTGAGGCCATCGATTCCCATTCTGCTTCTATGGGACAGGGGCTTTTGGTGGTTCTGGCGCTGGAAGCAAAGGCCGCCGGCAAATCCTTTGAGGAGGCAGTGGCCATCAGCCGTGCCAATCAAGAGCGACTGTGCACTTGGCTCACAGTGGATGATCTGATGTTTGTCAAGCGTGGAGGGCGGCTTTCCGCCTCCACCGCCATTGTGGGCACCGCCCTTGGCATCAAGCCCATCATGCATACCGATGCCTGCGGAAAACTGGAGGTTTTCGAAAAGGTGCGTGGCCGATTGGCCTCCATGAAATCCATGGCCGATAAAATCGGCTCCCTCAAGGAAGAGGATACCATCGCCATCTGCCATGGAGATTGCTTGGAGGATGCCAAGAAACTGGAACAAATCATTCGAAATCAATATCAATTTACCGGCCGAATCCTCACCGAATATATCGGTGCGGTGGTGGGTGCCCATGGGGGCCCCGGCGCCATGGCGGTATTCTTTTTAGGAGACAATAAATAGGAAATGGAAAAAATCCTGGTTGTGGAAGACGAACTGAATATTGCCCGCATGATCCAACTGGAGCTGACCCGTGCGGGGTATTCCTGCGATTGTGCCCATGATGGAGAGGAAGGTCTTCATGCCGCTCTTTCAGGGGATTATGCGCTGATTCTTTTGGATCTGATGCTGCCGAAGTTGGACGGTTTTTCGGTTCTTTCTCAGCTGCGGGTGCACTCCTCGGTGCCGGTACTGATCCTCACCGCCAAAGGGGATCTGGACGATCGGGTTAAGGGTCTGGATCTGGGCGCAGATGATTATCTGTGCAAGCCCTTTGCCATGCGGGAGCTGGCGGCAAGAGTCCGTGCGGCGCTGCGGCGTCAGCCCGAAGCCAAAAATGCCACCACCCTGCAAGCAGGGGATCTTTCGGTGGATCGACTGTCTGCCCGAGTGTTCTTCGGCAAAGAGGAACTGACCCTGACCCGCAAAGAATTTGATCTTTTGGTCTTCTTTATGGAGCAGGGGGATGCGGTGTGCACTCGGGAACAGATCCTCAAGGAAGTATGGGGCTATGATTATATGGGCGACACCAATTTGGTGGATGTCTATATCCGCTACTTGCGTTCTAAAATCGATGATCGGTTCGGCGTTCGCTATTTCCGCACCGTGCGGGGCTTGGGCTACGCTTTCGGTACTGCCCATGAATAAAAAGCAAATCAAGGCGGACTTCAAGCGCCGCAAAACCGAATTAAAACTGGATTATAAGACCCATAAGCAAAAGCAAAAATACGCCTATCGAGCCAAAAAAGAAGAACTTCGTTATAAAGAAAAAACCGCCGATTCTTCCCAAAAGAAAAAATATCGCTTGGCCTTAAAAGCCATCAAGCGGGATTATAAAAAAGAGGCCTTTTTGCAAAAATCCATTTATTTGGAGAAAAAAAGCACTCTCAAAAAGAAAAAAAGAAAAGAGTTGGAAAGCGTGGTTCAGCTGGTGACCGATCGGGTGCCGGAATCCCTTTCCGGCAGTCTGACCCTGAGCTATGTTTTGATCTTTTTCGCCTTTGCTCTTTTGCAAAGTATCTTTGTGATCGTTGCCACCAACCATACCATCGAAAAGCGCTCGGATGAATCCATGATCACCGTTGCCAACTCTTTGCGTGCCGGTCAATTTCAGCAAGAGATCGCTCAAGCCCTGGCCACCGACAACAACATGAACATTGCCCTCTATACCGAAGAGGGAACCTTGGTTTATTCTTTTGGCTTTGAGGAAATTTCCTCCCACCTTCCCCATAATGAATTTTATGAGGAGCCTTTTTCCTATCGTCATCAGGCAGAGGATCTGCGGATTTATACCACTAAAGCGGAGGGCTATTCCATCAATATCGCCTGCAGCATGAAATCGGAATATGCCTTTTTATCCATTGTGGTGAACCTGATGCTGTTTTCTTTGGCGTTGGTGCTGACCATCAGTTATTTTGTGGGCAATCGCACCGCCAAAAATCTGCTGCGCCCCATCGGTGTGCTCAGCCGAGCTATGAATGAGGTTTCCTCTGCCGACCTTTCCGCCCGCCTGCCCACCGATAATATCCGCACTGAGCTGAGGGATGTGGTGGACTCTTATAATGGTATGCTGGATAAAATCGAGGATGCTTATCTGCGGCAAAAGCAATTTGTGTCGGATGCCTCCCATGAGCTGAGAACCCCTCTGGCCATCATCAGCGGCTATAGCGATATTCTCTCCCGCTGGGGAGCTGAGGATCCGGCCATCCGCCAAGAGGCTATGGATGCCATCATCACCCAAACGGCCAATATGCAAACCCTCCTGGAGCGATTGCTTTATATTACCCGCAGTGAAAACGGC
The DNA here is from genome assembly GCA_045539335.1 of Eubacteriales bacterium. Taxonomy (GTDB): domain Bacteria; phylum Bacillota; class Clostridia; order Oscillospirales; family QAKW01; genus QAKW01. The sequence goes on from JAZQFD010000028.1 coordinate 42,989, forward strand.
AGCCTGCAAGCAGAGCTGCAGATCACCGAGCTTTCGGTTATTTGCAAAGAGGTTTTGCAGGATTTCAAGACCATCCACCCCCAAAAGCAATTTGAACTGACGGGGCAGGCCTCTGCCTTTTGCGACCCCCATCTGATGCGGCAGCTGCTGACCATTCTTTTAGACAACAGCGTGAAATTTACCTCGGAAGACGGAAACATTCAAATCTCCCTCACCCAAGAGGAGGATACCGCTCTTTTACAGGTTTCCGATAATGGTATCGGCATGACCCAAGAGGTCGCCGACCATATCTTCGAGCGCTTTTACAAAGGAGATAGTTCCCATAATGAAAAGGGCTTCGGCTTGGGTCTTTCCATTGCCAAACTCATTGTGGAAACCCAAAAAGGAACCATCTCGGTGGAGTCCGCTCCTCAGCAGGGAACCACCTTTTCCATTCAACTCAAAAGAAAAACGACCGCTTGAGGCACACTCCGTAAGGAAGTGTGCCTCAGCTATATTCGTGCTCCGCACGAGCGATATATCTTCGATGCGATATGCATAGAACGCACGATATACAGCTTTCGCTGTGTGAAAAAGCACGAATATAATATCGCAAAAGCCAAAGGCTTTTATATCGCTTTTGCCGTAGGCCAAAAATATCGCTGCAAACAACAGTTTGCAATATCGCTTTCCGCACCGACAAAACAATCCTTTATTTTCGGCAAGTATTTACCTTTCTCAAAGTATGTAACCCACTATGACACTTTTAAGTTAAAAGTGTCCGTCTTTCTTGTAAAAAGAAATAGGGAGAAATTTCTTTACGAAATGTCTCCCTATCGGTCGTTTTTTATTGCCCTTAATAAGGCTTCCTTTTGATTTTCCAGTTGTCCCTCCAGCACTTGCTCAAATAACCGGTTTAACATTTGCCCAATGGCGGTGCCCTGCAGTCCCAAGGCTTGCAGATCCTTGCCGTTTACAGCCAGCTCCTTAATGGAAAGGCAAGCACCTTCCTGCAAAAGAGCATCCACGATAGGCTCATAATCGGCACGCTCTCCCCAAAGCTCGGTCAGCGTTAAAAACAAGGGGGCGCCCATGAAAGCACAGCGACGATGGACAGCCTTTTTCTCCAAGGGGCAATGGTTGGGATATTCCGCCACCAAAGCATACACCTCTTTGAAAAGCGCATTGGAAACCTTTAAGCGAGAAAGCAACCCTTCCACCACCGGAAGCTCCGCATCGGCCAAAAGGGCAGCGAACCGTAGAGAGAGTTTCGAAGAAACACCCTCCATCCGCAAAAGCGCCGAGGAAAGCTCCATTCTTTTCAGTTCCGGCAATACCTGCTCCAAAACCAACCGATGCTCCAGCATCACCCTTTTGCAATCAGCCCCCAAAAGAAGCCCTGAAAGCTCCGAGAAGATCCGCTCCTTGGCAATATGCTCCAAAAGCCCTCGCTTTTCTGCCATAGCCTCAGCGGTTAGGGGCTCAATGGCAAAGCCCAGACGAGCGGAAAACCGCAACCCTCTTAAAATTCGCAGGGCATCCTCTTCAAAGCGGCGCTGAGGCTCTCCCACGCATCGAATGATTCTTTCCTTTAGATCCTGACGCCCGCCAAAAAGATCGACAATCGCTCCATGGCGATCCATGGCCATGGCGTTTACGGTGAAATCCCGCCGAGCCAGATCCTCTTTTAAGGAGCGGGTAAACTGCACCTGATCGGGATGGCGATGGTCCGTATACGCCCCATCCTGCCGATAGGTGGTGATCTCCACCCCGCCTTGAGGGGTCAGCACCGTAACCGTTCCGTGCTTGAGGCCGGTTTCGATGATCCGCTCCCCTTCAAAGACCGCCATCAACTCTTCCGGCAATGCCGAAGTAGTCAGATCAAAGTCGTGAGGCTCTGTTCCCATCAGGCGGTCTCTCACACAGCCGCCCACCAGATACCCTTCATAGCCCGCCTCTTCCAAGCGGCCAAGAATCTCTTGAATCTCCATGGGAATCCAAGATTTTTGGTTCATTTTGCCTCACTCCCTTCTTTTTTCCCTATTTTATGCACATTTATCATATCATTTCAAGGAAAATCTGTCAATTTTTCTTGATTTTTCTATTTTTTATAATTATAATTAAAGTAGATTGGTATCAAATTTGATTAGGCCTAGTGAGGTGAAAGGCATGCCCCCCTATGAGATTGAGAGAAAGTTCTTGATCCGTCGTCCCGATCTGCTGAATTTAGGCAGTCTTTGCAAAATAAAAGAAATTTCCCAGACCTATCTGACGGCAACAGAAGGGTCTGCTCGTGTGCGCCGCACCCAAGATGGGGATCGCGTCACCTATACCGAAACCGTTAAGCGCAGTCTCTCCCCCATGCGGCGGATGGAGATCGAGCGAGTGATCACCGAAAGTGAATATAATCGGCGCCTTGCGGCTCGGGATCCTCGTCGGCAGACCATTCGCAAGACTCGCTATTATCTGCCCTATAACGGCCATACTTTTGAAATTGATATTTATCCCTTTTGGAATAAGCAAGCAGTGATGGAGGTGGAGCTAAAAAGCGAGACCGAAGCCTTTGATCTGCCGCCCATGATCAAGGTCTTGCGGGAGGTCACCGAAGACAATCGCTATTCCAACCACTCTTTGGCAAGAGAGATTCCGCCTGAAGATGAATAATGAAATATAAAAAAACGCTCAACCATGGTTGAGCGTTTTCTTTTTTTAATTTTCTTATGCAGCAGCCTTAAGAACGATATTCATTGCAACAACGCAAAGAACGATCAAAGTAGCCAGAACGACCGTAATCTTAGACAACACGGCATCCTGCGTATGCTTCTTATTTTTGCTGTAATAACTATCGGCATCAGAGCCGCCGGCCATAGCACCCAGACCCTGGGATTTGCCCTGCTGCAGAGATACACAGACAATGATAGCAACTGCCATAACCATAATAGCAGCGCCCAACAAAATCAAAGTCAACGACATCGAATTCACGACCTTTCCACCATTATTTTACACCGCTTTTGCGGCGCTTACATTCATACTTGAAAAATTATACCATAGGGGATTTAAAATTGCAACCTTTTTTTCGCAACGACAGGTTGCATCAAATTATTTTCTTTTTCGACAATAAAAACACCGTTGAAATAAGGGTTTGCGCAAAGTTTTAAACATTTTGAACAGGTTTTTGAACAGCCTATTATGTAAACAACATTATTTTTTCTTTCGAACAAGTACGCAAATAACCGCCAAGAGAATCCATTGCAGCAGACAATATCCAAACAATAAATACTCCCGCACCGTAAAAGAAAGCACAAAAATCAGGGGGACCAGCAAAAAGAGAACCGTCGCAAAAAACGGAGCCCAAAACCATACTTTTGGCAAGGAAAAGTCCTCCTTCTTGGAAAGAAGGAGCATACCCAAGGTGATCCCTGCCGCCAACACCGCCGCCAGTAATGCGCTCGATACCGGCGTCAGCCCATCAAAGGGAGCGATGGTGGAGGTGGTTCGAGCCAGCTGGGTGGTGAAATAATAATAAACCACTCCGATCTGGGCAGCAATACCATAGCTGAGCAGCCCCGCCACCGGCTTCACATGATAATACAGAATATACCCGATAAAATACCCCATCAACAAGCAGACCGATAAGCGGCTGGCCAGTTTTACCATCCCCAAGGTCTCCAGCGAAGAAAAGAGGGGCCGCAGCCAAACCGCCAAAGCAGAAGGAATCATCACCAGCAGAGGCGCTACCAAAAGATAAGCGCCAAAAGCGGGAGCAAAGAGTTTTTCCTCCCCCTCCCCTTTACGGGCTTTTTTCAAGCAGAGCCATAGCCCTGCAATGCATCCCGCCAAAAGGATCGGCAGAAGCCAAGGCAGCCACCCACGGAAAACCAAATTAAACCGATCGTTGGCAAACCGCAGCAGGCGAGCAAAGCCCATCATCAAAAGAGTGAAGAAAAAGAGGATACTGATCCGCCCGCTGATCGTCTCTTGGTTTTTAACAGAATGTTTTGCCATCGTTCTCTCTCCTATAAATTTCCGGTACGATCCAAAAGGATCGGCAATAAAAAGGCCGCCGCATCTTCGGTGCGCAGAATCCGCCGCCCTAAGGTGCAGTTAGGAAGGGCTTCCGCTTCCTGCGGCGTCAGTCCCCCTTCGGGGCCGATCAAAAAGGCAATAGACCCTTCATTGGGTAAAGAGGGCAGAGGCGCTTGGGAGTTTTCATAACAAATAAATGCCGCATCGGCCTTTTTCATCTCTGCCACAGCGTCTTCAAATTTCATAGGCGGTGCAATCTCCGGCAGAATACTTCTTCCACATTGGGTGGCCGCCGAGGCCACAATCTTCTCCCACCGCCGCCACTTATTCTCATTGGGTGCCCCGCCAATGGTGCGGGCGCTGATCACCGGCACAAAACGGGTCACTCCCAAGGGGGTACAGCGATGGAGTACCTCCTCCATTTTATCCCCTTTGGGTAAGCATTGATAAAGAGTGATGGAAAGAGGACTCTCCCCCATGGCAGGCACCTGCTCCAACACCTGAAAGGTGGCACACTCTCGATCGCAAGCAATCATCTCCGATAAATAGTCCATGCCCTTGCCATCGCAAAAAACCGCCTGATCCCCCACCGCCATCCGGCGGGAACGAGTCAGATGCCGATAGGTCTCCCCCTCCACCTGAAAGGTGCCCTCCGGCGTAAAGGGTACAAAAAAATGTTCCATACTATTTTCCTATAAACAATCGGGGATGAAGCACCCCAAAGGTGCTCAAAAAGCGGGCAGATCTCGCCGAGGCAACCCGAAGGCGTATGTGATACGCCGAAGGTTGTTTCGGCGGGAAACAGAAAAGCATTTATTTCTGCCACGACCTTCCTGCTTATTTAAACGCACCTATTAACGATTGGTAAAACCCCTTCTTCTTTTTTCTTTTTCTGTGGTCTGCCCCTTTTTCAGCGGCTTTGGGCGGTAATGGCGACCCAGCCCCGTTCTTCCTCAATATTGAGAATCGTAAGACCGGCGGCTTTGATGCCCTCCAGCAATTCCTCTTTGCGGGTATCGATAATGCCGGAGGCCACAAACAGCCCTCCGGGCAGCAGTACCCGGTGCAGGTCTTTGAGCAGCGTGAGGATCACATCGGCCACAATATTGGCCACCACAATAGGATACTGCCCCTCTACCACGCTTAAAAGATCGCCGGCGGCATAATCGGTTTTCTCGGTCAATCCATTGAGGGCGGCATTTCGTTTTGCCACCTCCACCGCTAACTGATCAATATCACAACCAAAGGCACGCTCTGCCCCCAGCAACACTCCGCCAATGGATAAAATACCGCTACCGCAGCCCACATCCAAAAGGGTCTTACCGGCAAGATCCACCTGAGTCAGTGCCTTTAAGCAAAGGCGAGTGGTCTCATGAGCGCCGGTGCCAAAGGCCATGCCGGGATCGATCTTCATTACCGTTTCGCCCTCTGCGGCGGCATAGTCCTCCCAAAGAGGCACCACCACCAGCCGTTCCACATGGATGGGCTTATAATACTGCTTCCAGCCGCTTTGCCAATCCTCTTCGGGCAGGTCGCAAACGGTGATCTCCAAGGTACCGTAAAGAGCCGCCTCGGGGGTTTTGCGAAGGTCCTCGATCCGAGCCTCGATATCCTTGAGCATGGCATGTCCCTGCTCATTATCGGCGGCATAGACTTTAAAAAGAGTGCGGTCACTTTGGCGCTTGAGCAACTCTTCATCCACATAATCCCAATGGGGGGTCACTGTGTCCAAAAATTCTTGAAAGTCCTGAGGGTCAATCACCTCAAAGCCCCCAACCCCTGCGGCAATCAGCAGATTGCTTACCGCTTCTTGGCCGGCAGAGAGGGTTTCGATGTTCATTTGCTTATAATTCATAGTTCACTCCCGTGATAAAATGTCTGAAATAATGGTATTGGAAAGATAAAAGCCCTGCTCATTGAGGGCAAACCGCCCCTGCTCCACCTGCCCGAAGGGTTGATACCGCAAGGGGTCAAAGCTTGGGGGCAGATCCGAGAGGGCAACTCCCTCCTTCAGCCGCAGGCCTAAAAGCACCGTTTCTTCTTTGGCCTCTCGGGGGGAGATGGGCTGAGGATTCTTTCGAAAATCCGGGTTTTTCCAAAAGTCCTCCAAGGTCGCCTCGCAGGCATACCGCACGCCTTTCCAAAAGGAATGAGCCGAAGGCCCCAGACCAATATAATCGGTGCGCTTCCAATAAGCGGAATTATGCAAAGAGGCAAAGCCCTCTTTGGCGAAATTGGAAATCTCATAATGGCAAAAGCCCGCCTCTTTGGCCTTTTGGCAAAGAAGCCGCCATAATTCCTCCTCCTGCTCCTCCTCCATGGGCGAAGCGCTCTCCCCTAAGGGCGTGCCCTCCTCCAACTGAAGGGAATAAGCCGAAAGGTGGGGAATGGGATAGGAGAGCAAGGTATCCAAGGTCTCCTCAAAGGATTGGCGGGTTTGACCGGGCAGACCAAACATCACATCCACGCTCACATTGGTAAACCCCGCCTGAAAGATCGCCTCCAGCGCCGCCAAAGCCCCTTGGCGGTCATGAAGCCGACCCAAGGTTTTCAGTTCCCCATCCTGCAGGGATTGAACCCCCAAAGAGATGCGGTTGATGCCGCTTTTCTTCAAGGTCTGAAGCAGAGCAGGGGTGGTACTCTCAGGATTAAGCTCCACCGTGCATTCTGCATGAGGCGCCAAAGAAAAATACTTCCTTACCGCCCCAATCATGGCTTCCAACCGCTCCGTCCCCAGCATGGCAGGGGTGCCGCCCCCCAAATAGAGGGTGGAAAGGGGGCGCTTTTCCAGCTTGGCCGCCCCATCCATCGCCTGGATCATGGCGGCAAGGTAACGTTCCTTTTCCTCCTCCCCCGCCGCCATGGAATAAAAGGCGCAATAGGCGCATTTGCGGCGGCAAAAGGGGGTATGCAAATAAAGAGACAGCATTTTAAGAATCCAGCTTCAGCACTGCCATAAAAGCCTCCTGCGGCACCTCCACAGAGCCCAACTGGCGCATCCGCTTCTTTCCTTCCTTTTGCTTCTCCAAAAGCTTCTTCTTACGGGTAATATCGCCGCCATAGCACTTGGCAAGCACATCCTTGCGCAAAGCCTTCACCGTTTCTCTGGCGATAATCTTCCCCCCGATGCAGGCCTGCACGGGGATCTCAAACAATTGGCGAGGAATATGCTCCTTCAGTTTTTCCGCCATGCGACGGGCACGGGGATAGGCCTTATCGGTATGAACGATGAAGGACAGAGCATCCACCACTTCCCCGTTGAGCATAATATCCAGCTTCACCAGCTTGGACTCCCGATAATCCGCCAACTCATAGTCCAAAGAGGCATAGCCACGGGTGCGGGATTTTAAGGTATCAAAAAAGTCATAGATAATCTCGCCCAAAGGTAGTTCATAATGGACATTGACCCGATTATCATCAATGTAACTCATATTCTTATAGACCCCTCGCCGATCCTGGCAGAGATCCATAATATTGCCCACAAATTCCTTGGGCGTAATAATATCCGCCTTCACAAAGGGCTCCTCGGTCATGGCGATCTCGGCGGGATCGGGATAGTTGGTGGGGTTGTCGATCCGCAACACCGAACCGTCGGTCTTGGTGACCCGATAGCTGACCGAAGGGGCGGTGGTAATAATATCAATTTGGAATTCCCGCTCGATCCGCTCTTGAATGATCTCCATATGCAAAAGACCCAAAAAGCCGCAGCGGAAGCCAAAGCCCAAGGCCACCGAAGTCTCCGGCTCAAAGAGGAAGGAGGCGTCATTGAGCTTCAATTTGGCCAAGGCTTCCTTCAGATCGTCGTAGCGAGCACCGTCGGCAGGGTAAATACCCGAAAAGACCATAGGGGTGCAGGGCTTATAGCCGGGCAGCGGCTCCGCCACAGGGCGGTTGGCCAAGGTCACGGTATCACCCACTCGGGTATCCTCCACGCTCTTGATGGAGGCAGTGAGATAGCCTACCTGCCCCGCCTGCAAAATACCGGAGCTTTCAAAGCCCAAGGGGCGCAGATAGCCGCATTCCACCACATCGAATTCCGCACCGGTGGCCATCATGCGAATGCGATCGCCGGCCTTAAGGGTGCCTTCCATCATGCGAATATATACAATAACGCCTTTATAGCTATCATAGTAGCTATCAAAAATCAGTGCCGAAAGGGGGGCGTTTGGATCGCCGGTGGGAGCGGGGATCTGCTCCACCACTGCCTCCAACACCGATTGCATATTAATATTATTTTTCGCCGAAACCTTAGGAGCATCCAAAGCAGGAATGCCGATCACATCCTCGATCTCATGGGCCACCCGCTCCGGGTCTGCCGCCGGCAGATCGATCTTATTAATGACCGGAATCAGCTCCAGATCATTATCCAAGGCAATATATGTATTGGCAAGAGTCTGGGCTTCAATGCCCTGAGAGGCATCCACCACCAGCACCGCACCCTCGCAGGCGGCCAGCGCACGGGAAACCTCATAGTTAAAGTCCACATGCCCCGGCGTGTCGATGAGGTTGATCTCATAATCCTCCCCGTTTTGGGCATGATAATCCAAGCGGACCGCACGAGCCTTAATGGTGATGCCCCGCTCCCGCTCCAGATCCATATTATCCAAAAGCTGGTCTTCCATCTCTCGCTGCTCCACCGTGTTGCAAAGCTCCAAAAGCCGATCGGCAATGGTGGATTTTCCATGGTCAATATGGGCGATGATGGAAAAATTCCGAATGTTTTTCTGATTCACAAAATACCTCCGATAAAGGACTGATGATTCACATTTCCCAGCACCTCATGGGTGCCGGAGGCCGCCGTTTCGATTCCCCAAAGGGTCAGGGCGGCAAATAATAAAATTAAAAATAATATCCATAGCGTTCTCATGGCATCTAAGATGCCCGAGAAGGCAAGGTTTTATTCGTCTTCGGGATCGGGAATATTCTCTAACATCTCATTGAGCTGGGAAAGATTCGCTTCCGGCCATTCTGCCTGCTGCGGCAGTTCCCGCTCCAAGCAATCCATCCAATAGGCCGCCAGAATCACCAGCAGCAAGCCCTCTGCTCCCCTCAGCAAGCTCTCCACGCTGATCTTATCCACCAGCGGAGCCATAAAGGCCGCAGGCAGAATCAAGAGCACCCATCCGCCGCACATGGCCAAGCGATGCTTGGAGCAAGCGGCGCCGTTTAAGCCCTTGCACAGGGAAAACACAAATATAAAAGCCGCACACCAGCCCAGCATCCCCAAAACATAGGCGCTGACATGAATATATTTATAGGTACTCCAAAAATAGCGAACGATCTCGCCGCCCAGCGCCGCCGCAGGCAATAAAGCCATCAGCCCTGCCCGCTTGGGCGAGCGCCCCATCCAAAGCCAGCCCAAAGCGCCGATGATTAAGAGGGCGGCCACCACCTTGTCCATGGTGGCTGCTGCCGAAAGCAGCCGCACAATGCCATGAGCACCGGTGCAAAGCCCCATCAGCCCAAAGAGAATGCGGGGCAGCCAATCTATTCCATAGCGCAAAGGAAGCTCTGCCTCCTCCTTGCGGCCGCCAAAGGGCAACGCCACGCAATAAAGGACGCCTACCACCAGCACCACCGTCAGCATCACCTTTAAGGTAGAAGCCAAAGAAGTCAGCAGATAAAAACCATCCCCATCGATGGTATTAAAGTATTCCAATATTCTCAGCACCAGCGCTCCCAGCCCCAAGGCTCCTGCGCCTACTGCCGTAATCCGATATTTCACGCATTCACGCTCCTCGCATAGAGTGACAAAAACAATCCGAGCCTGCCTCAAGCCGGCACCTTTCGGCGTTTGTCACCATAGTTATACATAGTATATTATAATATTAATAATAGAAAAAGTAAACAGATTTTTTCCTTCTCTTACAGTTGCAATTAGAAAGAAAATATGGTAATATGTAGAATGATAAAATTTGAGCGAGGAAATTGCATGATCATTATTGAAGATTATAAGCAGAAATTCAATGAATTCAAAAAAGATCTGGAGACTCTGGAGAAGGCGCTGAAGATCGCAGACCTGCGGGTCAAGATCGAAGAGGATGAAGCCCTCACCGCCGCTCCCGGCTTTTGGGATGATATTCAAAATTCCCAAAAGGTCTTGCAGGTTATTAAGAATAACAAAAAAACGGTGGAAAACTTCGAAAAAATGGTCTCTGCCCATGAAGATTTAGGCGCCCTTTTGGAGATGGCCGAAATGGAGCCGGAGGAAATGGAAGAGGATGTTATCAGCGAATTTGCCGCCTATGAAAAGAAGCTGGAGGAGGCCAACCTGCAGACCCTTCTTTCCGGCGAATTCGATCAGAATAACGCCATTCTCACCTTCCATGCCGGTGCCGGCGGCACCGAGGCGCAGGATTGGGTGGAGATGCTTTATCGGATGTATCTGCGCTTTGCCCAGCGCCATGATTATAAAGTGACGGTACTGGATTATCTGGACGGTGATGAAGCCGGCATCAAAAGCGCTTCCATTTTGGTGGAAGGCCAGTATGCCTATGGCTACCTGAAGAGTGAGATGGGCGTTCATCGCTTGGTGCGTGTCTCCCCCTTTGATGCCTCCGGCCGTCGGCAGACCTCCTTTGCTTCGGTAGAGGTTATGCCGGAGATCGACGATGATGTGGAAGTCGAGATCCGCCCCGAGGATATCAAAATGGAAGTGTTCCGTTCCAGCGGTGCAGGCGGTCAGAAGGTCAATAAGACCTCCTCGGCCGTGCGGTTGATCCACCTGCCCACCGGCATTGTGGTTTCCTGCCAGAATGAGCGCAGCCAGTTCCAGAATCGGGATATGTGTATGAAAATGCTCAAATCCAAGCTGGTAGAGATCAAGGAACGGGAAAACTTAGAGCGTATTGAGGATATTAAGGGCGACCAGATGAGCAACGGCTGGGGCAGCCAGATTCGATCTTATGTGTTTATGCCCTATACCTTGGCAAAAGACCACCGCACCAATTTTGAAATCGGTAATATCAATGCGGTGATGGACGGCGATATCGATGGCTTCATCAATGCCTACCTGATCTATCTTTCTCATAAAGAATAACAAAAAGCCTCCCCTAAGGGAGGCTTTTTTGTTTGTTATGATGCCGATTCTAAATATCGATTCAGGATCTCATTGACCAGCTTTGCTGTTTTTTCATCCAGATTCACATGGCGAGGGGCCGTGTGGCCGATAGAGGCAATGCCTTCTTGAGAATCATAAGAATAACAGGATTCTCCAACATACAGTAAAAGATCCGTAAACAGATCAACGGAGTCCTCTTTCCATTCACAGGAGTTAAGCAATAAAAGAACTTTCGTTTTATCCTCTTTCGAAAGCTGAACTCTTTCCGCATCATTTTGATTATAGGACACATACATCATCTCATCATCCCGATCCGGAATCTGAAAGGGCGTTTCCACTTCGCCGATATACTTTTTCAGCATCTCATCGAACGCCGCATATTCAAAAGTGCCAAGCCACATATAGCGTCCGTTTTCCGCATAAAAACCTCCGCCCATTAAATAAGAATAAACCTTTCCGTCATAGAAAAACTTCAACGTCGGGAATTCAATAGATGCACCCTCCTTCCACTCGGCATTATTGAGGATGTTAAGAACGGTCTCCTGATCTTCCGCAGACAGATCCACCGGATCTTTCTTAATAGGAGCAATCACCTGCAACTGCATGACCTTTTCTTGCTTCTCCGAATTTTGCGAAGGCTCTTCAGAGGCTTCACTACCATTTCCCTTTTCAACATCCGGTTCGCTCTCTTCCGGAATATCGTTCTCTACTATTTCTTCCGATTCTTTCTTAAATTCCGAGTCTAATGAAGCATCCTGCTCATGCAAGGACGTTTTACAGCCAAAAGCTCCTAAAAGAAATATTATAATAAGAAAAACAATTCCGATCTTTTTAATCATATTGCAATGCTCCTTTCTCTAATTCCATTTTATCGGTTTTTTAGCGGGTTGTCTACCAAATCTCAAAAATGTAACACAACTGTAATATAACGCTGTCGAATTGCACAAATTCTGCAAGGTTATTTTGTTTTCGACTGATTTTTAGATGTTTTTCTAAAAAGGGTGTTCACATAAGCGAACACCCTTTTGATTATTCCACTTGCTCTTGATAAGTTTTTTCGGTCAGGTTATAAAAATAGGATTCTTCATGGCAACCGGCATTAGGATCATTTAAGTGGTAATGAAAAGTAAAGGTCAGCCCGTAAGCATCCCCTTGGCAGGCAAGGCGAAGGTCTGAACGCTCCAACTCTTTTAATTGATCCCCCAGCCGTGTGCGCAAGGGCTGTTCAATGGGATCATAAACCGAAGCGGCAGTAACCCCTTCCAAAAGGCGCAGGTTAAAGTCGGAATAATCCTCCGTAGAAGAATCCAGCGTTGCATTGCCTTGAGGATCAACATTGATCAAAACCGTAGGCCCGATAATAAAGCCGCCTTTGCCGTACCGACTGGCATAGGTCACCGTCCATCCGGTGCTGGCATAAGACTCCACCTTTTGGAACACAAATTGGTCAAATGCCTCTCGATAATGGACCTTGCAGAAATTAATTGCCGCAATGGAAGGATCAACAGACTCAACCTCTTCTTTTACTTGCGCCAATAAGATCTCGTTGATCTCCTTAGTGGTCTTCGCATCAAAAGCAACATGTGCATCGGAAATCCCACCGAAAGCAAGACCTTCCGCTGTATCATAGTGCCAAAGAGCCCCGTCCAGATTTAAAAGAAGATCGGCCTCTAATAAAGGAACAGATTCCTTGCGTTCTCCTTGGTTTAGAAGCCGGATCAACCGCTCCTTGTCTTCTAAAGATAACGGATAAGCCTCCGCCTCTTTTAAACGATTGGTTTTTACCGTAATCGTTTTCTGCGCCTCTATTTCAAATATGGGCGCCGTTTCCATCCCATCGGAATCCGTGGGTTCAGATGGAGTTGCGTCCACCTTTTCTTCGATTGGCTCTTGCTCATCCTTGGTGATGGGAGCCAGATCATCGGCCGTTCCCAAGCTCGCATCTTCCTTGGGAGCATTGCAGGCGGTAACACCCAGCAAAAAGACTGTCAAAATTAGAATGCCACTAAGTTTTCTAAACATGGTGCAATGCTCCTTTCTCTAATTCCATTTAATCGGTTTTTATCGGGTTGTCTACCAAATCTCAAAAATGTAACACAACTGTAATATAACACCATCGGATTGCACAAATTCTGCGAAATTGTTTTTAACTGCTTTTTAGATTATTCCGGCCGACTTAATTGTCCGATTCCAGTTTCAACAAAGCCATTTTTTGTTGCAGAATAACGAATATGCATTTGCGGCCATATTTTAATTTGAAACTCTGTAGCGAAGCGCAAAAGAAGATTCTCGCTCAGTTGGCTTAACAAGTCCTCATCCGAAATATCTTGCTTGGGCCAATATTCATCGAATGGCCTCTGATACTCCAAGGTAAGCGTTCCATCTTCGTTAACCTTTTCGTTCGTCGTAAGATTTGTATTTGTTTGGGGTACTCGATAGTAATTTGGATCCCCTCTGTAGTAATCAAACAATTCTTGTTTTGCTATATCATCAAACTCTTGATAATCTTCCGGCAGCGGTAATTCATAGTAGCAGGGCCACCAGACTCCTGCCGTTGAAGCCGGCACTAACGCCAGTAATACTTTTTGACCATCTTTCAATCTGGTTAATTGGTGTCCGCTGATTTCGATATATTCCTCTCCGTTTTCCACCACCGGACAATAGTTTTCTGAAACTACAATGGTGTCTTCGCTGTAACTGCCGAAGTAGATTTTCTCAACAGATACTGTTGTTAGCGTTCTTGGATGAAGTATCCCTGTTGCCCAATTTCCTTCCCGCAGTCCATATGCACAGCCGGCGATTAAAATACCTCCCCTATGCTCCAAATGGCTCATAAGTTCAGAATAATCTTCGATCACATCTTTTAATTCAGATTCCCATTTTGTTTTCTGCTCAAGTCCTTCAAAGGACTGATCCTTAAAATAAATCGTATTTTTTTGAAGGGTTTCTTCTATTCTTTCATATTTTATGATCTGTTCATCAGAACAATTTGAATCCGGTGACGGCTCACCAATCTCTATGAGAGAAAAATCATCTTCTTTATGTTCTACTATTTGACACCCACTCAATAGGAATGAGCAAATCAAAAGTATAGCAAATAAAATCCTCATTATTTATCTCCTTTCACGAAACAGAATCCCATTTGTTTTTCAATCTTTGAATATCTAACGCTGTAGGCTGGCCTATTTCATGAGCTCCTTGATCCATTAAAGTTAATCCGTACCTCCTGTCGACCCAATATCTTGTCCCATTCTCTCCTTCATAATACTCTTGAAAAGTATGAGGGAGTTTTAATGCATGGCCAAATTCGTGTGTCAAAATTTTCTTTCTCACATTTGGAGAGTAGGCTGTACTATCACTGTAATAATGATTTTGAGAATACAGTTCAATACGGCAGGAATGCCAATTCGAATCACTATTTGCGCTTTCTTCAAATCCACCATTAAATTGCTTGTAATATGTTGAAGCTAGTGTATGTTCATCTGATGCCGTATTTTCTGTGACAATAGCCAAACGACTGGTCTGTGGCATAGTGGTTGCAGTTTGTAATGATAATCTTGAATAAACGGCATTCCACCGGTTTAAACACTCTTGAACAATTGAAGTTGTGTAAAATGAACTTGTGGGAGTATTCACATATACTTTGTAATTACCAGGAAATGCACTTCCGCCATCGCTTTGACCATAAGTTCCATTATACGGTCTTTTGACTTTTACTAATTCCCAAATCTGATGATCTGCGCCCGTAAATACAGATTGAATCAAACTGCTGTTTCCGCTATATAATCCTATAGCACGATATTCCCCTGAAGCCCTTGTTTGAATAACCTGATGAACCTCTCTTACGTTTATAGTTTGATCATTAACCTCCGCAGTTTCTTCAAATGAATTCGAACTATATAGCATATTTGAAATTCGAAACTCTTGACGCTTATTAGGCGATCCTTTTGTTTCCATTACAATTGGAAGACCTTCCGAATAACCCGTTGAACTTACTGTTACTGCCATATTTGGATCATCTGCAGATATAATTTTATAATATCCAAGACTCCCATCATAAGTAGTGGCTTCTAAGAAAAACAATTGATTAAAAGCGCCCGTAAATGGTTGTTGTTCTACCACATTGTTTGTTGAATTCTTATTCCAAGTTAATGCCTTTTTTTCATTACTATTACTGGAGTTTTTAGAAATAAAGGCAAAATACTCTGTCGTTGATTGAATAGCTGAAGTGCTACCATAAATTCGTTTTGTCACTGTACCTGTGTCAGCATCTATCCATCCCCTTTTTGCTTTTAAGTCTGACGTCATGTATTCAACATAATAATAAATACGATTATTATATTTATTCGTATACTGCCCCAAAACCATTAGCGGAGTTTCATTAGCATAAATCGTACCAGTTTGCATAAATGTGTTTGTTGTTCCGGCACCAGCTAAAACCGTCGTTGTGGCACTACAAGTAGCTGGACGATATATGTCATAACTGATCCAAGTTGTGGTACTGGGCTTATTAACTGCAGAAACAGGCACATACCCATACATCAACTTTGTCCCAATATACCAACCTATATAATAGTAATCATATGTTCTTCCAAAAGTATGCACCTGAGTGCCGGCAGCAAGATTATATCCGGTGGAAGCGCTAACATTTGGATGCGGAGCATACATAACCGTTGCAGCAGTCTTAAGCGTGATATAAACGTAATTATCAATATTCATATCCAAAGGCATAACAGTTTCGCCAGACGCATCGATAGATTCAAGAGGTTTTTCAATCACGCTTTCTGTAAGAGGAGCATCTGCTGTCGTTACCATTTGCAAAGACGAAATTAAAAGAGCAATCATCAAAAATACGGCAATTCGTCGCCTATTTAATCGTTTCATTTTTAACATATCCTTTCTTGTTTTATTCTTGTAAATAAAAAGGCGCAGAAGCCCAAGAGAGGATCATACGGCGGCTTCTGCGCGAGGTTAAGACAACATCAGGGCATTAAAGCGCACGGGAATGGGTCTTGCCCCGACAGAGTCGCCGGTATGGAACACATGAATACGCATGGCTCATTCCTCCTTATTGATTAAATTTCAAAAGCGCTTTTGATGTTAAAATGAGATCTCTTTGATTTCATCTTAGCAGAAAGATTCTGACTTGTAAACGGCTTTTAGGAAAGTTTTGGAACTTCTCCCTTTTACACAAAAAAATTCATAAAATTTCTACGTGAAAAAATGTCAAAAAAACGATTCTCAAACGTACTTTAAAGAAGGGCTTTTTTATCAGCACCTTGTTCATTGACGGAAACCCCATTCAATGATACAATAAATGAAACCAAAAAAGGAGTTTCATTATGCTTTTATTCTATCTTTCTTTATTAGACACGGAAGAAGAAAAAGAAAAATTCCGTCTTATATATGAGCACCAACACCGCCCAATGATCCGATACGCCATGACTCTTTTGCGTCACCAAGAAGATGCAGAGGATGCGGTTCAAACAACATTTGAAAAAATAATCCATTGTCTTGATACCATTGAGGACCCCCTATCCAAAAGCACCGAAACGCTGATTATTGTAATCCTCCGAAATACCTGCCGCGATATCTGGAGACAAAAAAAGGTGCGGCAGGCAGAGCCGCTAGATCAAATTCCACCCCACAATTCAGCCTGCACCGTAAACTATTTTGAAAGCCTTGAAGTGCGTCAAATCTACGATGCCATCGGGCAATTATCGGCAGAAGAGCAAGAGCTCATGCTTTTAAAGGGGTATCACGAGCTATCCATCCATCACATTGCAAAAATACTGAATATTTCTTATATGACCGCCGCAAAACGAATCGAGCGAGCAAGAAATAAATTAAAGACCATTTTAGAAAAGGATTCTACTAAACATGAATGTCACCATTGATGCTGTTGCATTAAAGCAAGCATTGCAGCCATATGCAGATGCATTATCTGCCTCATTTCCAAAAGAAGACTGTGAAGGGATCCAGCCCTCTCCCCGCTTCAAACATCGCATGGAATGGATGCTTCGCAACCATCAAAAGTTTTATTATTTTTGGATCAACACAGTAGGCAAACGAGTAGCCTCTGTTTTGATCTGCCTTATAACGCTCTTAGCCATCACCACCGTCAGTGTAAAGGCCCTGCGGGAAGGACTAATTGAATTCATCACTAAAACCTATGAGAAATTTACATCTATCTCGGTACATTATGATGGTGATATTCCCCAAACGGTAGTACCGATAAAGCCATCCTATGTTCCGAATGAATATATAAAAAAGAGGCAAAGATGCACCGAACACGATTTTACCATTGAGTATTGCAATGAGGAAGGGGTAATACTCCATTATGGCCAAAGTATACTTTCCGGGTATAATGGCGGGGTAGATACCGAAGATGCCGATTTTAAAACAGTCATGATCAATGGATACGAAGGAATTCTTGTGAAAAAGAATGGATTTGTTAGCATTACGTTTTCTTCAAATGAATATATGTTCACCATACTGGGGCAAATTGGTGAAGAAGAAATAGTCAAAATTGCAGAATCGATCCCACTAAAATGAAAAAACATGTCAAAAATTCCTTTCTCAAACGTATATTAAATAGGGGAAGTTTCCTCAAAATTCGCAGAAAGGAGAAGATGACTATGAAAAAGCGTGTATTATCGGTAGTTTTAATGTTGGTATTATTTTGCACCGGCACTTTAAGTGCCTTTGCCGCCACCACTGAACCGGATGTTCAGCCTCTCTATAATTATACGGCGAGTAGAACAGTTACATTAAAAATCTCAGGCGGCACAGCCACCTGTTCGGCTGAACTGATCGGTTATCAAGGCACCACAACCAAGGCATCCGTTAAATTGACCTTGCAAAAGAAAACGCTTCTCTGGTGGAATGATGTTTCGGCTGGTAATAGTTATACCAACTATTCACATACTATCGATGCATCAGAGACCCACAGCGTAGGCAGCGGCACTTATCGGGTCAAGGCAGAATTTACCCAGGGTAACAAGAGTAATCTAAACCTGCCTCAAGGCGGACTATTTTGGGGCTTTTCACCCCATTTAGTCTTGTAAGGCGCCAGCCTTACTTCGCCTAAATCGAGCAAAAATCCCTCAAAATCCCCTCGCCTTGAGGTCGAAGATTTTAAAAAGTGCGAATTTTTGATCAATCAAGGCATAAAACGCAGCCAATACTCGACGTATTGGCGAGTATTTTAACACAGAGTGAGCGAAAATTCGCCTTTTTAAAACAAGGTTCAGATTACTCTTGTTACCCCTCAGCGGCTCTGCCAGCGAAAGCTTCACGGCATACAGCAGCGAAGTTAAAGCGTAAATTTTAAACCATGTACATTGTTTAAAAGAGCCGCCGAAAGCAAGAAATTGCTTTCGGCGGCTTTTTTCTTATTCCAATTCAAAGGCACCGGTATAAAGCTGATAATACTTGCCCTTTTCGGCAATCAGCTTATCATGGTTGCCCCGCTCAATAATACGGCCTTGCTCCAAAACCATAATCACATCGGAGTTTCTTACGGTGGAAAGGCGATGGGCGATAACAAAGACGGTGCGTCCCTTCATCAACCGATCCATTCCCTGCTGCACCAAGGCTTCGGTGCGGGTATCAATGGAGGAGGTGGCCTCATCCAAGATCATGACCGGAGGATCGGCTACCGCCGCTCTGGCAATAGAGAGCAACTGACGCTGACCCTGAGAAAGATTGGCGCCATTGGCGGTGAGCATGGTTTGATACCCATCGGGCAGCCGGCGGATGAAGCTATCGGCATTGGCCAGCTTGGCGGCGGCGATACATTCCTCGTCGGTCGCATCCAGCTTTCCATAGCGGATATTCTCCATCACCGTGCCGGTAAAGAGATTGGTATCCTGCAACACCACGCCTAAAGAACGGCGCAGATCGGCTTTTTTGATCTTATTGATATTGATGCCGTCGTAACGGATCTTACCGTCGGCGATGTCATAGAAGCGATTGATCAGATTGGTGATGGTGGTCTTACCGGCGCCGGTGGCACCCACAAAGGCCACTTTTTGACCGGGCTCGGCATAGAGGGTCACATCATGGAGCACGATCTTCTCCGGCACATAGCCGAAGTCCACATGATCCAACACCACATCTCCTGCCAGCTTGGTATAGGTTACCGAACCGTCGGCCTGATGGGGATGCTTCCATGCCCACATGCCGGTGCGCTCCGCACACTCCACGATCTTGCCATCCTCTTCCCGACAGTTCACCAAGGTCACATAGCCCTCATCGGTTTCGGGCTGCTGATCCATCAAGGAGAACAAACGGGCGGCACCTGCTTGGGCCATTACCACGGCATTGACCTGCTGGGAGATCTGGGAAACATTGCCGGTAAACTGCTTGGTCATATTGAGGAAGGGCACCACGGTGGCCAAGGTCAACGGCAGGCCGGCAAAGCCCACATTGGGCACCTTCAGAATCATCAAAGCGCCGCCCAAAAGAGCCACCGATACATACAGCACATTGCCGATATTGCCCAAAATAGGCATCAAAATATTGGCAAAGCGGTTGGCGCTTTCGGCATCTTTAAACAACTGCTCATTGAGGCGGTCGAAATCCTTTTTGCTCTCCTCCTCATGGCAGAAGACCTGCACCACCTTCTGGCCGTTCATAATCTCTTCCACAAAGCCTTCCATTTTACCCATGGACTGCTGCTGGCGGATGAAATAGCGGGCGCTGTTGCCTCCCACCTTCTTGGTCACAAAGATCATGGCAATCACCCCTAAAAAGACCAAAAGGGTCATCCAGAGGCTATAATACAGCATAATCGACACCACCATGGTCACCACCACGCTGGCGGTGATCATACTGGGCAGACTTTGGGACACCAACTGACGGAGGGTATCGATATCATTGGTATAATAACTCATGATATCCCCATTATGGTTGGTATCAAAATAGCGAATGGGCAGTTTTTGCATGCCGCAGAACATCCGCTGACGCATTTTATGAAGAAATCCTTGGGTGACAATGGCCATCAGCCGATTATAGGTAAACGAACAGGTCAGAGACACCACATAGATCCCCAAAAGGGTCAGGGCGATGGTCAAAATCCCCTCATAGATGCCTGCAAGGGCATCGGCAGGGGTCATCCCCCCTTGGATATTAGCCAGCGCCGCCTCAATGAGAGTCACGGTACGCCCCATAAAAATGGCGGGCATGGTGCTGGAAACGGCGGTGATCAGCAAGCAGACCAATACCACCGTCAGATGCAGGGGATAATCTTTAAATAACTGCTTTACCACCCGCATAAGGGTGCCCTTGGGCGCCTTAATGGGAGGGCGGGTATCTGCTCTCTTAGCCATTCTCTCCACCTCCCTGATTCTGCGAGGTATAAACCTCTTGATAGATGGCATTGCGGGCCAGCAGCTGGGAATGGGTGCCCAGATCGTCGATCTTCCCGCCGTTCATCACGATGATCACATCTGCATCCTCCACCGAGGAAATGCGCTGAGCAATAATCAGCTTGGTGGTGCCGGGGATCTCCTCTCGGAATGCCTTGCGGATCATGGCATCGGTATGGGTATCCACGGCGCTGGTGGAATCGTCCAAGATCAGCACCTTGGGCTTTTTCAAAAGGGCTCGGGCAATGCAAAGGCGCTGCTTCTGTCCGCCCGATACATTGGCACCGCCCTGCTCGATATGGGTGTCATATCCATCGGGGAACTGCATGATAAAATCATGGGCGCAGGCCAATTTACAAGCGTGGATCAATTCCTCATCGGTGGCCTCAAGATCTCCCCAACGAAGGTTTTCTTTAATGGTGCCGGAAAATAATACATTCTTTTGCAGCACCACCGCCACCTGAGAGCGCAGGGTATCCAGATCATACTCCTTCACATTGACGCCTCCCACCTTGATGGCCCCTTCGGTCACATCATACAAGCGGGAGATCAACTGAATCAGAGTGGTCTTACTGCTGCCGGTGCCGCCGATGATGCCAACGGTCTGACCGGAGCGAATATGCAAATTAATATCCTTGAGGGCATATTCTTCTGCTTTCTCGGAATATTTAAAGCTGACATTCTCAAAATCCAGCGACCCATCCGCCACTTCAAAGAGCGGATCTGCGGGATTTTGGATCAGGCTTCCTTCGTCCAACACCTCCACAATACGGCGGGCAGACTCTGCCGACATGGTCAGCATCACAAAGATCATGGACAGCATCATCAGACTCATTAAGATCTGCATGCCATAGGTCAAAAGGGCAGAAAGCTGACCCACCGTCAGCAAAGAGCTATTGCTGGAAACCACCAGCTGGGAGCCAAAATAGATGACCACCAGCATCACCACATGAAGGCAAAGCTGCATCAAGGGATTATTCAGCGCCAAAATCTTCTCGGCACGGGTAAAATCTGCCGCCACCTCCTCGGAGGCCTTGGAAAACTTCTCGCTCTCCCGCTCCTCCCGCACATAGGATTTCACCACCCGCATGCCCTGAATGTTTTCCTGCACGGAATTATTCAGACGGTCATACTTGCGGAAAACCTTGCGAAAGATGGGCATCGCCTTGCGGGCGATCATAAAGAGCCCGAAGCCCAAAATGGGCATCACCACCACAAAGACCCACGCCATTTTTCCGCCCATATAAAAGGCCATGAAAAAGGAGAAGATCATCATAAAAGGCGAGCGGAAGGCGGTACGCACCAGCATCATATACGCCATCTGCACATTGGCCACATCGGTGGTCAGGCGGGTAACCAGACTGGAGGTGGAAAACTTATCGATATTGCCAAAGGAAAAGCGCTGAACATTATAAAACAGATCTTTTCTTACATTCTTGGCAAAGCCGCAGGCGGCGGTAGCACAAAAATGCCCCGCCAAACCACCGCAGGTTAAGGACAATACCGCCATCACCACCAAAAGCAAGCCATAGCGCAGCAATACCTTCATATCGCAATCGCCCTGAATTTCATTGACCAGCTCGGCGGTCATAAAAGGAAGAATGCATTCCAGCACCACCTCCAGCATCACAATCAAGGGTGATAAAATGGAAGCGGTCTTATATTCCCGAATGCATCCCGCAAGTCGTTCGAACATCAAAGGGACCTCCCATAAAAGAATCAATCATTAACTTTACTATTTTATCACTATCTTTTTAAAAGGTCAATCGAACATGGAAGAAAATCCCTGTGAACTTTTTATGAACAAAAAGAGCGTAAGGTGACAAGAATAATCCGAACCTTGTTTTAAAAAGGCGGATTTCTGCTCACCCTTCGTTAAAATACTCGCCAATGCACAAAGCATTGGCTGCGTTTTATGCCTTGATTGAACAAAAATCCGCTCTTTTTAAAATCTTCGACCTCAAAGCAAGGACATTTCGAGGGATTTTTGCTCTATCTTTTATGCAGATCGGCTGGCGCCGATCAAATAAAAATAAGTGAAAAGCACCGAAATGCC